>NZ_CP017812.1:1200000-1800000 GCF_001856685.1 Boudabousia tangfeifanii
AAGCTTGCTTGAAGGCAAGATTGACGATAAGTTATCACATTAATACAAAGATAGGAGTAGACTGTGCTTGAGGCATACCCTTATTTAACGGTGGTTCCACCGCTGGTTGCCATTATTTTGGCGATTGTTACCCGCCGAGTTCTTTTAAGTCTCGGTATTGGCATTGTGGCAGCTGCGGCTTTGGTTGCAAACTTGTCACCTCTTGGCACCCTGAAAGAAATTTGGGGCGCTTTTTTTGGTATTTTTTATGCCGATGGAGCTTTGAACACAGATAAGATTTATATTCTGTTGTTCCTTATTATTCTTGGCGTTATCACTGCTCTAATTTTGATGTCAGGTGGCTCTGCAGCTCTGTCCGAGTGGGCTGCAGGCAAAATCAAGAATCGTAAGGGAGCCCAGTTCTTGGCTGCCATCCTCGGTATCGCGATCTTTATTGATGACTATTTCAATGCTTTGGCCGTGGGCCAGGTAGCGAAGCCAATTACTGATAAATACCATGTCTCGCGCGCTAAGCTTGCCTACATTATTGACTCTACCTCGGCACCTGTAGCGGTTTTGGCACCGTTCTCCTCGTGGGGCGCCTCAATTATTGGTCTTCTCGCGCCAATCGTGGTGGCGGCCGGCCTCCAGCAAAGTGAAGTTACCGTTTTCTTGGGTGCTGCAGCTACTAATTTCTATGCGATCACCGCTGTATTGATGGTGCTACTAATGATTAGTTTTGGGATCGATTTTGGTCCTATGCGTACCGAGGAACGTCGCGCTATTCGCGAGGGCGAAACTTATAGCCCGAACGATGAGATCCCAGGTGAGTTGGGCGATGACCTTCCGGTGCATCCTGAAGGCAAGATGCGTAGCCTGGTTGTTCCTTTCATCGCTTTGATTGTGGGCGTGATTGGAGCCATGTTGGTTACCGGTGGGATTGAAGGACAATCTTGGACTTTGATGGATATGCTGGCAAATACTTTGGTGACTGAGTCGCTAATGATTGGTGGCCTTGCTGGTTTGCTTGCTGCCTTGTTGCTTTACTTCTCGGAGACTCGTAATAACCAGACCTTTGACTCTAAGGTTTTTGGTCGTGGTGTGGTCCAGGGTGCCCGTTCTATGCTTCCAGCAGTAGTTATCTTGCTTTTGGCTTGGGCTTTGGGCTCTTTGATCTCGGCTCTAGGCACTGGTAAGTATCTAGGTTCATTGGTAGAAACCGCGCACTTGGCCCCGCAATGGTTGATCCCGGTCATGTTCATTGCCGCTTGCCTCATGTCGTTCTCCACTGGTACTTCTTGGGGATCCTTCGGTCTTTTGATTCCGATTGCCGGCGATTTGATTATTCATGTCAATGCACCTGAGTATTTGATCCCAGCCATTGGCGCAGTCTTGGCCGGTTCGGTAATGGGCGATCACTGTTCCCCGATTTCGGATACCACCATTTTGTCCGCTACTGGCGCTTCGTCCTCGTTGATTACCCACGTTCGCACCCAGTTGCCTTACGCGCTCACTTGTATGGCAGCATCGCTCACTGGTTACGTGGTCCTAGCAGCCACTGGCAGCAACCTGGTTGGCTTGTTAACTGCATTGATTACCTTGCTGGCGATTGTCTTTGTCTGGCGTCGTATGGCGACAGCATTGGACGAGGAGATACCGGATTCTGAAAAGGCCCCAATTTTCATCTAGAATTTTGGGTTTCCGCTAAAACTTGCACTGGTCTGGTGTGGAGATTTTGGTTCGCCGCACCAGACCTTTTTATGCACGGATACAACCAGCCTAGACTGCGCGAAAAACTGCAAATGTCCTGCGCATCTTTACCCAGGTGAAAACAGCAAATCCCAACAGTGAACTGTCATTGTTTGCAAAGCTACTTAATCTGAACCTGTCCGGCTTTACGAATCATCAAGTGGTGCCTAGAATACAGCAAGGTTTCCTTTAGCTTTTCTCGATTGGTTACCGTATTACTTTTTGTCCCTTTGATTAATAGAACTAGTGATTTGTATGTTAAAAGATAGGCTTGATTCAGAGCATTGTGGTAACGACTCTTGCGAGGCTAATGCCTTTTGTTTGCCAGTAAACTATTTCAGTATTGCCTTAGGGATGCTTAGTGGCGGCTTGGCTTTCCGGCACGGTTCTTTAGCTCTTTCTATTCCAATAATTTATTCTCAGATATTTTTGTCTATTGCCGCGGTTATTTGGGCTGTGTTAATGGTTAGTTACCTCTATAAGTGGGTCTATTTTTCCTGCGTAGCAAAACAAGAACTAGGCAATATTATCCAGTGCTGTTTCATTAGCCTAATTCCTATCACGACTATCCTGATGGGAATCGCGCTTTTTCCAAGGCAACATTTTGCGGCAGAGATAATGATGTTTGTAGGGATAGTTGGCCAACTACTGTTTGCGGCATATCGGGCTGCTGGCCTATGGCGTGGCACGCATACTATTGAGGCTACTACCCCAATTATTTATCTCCCCAGTGTGGCTTCACCCTTCGCTAGCACGATGGCACTCGGAGTATTGCATCAACAACATTGGGCCATGTTATTTTTTGGCGCAGGTATCTTTTCATGGATCAGTCTGGAAGCTAGCATTTTGCATCGACTTCGAACTGGCAGTCCGCTCAGTGCAGCTACCCGTGGAGTATTAGGGATTCAACTGGCCCCTGCATTCGTCGGTTGCGCCGCATATTTGACGGCCACTGGCGGACATATCGACCTATTTTCCGAAGCACTTATCGGTTATGGTTTACTCAATTTGATCTATCTAATCCGACTAATCCCATGGGTCTTTGAAGCAGGTTTTAGCTTATCGATGTGGGCCTATTCATTCGGTTTTGGTTCCATGGCAAATGTTGGTATTTTCCTATACGAGGATCAGGGCTTTAACGAACTTGGGATCCTTGGTATTCCCCTATTTTTGATTGGCCTATTTGCAATTTGTCTTTTGGCTATTACGACTGTCATTCACCTATTCCGCAATAACTCCTAGGCATTTTGTGTATGTTTCCTCTTATTAGCCCGCTCGTAGTTGTTCTTTGATTACCTCATTGCGCTACGAGGTCTTTTGCAACCTAGCTGAGATCCATAATTTCATTGCCGGTGTTATTGGTGCTCATCTTCGTTACTCTGTTGATCTCTAAGGGATCAACCAAAAAAATCTGCTTCGTGCTTGAACCAGGCTTGGCAGGGCAAACAATGAACGTTTCTTGTCTCTTGCGAGAGAAGTATGAATTTTTGCAAATAATGTAAAATCTATGCGAAGTCTCAAGGAAACATACCGACGATCTATATCTCATAAAGCAGGAACTAATACTCTAAACTTCTTGAGATATAGAGGAAATTCTATTGCTGACATGATCGGAACAAAAAGTCTTATGGACATGACCAAAATAGACGTTCAACATGGTCGAATCTAGAGGAAGCCACTAGATATGTTGAAGCTAATTATTGAGCTCATGATATTTGGCTGTTTAGCGGTATTTTTCTGCGGCATTTTTTGGCTTGAAATGCCTGATGCTTCAGATAAAAAAACCGGACGGAAACGCACTTTGTATCAACGTTGGCGTTTGACTAAATGGAACCTACGCTGGCAACTTATCTTGGGGATTGCGGCAGTATTCGTTACTTTACTAGCTCTACTTCAACTGCTAGGAATTTTGCCCTACTTTGAAAGTTTTTAAGCTAGCGCGTATTAGTAACTAAAATTACGTTTATACATGTTATCTAGATACAGCAGCGCCGGTGGTTTCATGGGCTTTTTTGATTTCAATTGCAGGGGGCATAGAAGCCCAAACACCCCACAAGGCCACTGCGGCAACACTCTCACCCACCACCCTACTCCCACACAAAACCCAGCATTTACAAGGGAAAACCCGCCACAGGGCATTCCATCATGGGCAAACTTGCTCTCAAAGGCGTACTTCATGAGCTCCTTGCGTTTAGTGAGAAACGTGCTGGCTGAGGTCAAGAATTTTGGTGCAAGCCTTAGCGAGTTCCTGGTCGTGGGTGGAGATTAGCACCAGCGCGCCACGTTCTGCTTCCGCAGCGAGCAGGTTTTGGATATGAAGCCGGTTCTCACCATCTAGGGAAGCGGTCGGCTCGTCCGCAAAGATCACATCAGATTTTCGGTATATGGCACGGGCGATTGCTAGCCGGCGATGCTCTCCGCCACTGAGGATGCGTGCGCTTTCATCAGCGCGTCCTCCCAACCCAACCACTTCCAAGGCGCTGCAAAGTGGGGCGTCGGCCCGGTTTCTTCTTAAACCATTTTTCAAACTGACATTGTAGGCAAGATTTTCGTCCTCATCGATCCCAGCGTCTTGGATCACGAACGCGGCATGATTACGCCAAAAAAGGCTAATTTTCCGTTGCGACCACTGGGTTATGTCGGCTCGATTATAAAAAACCTTGCCTTGACAGATAGGCAGCAGTAAGCCCAAGGTATTTAACAGAGTGGTTTTCCCGCACCCACTGGGACCAATAATGCCCACCAGGTCACCGGAAGCAGCCAAAAAGTTAATGCCGCTAAGAAGCTGGCGGTTCCCCACTTTAATCCCAAGGTTATCGATTCTTAGTTCCACGACTATCCTTTCCGGTAGGCCTGGTTATGTAGAGCATTTTTTAAAACAAAATGCCGGATCGTTACCGTACCGAGCATCAACCAGCAGGCAACTAACAAAATCAGGGAATATGGTGTGGGTATCTCAATAATCCAGGACAGCGCCACAGCTGCCCCAACGCCTAGGAGGACGAAAACCATATCTACAGCGATATTCCAGCGCAGCAACTGACTGATAGCACGACCAGCTAAGAATAACGGGAAGAAACTACGGATTTTAGTAGCTGTCATGATGCTCGCGCTTGTGTATATCGTTAACAGCATCATGATAAACAGGGCCACTATAGACAATAGATTAACCAGATAGCCAAGATGCTGGTCTTCAGCGTAAACACTGACAGTATCTTTGGTGCTATCAGCGGTAAGGTTCAGACCGAACTGGCTGGCCGCTTGGATTACCGCTTTAGGGTTGGAAAAAATGATTGACCCATTCGTGGCGTAGCCCATGATCATACCTTCGTAAGCTAACGCATCTACTCCGGGCACAACCACTACCAGCGGCTGATGAGCTAACGCATAGATTCCCTGATTTTCTACCGCAATGGTGGGTTCATCGATCGGGCAAGTATAGAACTTTAACTCCCGAACTTTATCTGGTGACAAAAGTATCGCATCAAGGATTTCTGTAACTAGCGACGAGTCTTTAGAAACTTCACTCGCAACGCGGAAACTACAGCCTCCCTGGACGTTTTGTAAATCCTGGAAAGCCTGGGAATTTAGGGTTACTACGCTTTGGTATCCCTGTTTAGACAATAAAGGCATCTCACTTGGGAGGACGTGTTTTTGTCGAGTTAAAACCAGCTCTCCTGCCTTTTCTTTTTCTCTCGCCATGGCAGCAAAAGAAGACACGTGCGGGTCGTAATCGCGGCTTTCATCTACGATTCCACCAAAACTTACTGAATATCGTTCAGGCAGTTGCATAGCCTGCTGGGCCGCCAGTTCGTTCTCTCTAGAAACCAGCAGTGCACGGTAAGTTAGTGGTGTCAACGCGGTAGAAAGTATGATCGCAGCGGCACAAAATACGCCCGCGATAGTAGAGAATCTGCCGACTAGAGGTTTTCTTTCAACCCAATCAATTACTTTGGGAAACGTCAGTAAAGAAATAACTGTGGCAGCACTACTTAGTAGTAAGAAAACCAAACCCGATAGCGCCACAACCGGTACTATCAGCTGTAGCACCAAACTCGGACGGTAGGCAGCAAATCCTAGTAAACACCCCGCTAGGGTGAAGATATACGGGTAGCCAAGAAGCTTTAGCAGCCTACGATTATCGCTAAAAATAATTTCGCGTCGGAAATGACCTGCAGATAGTCTGATTACACGGGAGCGCGCCAAGGCCACAAACCATGCAAAAATCGCGGCCAAAACAAGCAGAGCCGCGACCCCAAAGATCATTAAAACCCCCTGATACGCCAGGGGCAGGAAATAGGTTTGTAAAACCGTGAAGCGCTCCCAGGTATTGACAGCACCAATACTGTTCAGCCATTTTTCAAAGCTTGCCCGAGCGGTACTGGAACCTTTCAGCGCATATATTCCACTGTGGGGAGCATTGGGGACGGCGGCAGCTGGAAGAAGCGTCCCATGTTTAACGGGGCGATACCAGGCAAGAGATACCTGAGCTGCAGGCTGGTTAGCACCGCGAGAAATAATCTTCACTTCCCGCGTCCCAGTGGTACCTGATAGTTGCAGAACTTCTAAGCCCGCATCAGCACTAACTTTGGATAGCCCTTCATCAATCTGCTGAGCTGTGAGTGTGGAATGCTGAAAATTGATGTAGCCAACATCGTTAGCTCCTAAGGGAAGCATATTTTCTAGCTGAACCGCCCTTAAAAATGCGAGGGCGAAAACTACTATCCCGAGGAATACACCAACGACTTGGACTAATCGTTTCATTAATCAAACAATCATGTTAGATCAACGATTAAGATCACCGAGTTTTAGTATACCCGTTGGCGCCAGCTTTAAACTCTACAGATGATCCAGGGGTTCGCCACAACCAAGTGCTAGCAGTGTTTCCTGCACCAGCCTCATCGCGAGCATACTTCCCACTAGAAGTTCCAATCGAAGTCCAGTGATGGGACGTGGAGTGGTAAAAAGAAGACGATGCATTCCCGGTGGCATAATTAGTTCCGTAGTACCAATTCCCGCCGAGAATATCTTCTGCGAATGCCATAGAGGCTCCGCCTAGGGTAATTGTCGCCGCAACGGCAGCTGCGAGAAATGTGCGTCGTTTGTTATTCATCGTTTATCTCTTCATTGAAACTTAACATGATCTAGTGACGATTCATGCGTGCTACTGCGAGCCTTCGCCATTGTCAACCTGAAATGTTAGAAAGACGTAATACCTGCACTTCGTCAACTGGACGAATAGAGACCCATCTTTTTGTGTTAGTTGCATGTGAGCACACCCACAAGGCTATGAGCACAAATCCGGCAATCAGATCCGCGAATTGCGAGCAGCGCTTGAAGGCGACCAACTCGTCGAAGCGTATGACAGGCTACGACCAGACCTCCTTGAAATTCTCTCTGCTTGGCTTCTTGAAAACGACGCGCAACATGGCTAAATAACTCCCTCCGCTTCATCGGTATGGACGCCATCATTGATGCTATGCCTGACCACCATGAAGCCCAAGCGCTCATCCACGACAAATTCTTGGAAAACGCCATCCGGCGCGAACAAATAATCCGCCAAATGGCTGACTCAGTTCACTGGAGCCTCAACCACGAGAGGCCCCAGGAAGACTTAGAAGACAGCGCTACCGACCAGTCTTGCTCTCCCATCAGAAGTGCCATCGTTGAGGTAGTGCCAGGCTGATGTCTCGTTGGGTGGCGGTGGTGAGGACGAACTGGCGGTCTTCGGTTAGCAGTCCGTCGGCTCGGTGTGCATGCACATCATCCACATAAGTCACGAATTCCTTGTGGCTATCAACATGGAACGCTCCCAAGGAGGGGGAGGAACCGGACAGGTTCCATTCACCGAACCTTTCGACGCCCCCGGCTCAACCTTTTGACGCTACATCTAAACCTTTTGACGCCAGCCCATACTTTTTGACGTTGGCCTATACCTTTTGACGCCCAATCCACGAGCCGTCTAAATCCGACATCCGAACCCTCGCCAGGCCCCACAAACGCCCCACAAAGCCACTAATATAGCGCTCTCACCTGCCACCCCACTCCCCCACAAAACCCAGTATTTACAAGGAATAAGCCACTTTCGGGCATGAAAAAAGATGCTGGCTTGGATTGTATCCAAACCAGCATCTAGTTGGTGGAGCTAAGGGGATTCGAACCCCTGACCTCTTCCATGCCATGGAAGCGCGCTACCAACTGCGCCATAGCCCCATTTATCGGGTGCCACTCTCAAGCAACGAATAATAGTTTACTGATCGTCAGCACTCTTCGCAAACCAGTTTGATGTGACACCCAACACAACACTAAAGCCCAATAATGGTGTTAACTTCTTCGGGCTCAGCTTTTGCTTCTGCTGGACGCTCGGCTGGTAGTTGCAGGTCGACACTAGGGCAGTCACCCCAGAGTCGTTCCAAACCATAAAATTCACGCTGCTCATCGAGGAAAATATGAACCACAAAGTGGTCGTAATCCATCAATACCCAGTTTGCTGCGTCAGCACCCTCTCGACGTAGTGGGCGAATACCTTCAGCAACCATCGCTTCATCAACGGCATCAGCTGCTGCTTTTACCCCTCGCTGGGAGTCGGCTGACAACACCAAGAATACGTCTGTGAGAAAGACTCGTTCAGACACGTCAAGTGCTACCGGCTCTAAGGCGCCCCTCTGATACGCTTTCAAAGCTGCTTTACGAACTAGATCTAATGCAAGTTCTGAAACTGCCACTATTACCCCTCAAATTTTATTTAATGATTCGTATTCATCTTACCGGTATTACTGGTATCTAACGGTATAAACCGTATTTTTTGATGTATTGCACTACCCCGTCAGGTACTAGATACCAAACCGGTTTGTTTTCCCGAACTCGTTCACGACAATCTGTGGAAGAAATCGCCATCGCCGGCACTTCCAACAATTTGACATTACCCATTCCACCCGAGGGGTCCAACAACTTATGCCCCGGTCGAGTTACACCAACAAACTGGGCCATCTCCAACAGCTTATCAGCATCCTTCCATTCGAGGATTCGCGCCAAGGCATCAGCACCGGTAATAAAGTACGGTTCGACCTCATCCCGGTCAGCAAAAAGATCAGTCAATGTATCAATAGTGTAGGTGGTTCCACCTCGGTCAATATCTACGCGAGATACCGAAAAAGTTGGGTTTGCGGCAGTCGCCACAACCGTCATGAGATAACGATGTTCGGCACAAGTCACCTCACGTCCAGCTTTAAATGGTTGAACAGCCGCCGGCACGAAAATCACTTCATCTAATTCAAACGCACTTTGAGCTTCTGAGGCAGCCACTAGGTGCCCATGGTGGATCGGATCAAAGGTACCACCCATCACGCCAATACGACGTTTGCGAGTTGGCTTTACCGGTCTGCCCTCAGCGTTTTGACCTTCGGTGATGGTTGCCCCCACTCCGATTTCGTCGCAAGTCTGGCCGAGGGCGGTCTCGGTAGCATTCTTCGCTGGTGAGTTGGTCATCAACGCTGTCCTTAGACCTCGTTGTACCAGTTCAACAAGCGTTTCACTTCAGCTTCCACAACTTCATTACCTGCCCTGAAGTACTTACGCGGATCGACAACGTCTGGACTTTCCGCCAAGAACTCGCGCACGGCCTGGGTGAAGACCACGTTGAGGTGAGTAGAGACATTAATCTTGGTCATTCCGGCGCGAATAGCTTCAGCCATACCTTCATCTGACACTCCAGAAGAACCGTGCAATACCAACGGTACTGGGACTGCCTGGGCAATCTGGCGAATCAATTCATTGTCGAGCTTAGCCCCACGAGTGGTCATAGCGTGGCTAGAGCCAACTGCCACTGCCAATAAATCCACTCCAGTATCGGCAACGAACTTAGCAGCATCCTCTGGGCTCGTACGCGCGGAAGGATCATGCACCCCGTTCTTGCCACCAACTTCGCCCAGCTCAGCTTCCACACTGACTCCGCGTTCATGGCACCACTTCACGACTTCCGCAGTTGTTTCACGATTTTGTTCATCTGGAAGTTTAGAACCATCGTACATTACCGAAGTAAACCCAAGTTCTACCGCCCGGTGACACAAATCGACATCTTCAGCATGGTCTAGGTGGGCAACCACCGGCACCTTCGCTCCACGAGCACAGGCCAAAATGGCCTCACCAATTGGTTCTAGAGCTCCGTGGTATTTCACCGCATTTTGGGAAAGCTGCAGTACCAAAGGCACATCAAGCGCTTCTGCAGCTCGGACGAAAGCTTCAGCGTGGTCTAAGAGCACCACGTTGAAAGCTCCTAAACCAACACCCTGCGATTTAGCTGATTTAGCTACGGAAACAAGATCGACTAACGGCATAATAACTATCCTCTCTGAAAGTAAAAGCTAACCCCTAAAATACACCTGGAAGGCAGCTTGCGTCTACCAGGAAAGACCGAGTTCTTGCCTCATGGCGGCATACGCAATCCCTCGGGTTTGCGCCCAAGAACCCAGTTTGGCACCAATAATTTCCGGCTCAGGCAAAACCCCGATACGATTCCTAACTTTTTGACGCAAAGGGTTAATCAAGTCTGGACCGGCCTCGGCCAATCCCCCACCAATCACGATACGGACCTGACCGAGCAAACTGACCGCAGAAACCACACTGTCTGCCAAAGCTTCACAAGCCTCATCGATTACTTGCTTTGCTACCGAGTTACCCTTCGCCGCTAACTCAAATACTTCCCGGGCCCCATCGATCGAATCATAACTGGTCCGCTCCAGAAAGCGGCGAGCGATCGAGGCTGCCGACGCAATCTGTTCCATCGGCACCCGCTGAGAAGGATTAAAAGGATCGTGAATAATGCTCTGTCCGACTTCACCGGCCCATCCCCGGCCGACTCGTGGTTTACCATCCAGAATCACGCCTGCTGCGATCCCCGTGCCAATCGCGAGGAAAACCGTGTTTGGGCCAGCTTGCCCCCAAATCGACTCAGCCAACGCCCCAGAACGAACATCGTGACCCAGCACCACTGGACGGCCAATTTCTTTTTGCAAAAGCTCTGCCATCGGCACGTCTTCCCAACCCAAATTGACTGACAAGACTGCACAACCTGCTTCTTCATCAACTACACCGGGAACAGCTACCCCGACGGTATGACGCACCCGAGTTTCATCCACCACTCCGCGATAGTCGTGCAGCTCGCCATCATGGATTAAAGTTTCATATTCCCTAGCAATTTGCGCCACCGTCTGGGCCAAAGGCTCAGCACCCTTGGGAGTGGGAGTTCGTTTTTTGGCCAACAAGGAACCTGCCGGATCAACTAGAGCAGACTTGATTGTGGTACCACCAACGTCGATTCCCAAGGTGTACATTAGCCCTCCAATGCGCTAGTGCGAATCGTGTAGCAATCACCGCCGAGGACGACTGCCCATTATGTTCATTTCTTCTGCTCAGTTTAACATGCTTTCTATCACCTTCAATCACTTTTTTGTTATATACTTTTCGCCTAAGTGATGATTAGACAATCAATGCAAAGGAGCATGATGAATCGTTCCGAACGGCTAGGAAAACTAGTTGATCTTGTCATCGAACGTGGCTCCATTACCATTGACGATGTAGTTGCCGCTCTCCATATCTCTGGGGCAACTGCTCGCCGAGACCTTGACGCCCTCGCCCGCCAACAACTAATTACAAGAACTCGAGGCGGGGCTAGAGCTAATACCTCTACGGGTGATCTGCCCCTACGGTACCGCACTAGCCGACAAGGGGACGAAAAACGCGCCCTCGCTTCGCTTGCGGTGGACCGCATCGAACCAGGGTCAACCATCGCCCTCAATGGCGGTACTACTATGACTGAACTCGCCCACGAATTAGGGATCCGTTCCGATCAAGATTCGCATTATCAGTTGCACCCAGTCACCGTAGTGACCAATGCAGTCAACATTGCCAACGATCTTACGGTGCGATCAAATATCCGCGTCGTCTGCACCGGTGGGGTCGCCCGCACTCGCTCATATGAACTAGTCGGCCCGCTTGCCACCCTAATTTTGCCTCATATCAATATTGACGTAACCTTCTTTGGAGTAGATGCAATTAGTCTTGATGATGGCTACTACACCCACAATGCTGAGGAAGCAGCCATCAACCAGCTACTGATCGAAAGAGCACGAAAAGTAATCGCCGTCGCAGACCACACCAAAGCCGCCAAAAGTGCCTTCGCCCGCATCTGTGGGCATGACCAAGTGGACGAACTGTTACTAGGCCCAGGGGCACAACCCGAAATCTATCAGAACCTACACTTGGCAGGTGTCAAAATTGCCATGCCAACCGAGCAAAACAAGTAAAGGAAAAAAATGACCGAAAAAGGCCGCGTAACCCTGCCCATCGAAGTTGGCATGGACGAAGAAATCAAAGAACTGATGGAACGTCTCGGGGCAGATGCTGTTCGCAACTCTGATGGTACTGAACTACCCGCAGTTGCCTCGGAGCTTTTCGCCAAGGTTTACTCCACCTACTTCCCCGCCCGAGGCGACAACGACTGGGCGAAATCAAGGCCACTCGACCGCACTCATTTCTACCTGATGAGTAAGCGCATCCCCGCCCTTACCGAGGGCGAACTAGTCATTGACGTAATGGACGGCTACTTCGCCCAACAAGTCAGCCCCGATACCGACGTTGACGTCACCAAAATGTGGCAGGTCATTGACCGCACCACCGGTGAAACCATCAGCCCCTCCAAGTGGTCACTTGTCGACGATTCGCATGTCAAGCTAGCAGAAGCTATCCCCGGCCACGTTTACACCGTCAACTTCTTTGCCAAGCAAATGTGGGACTCAACCCAGATGTATAACTACATCACCAACGACTGGCATCTAGACCCGAAGCGTTGCAAAGAAATGCCCTACGATGTGCGCATCCCCGAAACTTGGGAACATATGCAGAGCGCACTCAAGCAATGGTGCCTAGAACACCCCGAAGTTGATGTTGTCCGCTTCACCACCTTCTTCTACCACTTCACCTTGGTCTTCAACCATGTGGGCAAAGAAAAGTTTGTTGACTGGTTCGGTTACTCGGCCTCGGTCAGCGAAAGTGCCATGGACGAATTCGCCAAAGTCTACGGCTACGAACTAACCCCAGAAGATTTCGTAGACGAAGGCTATTACAACAACCCCTTCCGTAGTCCTAAACCGCAGTTCCTAGACTGGATGGACTTCACTCACCGTTTCGTAACCGAAAAAGCAAAAGAACTGGTGAAGATCACCCACGAGGCCGGTAAAGAAGCCATGATGTTCCTAGGGGACAACTGGATCGGCATGGAACCATATGGCCCATACTTCCCAGAAATTGGGATGGACGCCGTGGTCGGTTCCGTCGGTTCGGCCGCCACCTGCCGTATGATCAGTGACATTCCCGGAGTAAAGTACACGGAAGGTCGTTTCCTCCCCTACTTCTTCCCCGATGTATTCAACGCCGAGGGCGACCCAATCGGTGAAGCCAACCGCTCATGGCTCGATGCACGCCGAGCAATTGTTCGTTCCCCACTCGATCGTATGGGCTACGGCGGCTACCTTTCGCTTGCTGTTCAGTTCCCCGATTTCGTTAATCGAGTCGAACAAATCTGTGAAGAGTTCCGGCAAATCCATATCCAATCCGAAGGCATCCGCCCAGCTGATGCCCCATTCACTGTTGGTGTGCTCAACGCTTGGGGCAAGATTCGGTCTTGGCAGACCCACATGGTGGCACACGCCCTGTGGTACAAGCAGATATACACCTACCTTGGGGTAATCGAATCCTTGGCGGGTCTACCCTTCGAGGTCAAGTTCCTCTCCTTCGAAGACGTCGAAAATGGCGTCCCTGATGAAATCGGCGTCTTGATTAACGCTGGTAGCGCCGGGACCGCTTTCAGTGGTGACCTTGCTTGGGGTAATACCCAGCTAGTAACCACCATTCGTCAATGGGTAGCTGACGGTGGCGCCTTTATCGGTGTGGGTGAGCCTTCTGCTTACCAGCAAAACGGCGCATTCCTCCAGCTCTCCGATGTACTTGGAGTTGAACGCGAAACCCACCTGACCCTCAATACCGACAAGTACCATGAGGTGACAACAGACCACTTCATCACCGCTGATCTTGCCGAAGCCTTCGATGACGGTGAAGGTGGCGGAGATGTCTACGCCCTCGATGAGAACACCAAGGTCTTGGCTATGAAGGACGGATCCGTCCAGATTGCAGCACACGCCTACGGTCATGGTCGAGCCGTCTACCTTTCCGGCCTACCATACAGCTCCGAAAACTCACGCCTGCTCCACCGCGCACTATACTGGGCTGCGAACCGCGAGCAAACCTTTGAAAACAACTGGCATTGCGACAATATCTACACTGAAGTTGCCTACTACCCCTCGGCTAACAAGATCTTCGTTTACAACAACACCGAAGAAACCCAGTCGACTCGAGTACACGGCCACGGCAAGGTTTGGACCGCAATTCTAGGCAGCGCTGGTTCCCAGTGGATTGACCTCAACGAAAACCCCGGAGAGGCCGCTGCCGGAGACAACCCTGTTTCGGCAATAATCTAATTTCTTGACCAAAACTTTGTGGGGTAGCAACCAGATTCGGTTGCTACCCCACAAAGTTTTACCATGTCGCATTCGCGACTGGACACGCCGTTAGAAACGCTTACTAGTCGCGATCTGGATCAGTCCAGACTCCAGCTTCACGCTCAGTCCACAGCTCTTCACGAGCAGCGGCCTTGGCATCCATCCGGTCGTAGTATTCTGCGCGCTTTTCCGCACGAGTCTTACGGCCAGAATCTTCCAAACGCAAGTCAGTACCACGACGACCGAGTAGCTCGGCCCCAGTTTGCATGGTTGGTTCCCAATCGAAAATGACGCCACCATCAATCGGGCCAATCACCACAGTCACCCCAGGCGTGGCACCAGCGGCAAAGAGTTGTTCTTCCACTCCCGCGTTAGCCAAGCGGTCAGCCAAGAAGCCAACTGCTTCATCGTTAGCAAAGTCGGTCTGCTTAACCCAGCGTTCTGGTTTCGAGCCTCGTACCTGGAAAATAGTTTCCCCATTAGCTTGAACGGTACGGACAGTAATCTCATCACGTTGAGCCGGACGATCTGGACGCAAGACGACTGGGCGAGGATTCTCGGCCTCGGCCAATACTTGCTCACGATGATCGGCGACCATCTTAGCCAAAGCAAAAGAGAGTTCTTTCAGCCCATGATGCGTAACCGCAGAAACGGCAAAAGCTGGGTATCCCAATTCGCTGATCTCTGGGGCGACCATTTTGGCCATGGTCAAACCATCGGGCACATCGACTTTATTCAACACAATCACTCGAGGGCGTTCCATCAATGGTACGTACCCTTCAATCTCGCCGAGGTCGCCCTCGTACTGGGCTAGTTCGGCCTCGATGGTTTTCAAGTCTGATAATGGATCGCGTTCAGATTCCAAGGTGGCCGTATCAAGCACGTGGACAATCACTGCACAGCGTTCAATATGACGCAAGAACTCATGCCCGAGCCCCTTACCGGCACTAGCCCCAGGAATCAAACCTGGCACGTCGGCAATGGTATAACGGTCATCTCCGGCCTGGACTACACCCAAGTTAGGGACCAAAGTGGTGAAAGGATAGTCCGCGATCTTTGGGCGAGCTGAGCTCAAAGCCGCAATCAAAGAAGACTTACCAGCCGAGGGAAAACCAACCAAAGCCACGTCAGCCACCGACTTTAGCTCGATGCGCACCTCAACTTCGTCACCGGGTTCACCTAGCAGTGCGAAACCTGGTGCCTTACGCTTACTGGATGCTAAGGCCGCATTACCGAGGCCACCACGGCCACCACCAGCAACCAAGAAAGAGTCGCCTTCACGAGTAAGATCGGCAAGAATATTGCCCTTCTTGTCTTTCACCACGGTTCCGGCGGGAACCGGCAAACGAAGAGTTTCCCCATTCTTGCCGTGGCGGAAGTCGCCCATGCCAGGCTGGCCGTTACCGGCACGCTGATGTGGCGAACGATGATAAGGCAAAAGTGTGGTCTCTTGCGAATCAACCACTAGCCAAACGTCACCACCATTACCACCATTGCCCCCATCAGGGCCACCGAGTGGCTTGAACTTCTCACGGTGAACGGAAGCACAGCCGTGCCCGCCTTTACCGCCTTGCGCGAATAGGGTGACAGCATCAACGAATGAGGCCATCTTGCCTCCTTAAAATAGCAATGGCAAGTTGATTAACCTGCCGTGATAAAAAGATTATCAAAGAAGATATAAAAGCGGGGCGCGTAGCTCAATGCCACGCGCCCCCAAGCTTTTAGCTGATTAAAATCAGGCGGAAACCACGTTCACCACACGGCGACCACGGCTGTTGCCGAATTCCACTGCACCAGCAGCGGTAGCAAACAAAGTGTCATCCTTGCCGCGGCCTACGTTTAGGCCTGGGTGGAAGTGGGTGCCACGCTGGCGAACAATGATTTCACCGGCGCCAACTAGCTGACCACCGAAACGCTTAACGCCTAGGCGCTGTGCGTTCGAGTCACGACCGTTCTTGGAAGAACCAAGACCTTTCTTATGTGCCATTTCGGTACTACCTTTCTTTCGTCAGGAAAGATCACGCAATAGCGGTGATCTTGACCGTCGTAAGCTTCTGGCGGTGACCCATACGCTTCCGGTAGCCGGTCTTGTTCTTGTATTTGATAATTGAAATCTTAGGACCCTTAGCGGGGGCCACAACCTCTGCGGAAACCTTGACTTTTTCAAGTTCTTTAGATCCGGTGGTGACCTTGTCACCATCGACCAACATCAGCGGCTGGAAGTCGACAGTTTCGCCAACTTCAGCAGCCAGCTTGTCGACGACGACGACATCACCGACGGACACCTTTTCCTGTCGGCCGCCGGCCTTGACAATCGCGTAGACCACGTTGCTGCTCATCTCTTTTAGAAAACGAATACTTACCATTGGGTGAAAGGAAGTCGAAGAATCGAATTCTCTCTCAACACCGAGTATCTAATGTACTCTACCTTGACCTTTTCGGCAACTATTAACGACGTAATGTCGCCTAGAAGGCTGTGGCATTAGACACTAGATATCTCTTATCTCTGTTCAGCCTCAGCCTAAGCTTCTGGCTGTTCAGACTCGTTAGATTGTACCTCACCACTAGGGTTCACATCGGGCGACACTACCCCTTCGGTAGTTGCTACCCGACGACGAGCCCGACGTGGAGCTACTGCTCTAACTTGATGACTGCGGGTCGAAGCTGCCTTAGTTTGGCGAGTTTCTGCAGTTTCTAGTTCCCCTAAGGCACGTTCTGCTTCAGGGGTAGCACTTGCACCCGAAGTTTCTGAGGCCGCCTCTGGTTGAGTAATCTCACTTCCAGAAACAGCGTTTTGCCCTGAAGTGCTGGCAGTAGTCACGACCCCGCCAGAGGTGGCGACACGACGTTTGCGCGCTTTAGGCACAGTCACTTCGTTACTAGGTTCATTCGCAGCCTGTTTGTTTGGAGCTGCTACCTGTGAATCGCTGCCATCAGTTTCAGCCCCCTTTGCCGCTGATTTCTTTTTGCCACTCTTAGCTTTCGAATCGCTCTTGCTAGTCTTCTGCTTCGCGTCTCGCGACTTTTTAACCCCAGACTTTTTAGTATTCTGGGTGTCAATAATTTCTTCAGCGGCTTCCTCAACCACGGCAATCGCATCTTGGAGCGCCTCTTCTGCAGCTTCTTCCGACTTCAAAGAGGCCTGAGCGATCGCTGTCATTGCGGCGGTCACCTTGGCATGCTCGGCTTTAGCTGCGGCTTCTGCCCGTGCTTTAGCTTTCGCCGCATTAGCGCTTTCTTTCTTATTGCGTTTGCTAGGCTTTTCAAAAGCATCGAGGATGTCATCGCGTTCGCGTTCAATTGGTTTGTCATGGACGATGAAGCCTCGTCCGCCACAGCATTCACATTCAGTTGAGAATGCTTCAACTAAACCTTGACCAACACGCTTACGGGTCATTTGGACCAAACCGAGGGCGGTTACTTCTGAAACCTGGTGGCGAGTGCGATCTCGTCCTAGGCATTCGACTAGCCGACGCAGAACCAAGTCGCGATTCGATTCGAGCACCATGTCAACAAAGTCGATCACGATAATGCCACCGATATCTCGCAAGCGAAGCTGGCGAACAATCTCTTCTGCCGCTTCAAGGTTATTCTTGGTGACAGTTTCTTCAAGGGTGCCACCCGAACCGGTATAACGACCCGTGTTCACGTCGATCACTGTCATAGCTTCGGTACGGTCAATTACCAAAGAACCACCGGAAGGCAACCAAGCCTTACGATCCATTCCCTTTGCCAGTTGTTGATCTACTCGGTAGCTGGCAAAGATGTCTTCCTCGCCCTCGTACTTTTCCAACCTTGGGGCAAGTTCTGGAGAAAGTTCCTTGACGTACTCGCTAATCGTCTCCCAAGCATTTTCGCCAGAAACAATTAGCTTTGTGAAGTCCTCATTGAAGATGTCACGGACCACACGCACAGCCAACTCGGGTTCCGAGCGGACAATATACGGTGCGCCCTTCTTTTTCTTCTGCTTTTTCTCAATCTCGAGCCACTGCTTTTCCAAGCGCTTCACATCAGCGGTTAGCTGTTCAGCGGTAGCCCCTTCTGCGGCAGTACGTACAATCACACCAAAGCCCTTAGGCACAATCTGACGCAGAATCTTCTTTAGACGGACGCGTTCCTTTTCCGGCAGCTTGCGTGAAATGCCAGTCATGGAACCAGAAGGAACCAACACTAGGTAACGTCCAGCTAGCGTAATCTGGCTGGTCAGACGAGCACCCTTATGACCAATTGGATCCTTAGTTACCTGGACGAGAACTGAATCCCCCGAGGAAAGAGCTTTTTCAATCCGGCGCTGCTTGCCAGCCATATCCGAGATATCCCAGTTGACTTCACCAGCATAAAGGACACCATTGCGCCCCTCGCCGATATCAACGAAGGCAGCTTCCATCGAAGGCAAAACATTCTGGATTTTACCTACATAGACATTACCGACTTTAGAAGTCTGGGCACGACGGGCAACATAATGTTCAACTAGAAGACCGTCCTCGATCACGGCAATCTGATTGAGGCCGTCACGCTCACGCACTAGCATCAATCGTTCGACTGACTCCCGGCGCGCCAAGAACTCCGCTTCGGTTACAACAGTCTTTTTACGACCTTCTTTACGGCCTTCCTTACGACGCTGCCGTTTAGCCTCAAGACGGGTAGAACCTTTCAGCGCGGTCACTTCATCCTTAGGATCGCGCTCATCTGCCGTTTCGACCTCGGCATCATTATCAGCCACACGGGTACGGCGGCGACGGCGACGACGGCTGCCGCTACCAAGTTCTTCATCTTCGTCGACTGCCTCAACCGAGCGCTCTTGCTCGCGATCATCGTCCGATTCCGAGCTCACTGCTTTACGCCGAGTGCGACGTTTCGAGCTTTTTGACTCATCGTCCGCCTCAACCCGTTCATCACTTCGATTTTTTCGAGTTCGATTGCGACGCGAGGACTGCTCGTCTTCAAGCTCAAGATTAGCTTCAACCTCATCAACATTTTTGCGACGGTTTCCCTTAGACCGAGGACGGCGGTATTCCTCGTCCTCGTCAGAAACCTTAGGCTTTCTAATCACCAAAGTTGGATCTGGCGCTTGAAACAGCGGCGCCATGGCAGCGGGCTGCACGATCGGCTTTGCGGGCGCAGTCTGCTCTGGCTCAGCTTGGCTGAACAAATCAATATTCGTCATAGTAATAAATCTCCAATATGGTGCCTTGGCATCTATCAGGCACTCGTACCGCTCCGTGCGGCGAAAATCTGTGGGGCGCAATGCCGGAACAACCTAAAGTTGTAAGCTCGATACCACTAGCCTACCCAAATGATACCAGCCCAATTGCTAGTGTGATTAGCTGACAGTTGTCTCAACGAGTCAATACGCCCTCGGCAAAATGTAAAAATTGCAAATTTCAAGAACTCAAAGCATGGACTTTAGTAGTCTCAAAGTCATTACAATTCGGCTAGTTTTCGTACATTACGCCATAAAACCTACTAACATAGAGACTGAAATACTATTACTCTTAACGAAAGGTGGAGCGAGTGGTAACCCTACCTGCTGCCTTAGATGCGCTAACAGTTGCGCGCTGGCAATTCGGTATCACAACCGTGTATCACTTCATCCTCGTGCCGCTAACCATTGGACTTTCGGTCATGGTAGCCATCATGCAAACCATGTGGCTCAAGACCCAAAAAGAATCTTGGCTCAAAGCGACACGTTTCTTCGGCAAGCTATTCCTAATTAACTTTGCTTTGGGTGTAGCTACCGGTATTGTGCAAGAATTCCAGTTTGGGATGAACTGGTCTGAATACTCCCGTATGGTCGGCGATATCTTCGGCGCCCCACTAGCCATCGAAGCACTCCTAGCATTCTTTATGGAATCAACCTTCCTCGGGCTATGGATCTTCGGTTGGGGCAAGCTATCCCCCAAGCTACACACTGCCATGATTTGGTTGGTTGCCGCGGGCGTTAACTTCTCCGCCCTATGGATTTTGGGCGCAAACTCGTGGATGCAGCACCCAGTGGGTGCCGCTCTAAACCCTGAAACTGGCCGTTTTGAACTTGATGGCTTTGCTGGTTTCGGAGCCGTCGTCGCAAATCCAAAACTATGGCTCACTTTCTTCCACGTCGTCCTTTCCTCTTGGATGGTTGCGGGCACCCTGATCGCTGGTCTTTCCATCTGGTGGATGATTCGCGCTAACAAGGCAGGTGGCGAAGGTACTGAACAAGCCAAAAATATTTGGCATCCAGTGGCCCGCTTCGGCATCTTGATTTTGTTCATTGGTGGTCTTGGTACCGCCATCTCTGGCGACCTGCAGGGCCAGTACTTGGTGAAGGAACAGCCCATGAAGATGGCTGCCGCAGAGTCCCTCTGTGAAACCCAGAAGGCGGCATCGTTCACCGTGGCCGCTTGGGGTGACTGCCAGTCTGAAGAAGGTGTCAAGCGATTCATTGAAATCCCTGGCCTCTTCTCCTTCCTAGCTACTCACGATTTCAATGCAGAAGTTGAAGGTGTAAAGAACCTACAGCAGAAGAACGTTGAAATCTTCAACGCCAATAAAGCCTTCACCGACAAATACGGCGATGCCAGCCAGTACGACTTTGCTCCTAATGCAAACGCTTCCTTCTGGTCTTTCCGTTTCATGATCGGCCTTGGCCTCTTCTCAATGTTGCTAGCCATCGCTGGTTGGTGGTTTACCCGTAAGGGCAATATTCCTGATCAGAACTGGCTCGCAAAGCTAGCTATTATTTCTTTGCCATTCCCCTTCCTCGGTTCTTCCTTCGGATGGATCTTTACGGAAATCGGCCGTCAGCCATGGGTAGTCGTACCTAACTTTGCCACTGGTTCCGACCCAGTTGGTGACGTCTTCATGATGACCCAAGCAGGTGTTTCTGGTTCCGTTTCGGCTGGAGCTATGTTGACTACCTTGATTGTCTTCACGCTACTGTACGCCGCACTCGGTGTGGTTTGGTTCTGGCTCATGCGCCGCTACGCCCTCGAAGGCATTACGTCCAAGTCGTCTAACGGACACGAGGGGCACGACCTCTCGTTCTCCTACTGAGAATCGCAGAAAGGAAATAAGAAATGACTACCTTACAAGTTCTGTGGTTCGTACTTATTGCCGTACTTTGGACCGGCTACCTAGCTCTTGAAGGCTTCGGTTTGGGTGCCGGCATGCTCCTGCACCGCATCGGCAAGAATGAACGCGAACGTGGTGCGATTGTTAAGGCAATCGGCCCTCACTGGGATGGCAACGAAGTTTGGTTGCTCACCGCTGGTGGCGCTACCTTTGCCGCCTTCCCGGAATGGTACGCCACGATGTTCTCGGGCATGTACCTCGCTTTGTTCCTAATCCTAGTGGCGCTCATTATGCGCATTTCCGCTTTGGAATGGCGCAAGATGGTTAACTCGGAACGCTGGCGCGCTTTCTGGGACTGGTCTCAGACCATTTCTGCGTGGCTAGTTCCGATCCTATTTGGCGTTGCTTTTGCAAATCTCGTTCAGGGCATGCAGATTGCCGTAGTTGATCCAAAGACCCCACTTGAAGCTGTACCAGTTGATCAAATCGATCTTTCTGTACACGTACACAACCTAGTTGGTGGTTTCTGGTCGCTGCTCACCCCATTCACCATCCTCGGTGGTGTCGTGGTTGCCTCGCTCTTCTTGAGCCATGGGGCACTCTTCCTCACCATGAAGTTGAAGGGTGAAATGCGTCAGCGCGCCGAACAGAGCGCCTCTACCCTTTCGATCGCCTCTACTGTGTTTACCGCAGTTTGGGCTATCTGGGCACAGCTCGCTTACGGTAGTGCTCAGCCACTTGCGTGGATTCCATTGGCATTCGCAGCAGTCGCGCTGATTGCTTCCACTGCCTTGACCATGACCGGAAAGTTCACCGGCGCTTTCATCGCTTCCTTCACCGGAATCGCAGGTGCCGTTGCTTTCATCTTCACCAATATGGCTCCCGATGTTATGCGTTCGGCGATTGATCCCGCCTACTCGCTAACCCTCTGGGATGCTTCCAGTTCATCAGGGACTCTTTCCCTCATGTCTGTTGTTGCAGTCATCTTGGTCCCGATCGTTTTGGCATACACCGTTTGGTCGTACTATGTCTTCCGTGCCCGCATCGGCGTTGATGACGTCCATCCTGCAGGCTTGTTGAAGGACAAGATTCGCCCAGGTGAAAGTTTCTTGAGCACCTCAGCTTAAAGATACTTTTTAGCCTTAAAAGAAGCCCGGAGTTATCGCTATACACTCCGGGCTTCTTTTTGTAACAATGTAGCAATGAAGCCGTTAGATCCTCGACTCCTGAAAGAAGTCGCACCTGCGCGAAAATACTTCCTAGCGATCTCCGCAATGGGGGTTCTTTCTGCCGCCCTAGTCTTGGTACAAACGGTAGCTCTATCAAAAATCCTGGCACCACTTATTAACGGCACGAAACTTTTTAGCTGGGAAACCCTCGCTACCCCAGCCTTCATCATTTTGGCTCTTACGGTATTAATTCGAGCCCTAACTATTTATTTCCGAGAATCCTTAGGGCATCAAGCAGCCGGCCAAATTATTCTGGATTTAAGATCAAAGGTACTTAACGCTGCCTCTCAACTAGGTCCACGTTGGTTAGCAGAAAACAGTACCGAGCTCGTAACCTTAGCGACCAAAGGCTTAGATAATCTTGTACCGTACTTTGTCCGCTATCTTCCCCAGTTAGTGCTGACAATGACAGTCACGCCTATGGCCCTAGTGGTCATGGCTTTCTTTGACCTCTGGTCAGCAATTATTGCCTTTCTTTCACTCCCCTTGATCCCCATATTCATGATTTTGGTTGGAAAACTGACTCAAGAGTTTTCTGATCGAAAGATTGCAGTAATGGAATCACTAGGGGCACAGGTATTAGATCTGCTAGCTGGCCTAACCACGATGAAAGCGCTCGGACGGGAAAAAGGCCCCGAGAAAAATATCCAGATTATCGGCGAAGATTACAATAAGTCGACCATGGCAACGCTTCGCTTGGCTTTCCTCTCCGGAGCTATTCTTGAGTTCATTGCCACTTTGTCGGTTGCCTTAGTGGCGGTTGAAGTTGGCCTCAGACTGGTTGCTGGAAATATAAATCTTTACGCCGGTCTCATCGTCATTATGCTTGCACCGGAAGTATTTAATCCACTTCGTCAGGTCGGCGTACAGTTCCACGCATCCTCTGATGGCGTGGCTGCTGTTAATGCTGCCTTCGATGTACTCGAAGCAAAAGAACCCCATAAATCCTCACAGTCGTGCCCAGACTTGTCTCGAAGCAAGATTCAGATTGAACAGGTCTCGATTGCAGCTCGAGGAGCTTTTTCGCCGGACTCGGTAAATGCCGTGATTTCTCCAGGGCAGACCGTAATCCTTTCGGCGCCCTCGGGAGTTGGAAAAACCAGTTTAGTGATGGCACTTTTAGGTTTCGTGCCCATAGCTAGTGGTCGAATCTGTTTTAGCCAGCCCAACAACAATGCGATAAATCTGGACCAAATCGACTTGGACAGCTTACGAAGGCAAGTACTTTGGGTGCCACAAAGACCGGCACTGCTACCAGGCAGCATCCTAGACAATATCGATATGAATCTTTCAGCGAAAGATTCGAAGCTTGCCCGCCTAGCTTCGCTAACTGGTTTAGACCAAGTTGTTGCTACTTTGCCAGATGGTTGGCATACTAAACTCGGCCATGGTGGAGTGGGTCTGTCGATCGGTCAACGGCAGCGCTTAGCACTAACTCGGGCACTTCGATTAGACCGCCCACTAGTTATTTTGGATGAACCAACTGCTCATCTTGATGCCCTCAGCAGCCAACAAGTAGTGGATATTATTCAACTGTTGAAGCAACAAGGAAAAACCTTGATCCTTATTTCCCACCGTGGTATCCCACTCGAAATTGCCGACCAAGTTATTGAGCTTCACTCAAAAAAGGATGAGAATGCGAATTCTAAGGGGAGTTTTAAAGCTTTGGGGAACCACGACGAGAATGCGAATGAGCTAGAGATTGAAACCTTCTTGTCAGGAGGTAGTCATGCTTAAGATTTTAACTACTAGCGAGCGAAGAGCTTTAGACAGGATATTTCCTCAACTGGAGCTGTCCAAGACGCGTTTAGCATGGGCGGTATTTCTTGGTGCTTTAGCACTGGGATCCTCAGTTGGCCTAGCTGCAGTTTCTGCTTGGCTAATTGCCCGCGCTTCCCAGATGCCACCAGTCATGTATCTAAATGTGGCAGTAGTGTCGGTTAGAGCGCTTGGCATCTCAAAAGCCCTTTTCCGCTATGTCGAACGTTTGGTTTCTCATCATCTCGCTTTAAGTGGAGTCGTCAATCTTCGAACAAATGTTTATCGTCAGATAGCCAACCTTCGTTCAGACATTGTGGCAGCTTCAAATCGTGGACAGATTTTATCCCGTGCCACTACAGATGTAGATGCAATTGGTGATTTCGTAGTCCGTTCCTTGCATCCTATTTTAGTCACCAGCGTAGTAAGCATATTTACCGTTGTCGGCTTAGCATTCATCAATATTCCAGCTGCCGTGTGGGTTGCGCTTTGTCTATTTGCATCTGCCTATGTGGGGTTGGCATTGACTGCCCGTGCTACTCGTGAAGCCAGCATCATTGCTCGTGAGTTTGAAGCAAAGCTGACCGCTAGCTCAATCGATCTGCTGGAAAATGGTGCGGAGATTGAAGTTTTAGGCTTAACCTCTAAATACTCTGAGAGTTTGGAGCACTCTGAAGCTCAGCTACTTGCTGCTAGAACTAAAGTCGCGAAGCGGCTTGCTTTAGCAAATGCTATTGATACTTTATGCCTAGGCTTAGCCATCCTTGGAACCACCGTTATTGGTAGTTGGGCCTTGGCTAATGGACAGATTGCCGCGGTAAATTTGGCAGTACTAGTTTTAACTCCGATGGCAGCCTTTGAAGGAACAGCTATGCTGGCTCCTGCAGCTAGCCAATTGGTTCGATCTGGGGCGGCAGCCCAAGCTCTGATAGGCATTTTGGATAATCCAGTAGATGCTCCTACCAAGCAACTGCCAGAGCAGGTATTGCCCTCGTTAGAAGCTAAAGATTTAGCTATCGGTTGGTCTGCTGACCGCCCAATTTTTACTGGGCTCAATCTTGAGTTGAAACCAGGTAAATCAATTGCGATTATTGGCCGCTCTGGCATCGGAAAAACTACCCTACTTCTTACCTTGGCAGGCCTGATTCCACCGTTGTCCGGTAGAGCCCAGTTAAGCGGCATAGATTCGTGGCAACTTTCTCGTCATGATGCGTCCCGAATTGCAACTTTGACTGCCGAGGACGCCCATCTATTTGGTACCTCAGTCTTAGAAAATCTACGGGTAGCCAGAGGTGATCTATCTGAAGCCGAGGCGCTAGAGTTACTAGCTCAGGTTCAATTGGGCGACTGGATTGCTTCGTTACCTGCCGGGGTTCATACTAAGTTAGCCAATGATGGCAAAACTCTTTCTGGAGGGGAACGTAGACGCCTGCTGGTGGCTCGAGCCCTTGCTAGTAACTCTCCCCTCTTATTGCTTGATGAGCCTGCAGAGCATCTTGACCAGTTAGCTGCCAGACAGCTTTTGGACGATTTGCTGAAGCTCACTCAAAGTAGCGAGAATCCAAGAGGCCTAATAATCGTGACTCATAATTATGACGGTCTCTCAGCCTACGATGAGATCCTTGAACTCTCAGACAAAAATGGTATTACGGAAAAACCAACACTTGAGGTAGCCGATAGTAAGGTAGTGTTTACCTCAACCGGTTCATTCCCTGAGGCCGACACCAAGGAGTAGTATTTTGAAGCTTGATTCCCAAAGTGAACTGCTGAAGGCCTCATTGAACCTGGCCTCAAAACTCGATGTCACTGAGGTTCTCCAAGGATATGTAGACTTGGCCTGCGAACTAACAAATGCAGAACTAGGTGCACTTTCAGTCATCAATGCGCGGGGACAAGTTTCCCTTTTTGTGGACTACCAAATGCCTCCAGATTTCTCGCAGGAGATGAAAAACTCTACAGTGGGAGCTTCACTGCTTGAAGTGATTGGTGATAACGCTCCCCTGATCGAGAACGAGGTTGTCCCAGAAAAAATTCTGGCGGAACTGCCCAAAACACTTCCAAAAATAGACAACTATATGGGGTTTCCTTTACAAGTTTCCCATCGAGTTTTCGGCTGGCTATATCTAGCAAACCGGGAAGGTGGTTTTACCCAGGCTCATGCTAACCTGGTTCGTCGTTTGGGTAGAGCAGCAGCTATTGCAGTTGAGAATGCCCAACTATACGAGCGAGCCCAAACTCGAGAACGATGGATTGCTGCCAGTAATGAGCTAACTACCATGTTGCTGTCTGGCTCTAGCGTAGAAGACGCACTCGAGACTACTGTGGATCTGATTCAAAACGTAGCTGAAGCTGACGGTGCTTTATTAATCCTGCCTTCAGTTGGCAAAACATGGGCTTGTGAATTCGTCGCTGGCGATGATTTTCAACATTTACTAGGTGTAGTTTTTCCACATAACGGACGTGCCATGACAGTGGCTCGGACAGGCCAAGGGGTAACTGTAGACTGCTTGGCATCATCCTTGCATTTAAAGGTGCCACAGTTGGCCGAATATGGTCCTGCCCTCTATGCTCCGATGCGTGCTCATGGACAAACCACTGGGGTCTTTCTCCTACTTCGGAATGTGGGCGGCAAAGAATTCACCAAAGACGACCTTAAAATGGCCCACTCTACAGCTAGCCAAGCAGCGCTAGCCTTGGAATTAGCGGAAGCAAAACATCTGGCTCAAGTAGCTACGTTACAAGCTGAACGAGAGCAAATCGGTCGAGATCTGCATGATTTAGCTATTCAACAACTCTTTGCCACTGGGATGCAGCTGGCTAGTTTGAAGGACGCCTTCGTGGCCGCAATTGGGTCCCTCGATCAAAAGACTATTGAACAAGCAGGTATCGATAATGCCCGCTTGACTAACGAACTAGAAACCGCACTAGAACGTGTCGGAGATAGCGCAGACCAGATCAGACAAATAGTTAGACGACTAAGAAACAATGACGGTCAAGTACAAACGGGCATCCTGGAACGTCTACAGCACGAAGCTTCACTGGCACGATCTTCACTCGGTTTCGCTCCCACCTTCATTGTAGAACTCGATGGTAAACCAGTTAAGGACGAAGTAGGATACTACGAGGTAGCCAGTGATATCTTTAATGAACGAATTGGAGCTGTCGCTGCCGACGATCTAATAGCGGTTGTTCGAGAATCTTTGGCAAACGCAGCAAAACATGCAAAAGCAACCAGCGTAAGAGTGACCATTAGTCTACGTCCAGTAGAAGGAAAACTTTCCCTAGAAGTAAGTGATAACGGAATAGGACTTCCGGAGAACCGCACCCGTAACTCAGGCCTAGATAATATGAGGAAACGGGCCAATATCCACGGCGGAATCTTCACTACCGAGAAAAACCTATTAGGTGGCACCACCCTGTATTGGGAAATTAAACTCTAAACACTCAAGTTTGCATAACGGTAGACGAGCTGCCAAACGGTAGCCTTTTACCATCGCTAGATTATTTGTCCTAAGGGGCAAAATAGATAGACCGTACAAGCACTAACATCAAATCGCTATCGAAGCGTTTTGGCTGTTACCTGTATGAATACCTAGATCTACAGTGGTGTGTTGTTTTTGGGTGTGTTTTTTGGGCCCCCCAGCACGTGGTGTGTTGGGGGGCCCTGTTGTGGTTTGGTGTGGCGGTGTCCTACTCTCCCACAACCTGGCGGTTGCAGTACCATTGGCGCTGGCGGGCTTAGCTTCCGGGTTCGGAATGGTTGCCGGGCGTTTCCCCGCCGCTATGACCACCACAAGTCTTTTATTCTTTTTTGTGGTTTGGTGTGGTTGGTTGTTAGCCGTATAGTGGACGCGTTTTTTGTTTTGTGTTGGTGTTTTGTTGTTTAGTTGTTGGCTGATTAGTACCGGTCGGCTTGTTGAACACATTGCTGTGCTTCCACGTCCGGCCTATCTACCCAGTAGTCTGCTGGGAGCCTCAAAAGAAACCTTATCTTGAAGCAGGCTTCCCGCTTAGATGCTTTCAGCGGTTATCCTTTCCGAACGTAGCTAACCAGCGATGCACCTGGCGGTACAACTGGCACACCAGAGGTTCGTCCGTCCCGGTCCTCTCGTACTAGGGACAGGTCTTCTCAAGTTTCGTGCGCGCGCAGCGGATAGGGACCGAACTGTCTCACGACGTTCTAAACCCAGCTCGCGTACCGCTTTAATGGGCGAACAGCCCAACCCTTGGGACCTACTCCAGCCCCAGGATGCGACGAGCCGACATCGAGGTGCCAAACCATGCCGTCGATATGGACTCTTGGGCAAGATCAGCCTGTTATCCCCGGGGTACCTTTTATCCGTTGAGCGACACCCCTTCCACAAGGTGGTGCCGGATCACTAGTTCCTGCTTTCGCACCTGCTCGACTTGTCAGTCTCGCAGTCAAGCTCCCTTGTGCACTTACACTCGCCACCTGATTACCAACCAGGCTGAGGGAACCTTTGAGCGCCTCCGTTACTTTTTGGGAGGCAACCGCCCCAGTTAAACTACCCACCAGGCACTGTCCCTGGTCCGGATTACGGACCGAGGTTGAGATGCGCACTTGAACCAGAGTGGTATTTCAACATTGACTCCCCAACCACTGGCGTGGCTGGTTCATAGTCTCCCACCTATCCTACACAAGTCCAAGCGAGCACCAATACCAAGCTATAGTAAAGGTCCCGGGGTCTTTCCGTCCTGCTGCGCGTAACGAGCATCTTTACTCGTAGTGCAATTTCGCCGAGTTCATGGTCGAGACAGCAGAGAAGTCGTTACGCCATTCGTGCAGGTCGGAACTTACCCGACAAGGAATTTCGCTACCTTAGGATGGTTATAGTTACCACCGCCGTTTACTGGGGCTTAAATTCACAGCTTCACCAACCGAGGTTGGTTGACCGTTCCTCTTAACCTTCCAGCACCGGGCAGGCGTCAGTGCGTATACATCGACTTGCGTCTTCGCACGCACCTGTGTTTTTAGTAAACAGTCGCTTCTCTCAATTCTCTGCGACCACATTCCGCTGCCAACCGCAAGGGTTTTGACGGGTGTGGTCCCCCTTCTCCCGAAGTTACGGGGGCATTTTGCCGAGTTCCTTAACCATGATTATCTCGATCGCCTCGGTATACTCTACCTGACTACCTGTGTCGGTTTGGGGTACGGGCGGTTCTAACCCTCACGTCGAGGTTTTTCTTGGCACCACAGGATCACTCTCTTCCAACAATAGTTGTCATCATCAGCTCTCACCCTTGTGCCACCCGGATTTGCCAAGGTGGCGGGCTGCGGCTTTAAACGTACAATTCCATCTGTACGCGGAAGCTACCACTGTGCGTCACCCCTGTTAATACGCTTGCCTACTACCAAACCTGGTCCCAACACAAAAAACTGGTCAAACAATCCGAAGAAAGTAAGACAGTCCAAAGTGGAGGTTAGTATGTTTGATTCAGCATGGGCGGTTTAGAACCGGTACCAGAATATAAACTGGTTATCCATCGACTACGCCTGTCGGCCTCGCCTTAGGTCCCGACTAACCCAGGGCAGATTAGCTTAACCCTGGAACCCTTAGTCAATCGGCGGACAAGTTTTTCACTTGTCATTCGCTACTCATGCCTGCATTCTCACTCCCATGTCGTCCACCATGGTTCACACCAGGGCTTCTGCCAACATGGGACGCTCCCCTACCCATCACAACGCCTGAACCACGAAGGCTTAGCTAAAGTTGTGATGCCACGGTTTCGGCGGTGTACTTGAGCCCCGCTAAATTGTCGGCGCGGAATCACTTGACCAGTGAGCTATTACGCACTCTTTCAAGGGTGGCTGCTTCTAAGCCAACCTCCTGGTTGTCTGAGCAACTCCACATCCTTTCCCACTTAGCACACGCTTAGGGGCCTTAACCGATGGTCTGGGCTGTTTCCCTCTCGACTACGGAGCTTATCCCCCGCAGTCTCACTGCCGCGCTATCACCTTACCGGCATTCGGAGTTTGGCAGATCTCAGTAACCTGTGAGGGCCCATTGACCAACCAGTAGCTCTACCTCCGGTAAGAAACACGCGACGCTGCACCTAAATGCATTTCGGGGAGAACCAGCTATCACGGAGTTTGATTGGCCTTTCACCCCTACCCACAGCTCATCCCCCCAGTTTTCAACCTAGGTGGGTTCGGTCCTCCACGACGTCTTACCATCGCTTCAACCTGGCCATGGGTAGATCACCCCGCTTCGGGTCTAGAGCACGCGACTATAACGCCCTATTCAGACTCGCTTTCGCTACGGCTTCCCCACACGGGTTAACCTTGCCACGCACCGCTAACTCGCAGGCTCATTCTTCAAAAGGCACGCCATCACCCCTAAGGGCTTTGACGGCTTGTAGGCATCCGGTTTCAGGTACTATTTCACTCCCCTCCCGGGGTACTTTTCACCATTCCCTCACGGTACTATGCACTATCGGTCACCAGAAAGTATTCAGGCTTACCCAGTGGTCTGGGCAGATTCACACGAGATTTCACGGGCCCCGTGCTACTTGGGAAACAAAACACGCAGGTGACACCACTTCAGTTACGCGACTTACACGCACTATGGTAGGCCATTCAATGCCTTTCACTTACAATGTCACTTTGTAACTACGCCACCAACCGGCAGACTGGTGATGTTTGCTCCCACAACCCCGCTAACGCAACCCCTGCCGGGTAATCACACGCTAACGGTTTGGCCATCATTCGCGTTCGCTCGCCACTACTAACGAAATATCTTTTCCTACGGGTACTGAGATGTTTCACTTCCCCGCGTTCCCTCCTACACCCTATGTATTCAGATGCAGGTAACCAGACATTACTCTGGCTGGGTTCCCCCATTCGGACATCCCCGGATCAACGCTTATTCGCCAACTCCCCGAGGCTTATCGCAGGCCATAACGTCCTTCATCGGCTCCTGGTACCAAGGCATCCACCGAATGCCCTTAAAAACTAAACAAACCAGAACACAAAATCAAAAATGTTTAAGTATCAATTAAGATGCTCGCGTCCACTATACAGTTAACAAACAACCACGCCCCAACCCCAAAACACAAACCAAACAAAACGTTTAATAACGGTTCGTGTTTTAAAGAAAAGCGCAAGAACAAAACCCTAAACGGTTTATTGTTCCATAACCCGACAGCATCCTCGTTTTGTTAAATGCCAACCCACAGTTTCAAAGGTTGAAAAAAAGGTACACAACCAAACAACCACTAGCGTCAAACACCACCCAAACAAACCAAAAACCAAAGCCCCAAACAAACATGGGAAACAAACCCCGGTAATCAGCCCAAAAGAGCAACTAAACTAGCAGCCAAACGCTTGGCCATAAAAAATAAAATCTAAGAAATCCTTAGAAAGGAGGTGATCCAGCCGCACCTTCCGGTACGGCTACCTTGTTACGACTTCGTCCCAATCGCTAATCCCACCTTCGACCACTCCCTCCCGCAAGCGGGTTGGGCCATGGGCTTCGGGTGTTACCAACTTTCGTGACGTGACGGGCGGTGTGTACAAGGCCCGAGAACGTATTCACCGCAGCATTGCTGATCTGCGATTACTAGCGACTCCGCCTTCATGGGGTCGAGTTGCAGACCCCAATCCGAACTGAGACCGGCTTTAAGGGATTCGCTCAACCTTACGATATCGCAACCCTCTGTACCGGCCATTGTAGCATGCGTGAAGCCCAAGACATAAGGGGCATGATGATTTGACGTCATCCCCACCTTCCTCCGAGTTAACCCCGGCAGTCTCTCGCGAGTCCCCACCCGAAGTGCTGGCAACACGAGACAAGGGTTGCGCTCGTTGCGGGACTTAACCCAACATCTCACGACACGAGCTGACGACAACCATGCACCACCTGTACACCAGTCCGAAGACCACCACATCTCTGCAGTGTTCCAGTGCATGTCAAGCCTTGGTAAGGTTCTTCGCGTTGCATCGAATTAATCCGCATGCTCCGCCGCTTGTGCGGGCCCCCGTCAATTCCTTTGAGTTTTAGCCTTGCGGCCGTACTCCCCAGGCGGGGCACTTAATGCGTTAGCTACGGCGCAGAAAACCAAACGGCCCCCCACACCTAGTGCCCAACGTTTACAGCGTGGACTACCAGGGTATCTAATCCTGTTCGCTCCCCACGCTTTCGCTTCTCAGCGTCAGTAACGGCCCAGAGACCTGCCTTCGCCATCGGTGTTCCTCCTGATATCTGCGCATTCCACCGCTACACCAGGAATTCCAGTCTCCCCTACCGCACTCTAGTTTGCCCGTACCCACCGCAAGCCAACAGTTAAGCTGCTGGTTTTCACGACAGACGCGACAAACCGCCTACAAGCTCTTTACGCCCAATAATTCCGGACAACGCTTGCGCCCTACGTATTACCGCGGCTGCTGGCACGTAGTTAGCCGGCGCTTCTTCTGCAAGTACCGTCAAACAATCCAAAAATTGCCCTGCGTCCTTACTGAAAGAGGTTTACAACCCGAAGGCCGTCATCCCTCACGCGGCGTCGCTGCATCAGGCTTGCGCCCATTGTGCAATATTCCCCACTGCTGCCTCCCGTAGGAGTCTGGGCCGTATCTCAGTCCCAGTGTGACCGGTCACCCTCTCAGGCCGGCTACCCGTCAAAGCCTTGGTAGGCCATCACCCCACCAACAAGCTGATAGGCCGCGAGCCCATCCCCCACCAGAAAAACCTTTCCACACCAAAACATGCGCCCTGATGTGAATATCCAGTATTAGACATCGTTTCCAATGCTTATCCCAAAGAAGGGGGCAGGTTACTCACGTGTTACTCACCCGTTCGCCACTAATCCACGGTGCAAGCACCGCTTCATCGTTCGACTTGCATGTGTTAAGCACGCCGCCAGCGTTCGTCCTGAGCCAGGATCAAACTCTCCGAACAAAAAACAATATCCAGAAAGAAAAAACCACCAAAAAAGGCGGCAATCCCAACCAAAAAACAAAAAAACTGCGTAAACAAAAAACAAAACAAAAACACTATCGAGTTATCAAACAACAAACCCACAACCAACTTATTAAGCACTTGGTACTTAATGAATCAGAAGAAGTTATCTGTTCTTGTCACCGAACCGTTCGGGCCGGCAACGAGGTAAAACTTTACCACCAAATCCCCCCACCCTCGCAAGCTGAATAAATATGAGCCAGTACACCACTTAGGCTCGTTGACACCTTCAGCTTGCCATTGAGTAGATATCGACAACCAAAACAACCTTTTCTAAAATCTGATAACCATTTTCTACCATCACACCACTGCTACCCACGTCACTAAATCGGCTATTTTACAAGGAAAATGAGTCGTAGATAACTTAACCCACTTGCCTCCTGGCAAAAGAAGAGGCGATAACGATGAGTTTTACACTCTTCTCCCCTCCACCTAAAGCCACAGTTGCGACCTCTCTACATTTTTAGACAAAAAAGTCGTGCCCTTGGTTAACCCAAGGGCACGACTTCAGATCATTTAGATCAGACTATGCGCCTAAATTATGAAACGACTCGACCAACTGCCATCGAACGCCGTCCCTTACGGAAGAGCACAAGATTTCCCGGCAAGACATCTTTAGCCGAAACTACTTGTTCTTCATCTAGGATCTTTTCACCATTTAAGTACGCGCCGCCAGCACTCATTGTCCGACGTGCGGCTCCACGACCTTTTTCTAAACCAGCATCTACCAACATATCTATCAGCGTGGTTTCATCTAGCTTAACTTCACACGAAGGCAATGAAGCAGTTGCTTCTAACAAAGTATCACCATCAAGCGCGAACAAATCACCACTGCCAAATAGAGCCTTGGAAGCTGCTACTACAAAGTCTGCTTTTTCTTTCCCATGAACTAGAGTGGTAACTTCGTAGGCTAGACGTTTTTGTCCCACCCGATCACGCGGATTTTCCGCAGTAGCCGAGACCAACTCAGCAATCTCTTCCTGATTCAAGAAAGTAAATACCTTTAGCAGACGCTCAACGTCAGCATCTTCTGTTTGCAGCCAGAACTGGTAGAAGGCGTAGGGAGACATCATTTGAGGGTCGAGCCAGATCGCTCCCCCTTCAGATTTACCAAACTTTGTACCGTCTGCCTTAGTAATCAGAGGTGTTGTCAAGACATGTACGCTCTTACCCTCTGCCTTGCGAATTAACTCGGTGCCACCAATGAGGTTCCCCCACTGATCATTACCACCAGTCTGTAAGACGCAGCCGTAACGGCGGTAGAGTTGCAGGAAGTCATTTGCCTGCAAAAGCTGGTACGAAAATTCAGTGAAAGAAATACCTTCGTCCGAAGCTAGTCGACGAGCAACCGTGTCCTTCGCAATCATAGTTCCCAAACGGAAGTACTTGCCAACCTCTCGAAGCAACTCGATAGCTGTGAGGTCTCCGGTCCAGTCATAATTGTTCACCATTCGAGCGGCAGCTGGACCTTCGAATGAAAGAAATCGCGAAATCTGTTGCTTAAGCTTTTCCGCCCACTGAGCAACTACTTCTGACTCGTTAAGGGTTCGTTCACCAGACATACGAGGATCACCGATTAAACCAGTTGCTCCCCCAACCAATGCAAGTGGACGATGTCCAGCATTTTGTAGGTGCTTCATAACAATGAGCTGAACCAAATGACCGTGATGTAGGGATGCTGCGGTTGGGTCGTAACCCGTATAGAACGTAATTGGCCCCTCGGCCATTAGCTCACGCAAGGCAGCTAAATCAGTACTTTGCGAAATCAAGCCGCGCCATTCCAGCTCGTCGATTACATCGCCCACAACAAACTCTCCTAAGAAAATTACTAAAACTAATCACCCAAGACTGCGAAAAGTTCACTTTGGAAAGATTCCGCATCCTGAATAGAACGGCATAACACTAGCACAGTATCATCACCAGCGATGGTCCCTAATATGCGATCATCATTGGCCTCGTCAATTCCTGAAGCTAAGAATTGAGCGGCTCCTGGATGAGTCCTAATCACAACTTGGTTTAGGGCATAATCAGCAAAAACTACCAATTCGCCAGCGAGTTTAAACAACCGATCCGATAGTTCAGCGTCGTCCCTATCAACTGGTAGGACTTCTTTGATTACATATACATAGTCTCCACGACGATCGCGCACCCTAACAGCCTGAAGCTCTACTAGGTCACGAGAAATCGTAGTTTGCGTTACGGAGAAGCCCAATGAGGCCAAACGATCTACTAACTCAACCTGAGACGCTACTCTTTCATTAATAATAAAGTCACGAATAGCAGAAAGCCGGCCAGCTTTGGTCATTGGATAGTTACCCATATTAGTTTCCTGTATTCAACTCGTTCGCAATCTTCTTAGCGAATGCCTCTACCTGATCCCATTCCCGGAAGTCTCCTTCTACTGCGCCTCCAAGTCGAGCGATCGAACGCTCGCGGAGATTTAGTACGGACGGATTCAAACGCCCAGGAAAGGTTTGATGTTCAACTGGAGCTACTTCCACCAATACTGGTCCCACTCGAGATGGATCTTGCACAGTGCCCTTAGGGACTCCGGATAGACCAACTGAAAATGCCCAGACTGGGATATGACGAAGTTCCTCAGAAAAACGTGCTACAAAATCTTTTGCCGGAGCCATCCAGTTAGTCATATATACAGCAGACCCGATGACCACAGCGTCAAATGAGTCGAGTGATAAGACATTTTCTGGTGACTGGTTAACTACCTCAAGGCCGTTTTCGCGCAGAATTTCAGCAATTCGTTCCGAGACCTCAGCGGTAGAACCATGTTTTGAAGCAGCAGTAACTAAGATTTTCATGCCAACAGTATAACCCGCGTTGTATTTCTTAGACGAGGCTAATGTACTTTCGCTACCAAAGAGTTCAAAGTCGCCTCTAATGGATCGTAATGATGGTCAATTTGGCGAATATATTCTGCTTCATCTCCGGCAATAGCTGCAGCTAAGATTTTTTGGTGGGCAGCGGCAGTATCTAGGTTTCCTTTTTTGGTAACAGCTGTCTGTGGTAGCGCAGACATATGAACTTCCCATAAGGACGTTAATAATTTTGCAACCAATTCGTTACCTGCTATTTCCAAAATCGTGGCATGAAAAGCGCGGTCCTGCTCTAAGTAAAGATTTCCTAAACTAGCCGCTTCACTCATTTCTGTCACTAATTGCATTAAGAAAGGCTGCTCGGTGCCTTTCATACGAGCACAAACAATCGGCGCCATGGCACGATCTACTAACCTACGTAGCTGCACCACTTCTTGCAAAACTTTTAAGTTATGATCTGGCGAAATCGCAGCTCGGAAAGCTAAAGCTTGCGCCACCGGCTGCAGGCTCATCGCTCCCACAACAGCACCTTTACCATGCTTAACTTGAACAATATCCAAAGTTGAGAGGGTCTTCAGCGCTTCTCTTACACTAGCTCGCGAAACCCCAAATAGCTCACACAGAGATATTTCTGATGGTAAAGAATCTCCCGGTTTTAGTTTATTTTTAATAATAAAATTCTTAATTTCGTCAACTACAATTTCGGATCGACTGACATATGTTCGACTCGCCCAAGTTTTTTCCATCACACTTAGAAGCCCTTCTTTGTACAATCTTCTTGCAGATAACTTTCATCTGGAATATCGTTATCGTACCTCATCAGTCATCTGATGTCTGACAACTGTTAAAGGAGACAGTAAATGCGAAATTCAAGGACCAATTTCAAGCGCGGATCTGCAGTCGCCGCAGCTGCCGTCTGCGCCATGATGCTCGGTGCTTGTGGCGGTGGCACCACTGCCCCTAGCACCTCAAACAGTGCTGAAGGTGGCTCAACCGGTGGAGAAAAAGTAATCAACGCTGGTGTTGCTTACGATATGAACTCGGGGTTCGACCCCGCGACTACCTCCGGTGCACTTCCTCTTGCCGCTAACTGGCACGTTTTCGAAGGTCTCATGGACCTCGATCCTGTAACCCACGAAGTTTATGTCGGTCTAGCTAAAGAAGAGCCAAAGAAGGTAGATGATACCCACTACGAAGTCACCCTACGTGATGGCGCCAAATTCTCTGATGGCTCTGATGTAACGGTCGACGACGTTCTCTTCTCCTTCAACCGAATCCTAGATCCAGAAAATAAAGACACTGGTCTTTACCGCGCCTTCCTTCCATTCATGGACAAGGTTGAAAAGAAAGATGACAAGACCGTCACCATTTCTTTGAAGTATCCCTTTGCACTACTTAACGAACGTCTTTCCTTGGTCAAGATTGTCCCCAAGGCCGTGGTCGAAGCCGACGCAGAAGCATTTAAGGCAAAGCCAACTGGCTCTGGGCCATACGTGATCACCGAAGCGACTCCAAAGACCGTTGTGAAGTTCGATAAGAACCCCAACTACAATGGTTCCAAGGAAGCCAAGGTTGACAAGATGGAATGGAAGGTCCTAGGCGATGCTGCTGCACGTTTGACCGCCATGCAGTCGGGCACCACCGATGCCATCGAGTCCGTGCCAGCCTTGGACGTCCAGTCCGGCATCCTCGCCAAGGGTGACACCAAGGTCGAGTCGGTCGATTCCTTTGGTTTGGTCTTCATGATGTTCAATACCAAGAAGCCTCCATTCGACGATGTTCGTGTCCGCCAAGCATTCTTCTACGCAGTTGACTACGACAAGCTCGTTAACAATGCCATGTTTGGTTTGGCTAACCCCGCCACCTCTTACCTACAAGAAAGCCACCCTGATTATCAGAAGGCTTCTACCGTTTACACCCATGATGTAGAAAAGGCTAAGAAGCTACTCGCCGAGGCCGGCCACCCAACTTTGGATCTCACTTTGAACATCACCGACCATGCCTTCATGAAGGATATTGGTCCACTAGTTCAAGAGAACCTAAAGGAAGCTGGCATCAATATCAAGCTTGAACAAGATGCTTCCGGCGGCACCTACAAGAAGGTTGACCAAGGCGATTACTCTGTTTTGATCGCACCTGGTGATCCTTCAGTCTTCGGTAATGATCCCGATATTCTCCTACGTTGGTGGTATGGCAAGAACATCTGGTCTGAAAAGCGCTACAACTGGGCAGATAGCGCCGAGTTCAAGCAGATCCAAGAACTCTTGGATCAGGCTTCACAGACCACAGATAAGGAAGCTGCTAAGGCGAACTACAAGAAGGTTTACGACATTATTTCTGACAATGCCGTTCTCTACCCGCTAGTTCACCGCAAGCTCCCAACGGCATGGAATGATGCCAAGTTGGACGGTTTCAAGCCGATCTCGACTACTGGTTTGTCCTTCCTCGGAGTTGGCCTAAAGTAAACTAACTAGCCATTTGTGGGGGCGCGCGAAGCGCGCCCCCACAAACACTTTCTCGCAAAACTGGAGCACATCGCCGTGACCAATATGTTAAGACTCGTCGGCCGTCGCCTTGCGATTTTGCCGGTAATGATCCTCGGCATTACCTTCTTGGTGTATGCCCTTATGGCCTTAAGCCCCATCGACCCCGCCTATGTCGCCCTCGGTGAAAGCGCGTCCGAAGAAGCCCGCGCTGCTTACCGCCAACAGATCGGATACTACGATCCCCTTATCGTTCGTTATGGAAGATTCCTTTGGGATATGCTGCATGGTTCCCTCGGAACTTATTCTTCGCAACAACTTCCGGTAACTCAACGAATTGCTACTGCTTTCCCTATCACCATGGAACTCACCTTCATGGGTTTGCTCATTGCAGTAGTCTTCGCTCTCCTCTTTGGTGTCTTAGCCGCTCTTTACCGTGACAAGTGGCCCGACCAAGTGATTCGTGTCTTTTCAATTCTCTGCGTTGCGACTCCCTCCTTCTGGTTAGCAGTACTCTTCATCCAAGCATTTACCATCAAGCTCAATTGGCTCCCAGGCTCCGGTCCGCTACCAGATCCCGGAGTAGATCCTGCCGGTTTTATGGCCCGTATGGCACTTCCAGCGATTGCTCTGGGCGTTCCCGTCGCTGGTTCCTTGATTCGTGTGGTTCGTACTTCCATGGTGGAAGAACTAGACAAAGATTATGTTCGTACCGCCCTAGGCGCAGGTATCCCGAAACACACAGTGGTTGCCCGAAATGTCCTACGTAACGCACTAATCACTCCAGTTACCGTCCTCGGCTTACGCATTGGTTATCTGATGGGTGGTGCCATTATTATCGAAGTCATTTTCGACTTGCCAGGAATGGGCGTTGCCATCTTACAAGGCGTTACCGATAACGAACCTAACTTAGTCCAAGGCGTGACTCTAGTCGTGGCTCTCGCCTTCGTCATTATCAACATTGTGGTTGACATGCTTTACGTCTTAATCAACCCACGAATCCGGGAGGTGTGAGATGCACAAGCAGCTTGCTAATAAACTCGAAAAACAACCCGGAGCAAGGTTTAGCCGGTTTGGGAACATGAGCCTAGGCTCGAAGCTCTCCTTGATTTTCCTAGTCTTCATTGTGCTTTGCGCCGTCTTCGCTCCCCTAGTAGCGCCTTATGATCCCCTGCAAACTTTAAAACCAATCCAACAGCCAGGTCATGAGTTCTATTTCGGTACTGATAAAATCGGCCGCGATATCTTCTCTCGCGTGATCTATGGTTCGCGCTACTCACTACTCATTGGTTTATCAGCTACCGCTTTTGCTCTTTTCTGGGCAGCTATTCTTGGCTCAATTGCAGCTGTCAGCCGCCGATGGATCTCCGAAACCCTGATGCGCGTCTTGGACATCGTTATGTCCTTCCCAGGCATTGCTCTAGCTGCTGTATTCGTTTCTGTTTGGGGAAACAGCCTACCGGTTTTGATTATGACCATTGGCTTCCTCTACATTCCCCAACTCACCCGAATCGTGCGCGCTAATATCCTCGATCAGTACGGTGAAGATTACGTCGCAGCAGCGATCGTATCTGGTGCACGCGCACCATGGATTCTAGTCAAGCATGTGGCCCGTAACTGCATCGCTCCAGTAATGGTCTTCGCGACCGTCCTCGTCGCTGATGCAATCGTATTCGAAGCATCACTCTCATTCATCAATGCCGGTGTGCGTCCCCCCGCACCATCGTGGGGCAATATCCTCGCTGATGGCCGGGCACTTCTGTTCTCCGGCATTTGGTGGCCAACGCTCTTCCCCGGCCTAGCAATTACCCTCACCGTACTTGCTCTTAACATCTTGTCCGAAGGACTAACCGATGCCATGGTCGCCGCTCCAAAGTCCACGGTTAACATTAAGAAGTCTGACTCGACCGACAAGCTCTTGGTTGATCCAGTTTTGGCACACCAAGCACAAGCCGCCGCTTTGGAATCACGCCTAGCTCAGCTTAAAGAAGTGGAAGCAACCCGCACGGACCGTTTGGTCTACACCCGTAACGAAGAGCCCATCTTAGAAGTTAAGAACCTCTGCATTAGGTTCCCACGTCATGGACAGACCAATGTGGTTGATAACGTCAGCTTCAAGGTCCGTCCAGGTGAGACCATGGGTCTAGTTGGTGAATCAGGTTGTGGTAAATCCATTACCTCGCTGACGATCATGGGTTTGCTTGATCCTTCCGCTACCATTACGGGCGAGATCAACTACAACGGTCAGAATCTGCTCGACCTTTCTGCCAAGCAGCATTCAAACTTGCGTGGTCACGAGCTGGCTATGATTTACCAAGATGCGTTGTCTTCTTTGAATCCTTCAATGCTAATCCGCTCGCAAATGAACCAGCTGATTAAGCGAGGCGGGACCCGAACCGCTGAAGAATTGCTGGAGCTAGTCGGCCTCGATCCGCAACGAACCTTAAAGTCCTATCCACATGAGCTTTCGGGTGGTCAGCGTCAGCGCGTCTTGATCGCGATGGCTTTGACTCGAGACCCCAAGCTGGTCATTGCAGACGAACCGACCACAGCGCTAGATGTGACAGTCCAACAGCAAGTAATCGATCTACTCAATGAACTGCGAGAAAAGCTTGGTTTCGCCATGATATTCGTCTCGCACGACTTGGCCTTGGTGGCCGAGGTCGCGCACTCGATTACGGTCATGTACGCCGGGCAAGTTGTCGAGCAAGCACCAACTGTCACTTTGTTGACCAATCCCAAACATGAATACACTCGTGGTTTGCTAGGTTCCGTCCTATCTATCGAGGCCGGATCTGGTCGCCTGCACCAAGTCCCAGGCACCGTTCCCTCGCCAAGAGACTTCCCCATTGGTGACCGTTTTGCCCCTCGTTCCTCGCACCCAGATATGGGTTTGGATGTTCGTCCAGTCTTCACCGCCGTTGCCGGCGACGAAGACCACTTCTACGCCAAGCCAGCTTGGGAAGAACCAACTCTATCTACGACTGGAGAAAGTAAATGAGCACTGAAACTCAACCAGTTATTGAACTGAAAGATGTGAAGGTCTCGTTCCGTTCTCGGACCGGTGGAATCATTAAACCGACGTTGGTGCATGCTGTTCGTGGCGTCAATATGAAAGTATTGCCCGGCCAAACCCTAGGTCTGGTGGGCGAATCTGGTTGTGGCAAATCAACCACCGCTAAGGTGATGTGTGGCTTGCAACCACCAACCTCGGGTCAGGTCTTTTTCCGAGGTGAAGAAGTCACCAAGCGCAGTGCCAACATGCGTAAGCGAATCGGTCGTGTGGTATCGGTGGTCTTCCAAGATCCTGCCACTGCACTAAACGCCCGAATGGTTGTCCGAGAGGCCCTGATGGACCCGATGCAGGTACACAACGTAGGTACCAAGGAAGAGCGAGAAGCTCGCGTAGAAGAGCTAATCGGCTTAGTCGGTTTACCAGCCTCAGCGCTCGATGCACTTCCAGGTCAGCTTTCTGGTGGTCAGCGTCAGCGTGTGGCGATTGCTCGTGCGCTAGCCTTGCGACCAGACGTGATTGTGGCCGATGAACCGACCTCGGCCTTGGACGTTTCGGTCCGAGCACAAATCTTAAACCTACTAACGGATTTGAAAACTGAATTAGGACTTTCCATGGTTTTCATTTCCCACGATATTCAAACCGTCCGGTATGTTTCCGATACCATTGCCGTTATGAACGGCGGCTTAGTGGTAGAAGAAGGACCCGCCGAACAAATCCTTAATAATCCTAAGGATCCGTACACTCGAACCCTCCTCGGAGCGGCTCCAACTCTACTCCATCCAGCAATCTAAGAGAGAAACTAAAATGACTGAAAAACTAACTGGTATCATCCCTCCGGTTCTTACCCCGCTAAACGCCGATGGCAGCGTCGATGAAGCTGCTTTGACCAAGTTGGTCAACTACTTAATCGACTCTGGGGTCGATGGTCTATTCGTCCTCGGTTCGTCCGGCGAAGTCGTTTATCTAACTGATGAACAACGCGAACAGGTGTTGCGGGTTACCACCGAGGTAGCCGCAGGACGTGTGCCCATCTTGGCGGGAGTCATCGACATGACTACCAACCGAGTGCTTGAACAAATCAAGCGAGCCGAAAAGTACCCAATTGATGCCATCGTAGTCACTGCCCCCTTCTACATTCGTACCGCCATGGACGAAGTTGAAACTCACTTTAGAACTATTGCAGCAGCTACCAAGTTGCCGGTTTGGGCCTACGACATTCCAGTTTGCGTGGGCACCAAACTTCCCGCCGCCTTCCTCGTCCGGATGGGTGTCGAGGGCGTCCTAGCTGGCGTCAAAGACTCCTCCGGTGACGATGTGGGTTTCCGCCGCCTAGTGCTAGCCAACAAGGCAGCAGGCAGCCCGCTTCAGTGCTTCACCGGCCACGAAGTCGTGGTGGATTGCATGGCTTTGCTTGGTGCTGACGGCGCAGTTCCCGGCCTAGGAAATGTGGACCCAGCGGGCTATGTCCGGCTATGGAAAGCTGCCAAAGCGGGTGACTGGGACAAGGCACGCGAAGAACAAGATCGTCTAGCTAACCTGTTCGAAATGGTCTTCCAGGCAAGCACGCTCGGTGGCGGTGCCGCTGGGGTTGGTTCCTTCAAGACCTCGCTGGCTGCCATGGGCGTCTTTAGCCACAATCGCATGTCCACCCCCGCTACCCGGATCGAGGGCGATGCGGCCGATCGCATTGTCAGCCTAGTGAAAGAAGCAGGTCTCCTCTGAGATGGCCAAGACTAGACTCATTGGGATAGACATTGGTGGGACCAAAACGGCAGTCGGCTTAGTCGACGCTAATGGTCTTATCTTGGCCTTAGCCCAGTGCCCTACTGCCACCCAAGATGGTCCGGAAGCTATTGTCAACAATGCTATCGCGTTAGCTAATGACTTGATAGCCAAATCCGACCACCCAGTTTCAGCAGTTGGAATCGGTTCGGCCGGAGTGGTCGAACCAGGAACAGGACGCATTGTTTCAGCCACCGATGCGATTCCGGGCTGGACGGGCACTGACCTGGCCAACTTGGTTGCCGCTGGTACTCACCTGCCATGTTGGGCTGAGAACGATGTCCATGCGCATGCTCGTGCCGAAGCATGGCAAGGAGCTGGTAAGGACTATCGTTCTATGCTGATGGCTGCCATCGGCACTGGGATCGGCGGTGCCTTTGTCACCGACGGACAAACCCAGGTTGGGGCCCATGGGGTAAGTGGCCTAATCGGGCATTTTGCGATTCCCGAAGCTGAAGGCATCGAATGCACTTGCGGCGGCCAAGGCCATTTTGAGGCGCTATGTTCTGGACCGGCGATTTTGGCCGCGTTCGAGCGTGCGGGTGGCAAGGCTGCTTCGGCGCGGGAAGTCGAAGACCTCGCAGTTGCTGGGGATGAACTTGCCGCCGAAGTTTTCGCAGCTTGTGCCCGCGCCACCGGACGCGCCCTCGGTGGTCTTACCAATATGTTCGACCCTGAGGTAGTAGTAGTTGGCGGCGGCATGAGCCAAGCCGGTGAGCTTTGGTGGCAACCGCTGCGCGAAGCCTTTAGCCAAGAAGTAATCCCTTTCCTAGCGAAAGTGCCGCTTGTTTCGGCTCAACTAAAACGCGATTCAGGTTTGATCGGGGCTGCATCGCTCGCCCTGACACACTTAAATGACCCTAAGGAGTCCCAATGACTTTATCTCCAGAAGAAATGATTGCCGCGATTAAAGGCAAACTGATTGTTTCCTGCCAGGCTTACCCCGGCGAGCCCTTGCGCGAACCACACATCACCGCCATGATGGCTAAGGCAGTAGTCGAAGGTGGAGCTGCTGCGGTACGTGTCCAAGGCATCGAAGACATCAAAGCAACTGCACAAGCAGTGGATGTCCCCGTAGTCGGACTTTGGAAGGATGGCCACGAAGGGGTTTACATTACCCCGACTCCGGCACACGCGAAAGCTTGTGTAGAAGCTGGTGCCCAGATTGTAGCCATCGATGCCACTGATCGTCCCCGTCCAGATGGTTCTACCTTCGCCGACTGTGTCAAGGCCGTAAAGGAAGCAAACCCTAACGCGCTGGTGATGGCTGACTGCTCTTGTGTCGAGGACGGTATCGCCGCTGAAAAAGCTGGTGCTGATTTTATCGGCACGACACTGGCCGGCTACACGCCATCGAGAGAAAAAACTCCTGGTCCAGATTTTGAGCTGATTGACCAAATGTTGGCTGCTGTCTCTAAACCGGTAATTGTTGAAGGGCGCATCCACAAACCAGCCGATCTGGCGGCTGTGATGGAAAAGGGCGCATGGTCAGCTTGTGTCGGCACTGCGATTACTCATCCAACTAGCCTCACCCGCTGGTTCATTGACGCCATCGACTAACAAAATAAATAGTTTGGGGGCTTAACCGACTGGTTAAGCCCCCAAACTATTTATCGTCTAAAAGTTGGCGAGAACCTAGCGCAAGCTAGCACCAAACTTCTTCTTTAGCGCAGCTAGTACGCGCTCACGCAAAGCGGTAGTTTCCTTTGCTTCAAGCGTGTGGTCACCACGCATCTTCAATGAGAAGGCCAGAGATTTCTCGCCCTCGGAAAGTTGCTTACCACTGTAAACGTCGAAGAGTCGAGCTTCAGCCAACAACGGACCTGCCGCCTTCTTAACCTCAACTAGAACCTCAGCGGCACTAACCGCGGCCGGTAGCACCACAGCCAAGTCTTCCTTCGCTAGCGGGAAGGTCGAAAGGGTGGCCACCTGCTTGGGCTGGTCACTGACTGAGTCGCACAAAGCTGACAAATCGAGCTCAAAGGCGCAGGTACGAGCTGGCAAGTTAAAGTTCTGGCAGACTTTAGGATGTAGTTCGCCAGCATAACCAACCACGGTTAAACGCTTACCCAAACGAACACGCAACTGGGCAACCCGTCCGGGGTGCCATGGTGCTAGCCAAGCCTGTGGCATAGGTTCAATCCCCTGCCCGGCCATAGCCCGCAAGTTAACGTGCTCAGGCTCACTACCAGCGACCAAAGGAGTGGCTACCAACAGGTTGGCCCCTACTGCGGATGCTGCCAAATTAGCGGCATTAATCGCGTCATTCCAAGCGAAAGGCTTGGTCTCTTCCAAAACGCTCAAGGGCGCGCGATTACCGGCGAGTACTCCCGCTAAGTGCCAAGGCTGTGCTGGCACCTGGGACATGATCGTAGCGATCTGTTCCGCATTAGGAGTTTGTACCTCAGGCATAGTAGCTGCTGGAATGTCCCCAGCACGCGAAACCATTCCTTGCTCGAAAATGGCGAAAGAATCATTGCCGCGGGCGAGGTTACGACGAGCCACATCCAACAAGGTGTCGAGCAAGCTCGTGCGCAACCAAGGAGCGTCGTCAGCCATCGGATTGTATAGCTTCAAGGCCTGACGACGAGGATCGTCCTCGGCCAGCAACTGGCGATCATGCGAGTTGGAAACGAACGGGTACGAAAGTACCTGAGTCATCCCACTAGCTGCCAAAGTGGCGGCCACCTGACGACGCGAACGCAAATCCTGGGGAACGCTACCACGGGTCGAAATCTGAGGCAGAATCGAAGGCAGTTCTTCGTAACCATGTAGGCGAGCGACCTCTTCGACTAGGTGTGCTGGACCAGTCAAGTCAGGACGCCAAGACGGGACCGTCACCTGCCAAAGTTCGCCGCTATCGTCGATTTCGCAACCGATTTCAGTCAAGAAACGCTTAACCGACTCATTATCGATTTCCACTCCGACCAAACGTGCCGGGTGCTGTGGATCGAATTCGAAAACCATGGCCGGTTTGGTTTCATTAAGATCGAGGACGCGACCGGCATCGGTACCACCGGCTAGCTCAACTAGTAGATCAACTACTCGCTGAGCTGCGACTGGAGCCAACTGTGGGTCTACTCCGCGCTCGAAACGCTTTGCTGCTTCCGAAGGCAACTTGTGGCGGCGAGCAGTACGTGCCACGCTAACAGAATCGAAGTGCGCGGCTTCTACCAATACCGCGGTGGTGTTCTCGTTTACTTCCGAGCTGGCCCCACCCATAACACCGGCAAGCGCCAAAACGCGGCTACCTTCGCCCTCGGGCGAATCGGTAATCAGCAAATCTTCTGGGTTTAGTTCGCGTTCCACCTCATCCAAAGTGGTCAGCTTCTCCCCTGCCTTGGCACGACGAACTACTAGCGGGGCGCTTACTGCCGAGAGGTCATAAGCGTGGAGTGGCTGCCCCAGTTCCAACATGACGTAGTTGGTAATGTCCACCGTCAGCGACAGGGAACGCATCCCCGAAGCTTGTAGGCGGCGAACCATCCAGTCAGGGGTAGGAGCGCTAGGATCGATCCCCGTGACAACGCGAGTAACGAAGCGGTCGCATCCTTGGTTGCCACGAATGGGGGCCTGATCGGCCAAAACGACCGGGAAAGCGTCTTCGGTGTTTTCCGGCAAGCTCGCGACAAGATTGCCAGGCACGCCCGGATCAACAAACTTGGCACCAGTTGAGTGGGCGTATTCGCGAGCCACCCCGCGCATGGAGAAGCAGTAGCCACGGTCGGGGGTAATGTTGATTTCAAGGAGTTCTTCACCCAAACCGAGCAAGGCAACAGCATCGCTGCCAACTTCTGGTACCGGGCCATCAAGGTATTTATCGAGGACGATAATCCCCTCGGCTGAAGCCGCCAACCCGAGCTCAGCCTCAGAGCACATCATGCCATCAGAAATGTGGCCGTAGGTCTTGCGAGCGGCAATTTCAAAGCCTCCGGGCAAAACTGCCCCTGGAAGTGAAACCACTACGTGGTCTCCGACCTCGAAATTGTGGGCACCACAAATGATGCCGCGGCTAGGAAGCTCAGAAGGCTCCTTCCCAGTGCCGGGTTCATCATTGTACTGACCAACATCCACGCGGCAATAGTTAATTACCTTGCCGTTGGACTGTTCCTTTGGGTCACGAGTCAAAACCTTGCCAACTACTAGTGGGCCAGTTACCGGAGGGGGCACAATCTGCTCTTCTTCCAGCCCGACCTTAACTAGGTCCTTCGCAACTTCTTCAATGGTGGTGTTTTCCTTCAACGACACCATTGAGTTCAACCATTCAAGTGAAACGTAAGGCATAATCAGCAGCCCTTCCCAGTTAGAGAGAATTGTTGCGAGAAGCGAATGTCGCCCTCGACAATGTCGTGCATATCGTTAATTCCGTGACGAAGCATGAGAGTACGTTCGATACCCATGCCGAAAGCGAAGCCTTGGTACTCTTCTGGGTCGATACCACAAGCAGTAAGCACTGCTGGGTTCACCATGCCACAGCCACCCCATTCAATCCAGCCCGGGCCGCCCTTCTTCTGCGGGAACCAGAGATCCATTTCGGCACTTGGTTCAGTGAAGGGGAAGAAAGAAGGACGCAAACGAGTCTTAGCCTCAGGACCGAACATAGCCCGAGCAAACTCATCAAGCACGCCCTTAAGGTGCGCCATAGTCAAACCTTTATCGATGGCCAAACCTTCAACCTGGTGGAATACCGGGGTATGGGTAGCATCGAGTTCATCAGAACGGAACACCTTACCCGGGCAAGCTAGGTAAATCGGAGGCTGGCTAGCCACCATGGTACGTCCTTGCACTGGCGAGGTGTGCGTGCGCATTACCAAGTGCGAGTCGCCCGGCTGCGTTTCAGCATTAATCTGCGGATCAACGTAGAAAGTATCCTGCATCTGGCGAGCCGGATGGTCGGGATCAAGATTCAAAGCATCGAAGTTAAACCACTCGTGTTCGATTTCTGGTCCCTGACCAATCGACCATCCCAAAGAAACGAAAAAGTCAGTGATTTCGTCAATCAGCAAATCGAGTGGGTGGCGAGCGCCGAGCCAAGCGCGCTCAGGCGGCACAGTCACGTCGACAGTTTCTTCCACCAAAAGACGCTGAGCTTCCGCTTCAGCCAGCTCATTTTCAAACTTTTGGTAGGCGGCTTCAATCTCCTTGCGGGCGGCACCAACGCGCTTACCGACCTCGGCCCGCTTTTCTGCTACCAAGTGCTTAATCTGAGCTTTCGCCTGACCGAGGACGGACTTATCGTCAAGAGCTCGGTTTTTCAAGGTTTTCAGCTCGGCAAGGGAAGCTGCCTGGGCAAAGGACTGGAGCGCCCCAGCAACGGCGGCAGACAAATCTACCTCGGGTTCCTCACCATTTTGGGCTGACAAAGCCATTGATCTGGTCCCTTTCTAAAACAATTTACGTAAACCTGTCCTATTGTACCCCGAGTTAGCGCCTTAGCACGGTAGGGTTATTACATGGAAAAAAATCTTGCTGAACTTGCCCGCCGAGCCCCGCTCGGCAACCTGACCCCGGGTCGTATTAGCCCCCGTCGCTCCGTTCCCAAACATATTGCCCGTCCGGAATATATGTTCCATGACGGTCCTGAAGTAGTTACTGCCCCTGAGATTAAATCTGAGGAAACGATTGAAAAGATTCGGGCTGCCGGCGAAATTGCGGCAAATGCCATTGTCGAGGTCGGTAAAGCTATCGCTCCTGGAGTCACCACCGACGAACTCGATCGGATTGCCCACGAATATCTCTGTGACCATGATGCCTATCCCTCGTGTTTGGGCTATATGGGCTTTCCTAAGTCCATTTGCACCTCGATTAATGAGGTGATTTGCCATGGGATTCCCGATGATCGTCCCCTAGAAGAGGGTGACATTATCAACATTGATATCACTGCTTACCGCGATGGAGTCCACGGTGATACCTGCCGCATGTTTACTGTCGGTGAGGTAGACGAAGTTTCCAAGCAACTCATTGACGTGACCGAAAAGGCTTTGGCCCGCGGCATTAAAGCGGTAAAGCCAGGTCGTCAGATAAATGTGATTGGTCGGGTTATCGAATCCTATGCTCGTCGTTTCGATTTCCAGGTGGTACGCGACTACACCGGTCACGGTGTCGGAGAAGCCTTCCACTCTGGGTTAATCGTGCCTCACTACGATTGCGCTCCGAATTACGATCAGGTGATCGAAACCGGTATGGTATTCACTATCGAACCAATGTTGACGCTCGGTACCGTCGAGTGGGAACAGTGGGAAGATGAATGGACAGTAGTCACTGCTGACCGAGGACGAACCGCCCAGTTTGAGCATACGATTGTAGTTCGAGACGAGGGCGCAGAAATCCTCACTCTGCCCACCATCGAATAAATGCATCACAGCGAAGTGAAAGGCTAAATCTTAATGGAAATCGCATTTGGTATTGATATTGGCGGCTCTGGCATTAAAGGAGCTCCCGTCAACCTAGCAACCGGCGAATTCGCCGAGGAACGCTACCGGATCCCCACTCCCCAGCCCTCTACCCCAGAGGCAGTCACTGAGGTTTGTGCCGAGCTGGTAGATCACTTCCAGCTAGATCCACAAACCCCAGTTGGCATTACTTTCCCGGCACCCGTGAAAAACGATACCGTTCGCTTTATCGCCAACCTAGACCAGAGTTGGACCGGAGTCAACGTCGCCGAAATCATGGAAGCGCGTCTGGGCCGCAAGGTAGTAGCAGTTAACGACGCTGATGCCGCCGGTTTTGCCGAGGCCGCCCTCGGTGCTGCCAAAGACGTGCCCGGCTTGGTTCTTGTTACCACTCTTGGTACCGGCATTGGTTCTGCTCTGATTTACAATGGTCAGCTCATTCCTGGTAGCGAGCTAGGACATTTAAAGATTCGGGGAAAGTCGGCGGAAAAACGGGCTGCAGCCTCGGTGCGAGAAAAGAAAAAGCTCACTTGGCCCGAGTGGATTGAACGGCTGCAGGAATACTACTCGTACCTTGACATGCTCTTCACCCCAGACCTGATGGTCGTGGGCGGTGGCGTCTCTAAGAAGCACGAAAAATTCCTGCCCAAGCTTGAGCTCAACTGCCCGATTGTGCCGGCCAAGTTGCTTAATACTGCAGGTATTGTCGGAGCGGCTGCCCTTGCCGCCCAGGCAAACAACTGACCGAAAGCATTCGGCAAAATAACATTATTTTGGGGGCCGAGGGCGGAATCAGTATCCGTCCTCGGCCCCCAAAGTTTACCCACGTATAGGGAAAGCCTAAGTTGAGTGCCTCGATACGCCGGGTTCTGTCCCGCCTAAGCGGTGACGGCCATTTATCTAGGACCAATGTTGCCATTGGCCTCAAGCAACCTACCCGTGGACTGGACGAGCAGCCTATGCGTCCACTTATTTGGTCTTGCTCCCGATGAGGTTTACCAAGCATTCACAGTCACCTGCGAACCTGGTGGTCTCTTACACCACCTTTTCACCCTTACCAGCAAAGGCTGGCGGTCTGTTTTCTGTGGCACTATCTCGCGGGTCACCCCGGGTGGCCGTTAGCCACCATCGTGCTCTGTGGAGCCCGGACGTTCCTCGACACCTAAAACTGCTAAAGTTTTGTGGTGGCGCGACCGTCTAAGACACTCAACTCGCTTACTTTACACCAGAAAGGCCCCAAATGATATTGCTTTTGCCCCCAAGTGAAGGGAAAGACTTTTCTCCTTCAAAAAAGGCGCCTTTAGACTTGGCTTCGCTCAGTTTTCCGCAACTGAATGAATCCCGCGCCAAGCTCATTGCCTCGCTGCAAGCCTTGGGAGCAGATGAGCAAGCTGCCCAAATTCTGAAAGTGGGGCCAGCTAAACAAGCAGAATTAGAGTTTCACCAACAGCTACTTACTGCCGGGGCGAAAGCGGCAACCAGTGTTTATTCCGGCGTACTTTACGACGCAGCTAACTGGGCGCAGTGGCAGGTTTCAGCGAAAAACAATCAAGACTTAACGGTTTTAGTTACCTCCGCTTTATGGGGACTCGTTTCCCCCAACGATCAGATCCTGCCATACCGGTTACCGGGTAATGCCACCCTTCCCGCCCTCGGCAAGGTCTCGACCTATTGGCGGCCCGAGCTTCAGACTGCGCTGGCCCCCTTAGTGAGTAACCAACTGGTGGTAGATTGCCGTTCTGGGGCCTACCAAGCAATGTGGCCGGCAACAGCTAGCAATGCTAAAAAAGCTAACTGCCAAATAATTCCCATTCGAGTAGTGAGCGTGCAGAACGGCAAAGAAAAGGTGGTTTCTCACCATGCCAAGCATGCGCGAGGTGAATTGGCAGGTTTGTTGGCGCAAGCAGCAGGATGGTTATCCTCTGCAACAGCAGTAGCTAAATCCCAACAACTTGAAGGCACCATCAGTGATATTAAGACAGTCGAGCAGCTACTTGGCTGGGTAAAGAATGCCGCTACTAGCCCAGAGATAAGCTTTAGTGATGCGCGCTTAGAAGATCCCTCACTTGGCTCAGACCAACCAGGGGTGTGTACTTTGACGCTTATGATCAAAGATTAGTACTTCTTTTAGTCACTAATCACTGGAGTCGGACGTCGGAAAGTTGGGTGCAGCCAAGCCAAAATGGTTGAGGCCAATAGAGCCACCCCAGCTACAATAAAGGGCGCATACGAGTTCCAACTGTATAAGCTGGTAGCGCTAACTGGACCAATAATCCAGGTAACTGCACCGGCTGCGTTCAGTACCCCGGCGACCCCACCTAATTCATGTTTTTCCACCTCTAGGGAAGCACCCGCATTGTAACCTGGAGAGACTGTTCCCATCCCTACCCCAACACCAAAGGCGGAAAGTGCCAAAAGGCTGAATGAAGTAACTGTGCCATAGCCAATTAGGCTGAGTAGAGCGATCACCAGTCCCCAACGCACAAGTTTTCGGGGAGTAGTTCCAAGTCGGGGCACAATCACAATCTGCATTAGCATTGCCCCACAAGCGCCAGCTAACAATAAACCACCAGTTACCGGCATAGCTTTTTCTGGACTTAGACCAAGACGATCTTGAGCCACAAAACCAGTGGTAATTTGAACGATCCCATTAGTAAAAAACATGCCGAGGCCGGCAAGAATCCATGGAAGGATCCGAGGATCTCGCCAAGAGACCTTAACCGGTTTCTCTTTTTTCGGTGGTGGCGGGGTAACTGGCACAAAGAAAAAGCAGGTGACTAGGGCAAAGGCAATTAAGATGCCAGTAGCGTGCACCGGACCATAAATATTCCATGCCCCAAGAGCTGATGAGACTAGGGAACCAACCATAATGGAGGCACTGATTGCTCCGGAAAAAGCACTCATACCGCGAACTCGAGAAGCCTCATCTGGGGTGAGGGTCGCAATGAGCGCTTGCCCCGTAGGGGGAATAGCTGAAACTGCCGCCCCAAAGAAGGCACCACGAGCCAAGACAATTGCGGTAGTCGCACTGGCCGAGCCAATTACGCCCTCGGACCGCAAAACCACTGCTGCTGAAAAAATAATAGCCGCACTCAAAGCTAAGGTTAGCGCGATTAACAGTACTCGTCGTCTTCCCCAGTCGAGAGATTTAACTCCCCAAAATGACGATAAAGAGGTAACAAATAGTGCAGCTAAGGAGACTGCTAAACCAACTGCCCACTCAGCTAGTTGCAGGGAGCGAGCTAGCGGTGCGATTGACACGTTTAGCATGTTCTGGGCGCTATAGGTGAAGAAAACAATGAGAAGCAGTGCCCGCAAGGTTGGGTTAGTTAGCAAGAGCGAGCGTTGCTTGTCCATTTTTACCTCTTTCTTTTAGACTCCTTTCACCATAGCCGCACTGCAGCCTTTAGTCCAATCTCAACACTTATCTCAGGGCAATTATTAGCTTAGAGGACTATGCTGAAGCGTAGTCTTTTTTTAGGAGAAAAAATGAAAGCTAAACGTGATTGGGCCGCCCTCGTGGTCGGCATCTTGTACCTTTTAACCGCCTTTTTTATGTTCGTCTCTCCCCTTTGGAGCTTGACTTTCTTCGGCATGTTCTTTTCCTTCAGCGTGCTTTTCGGCGGGATTTTTGATCTTTGGTTCCAGTTATCCCTGCCCGCATCCCGTCGCTCGGGTTACGGTATTTTGATGGCAGTTGTCACCATTATCCTGTCATTAATTTTGCTCACTGGTTCTCAGGCTGAACAAGCACTTTTGCTGCCAGTTTTCTTAGCAATTTGGTTCATCTTCTTTGGCTTGTTAAGGATTGTGGCTGGGATTAAGCTCCATCAACTTTTCCCAGGTCGAGGCCGAGGCTTTTCCTTTACCGGTTTGATGCTGGTGATAATCGGCATTTTGGTACTTTTGAGCCCACTTTTCTCTGGCACGGTCATGGTCTACATGATTGCAATCAGCTTCGTGGCGGTAGGTATTAGCCGTATCGTTGATTTCTTTACTTTGAAGGTATACCCCGAGGTTACTTTCTACGTCTAAACTTTAACCAAACAAGTTGTGGGGCTAAGGATTATCCTTAGCCCCACAACTTGTGTTTAAGATTTTTCTAGTCAGCCAAGTTACCTAAACTTGGTGCTAAACCGAATGCGACTAGGTTGACTCGTCCAGAGGGTAAACGATGCAAAATCTGTGTTGATGCTAAAGGAATCTCAAGCTGCATAACTTGTTCTGGCTGCCACCCAAGAGACTGTCCCAGAATGATCCTAGTGACAATTTCATGGCAAGCTAGCACCACCGTTTTGCCTTCATGCTGAGCCCAGAGTTCATCAGTGAAATCTGACAATCTGTCGCACATATTGTTGAGTGGTTCGAGCCCGGCCCATAAGTCTTCACCCGAAATCCAGCGATGGGCCAAACCTGGGTATTCTTCCCAAAGCTGAGCCATGTTGGCACCAAAAGCTTCTCCTACTCCGATTTCTCGAGCACGTTCATCAACTTTCATCGCAAGCCCCAACTCGGCAGAGAGTAGCTCGCCTAGTTGATGAGCACGACGAACTGGCGAAGAGTAAAGCGCACTTGGTGTGGGAATCCAATCGAAATGTTGCTTTCCAATCTTTCCCACTAGTGCGGTAGCAGCTTTAACCTGAGCTAAACCATTGGCCGAGAGATCTGGATCGATCGGGTCACTACCTCCACAAAGCTGGCCATTTTCAGTGTAGGCCGTAGCTCCATGGCGAACTAGGATGAGATAAGTATCCTGTTTGGTCTCAGTCATCGACTCTCACCATGATCCATTCGTGATCTTCACTCACAAGTACCTCATCAGAAGGTGCTTTACGGATCCGATCCCATTCTGCGGGAGTGAACTGGACAGACATCCCATCGATCGAGCGTCCCCGTAAGGCTACTGCTCCAATACCACCGGTTGATTTCCGAATAGCATCGTATTCGCGGGTAAGTTCTGGTCCAGCAATGACCATGTGAGCCTTTCGCTCATCGATTAATGGCTGAGCTTGACTTTGCAGATCAGCAATTTGCGCGTCACGCTTTGCCGTTAGTTCATTAATTTGCTGGCTAAGGTTTTCGCTTTCGGTACGAATGGAATCGATTTGCGCTTGCTGTTTCTTCAGTTCGTCATCGCCTTCCCATTGTTTTTCCATCACCAAATCTAGTCGAGCGGTAACGTTATCTAGCTCTTCTTGCATATTGGCGAGTTCTTTGGGACTCCCCGCACTAGCATCAAGTCGCTGGTTTAGTACCTCAATGCGAGCTTGCATACGTTCAACATCATTTGCCACTTTGCTGGCCTCTCGACGGTAATCAGAAAGGTTAGCTTGGAGGCTAGCAATCTCACGAGTTTTTACTTCCCGTGCTTGTTTTAGCTCGCGGAGCTGCTCATGTTCGGGCAGATGCTGAGCATCGTATGTCAATCGAGCCAATGCAGTATCGCATTTCTGCATTACCAATAAAGCTTGTTGTTGCTTGGCGCTAGCCTTCATTTTTGCTCACTTTCAGTGGTCGGAAGCGAAAGATTCCATGGTTCTGTGACCAGTGTAGAGACTTTTACTTCACAAGTCATTCCACGCGCGGCAAAGGCTGCTAATAACGCTGGCTTCGCCAAATTTTGCCAGACAGTTTCGGTTGCCCAGTGCGAAGCATTGATTAAGTAGGGTTTACCACCCGCCAAGTGTTCACTAGCTGGATGATGTCTAAGGTCTGCAGTGACATAGACATCAGCACCACATTTACGCGCCGTTTCAAGCAGACTGTCACCAGCACCTGAACAAATCGCAACTGTTTCAACCTGATCCTCTAAATCCCCACCAACCAGAATGCCATGAGGAGAAGCAGGAAGCGCTGTTGCTACTTGATGTGCAAACGCTGCTAAGGTCATAGGGGACGAAAGCTTTCCCACGACTCCCATACCTGGGTGTTGCGGATGATCGACTTTCTCTAGCACATCTACCCTTCGCACTCCCAGTAACTGAGCCAGAGCAGTATTTACCCCTTGTTCTGCCGCATCTGCATTAGTGTGAGCATTAAAAAGTGCACAATCATGTTTAATCAGATCGACAACCAATCCCCCTTTGGGATCTGCTGCGGGCAGAAAACTTGTGGGACGTAGATACAGTGGATGGTGGACTAGTAAAAGATCGGCTTGATTAGCAATAGCTTCATCTACTGTGGCCCGTACGGGTTCGAGAGCTAATTGAATGCATTTAACTTCTTGGTCTAGATCGCCTACGATCAGACCAACCTTATCCCAGTCTTGTGCCAAGCTTTTGGGGTATAGGTCTTCAAGAATCTCTAAAACTTGAGACAACTTTGGAAAATTTTTGTTAGTCATGGTGACTATTTTAGCAAGGGTGGGCCCGGCCGGATTCGAACCGACGACCCCTTGGGTGTAAACCAAGTGCTCTAACCAGCTGAGCTACAGGCCCTTTCTTCTCTGCCGAAGCGAGAAGCACGAGTAGAAATACTACCCGAATATTCGATGAAGTCAAATCGTATTTCGGTGATCACCCTAACACTTAACCGAGGCAGAGCGCTTCCCAAACACTAAGACTAAGCGCGACCTCGAGAGGTCAACCGTGTACCAGCCCAACGTTTCCCAAGAGCAGTAGCGGTAGTAGCGTTTAACCCTGCCACTTTTGCGGCTTCATTCACTTCAAATGGTGGAACGTGTTGCTCATCACCGGCCTTGGGAGTGAGTACCCAAAGAGTACCCGAACCGTCAAGATTGGAAGCTGCATCAACCAAAAGGTCGGTAAGATCTTCTACCTCTCCATCCTCGGCACGCCACCAAATGATTGCCCCGTCAACCATATCGGAATAATCTTCATCGACTAGTTCTTCTTTGGTTTCCGCTTCAATCGCAGTTCGAATCGCCTGATCACAATCGTCATCAAAATAGAACTCTTGCACTACTGCACCCGCACCGAATGCGAAATTGGTGCGAATCTCGTCGCCTGACACTGCAGGTGATCCCCTTTCTAATGGGTGGCTTACGCCTAAATATTTCTCCTCAATAAGTAACCAGATTTTCACGTTTTTCGCAACAACTCACGAAAATTAAGTACCAAATCGTTAACTTTTCACTGATTATGGGAAAATTCATAGGCCGCTAGTCCCAAGTGCACCTGTATTTTTCCAATAAATCGTACATAATAGAAGGGTATCTATTCGGTGGCGCCGCTGTTGGCGCCAGCAAGCAGTGGAAGAAGGATCCGTGAGCGAACTCAACGAGACCAGCCCCCTGATTAACGGACTACTCAGCCAGGTTCCGGATATCGATCCGGAAGAAACTAAAGAATGGGTTGAGTCCCTAGACGGTTTGATTGATGAAAAGGGTGGACCGCGTGCGCGCTACATCCTTTTGTCGATGCTTCGTGAAGCACGTCTAAAGAACGTTTCAGTCCCACAATCACTTACCACCCCATACGTCAACACCATTGGGGTGCATCAAGAACCTTATTTCCCCGGCGACGAAGCAACTGAACGCGAATACCGTCGTTGGATTCGTTGGAACGCCGCAGTAATGGTAACCCGCGCTCAGCGCCCGGGTGTCAAGGTCGGTGGCCACATTTCGTCATACGCCTCGGTAGCAACTTTGTACGAAGTTGGCTTCAACCACTTCTTCCGTGGCAAGAACCATCCAGGTGGCGGCGACCATGTCTTCTTCCAGGGTCACTGCTCCCCCGGTAACTACGCTCGTGCGTTCCTCGAAGGTCGCTTGACCGAGGACGATCTCGATGGTTTCCGCCAAGAAGTAAGCCACGACCACGGCATTCCTTCCTACCCACACCCGCGTCAGATGCCAGAGTTCTGGGAATACCCAACCGTTTCTATGGGTCTAGGGCCAGCAGAAGCCATTTACCAGGCATGGTTCGATAAGTACTTGCACATGCGCGGCATCAAAGACACCTCCCAGCAGCACACTTGGGCTTTCTTGGGCGACGGTGAAATGGACGAGCCAGAATCGCGTGGTATGTTGCAGCTAGCTGCTCAGCAAGGGCTGGACAACCTTACCTTCGTGATTAACTGTAACTTGCAGCGTCTCGATGGCCCAGTTCGTGGTAACGGCAAGATCATGCAAGAACTTGAAGCGTTCTTCCGTGGTGCTGGCTGGAACGTCATCAAGGTCGTTTGGGGTCGTGAATGGGACGTTCTATTGAATGCCGATAAGGATCGCGCCCTCGTTAACTTGATGACCGAAACCCTTGACGGTGACTTCCAGTCCTTCCGCGCTAACGATGGTGCCTTCATCCGTGAGCACTTCTTCAACCGCGATCCTCGCACCAAGGCAATGGTCAAGGATTGGACGGATGACCAGATTTGGGCTCTGAAGCGTGGTGGCCACGATTACCGCAAGGTCTACTCGGCATACAAGGCTGCCATGGAACACACCGGTCAGCCGACTGTTATTTTGGCTCATACGGTTAAGGGTTACTCTTTGGGTACTAACTTCGCTGGCCGTAACTCAACTCACCAGATGAAGAAGCTGGCACTCGATGACCTCAAGGCATTGCGTGACCGTCTACAGATTCCTTTCACTGACGAACAGTTGGAAGAGAATCCATACATGCCTCCTTACTACAAGCCAGAGCCAAATCACCCGGCATACCAGTACATGCTTGAACGTCGTGAAGCACTAGGTGGCTTCCTACCTTCGCGTCCACGTCAGCATGGCGAACTTCCAATGCCTAACCCAAAGGTCTTTGAGACTTTCAAGAAGGGTTCAGGTAAGCAAGAAGTCGCTACCACCATGGCTTTCGTGAAGATGCTTAAGGACATTATCCGTGACAAAGAAATGGGTAACCGCATCGTTCCGATCATTCCGGACGAAGCTCGTACCTTCGGCCTCGATGCGATCTTCCCATCGGCTAAGATCTTCAACACTCATGGTCAGAACTACACTCCAGTAGATGCTTCCATGATGTTGTCTTACCGCGAATCACAACAGGGACAGATCCTCCACACCGGCATTAACGAAGCTGGTTCGGCTGCTGCTTTCCAGGTTGCTGGTACTTCCTACGCGACTCACGGCGAACCGATGATTCCGGTTTACATCTTCTACTCGATGTTCGGTTTCCAGCGTACGGCAGATCAGTTCTGGGCTGCCGGCGACCAGCTCTGCCGCGGCTTTATCATTGGTGCTACCGCTGGCCGTACCACCCTAGCTGGTGAAGGTACCCAGCACATGGATGGCCACTCGCCACTCATTGCCGGTACCAACACTGCCGTCGTGCAGTACGACCCAGCTTACGCCTACGAAATCGCTTACATTGTTAAGGATGGTTTGGAGCGTATGTACGGTCCGGTTAAGGATCGCGATCCGAACGTCATGTACTACTTGACGGTTTACAACGAGCCAATGCACCAGCCAGCAGAGCCCGAGAATGTAGACATTGAAGGCATCATCAAGGGTATCCACCAGGTGGCACCTGCTGATGGTAATGGCCCTCAGGTTAACTTGCTCGCCTCTGGTGTCGGTGTTCCGTGGGCGGTTAAGGCGAAGGAACTACTCGCTAAGGATTGGGGCGTTAATGCTTCGGTTTGGTCGGTCACCTCGTGGAACGAACTGCGTCGTGACGGCATGGCTTGCGATAAGCACAACCTCCTCCACCCAGAAGAAGCTCCAGAAGTTCCTTACTTGACTAAGAAGCTTTCTGAAGTTGACGGCCCATTCGTGGCCACCTCAGATTACGATCACTTGGTACAAGATCAGATCCGCAAGTGGGTTCCAGGTGAATACTTGGTACTCGGTGCTGATGGCTTTGGCTTCTCGGACACCCGTCCTGCCGCTCGTCGCCACTTCTTCATCGATGCTGAATCGATGGTTGTTGGTGCTCTTAGCCAGTTGGCTGCTTCCGGCCAGGTTGACAAGACCGTGGTCAAGCAAGCAATCGACAAGTACGATCTCTTCAATGTTAACGCTGGAACCTCAGGTTCTGACGCTGGCGAGAACTGAGTAATCGTTAGCTAGTTACTTTGTGGGGGTGTTACTGCATATCGCGGTAACACCCCCACTTCTGTTTCCATATTCGTTTGGCACAAACTAGCTTTTAGTCAAATAGTTGGGGCCCAAGCAAATTGCTTGGGCCCCAACTATTTGTTTAACGCCAACTACATTTCATCGTAGTTTGGAATCGGAAGAATAGGTGCGAACTCTTCTGGCACTGGTTCATTCTCATCGAAGTTTTCTTCCAGGATGCCGTGGTACGCCGGCGTAGCTAGATTGTCTGGGCTGAGGATTTCATCAACTTCTTCTTCAGTCAAGAGTCCCTTAGCAATTACTAGGTCTCTAACTTGTGCCCCAGTTGCTGCTGCTTCCTTACCAATCGCATCACCATTAGCGTGACCAATGATGTCATTGAAATAGGTAATAATGCCGATAGAGTTCATCACGTAATCGTGGCAAGCTTCCCGGTTCGCTTCCAAACCTTCCACACAGAACTCACGTAGTGTTCGGCAACCGTTAGTGAGCAGTACTAGTGATTCGTGCAAAGCTTCCATGATGACTGGCTCCATGACGTTCAACTGTAGCTGTCCTGCTTGTGCGGCCATGGTCACCGTCACGTCGTTTCCAAAAACCTTAAAACAGACTTGGTTCACAACTTCAGGAATTACCGGATTTACCTTTGCCGGCATGATCGAAGAGCCTGCGGCTCGCTGTGGTAGTTTGATTTCTGCGAGGCCGGCGCGTGGACCGGAAGAAAGTAGTCGCAAATCATTACAAATCTTAGCGAGCTTAGTAGCCGTGCGTTTCAAAGTACCATGCATGGAAACATAAGCCCCAGTGTCTTGGGTCGCTTCGATCAAATTCGAGGCACCAACGATCGGAGAATCTGTAACTTCACGCAGACGTTCCACTACCCTCTCTCGATACCCAGGAGGGGTATTTAGTCCGGTACCGATAGCAGTGGCACCTAGATTGGTTTCCAACAATAGATTGGCATTATTTTCCAAACGTGCGTCTTCTTCTGCTAAGTTCACAGCGAAGGCAGCCATTTCTTGTCCCAGAGTCATAGGCACGGCATCCTGCAACTGGGTACGTCCCATCTTTAGAACATCCCGGAACTCGAGACCTTTGTCAGCAAATGCCTGAACGAGCCGCGCTAGTTCCACTCGGAAAGCTTGCACTTGTTCGTAAAAGGCTAGGCAAAGCCCCGTCGGAAATGTGTCATTAGTTGATTGCGAGCGGTTGAGGTGATCATTAGGATCTAGGACTTGATAATCACCGCGTGGACGCCCCATCATTTCCAGAGCAAGATTGGCAATAACCTCATTGGTGTTCATATTCACCGAGGTTCCTGCGCCACCTTGGAACTGATCGATCGGGAACTGATCCATACACAGGCCCTTGTCCAAGATAGCATCGCATGCTTTAACGATTGCCTTCACACGCCACTTTCGCATGGTACCAAGGTCGCCATTAGCAAGGGCGCAAGCTTTCTTAACTTTTACCATGGCCCGGATCATTTCCGGGTATTGATTCATGGTCCTGCCCGAGATCTGGTAGTTTTCCATAGCTCTTAGGGTATGGATTCCCCAGTACACATCAGCGGGTACTTCGCGCGCCCCAAGCAGGTCATGTTCTAAACGAGTGGCTGTCATAGCAAACTCCGTGGTTCGATAGAGCGCCGTATTATCGGCATTGCACGATAATTCTAGGGCCTTGTTCCTATCCTCGCGACCTCAATCGTAAGAAAAATAGCTTCCAGAAAATTTTTCTTTATTTTGCTTTTAAATCTGTGGGTTTTCTATCGAAGCGAAGATATCTTCTAGAGTTTTCCAGTTCAAAATTTCACTGTCTGGCAAAGTAATCTTTAGTTCTTGTTCGATAGCAGTAGCTACTGTCCAACGTGCAATCTTGCCCAGTCCAGCTTGAGTTAAAGAAAGCGCAGGAGTCATTTCCTCGGGCGCTATCGCCAAATGAGGTAAGAGGATCCTGACTACTTCCTCTTTTTGGGACTCAGTGGTTGCTACTTGCTCCGCTTGAGATTCTGCCGTTAACCCGCCCTCGATAGGATCATCTGGCGTATCCTCATCTTGCGACATCGGGTCTGCTTCGGCCTCTAGGGCAGCCTTTAACGCGGCAAGTTCTTCTAATCCAGCCATAGTGCTTAGCCTACTCTATGTAGCCATCGAACTGGTACCCCGTCACCGGCGTAGCGGAATGGTTCTAGTTCCTCATCCCAAGCAGTTCCAAGTGCTAGTGAAAGACGGGAACGGAATTCTTGATCGTTTTTACTTTCGAACATTGCTTGACGAATTCGATCTTCAGGCACTACGGTGTTCCCGCATGTGTCCATTTGTGCATGGAAAATACCAAGTTCGGGGGTATGGGACCAACGTGAACCATCGGTCGAAGCAGTAGCTTCTTCAGTTACTTCGAAGCGCAGATGATCCCATCCTCTCAAAGCGGAGGTGAGTTTTGCGCCCGTGCCAATCGGTCCAGTCCAAGCCACCTCACATCGAACAAAATCAGGGGCTGCTGGTTGCGCGGTCCAGACAAGTTTTACCGGATAACCCAAAACATCAGTTGCGGCCCATTCAATATGTGGGCATAACGCCCTTGGCGAAGTGTGCACGAAAAGTACACCGCGGGTCAACGAACCTTTCATTGGTGGCCTCCTAAATATCTGAGGGTCGTCTTCCCCTACGTCCTCAAATTAAGTGGGCACCTGCGCGGCGTGCGTTTTCAGTATGCCGCGCAGGTGCCCACTTGTCAAAGTTTAGCCCTAACGCTTAAGCAGCTTTTTCAGTTCAAACCTTAGGAAAGACCAATAATATTGCCATCTGCATCGACTTCCATGCCCAACGCAGCTGGTTGCTTTGGCAAGCCTGGCATGGTCATCATGTCGCCAGCGACCAGGACAATAAAACCGGCACCTGCACTCAAACGTACTTCCCGAATGTGAAGGGTATGGCCGCTGGGAGCCCCCAAGGCTTTCGGATCTGCGGAGAAAGAGTATTGATTCTTGGCCACACAGATTGGCAAGTTTTCATAGCCTGCAGCTGCGATAATTCCCAGTCGACGTTTCGCTCCGGGGGACCAAGTAACTTCACTCGCGCGATAGACCCGTTTAGCTAGATCCAAGGCTTTTTGCTCGTAACTGTCAGTGAGTTCATAGGCGTGTCGTAGTTCTGGAGTTGGCGCCTCTAGCATTTCGAGTACTGCGTCTGCGAGTTCCAAAGCGCCCTCTCCCCCATTTGCAAAGTGAGTTGAAACGACGACAGGGACTGGTACAAGTTCGCGTAAGGCAGCGATTTCTTCGTCGGTATCCGCCGCGAAGCGATTTAATGCCACCAAAACTTGCTGTCCAAAAACTTCCTGGAGATTCTCAACGTGACGCAAGAGGTTTACTGCCCCAGCTTGAACTGCTTCAATATTTGGCTGATCAAGGTCGGGGCGGGCCACTCCCGCGTTGTATTTAATGGAGCGAATGGTTGCGACGCAAACTACTGCAGTCGGCTGAATCTGACCGGCACGACACTTAATATCAAAGAACTTTTCTGCACCTAAGTCAGCTCCAAAACCAGCCTCGGTAACCACGATATCCGCAAGTTTCTGGGCGGCGTGGGTAGCGGTTAGCGTGGAGCACCCGTGAGCGATATTGGCAAAAGGTCCACCATGAACAAAAGCTGGGTTGCCTTCCAAGGTTTGTACTAGATTTGGACCGAGGACGTCCTTGAGAATCACGGCCATAGCGCCCGCAGCACCAATCTGTTCACAAGTTACAGGATTCTTATCAAGGTCGAGACCAACGACGATCTTTCCTAAGCGGGAACGTAAATCAGCCAAATCAGATGCTAGACAAACAATCGCCATAATTTCTGAAGCGGCTACGATGTCGAATCCGTCCTCGCGAACAAAGCCATTTAACGGCCCGCCAAGACCGACAGAGATTTGGCGTAGAGCGCGGTCGTTCATATCAACTACACGTTTCCACCAAATCTGTCGAGCATCTAGGCGTAGCTCATTTCCATGATGAAGGTGGTTATCGATCATGGCAGCAAGCAGATTGTGGGCTAACGCAATGGCCGCAAAATCGCCGGTAAAATTGAGGTTAATGTCTTCCATCGGAACGACTTGCGCATAGCCGCCGCCGGCCGCCCCGCCCTTCATTCCAAATACAGGCCCCATCGAGGGTTCGCGTAGGCAGAGCATGGCTTTCTTCCCACGTAAAGCTAGCGCATCAGCCAGACCGACTGAAGTCGTGGTCTTTCCTTCACCAGCAGGAGTCGGAGAAACAGCGGTAACTAGAACCACTTTGCCTTGACGCTCCTGGGAGAGCTTACCTACATTCACTTTCGCCTTATAGCGACCATAGGGTTCTACTTCGGTAGCAGCTAGTGACAAATCCTTCGCTACTTCGTCAATTTCACGCATTTTGCATTGGCGGGCAATTTCAATGTCACTGAGCATTATTTCTCCTAAGTTAAGACCCCAAGGGCAGAGCAGGACATAAATAAAGATACACCCGCGAGATGACGAGCTATCCTGAGACTAGGCTAGCACATCAAGTCAGCGGGTGTATCCTATTTGCGACTATCTTTTAGTTATCAGTCCATTAGCTTGCGTACTTCACGCATAGCTTTGCCACGAGTAGCACGATCAAGTCGATCAAGGTAGAGCATACCCTCTAGGTGGTCGCACTCATGCTGTAGACAACGAGCCATAAGTTCTTCCCCTTCGACCACCACAGGCTTGCCATCGAGGTCGATCCCAGTAACTCGCGCATACCAGGCACGCTTGGTGGGGAACCAGAGGTTAGGTACCGACAAGCAGCCTTCATCCCCGTCCTGGTATTCGTCAAAATCTAGCGCATCGATCTTGGGATTGAGCACATAGCCAATTTCGCCATCGATATTCCAGGAGAATGCTCGTAGAGACACACCAATCTGGTTTGCTGCGAGGCCCGCTCGGCCTTCCATGTCTACGCCCTCGAGCAAATCTTCCACCAAGGTGCGCACTGCCGCCGATTTAGTGTCGGTGATCGGATCGCAAGGAGTTCGCAGTACTGGGTCTCCAACTACCCGGATCTCACGAATAGCCATCAGTTTTCCTCCTTAGCCTTGGCGATAGCCTCACGAACCGCTTCAGCGGCTTGTTCAACTGGTAGCTCTTCCTTCTCGCCAGTACGACGGTTACGCAGTTCTACCTTACCGTCCTTTAGTCCACGACCAACAACCAAAACAAATGGCATACCCAGTAGTTCGGAATCAGCAAACTTCACGCCGGCCGAAACCTTCAAACGGTCGTCATAGAGTACTTCGAAGTCTTTAGCCAAATCCTTAGCAAGGTTCTGAGCGGTTTCGAAAATTTCTTCGCCCTTACCAGTTGCCAAAACGTGAACTTGGAACGGAGCCAAGGAAAGCGGCCACTTTAGACCTTGCTCATCGCAGTTTTGTTCTGCCAAGGCCGCCATTACGCGGGAGACGCCGATCCCGTAGGAACCCATGGTTACAACCTGCGATTTACCATTTTCATCCAGCACAGTCAGGCCAAGTGCCTTAGCGTACTTCCGACCCAACTGGAAAATATGGCCGACCTCGATACCGCGAGCAATTTCAAGCGGACCAGAACCGTCAGGAGCCTGATCGCCAGGTTTGATTTCAGCTGCTTCGATTACCCCGTCAGCTTCGAAATCGCGGCCCTTAACCAAGTTAACTACGTGCAGATCAGCTTCATTGGCCCCTGCAATCCAAGCGGTACCAGTAACCACACGAGGATCAAGGAAATAACGAACTCCGGCAAGTTCTTCCGCATCATCTGGCTGTCCTGCACGAGCTGGGGACTGCGGACCTAACACCTGAGGGCCAATGTAACCGGCCACTAATTCTGGGTGCTTTGCCAAATCTTCTGGGGTGGAAACTTCGACTTCAGCTGGGGCAAATGCAGCTTCAACTCGCTTCAAGTCAACTTCACGATCGCCAGGCAAAGCAATACCGACCACTTCGCGACGACCATCAGGATGAACCAAGGTCACCATGACATGCTTGAGCGTATCTGCCGCTTCCCAAGGACGGTCTGAACGTGGGAAATCACGATTAGCTAGATCAACCAAATCAGCGATTGTCTTAGCTCCCGGAGTCTTATGCACATGAGCAGCAGGAATCTGAGAATAATCCTGCTCCGGTGGAGCCACGGTAGTCACGGCCTCGGCATTTGCGGCATAGCCACCTGCAGAACGAACGAAGGTGTCTTCACCGATCTCACACGGGTGAAGGAACTCTTCCGAACGGCTACCACCCATAGCGCCCGAAGTAGCGGCACAAATTACTACTTCCAAGCCAAGACGCGCAAAAATGCGCTGGTAAGCACGACGCTGCGCATTGTAGGACTCGTCCAAGCCTTCATCAGTCAAATCGAACGAATAGGCATCTTTCATCACGAATTCGCGGCCGCGAATCAAGCCAGCACGAGGACGAGCTTCGTCACGATACTTAGTCTGGATTTGATACAAAGTAAGTGGCAAATCCTTGTACGAAGAGTACAAATCCTTCACCAACAAGGTGAACATTTCTTCGTGGGTTGGCGCCAACAGATAGTCATTACCACGACGATCGGCCAGACGGAACAAGTTCGGCCCGTATTCATTCCAGCGATTAGTTGCTTCGTATGGCTCGCGAGGTAGCAACCCAGGGAACAAAACTTCCTGAGCACCAGCAGCATTCATTTCTTCGCGCACTACCTGCTCAACCTGACGCAGAACGCGCAGGCCCAAGGGCAACCAAGAGTAAACCCCAGGGGCAACTCGGCGAATATAACCAGCTCGAACCAAAAGCTTGTGGCTATTTACTTCGGCATCAGCAGGATCTTCGCGCAAGGTTCGCACGAAGAAAGATGACATATTACTTAACACAATGTTCCCTATCTGTAAGTCACTTACTGTAGTGTCTGAAAGCTATTTTAAGCTAAAACTTCAACTTCACCCGAACCAGCTTCCAAGCCCATCTTTTCAGCTAGTTCATTTGCCTTTTCAATTAGTGTAGGTACGATCTGGTCTTCGGGGACAGTGGCCACGACCTCGCCCTTAATAAAGATCTGTCCCTTACCATTACCAGAAGCACAACCGAGGTCGGCTTCACGGGCCTCGCCCGGACCATTAACCACACAGCCCATTACCGCCACGCGCAAGGGCACTTTCAAATCCTTCAAACCTTCGGTAACGTCCTCAGCCAACTTATAAACGTCAACCTGGGCACGACCGCATGATGGGCAGGAAACGATTTCCAAAGTGCGCTCACGCAAACCCAAAGACTGCAGGATTTCGATCCCGACTTTGACTTCCTCCACCGGCGGTGCCGAAAGCGAAACCCGAATCGTGTCCCCAATGCCTCGTGACAGCAAGGCGCCAAATGCGGTTGCCGACTTGATGGTGCCTTGGAAAGCGGGACCAGCTTCGGTCACCCCTAAGTGCAATGGCCAATCGCCCTGCTCCGAAAGTAGCTCATAGGCACGGACCATCGTCACTGGATCATGGTGTTTTACCGAAATCTTAAAATCATGGAACCCATGTTCTTCGAACAAGGAGGCTTCCCAGACAGCAGACTCGACTAGAGCTTCTGGGGTAGCTTTGCCGTATTTCTTCAACAAACGTGGGTCGAGTGAACCAGCATTGACGCCAATGCGAAGAGAGCAACCGTAGTCGCTGGCAGCTTGGCAAATATCTTTCACCTGATCATCGAATTTACGAATATTGCCTGGGTTAACTCGTACTGCTGCACAACCACCCTTGATCGCAGCGAAGACGTATTTAGGCTGGAAATGGATGTCAGCAATCACGGGAATATTTGACTGCTTAGCAATCACCGACAAGGCGTCTGCGTCTTCTTGTCGCGGACACGCCACACGGACAATATCGCAGCCAGCAGCAGTAAGTTCAGCAATCTGTTGCAAAGTTGGACCGATTTCGTGGGTTTTGGTGGTCGTCATAGACTGCACTGAAACTGGGGCATCTCCCCCAACTAGGACACTCCCCACCTTAATCTGGCGAGTCTTTTTCCGAGGACGGATTAACTCCCGTGGCTTTTTTACCGTTGGGATCCCCAAAGAAACTTCACTACTCAATTTTTCTTCCATTCCTCACCGCACCGTCAAACTAACGGTGCCACGATATCGGCTACCATAAGGATAACCGTCATAACTAATAATAATCCTGCTACAGCTAAAGATAGTGGCACTAATCGCGCCATGTCGGCTGCCCCTGGATCTGGCTTTCCTTGCTTTTTCGAGACAAATCCACGAGCCCCTTCAAATAAAGCCCCCAGAATGTGTCCGCCATCTAGCGGCAACAGGGGAATTAGGTTGAAGACAAAAAGAGCAATATTTAAGCTACCCAATAAGCTCAAAAATGCGGGAATGCGCATCGCTAAAGTCACGGAGTCTCCCCCGTTGCTCCCAAGTTTTCCTCCCAAAGAAACTACCCCGACAACCGAAAGTGGAACATTTTTTTGCTCTAGGTTATAACCGAAAATTTGGGTAGTCCGTTCGTAAACAGCCTGCGGAAGGCGCATAATCAAGCCTGCGGTGCCGATCATTTGATCCCAAACCATCCGCATGGAACCAGAAATCGAAATTCGCCACACATCAGAATGGGGAGCGATTCCAACTAAGGAATGTCCTTCATATGCTTGCGGGGTAACCTCAGTTTCAGCCAAAGTACCATTTCTGACATAAGTTACCTTGACTGGCTGGTTTGGAGTCGATTCATAAATTTTTGTGCTCAAATCATGCCATGATTTAAGCTCTTGCCCATTCCAAGATTGGATCGTATCCCCTGGTGCTAAACCCGCTTCATGTGCCGCACAAATCTTTGGTTGCGCTTCGCTTTGGCTAACCGTAGCTGAAGTTGCTTGGCATGAGGTAACTTTTTCTAGCGTTAGGGTTGGCTGTAAGGTCCCAAAGACACTGAAAGCAAAAGTAGTAAAAATTACTGCCAGCACAAGATTAGTAAATGGACCGCCAAACATGACGATCACTTTTTGCCACCATTTCAAAAGATAGAATGGTTTCATGTTTGGGTGGTCAGCTATCTCTTTAGCCGATTCCGTACGAGCTTCTATTACCTGCGCAGAATCCTGTTTCCCCTCCCGAGAAGGAATCGGAGTTGGACGTAGCATCCCTAGAATGCGAACAAAACCGCCCAATAAAATAGCTTTTATCTGGTAGCTGGTTGAACCAATTTGTTTTTTCCAAAGGGTCGGGCCAAAACCGATAGCATATTGCGGTACACCTGCGCCGAAACGCTTAGCCGGCAACAAATGTCCCAACTCGTGAATCCCTACAGAGAACACTAAGCCGATCAATAGCACCAGAACGCCAATAATAAAACCCAAAGAATTCCTCCGAAATCCTTACTTAGCTTTCGCCTGAATTAGCTGCCGTGCTTTCGCCGTAGCTGCTTGTGTTACCTCGTTAAGTTCCGCGACACTTTGTGGCACAAGTACTTCATGCCCCTGACAAACTTCCATGACGGTATCAATAATTTTTAAAAATGGGATTTGTTCAGCTAGGAAAGCCTCAACACAAACTTCGTTCGCTGCATTCATCACTGCCGGTGCTGTCCCACCGGCGCTAGCTGCCCATTGGGCTAAACGCATTACGGGAAAAGCTTCCAAGTCTACTGGTTCAAAGTCCCACGAAAAAGGTTGTTCAAATGTATTTGGGGGCGCTACCTGTGAAAGTCTTTTAGGCCATGAAAGGCCAAGAGCGATAGGAATCATCATTGTTGGAGGCGAAGTCTGTGCAATGGTTGAGCCATCGATCCACTGCACCATCGAATGAATGTGTGACTGCGGATGGATCACTGGAATAATATCTGCTGGTGGCACATCAAAAAGCAACTGAGCCTCGATAAACTCAAGGGCCTTATTCATTAAAGTCGAAGAGTTAATCGTCACCACTGGCCCCATCTGCCAGGTCGGGTGGTGCAAAGCCTGAGCTACCGTCACCGACTCGAGATCGGCACGTTTACGTCCTCGGAAAGGTCCCCCCGAAGCGGTCAAAATTAGCTTAGCTACATCACTCTTACCCGAGAGGACCGTGCTGGTTAAACCACGCTCATGGCGCCCGGATTGCAACGCTTGGAAAATTGCGGAATGCTCGGAATCAACCGGCACGATTTGTCCTGGGCGTTTGAGGGCATTAACCACCAAGGCACCCCCGACCACTAAGGATTCCTTATTAGCCAAAGCAAGCGTTGCCCCCGTGCTAAGTGCGGCCAACGTGGGTTCTAGCCCAATTGCCCCAGTAATCCCATTGAGGACCACATCATCTGGCTGAGCTTCCAAAGCCAAGTCAGACGATGCTTCAACCCCAACCAAAAGCTCATAGTTTGGAACTGGCTGCCCAAGTTTCTTCGCTGCCTGAGCAACTAGTTCTGATAGCTCATCATGATGTCCCTTTGCTAGGGCAACACGTGGCACTTGCCAAGTGACAATCTGCTCTGCCAGTAACGATAGATTCCCGCCACCGGCAGCAAGACCAGCAACTTTGAACTTTTCGGGATTCTGGGCAATAACAGCCAAACACTGAGTACCAATAGACCCAGTTGAACCAAGAATAAATACGTTTCGCATTTAAAAGACTATTCGACTGCTAGCAAAACTTCCAACACTCGGTTGAGATATGCATCAACCACAGATTCCTCATAGGCCTTCTTGCCCCGAGCCGCCTTAAAGACTACAGTGCGAACTTGATTTGCCGTCAATTCCTTACCCTCATTAAAGAAGGCAGAAACTAAATCTAAGAATGGATCTACACTCTCAGCACTATAGCCAAGCTGACCCCGTCCTGGGTGTACAAAACGTTCTCCCACTGGACGCAAGAGTCGTGGATACAAAGTAGTTGCACGCTCTGCCACTCGGTCAAGCCAAGCTTGCTGTCCATGTCGAGAAACAAACTCAGCACGATCGCGTTTAATAAAAGCTGAAGCCAAACGGTCAAGGGTAGCATCAACCTGCACGCGATCGTATCCACCCTTTTCATCTGGGAAAACAACGGAGAGTACCTTTGCGGCATTTACCGCAGCAGATTTGCCTTCGTAGGACACCTTAGCGTCAGCCATAAACTGGTTAACTGCGGCAACCGAATAGCCACGGCGCAAGCCACCCACTTTATTGAACATGTCGGACATTTGCTCTCCTTGCTGCAGCTTGATTTCGGTTAACTTCAGTAGCTAACTGCCCACAAGCACCATCAATATCGGATCCACGAGTATCGCGGATAGTTGTAGTAATACCACACTCCCGTAGCTTTTCTACGAAAGCACGTTGGGCAGCCGGAGTTGAGGCTGTCCAAATCGACTCAGGGGTCGGGTTCAAAGGGATTGGGTTCACATGTGCCCAACCACTACCACGACGATTCAGCTCATCAGCTAAAAGTTGAGCACGCCAGACATGATCATTCATATCCTTAATCAACGCATACTCAATCGAGACACGACGCTTCGTAACCTCATAGTAATGGTATGCCGCATCTAAAAGTTCTTTCACTTTCCAACGCGAATTAACTGGGATTAGATCATCACGAAGTTCATCATCGGGAGCATGCAGAGAAACCGCTAAGGTGACCGGCAAGCCTTCTTCTGCCAACTTGTAGATCGAAGGCACTAGCCCAACCGTTGAAACGGTGATATTGCGCGCCGACATGCCGAAGCCTTCCGGCACTGGATCGCAGATACGGTGCAAAGCCTGAACTACTGCGCGATAGTTAACTAATGGCTCCCCCATCCCCATGAATACGATATTCGTTAGGCGTTGGTTTTCTTCGCCGAGGCCGCCCTCGGCGACTGTGGTGATAGCTGCACGAACTTGTTCAATAATTTCACCAGTTGAGAGGTTACGAGTTAAACCCATTTGTCCAGTTGCGCAAAATGGACAAGCCATTCCACAGCCCGCTTGAGAAGACACACAAAGAGTAGCGCGCCCTGGGTAGCCCATCAGCACTGATTCCACTCGAGTCTGGTCAAATAATTCCCAAACAGTTTTGATGGTTCGTCCTTTATCTGCCTTAAGGGAACGAACATCAGTAATCAACGTTGGGAAAAACGTTTCGGAAATTTTCTCATGCATTTGTGCCGGCAAATCGGGCATCTGGGCAGGATCAACAACTTGGCGTCCAAAATAATGACGAGAAATCTGATCGGCCCTAAATGCAGGAAGCCCATAAGCGGTTAGGAGCTCCTTCCGCCCCGCCATGTCAAGATCGGCCAAATGAGAAGGAGCTTTGCCCTTCCTACGCTCATTAAAAGTAATGATTGGCTTGGCGTCAGGAGAAGTTGCCCCCTCTGGTGGCTGATCAGTGGGAAGAACCTGACGTTTTGCTTTAGCTTTCAGCTCGGCCAAGCTCAAGCGCTTGGCCGGCTTTGTTTCATGTTGCTTCATCCCTACCACCCTAACGCAGTATTCATAATTAGGAAACACGCTGGAGCGGTAACTAACAAGGAATCGAGCCGATCCATGATGCCGCCATGACCAGGCAATAGGCTGCCCATATCTTTTAGCCCTAAGTCTCGTTTGAGCAAAGACTCTGCCAGATCACCACAAGTAGCAGTAACGGCGCTGGCCAAACCGAGGACGAGTCCCCACCACCAATTTGCCCCAAGTAGAGTTAAGCCAATCATGGAAACCGCGATCGTTGCCGCGACTGAACCGGCGAAGCCTTCCCATGATTTCTTTGGAGAAATCGAAGGAGCCATAGGGTGCTTTCCAGCCAAGACTCCGGCTGCATATCCCCCAGTATCGTTAGCAACAGTCACTAACACAAAAAGTACAACAGCCCATGGGCCTCCCCGAATAAGCATTAACACCGCGAAGACCGCAAGTAAAGGAACATATCCCAAACAAAAAATTGAGGCAGCAATATTTCTAACAGTCCTTCTAGGACTTTTTCCAGCCAGTAAATGCCAGATAGAAACAACCGCTACAGCCGCGTAGAACGAAACAAAAGCCGCTTCCAAGCCTAGCCGGTAGCCTGAAGTAAGGATACCGACAGCTCCCACTGCCAAAACTGGGAAAGAAATATCAGCACCGGCGCGTTCACAAGCAGTGCGCATCTCTAGCAAGGCAATGATGCACCCGACGCTAGCTAGAATCACGAAGCCGATCGGGTGAATTAGCATGGAAAGTAGCAGTAGAGCCACTAACCCTACTGCTACGCCGATAGCTGCGGGGAGATTTCTTCCAGCTTTAGGGGTCGGATTATGGTGTTTAGGTTCCTGCCCCACTAAGACTGGAGCATTTGCTGCCCGCAGCTTTCGACGACGTTCCTTTATTTGTTCTTTATCCATCAATCAGACGGTAAGCAGTTCTGCTTCCTTGGTAGCTAGTAGTTCATCTACTTGATCGACGTGACGCTTAGTCAGAGCTTCGAGTTCCTTTTCAGCGCGCTCGACTTCGTCTTCTCCAGCAAGACCGTCTTTCTTGATCTTGTCGAGGGTTTCTTTAGCTTTACGACGAATGCCACGGATAGAAACGCGAGAATCTTCTGCTTTGCCCTTAGCCTGTTTGACGTATTCCTTACGACGCTCTTCGGTCAGGACTGGCAAGCTGACTCGAATTACGTTGCCATCGTCAGTCGGGTTAACACCGAGGTCGGACTCGCGGATCGCCTTGAGGATCTCGTTTGTGGCACCCCGGTCAAAAGGAGTGATCAAGACAGTGCGAGCTTCCGGAATCTGAAAGGAAGCAAGTTGTTGCATCGGTGTTGGAGCACCGTAGTATTCCACCATCAAGGAGTTGAACATACCTGCGTTGGCACGTCCAGTTCGAATCTGGCCGAATTCATGACGGCAAGCTTCAATTGCCTTGCCCATCTTGTCTTCGGCTTCTAATAATGCTTCATCAATCATGTTTTATTCTTTCTCTTCTGAGGTAACTAGTGTGCCAATTTCTTCGCCGAGGAGTGCCCGGGTAACGTTTCCTGGTTCATTCATACCGAAGACACGCATATTAACGTTGTTGTCCATGCAAAGTGAGAAGGCGGCAGCATCGACTACCTTCAGACCTTGCGCCAAGGCTTGCTGATAGGTCACGTGGGAAAGCTTCTTAGCCGTCTTATCTTGACGGGGGTCTGCGGTGTAAACACCATCTACTCCGTTTTTAGCGACTAAGACTTCATCACAGCGGGTTTCCAACGCACGCTGAGCAGCGACAGTATCAGTAGAGAAGAATGGCATTCCAGCGCCAGCACCGAAAACGACTACTCTGCCTTTTTCTAGGTGCCGGATAGCGCGAAGCGGAATATAGCTTTCAGCTACTTGCCCCATAGCAATTGCGGTCTGAACGCGAGTGGAAACGCCTTTTTGCTCAAGGAAGTCTTGCAACGCCAATGCGTTCATTACCGTCCCTAGCATTCCTACATAGTCAGCCCGAGCACGGTCGAAACCACGCTGGCTCAGCTCAGCTCCACGGAAAAAGTTACCGCCGCCGACAACTACAGCAATCTGCACTCCAGCTTTATTGGCTGCAGCGATTTGTTCGGCGATTCCAGACAAGACATCGGGGTCAAGTCCGACAGTACCGCCACCGAATACTTCACCCGAAAGTTTTAGCAATACCCGACGTGGTGATTCAACATTGGACATAAGTTTCCTCCTGAACAGGTTTTCAGAGAATACTTTACACGCTTATCCTAGAAAAAGTGCCTAACGACAGGTAAAAACAATGCAATTAAGAAAGATTTGGCGTTTAGTGAAGCGCCAAGCGCAAGGTTTAAAAAAGTTGACCCCCGAAGCCGGGGCTTCGGGGGTCAACAAAGGCTAGAATCAGTTGCCAACCTGGAAACGAACGAAAGCAACCACGTTACCGTTGGAAGCCTTAACGATTTCGCCAACCGAGGACTTGGGGTCCTTAGCAAATGGCTGATCGAGAAGAACGTTTTCCTTGTAGAAGCCGTTCATACGACCTTCCACAATCTTTGGTAGGGCAGCTTCTGGCTTACCTTCATTACGGGTAAGTTCTTCAAGAGTTGCACGTTCCTTTTCAACTACCTCAGCTGGAACGCTCTCACGGGAGAGGTATTCTGGCTGGTAAGCAGCAATGTGAAGGGCAACATCGTGAGCAACTTCAGCAGCTTCCTTATCGGTACCAACCAAAACACCAACCTGTGGAGGAAGGTCTGGGTTGGACTTGTGAAGGTAGGAAGTAACTGCTGGAGCTTCAACACGAGCCAAACGGGAAACAACAATCTTTTCACCGATAACAGCAGCGATACCGTCAACCATATCCTTTACGGTAGCGCCGTCTGCCGGAGCAGCAAGCAACTGGTCAACATCCTGTGCGCCGGATTCCACGGCAGCAGCAAGGACCTTGTCTGCGAATTCGATGAATTTGTCGTTCTTGGCGACGAAGTCGGTTTCAGAGTTAACTTCAACCATTACGCCAACCTGGCCGTCAGCCTGATCGCTAATGCTAACCAAGACCAAACCGGCCGAAGCGGCGCGGCCTTCACGCTTCGAAAGAGACTTGATGCCCTTCAAGCGAATGATTTCAAGAGCCTTCTCGGTGTTGCCTTCAGCTTCATCGAGTGCCTTCTTGACGTCCATCATGCCGGCGCCGGTCTGCTCGCGCAGAGCCTTAATGTCAGCGGTAGTGTAGTTTGCCATGAGTTTTTGCTCCTTTGGTGTAAAAATCAGGCTTCGGGGGTAGCTTCTTCAGTTTCAGCTGGAGCTTCAACCTTAGCTTCTACCTCTTCCACAGCTGGAGCAGCTGCTTCAGTTTCTTCGGTCTTTGGGGCTTCTGCTTCTTCCGAAGCGTTTAGCAATTCGCGTTCCCATTCGGCCAATGGCTGACCTTCAGCAACTTCACCTTCCTGGTTAGCGCGTGCACCAGAACGAGCCACTAGGCCTTCGGCACAAGCATCTGCAACCACGCGAGTAAGCAATGCAACTGCACGGATAGCGTCGTCGTTGCCTGGGATGCGGTAATCAATTTCGTCAGGATCGCAGTTGGTGTCCAAGATGCCAACAACTGGAATCTTGAGCTTGCGAGCTTCAGAAACAGCCAAGTGTTCCTTCTTGGTGTCAACGATCCAAACAGCGGAAGGAACCTTAACCATGTCACGGATACCGTTTAGGGTACGCGATAGCTTGTCCTTCTCACGACGCATCATGAGAAGTTCCTTCTTGGTGTACTGCGAAGCAGCTACGTCTTCGAAGTCAATCTGCTCTAGTTCCTTCATGCGCGAGATACGACCCGAAACAGTCTGGAAGTTAGTGAGCATACCGCCCAACCAGCGGTGGTTAACGTAAGGCATACCAACGCGGGTAGCCTGTTCCTGAACAGCAGCCTGTGCTTGCTTCTTGGTACCAACAAACAAGACGGTGCCACCGTGAGCAACGGTTTCCTTCAAGAAATCGTAGGCGATGTCAATGTCAGCAATAGTCTGCTGCAAGTCGATGATGTAAATACCGTTACGTTCGGTGAGGATAAAACGCTTCACCTTCGGGTTCCAACGACGAGTCTGGTGACCAAAGTGGACGCCAGCCTGTAGCAGTTCGCTCATCTTAACGACAGCCATTATTCTCCTTTTGAACACACAAGTATCCTTGTGCGAGGGCCAAGCCCTTAGTAGTTATTTCGGTTGTTTTCACAGTCACGGTCGTGACTGCGTCCTAGCGCCCTCGGCAAGCTAAACTCAGCGAACTGAGACCAAATACTTACCGAACCCAAGAGTTAAAGGGCGCGCGAAGTCGCCCACCAAGGTGGACGCTAGGAGAAATAATAGCATGATTCACACCTGTAACGAGTCGAGGAAAATAACAAAAACGGTGAAACTACCCACAAAGCGGGAACTACCCTCGAGTCACTATCGCTGCCATGCCAGCGTTTACGAATAAAAGCCAGCGCTCCAATCTTAAACCAGCCGAAGACAGCACCTCACAAAAAGCACTAGCGCCTGATATAGATAGCAAAAACCCCGATCAAATCTGATCGGGGTATCTGTGCGCGGAGGGGGACTTGAACCCCCACTCCCGTAAATTTGGGAACTAGCACCTCAAGCTAGCGCGTCTGCCTATTCCGCCACCCGCGCAATGGGTTCGCGTTTGCGACTGAGATAGATTAACACGATTAGCACCAAATGCAAAACTCAGAAAAGCGATTTAAGCCACACAGCTTTGTTTTTGTTAGGTAAAAGCACGCAATCTAACCCCTTAGGCCTTGTCGAGGCCAATCTTGTCGAAACAACTAGTAATCTTATGGTTATGACCTCTAGCTACAAATATCAGACGCTCTTGTTCGATCTTGACGGGACTATGACCGACTCTTCGGCACCGGTCATGGCCGCCTTGAGAGTTACCTTCAAGGAATTCGGAGTTGCTGACCATACCGATGCGGAACTACAAAAATATATTGGCCCGCCATTGACCGAGTCATTCCGTGAGTTCGCCCAGATTTCCGAGGACGATCTTCCCGCCGCTTTGGAACACTACCGTCAGCAATACCAAGCGGTTATGCTCGAGGGCACGGCCTTCCCTGGGATCATTGAAATGCTCAAGAGTGCACATGAGGCCGGAATTCATACCGCTATGGCAACTTCTAAGTCTGAACCATATGCTCAAGAAATTGCCGATCATCTCGGCTTTTCTCCCTACCTAGACGTCCAAGTTGGGGCGAGCGAAGAGCGGGCCGACAAGTCTGCGGTTATCGCCCACGCACTCAAACTTCTCCAAGATAAATTTGGGGAACTTGGTCAATGCGCAATTATCGGAGATCGAATCCACGATTTTGAAGGGGCTGTCAACAACCAAATTGATTCTATCGGGGCAGCTTGGGGCTTTGGGCCACAAGATGAGCTAGCGCAGGCCACCATGGTCCTCGCCACTCCCCCAGAACTACTTGCCTTAATCACCGTCGAATAACCTCAACTTTGAGGAGCATCATGTCAAAGCCAAGAGGAAAAGCCCTCCGCCAAGCTGCTGCTAAGCAACGCAGAAAAACCCGGCCACTAGTTTCGCTTGGAAATTATGCTCCACACTGGCTGGCACGCGCCGGAATTGATGCTTGGTTACTAATTGGCATCACCATTGTGCTGTGGGGCGCGCTAATGTTCTTAGTGAAGATTCAAGAAGTCTTTTTTGCCGTTTTTCTTGGCCTAATCATCACTGCTATTCTCAATCCAATTGTCACTTTTTTATCGCGTTTCCTTCCTCGACTCTTGGCTACGTTTATTACGCTGATTGGCGCTTTAGCGCTTGTGGTTGGTATGTTCACGTATGTAATTTCATCAGTCGCCGGTACTTGGCCCGTCCTCGTCGCACAGTTCGGTCACGGCATCAATCAGATCGTTGTTTGGGCGGACCGCCCCAGTGTTAACCGTTTTATAAAAATCGACGATGTAGAAAAATGGTTGGCAACCAAACAAAGCGAGGTCCTGCATTACCTCAGCGAGAATACCGGATCGATTGCCAATCAAATCATGACTAATGCGGCCAATGTCACCATTATCATGACGGTCTTGGTATTAGCCATTTTCGTTTCAATTTTTACTCTTTACTCTGGCCAAAAAATGTGGGAATGGTGCCTTAATCAGCTTCCACGTGAGCATCGTTTCAAGACCCATCTTGCCGCTTCGGTTGGTTGGAATACCTTTTCCGGATATGCCCGTGGCACGATGATCATCGCCTCAACTGATGCTTTTATGGTCTTCATTTTCCTTAGCATTCTGGGAGTTCCATTAGCTGCTCCGTCCTCGGTGCTGGTGTTAATTGGTGCTTTTATCCCACTGATCGGCGCTCCCATTGCCATGTTTGTGGCCATGATCGTCGCTTTAGCTACCAAGGGGTGGATCACGGCCCTAATCGTGGGAATTGGAATCTTTGCAATTGGACAACTTGAGGGGCATGTCCTCCAACCACTGATCATGGCTCATCAAGTTAGTCTCCATCCGATGGTTGTGGGCATTGCGGTAGCTGCAGGTACTTTCTTGGGTGGCCTCCTGGGGGCCGTTATCGCGGTGCCTGTTATTGCCGTGATTTGGGCGGTTTATGCTCAGCTTCATGAGATGGATCCCCCGATGATTAATGCCCTACCTACGGTAAAAGAAATGCTTAACCGTACTGGCTGGCATAAGGGAGAAGAAGCTCCCAAAGAGCTCTAAGCTTTATCAGCTTTGTCTTTCATACCGAACACTCAAAGTTCAACAGTAGTCGCGTGAACGAATCTGAAGTTGCGTTTCAATCACTTTGGCTGCGTCGGCATTGAGCACACTGGCTCCCCCATCTCGCTCAACAATTCCGCGAATCAATACGGCTGATGAGGTACCGAGAATCCGATGGTACTTTTGCCAGAATCCAACACTGCAAACTACATTTACTAGCCCAGTCTCATCTTCTAGAGAAAGAAAGGTAATTCCGTGGGCGGTAGGTGGCCTTTGTCGATGAGTGATCAGGCCGCCGAGCCAAATACGTTCCCCAGCTGGTAGTTTCCCCAGTTCACTGTTTAGTTTGATTCCCTGACCTTCAAGTTGTGGCCGCCATAATTCCATGGGGTGGCGCGACATTACTCGGGTGGTAGCTAATTCTTGGGTAATTTTTTCTAGCTGACCGAGGGCGGGTAAGTGCGGCGTGTATAGCCCTTGGGCACTGCCAGCGATTGGCGGTTGATACCAGCTAGGCCCACTAGTTTCGACGCTGCTATAAGGACTTTGCCACAGGGCTTGTCTGATGCTGATTGCTAAACTTTCAAAGGCTCCAGCTTGGGCTAAGCGGTTGAGCGTTTTGGTTTTTAACCCTACTCTGCTCGCTACCTCTGCCATGGTGGTATATGGCCCATGTTGCTGGCGTTCTGTCACAATTTTTTGGGCGACCTCGGCAGACAGCCCTTTAATCTGCAGGAAACCCAAGCGGATTTTTCCCCTAGCCTGTGGGGTTGCGAGCGTGGCTATATTTTCCCAGTGGGATTGATTAATATCGATCGGTTCAATTATTACTTGGTGTCTTTTGGCATCGGCTACCAAAGTAGCTGGTGAGTAAAAGCCCATGGGTTGACTGTTTAATAGGGCTGCGAAAAATACTTCAGGATAATATCTTTTGAGCCAGGCCGAGGCATACACAATATAGGCGAAGCTAAAGGCGTGTGATTCGGGAAAGCCATAAAGCGCAAAGCTTGCTAGTTGTTGGAAGATTTCTTCCGCTACTTTGGCGGGAACTCCTTTTTTCGCCATGCCAGCTAAAAGTGGTTTTTTGATTTCTGCCATTTGTTCGCTTGAACGTTTTGCTCCCATGGCACGTCTGAGGGCATCGGCTTGAGCGGGGGTAAAGTCGGCAACATCAATTGCGATCTGCATTAACTGTTCTTGAAATAGCGGAACTCCTAAAGTTTTTTGAAGCGCTGGTTTAAGTAACGGATGCGGATAAGTGATTGCTTCTTTGCCGGCTCTTCTTCGTAAGTACGGGTTAACTGCATTGCCTTGAATTGGGCCTGGCCGAATTAAGGAAACTTCAATAACGAGGTCGTAAAAGCAACGTGGCTTTAGGCGTGGCAGCGTATTCATTTGGGCTCTTGATTCAACTTGAAAGAGGCCGATAGTGTCGCCTTGGCAGAGCATGTCGTAAACCTTGGGATCTTCCGGTGGCAAGTTATGCAGGTTTAGTTGTTTGCCATCCGTGCCGTTGATTCCACTTGCTTGTAGTTGTCGGAAGCATTTTTGCAAGGCTCCTAGCATGCCAAGCCCTAGTAGGTCGAATTTGACGAGGCCGATCTGCGCGCAGTCTGTTTTGTCCCATTGCAGGATCGTTCTACCTGTTTTGCTAGCCCATTGTAGAGGGCAGACTTCGCTTAAGGGACGATCTGCTAGCACCATGCCTCCTGGGTGAATCCCTAGATGCCTAGGCAGGTGCAATAATTGTGGTGCCATTTTTTGCACGAGTGGTGGCAGTGCGGCAAAAGGATCCGGTTTTCCTGGCATTCTCCGGCTATGCCGAACTTGCCGGCCCATTTCGTTGATTTCGTTTTGGCTGTATCCAGCAGCTCTGGCTACTTCTCTGACTGCAGCGCGTGGCCGGTAAGTAACCACGTTACAAACGAGGGCAGCCCTTTCTCGCCCATAGGTTTGATAAACATAGTCGATAACTTCGTCTCGTCTATCTGACTCGATATCGATATCAATATCGGGTGGTTCTTTTCGTCCGCTGGAGAGAAATCGTTCGAACATAAGCTGATGTCGGTAAGCATCTACGGCGGTAATCCCTAACACGTAGCAGACCACTGAGTTAGCGGCCGACCCTCTCCCTTGACAGAGGATGCCTTGCCGTTGACAAAAATGCACGATGTCATGAACGATCAGAAAGTAGGTTGCGAAGCCACTTTCGGCAATCACTTTTAGTTCATGTTCGAGCTGTTGCCATGCTCCTGGATTAGTTGTTTTAGTCCCGTATCGTTCTTTTGCTCCTGCCGCTACTTTTTCTCTTAGGGTTTTATTCGGATTTTGCAGTTGTTGCAGATTAGTGGGTAAGCGAGGTTCGAGAGAAGATAAATCAAAGGCAATATCTTTTCCCAGTTGATAGGCATTGTCGAGGGCTTGCGGATAATCACGATAATGCTGCGATATTTGTGGCAGACTGCGCAGATATGGCCGTTGTGTCGGGAACGATGCTTGCCCGGCATTTAAAGAAGTATAGGCAGCATTTGCCGCCAGTATGTCTCCTAAGGGGATTTGGTCAGGGTGACAGATTTTGGCGGCACAGGTGGCAACTAACGGAAGACGATGCTTTTGAGCTAGTTCGGCGAGAGCTGCTTGCACCTCTTTCCGTCCGGCTTGTTGCCGATAGGGCATTTCTACCGCCAAGAGGCCTTGAGATACTTCGTTTTTTAGCTGGCCGAGGGCGGTATCCGCTTGCTGGTAATCGAAATACCTACCAGGTTTGAGGTATTTAAGTAACGCCCCATTTTCACTACCGGTCAGCACTAGAGTCGATTTGGGAATCTCTGCCAGACTGTACTTTTGGGGCTGATATTGGGAGGCGTTGAGATTATGTTTCGAAATCAGGGTAGAGATTTGTCTATACCCAGCTAACCTCCAAGCTAGAATCGGGAGATTTCCATGAGTTTGGAAACTGAGTTCACTACCATATCCAACCTTAATTTTTGCTTTTTGCGCTGCCTGATGTATTTGTACAGCTCCGAATAATCCGTCATTATCACAGATGGCTATCCCTGCGTATTTTAGTTTTGCTGCTTGCGCCACGACTTCTGCCGGAAGCGCAGTCCCAGCCAAGAATGAGAAAGCACTGTGCGCATGCAACTCAAAATACCTATCGAACATATGTTCGATTTTATCAGCTTGTGCCCTGCTCCCCTAACCAGATTCGAAAGTATCTTTTTTCTCTCAAATACTATTTAAGGTTTTGTCAATATGGAGGTTACTGGGGGCACAGCCTATTTTGACGTTCTAATCAGATAATAGGTTCTCAATGTCTGAAGCGCTAAGTGTCCCTTGCTTAGCAAGATCTTTAGCACCTTCGACCACCGAAGTAATAATGCTTTGTTTGCGTTCTTGTAGCTCAACAACTTTTTCTTCGATAGTTCCCGCAGAAATTAGACGGTAGACGTGAACTTTTTTATCTTGACCAATACGATGAGCGCGATCTACAGCTTGCGCTTCGGCGGCAGGATTCCACCATGGGTCTACTAGGTAAACATAATCTGCTTCAGTTAACGTAAGACCAGTACCGCCGGCTTTGAGCGAGATAAGAAAAGCGGTTGTGTCACTTTGTTTAAAGTGTTCAATCACCTCTGGCCGTTTCCTAGTAGCCCCGTCTAGGTAATCGAAGCTGATTCCACGATTTTCTAATGCTTTGGCTACTCGTTGTAGGAAACTCGTAAATTGAGAGAAGACCAGCACTTTATGCCCATCCGCTTGAATAGTTTCCAGTTCTGAAGTAAGGAAGTCGATTTTTACACTTTGAATATCTTCATAATCAGCAGATAGTAGCGCTGGATCTATCGCCAGCTGCCGCAATCGGGTCAAGGAACTGAGAATCGCCAGTCGATTATCTTGAATATCTCCTAGCATGCCAAGTATTTTTTGTTTCTCTCTGATTAGGAAGCTGTCGTAAAGCTTTTTATGTTTAGGGTCAAGCTCAAGCCGCACTACTTGCTCAGTTTTAGGTGGCAGCTCAAGAGCTACTTCAGACTTTGTTCGACGCAAAAGATACGGGTGGATTCGATCTAGTAATTGGTCTAGGCGATCTTGATCGCCTTCTTTTTCGATCGCTTTTACAAAGACTTGTCGGAAGAAAGTAGCTTTTGGCAAAAGATTTGGCACACACAACGAGAGTAAAGCCCACAAATCCATAACCGAGTTCTCTACTGGGGTACCGGTGATAGCAAAACACCAATTCGCCTTTATCGCTTTGAGTGCCCGATAGAGTTTAGTCTGAGGATTCTTGACTGCTTGGGCTTCATCTAGGATTAGCCCGCTATAGGTTATTTGCTCGTGCAAGCTCTCGTCTAAACGCGCAACCGCATAAGACGTAATAACGATGTCTGCGTCAGCAATGTTCGCTTCTAACTTGCTTAGCTCATTACTTCGATTAGCCAGCACTACTACTTTTAGCTCGGGATAGAATCTTTGGGCTTCGCTACGCCAAGTTCCAAGCACTGAAGTAGGAGCTACTACCAATACAGGAGAACTATCTTGAAGCTGTTTTTGCTGTTTCAAACTAGCGATTAGCGTCAGCATTTGGAGGGTCTTCCCCAGGCCCATATCATCGGCTAGAATCCCTCCGAGGCCCTGAATTGCGCGCTGGTAGAGCCAAACATAGCCAGACCGTTGATAGCTTCTTAACGTAAAATCTTTATTAGCCGTAAGCGGGGGAACCTGATAGTTTTCCTCCAGTCGTGGAAAGAAGTCTCCCCAATTTTTGGGCGCATTTTCTGCTAATTCAACTAGATCTTCCCAAATGCCAATTTGCGCTTTAGATAACTTTAGTTCCCCAGCTAGGGGTTCATTACTTTTTATCCCATTAAACTGTTGAGATTCAACAATTAGATCTTTAAGTTTCTCAAGTGCAGGATCTGACAAGGAAATGACTTGTTTCCCTTCAATCAAGTACTTTTGTTTGGCGCTAAGCGCTACCAGTATTTTCTTGAGCGGAATTTCTTTTCCTTGAACTTTGACAGTAATCGCAATGTCTAGCCAGTCCATTTCCGGTTTAAAGCTAGGCGATAAGGCGATTTGTACTTCCCCTTCATTTAGCTCAAGTTCAAGCAGCTGAGGATCTACTCGCCAAAATATTTCTCCACTTTTTACCAGCCTATGCAGTTCTTCACGTAGCTGCAACCAAGTGGGTAACGCTAATTGCACTTTTGCATAGGGACGTACTGCAGCCGAGAAAATAGGAGGTAGCTTCGCCCTTAGCTCAGCCAGCTTAGTTTGCAGTCGCTGTTCATCTTCTGTAGGTAGATTCCCAGGGAAGTACCCTTGCGCGTGTTTTTCATCTATTCCCCAGAGCAGCTGGATCTCAATCGCTTTATTGGTAAGGGCAGATACGAGCCAAGTAACTCCAATCCCCCACCTAGTCTGGGGCGGAGCAGGCAGAGACCATTCAGTGTGCGAGGATAAAGTTAGAACATTTGCTAATACAGTAGCTACTTCTGATTCAAAATTCTTCCTAGCATTTTCTGGAATTTCAAGAATGCTTTGCTGTTCAAATTTTCGCAGAAACGCTAAGGGTAGTTGTTCAACACAAGGATAAAGTGTTCTGGTTGTCGATTCGTAGATCAACTTTCCATTCAGATCTGCCACCTGATAGTCCAGAATTTCGATTAATCCAGTTTGCATTTCGTAACATGGCTGCCAAAATCCTAGACGAACACTCAGGGGGCCTTTATCTTTAGAGGAATTCTCAGCTTGGTCAATCCAAAGGCGTGCCAAAGCAGGATAATCTGAGAGTTCGATTATTTGGTCATTAATATCTAGAAATACCAGATTTTGTCGCTTACAAGCAATCAACTTTTCCAACATTTCAGGATGAATTTCGTTTAACTGCCAATAGTCATTAGAGCGAAAACGAATTTGACTAAAGTTTAAAAAATCTAGTAAAGCGCTAACTGCTCCGGCTGAAATGTCAGCCTGATGGTATTGCCCTCTTTGCAAATCGTTGAGGGTACTGAGCGACAACGGAAGAAATTTTTTATCTCCCTTGCGCCGGATTATTGGCATAATCTCAGTGTTTGTCCCAAAACTGAACCGAATACCTAGCTGGCTCGGATCTTGTTGTCCATTAGGCTTCGGCACTATGGCGCCGAATGTATTCAATAATGAACGCCAGTCTCCAGCTCCTTGCATTTGGGCTTGTTCTCGAAGTTTTATTAAAACCGCCGCATTATGCTTACAGTTGCCACCCCTCGGACAGGTACAGCCTAACTGTGGATCCTGAGCAGGACTAAATACTAATTTTCCAGTATAAAGACGCCCTTTTCCTAGAACTTGCGCATAAACCTCTTGGCGGTATTCATCACTCACCAGTTTTAAGGCAAATACTCGCTCATTTTTAGCGTAGTTATTTCCTTGTACATACTCGTTTGCCCCGCATAAAGAGGCAATTACTTCATCGGTACAGGCTAATAAATCTGAGATTAGATCTTCCGGTAAGGCCAGTTCAGGCAGGTTCGACATAGGTTCTTAACCTTCCACCTGATTCCTGCAGATAACAGGCGCCGCACAATGATTCATAAGTAACCGCCACCCCATCTATTGCTACCTGATCACCGATAAAGACGAATTCATCGCCTACTTTTCGGGCATTAAAAATTGCTTTTCTACCGCAACGACAAATTGTTTTTAGTTCTTCTAGAGTGTGCGCAATTTCTAGTAATCTTTGAGCTCCAGGAAATGCTACTGTCTGAAAATCTGTTCGAATTCCATAAGCTAATACAGGGATATTATCTTCAAGCGCAATTCGCAATAAAGAATCAATTTGAGTGGGAGTTAAAAATTGAGCTTCGTCAACGAGTAAAGCCGCTACCGGAGGAATCTTTACTTCAGCTACTAAAGCTTCTGGTTCATATCCTCTAGCCTTTTGACGGAATCGCTCTTGCACATCATCATTGGGGTGAAGTAGCAAATCTACTTCGCGACTAACCCCCAAACGAGAAACAATCTGTTGCTCCCCTTTTGAGTCAATTTGTGGCTTGGCAAGCAGTACTCGCATGCCTCTTTCTTCATAGTTAAACGCAGCTTGTAGCAAAGCGGTTGACTTACCGGAGTTCATTGCTCCGTAGCGAAAATATAGTTTTGCCATTTGCTCCCCTTTGCGATTTTAGCCTGAGTGCTACTTTAGTCGATAACCTATTTTTGCTCAGTAGATTTAAATATTATTTTCTTCTTCTTGGCTTCCCTACTTAAAACTGTCCTTAATCACAATAGACACCTTCTAAAAACCATTTCCCATGCTGAAAAAGCAATAAAACAGGCACTTTTAAAGTACTTTGTAGATAACAATAGCCTCGTGGAGTACGGTCACCTTGCATCGATTTTTCCAGCACTAATTTAGGGTCCATTTTTTCCCACCAAGTACCCCACACCGGCCATGGTTCTATCTCCTCTTGCAAAGCTATCTGCGCCCTATCCTCCCAAGGAGAGATTACTTTTAGAGCCTCACTAGAAAACTCTAATTTGGTTGGGAGTTCATTAAAATTTCCCCCCTTATCAATCAGTACTTCATTCCCATTTGCTGACTTCAAAGCAATTTTTAGGGGTGGAGTAAAAACGATGCTAGGCCATTGCCCTACTCCAATTAGACTTCCCATCCATACATCGTTTTTCTTAACTTCTTTTTTAGTTTCATTTTGATTCCCCCTCCCCCAAGGAAGCATCTGCACTTCGTTACGCGGATCTGGTCCACCAGCTAAAACCAATTGGCAAATATTATCTTCTCCGATTAGTGTTTTAGCTTTCTCTATTGCTTGTTCCATAGCCACATAGGAAGCACTATTTTTCCCCCACAATGGGGAAGTTAGTTCTCCTTGCCATGACTGCTTAGCCACTATTTCTAGTGCCCTAAGACTTCCACGGTCTAAAGTGCCACTATCGCCTTGACACCAGGCTTCCATTTGCCATTGCAAACGTTCTAAAATCTCATCAGAAGTAGCTTGATAAGGTAGCAACCAATTTCGTTTTGATACCTGCTGATTATCCCAAGTAGCTATCATTTGCAGCACTTTTGGCACATAGCCTTTTCGTTGCATATTTCTATAAAAATCATTTATTTTCCTACTACTAGCCAACATGACAGCAGCTGTAGTAGCAACAGGATAATCAAATTCTACGCGAGCCCTTACCTCTTCTTCTGTAGTTTTAGTCGTTCCCCAATATAAATCATTATCTTCAATCGCAATTTGCCATAAAAGCAACCCTAAGTAGCCAAAACGGTTGACAAGTGCGGTAGAGCCAATGGTTTTCAAATCTGCCATAGTTTTAATTCCCATTTGGGCTAACTGAGAAAAGAAATCCATGCTTTGAATATCGGATGGCCATAAACCTGTTTCAGGTATTCCCGATAGGTTAATTTCACTTACTACAGCAATATCACGCTTAGCTAAAAATACTTCCGATTTTTTCGCCGCATTAAAAGCTAACCAAAGATTCTCTCCCCCTCCCACCAAGGCTTCGACCCCAGTAGCTTGAGTCACTTCTTCTAGCAAAGCAGCCAATAAATCACTAAAACTTTCATAATGACGTCGCAATCCTCCTACAGGTGCCCACAGTAAGCCAGGGCGCGGCGTGCCGACCGGTCCTAGCACCTTCATAGCAGCTTTCACCACAGCACCAAATGCCCTGCCGACTCGTTGTTGATCTGGCGGCACTATTAATAAGTCAGGACAAAGCCTCATAGCCTGCGATCTTGGCATCCCCTCCTGAACTCCAAACAAACGAGCAGGATGATTTATTGATTTAACTTTTTGGTTTACCAACACTGCAGCCGGAAAACCAACTGGAATATCCGCCGTTAGAGCATTAGTTTCCCAATCTGGCGCATACAGACAAGCTATTTCCATTTACCCCACCCGCTTTTGAAGAGGCAAACTTAGCGTCGGATAATATGACCGATAGTCCAACAAGACGGCCTGCTTACGCCGAGCCTTCGCTAACAATATTTGCCATTGTCGGTAACTTAGTTTCTCTCGATCTAGGATCAACAAATCAGCAACTTCTAAAAAGATTGCAGCGATAGCCTGAGTGTGCTCTAAAGATTGCGGAACAACTATCAGATTATCGACCCGCACACCTTCTGCCAACAACCTTGCCCAACCTAGATGCTTACAATCCACTAAGACTCCCCAACCATCTGAAGGCACTTGCTGCGAAATAGTTCGAAACAATTCCCCCATTCCTTTATCTACTCCATTAGAAAAATCTCCTAAAGGAAGTGGCTTTTCTCGCGCTAACTTATTTGCTCCAGACGATTCTGGTAGAGGTAGGTAAGTAATGCCAGAAAGACCTGTTTTTTCCTCTGCCTTAGCTAAAGCCTGACGCGCTAGCGCTAAGCGCTGAGATTTACTTTTCATCCCAAACCACCTCCTGTTCGAACATTTGTTCGATAAACTATTTTTAGTTTAGATGGTTTTTCGCTTTTTGCATCTCGAACTATTCCCTAGCTAGTAACCTAAGCCCCACTGCTCTAAAATGATTAAAAGCCTGTCAAACAAAGGAAAAAAGATGGATTTAAACTCTCGCCCCCTAGCTCCCTTCCCTTACGATTTATTGCCAGAAGTTCCCACTTTCTCTTTGACTTCCCAAGATTTTGACGCCGATTCCCCGCTACCGCATAAGCTCTTAGCAAACGGAGATAACATTTCTCCACAACTTGCTTGGACGGGGTTCCCACAAGAAACAGAATCATTTTTATTAACTTGTTTCGATCCAGACGCCCCCACTCCTTCTGGATTTTGGCATTGGTGCGTTCAAGACATCCCTACTGAAATTACTAATTTTGATTCCGGTTGGGGAGAATCTGATTTACTGCTCCCTAGCACAGCTTTTCATAGCGTTAATGACGCCGGTACAGCTGCCTATTACGGACCTAATCCTCCAGAAAATGATCGTCCTCACCGTTACGTCTTTGCAGTTCATGCTCTGAGCGTTCCCACCTTAGAATTGGACGACGAAACGAGTATTGCCGCAGTTTGTTTCAATGCTCTATTCCATACGATTGCCCGTGCCACGCTAACCGGCACCTATCAAGCTTAGGAAGCTGCTCTTGCTACACACTATTTTTTATGAACCACGCATTCCTGGTAATACTGGGAACGCTATTCGACTGTCTGCTTGCACCGGAACTATGTTGCATCTAGTAGAACCGCTTTGTTTTTCTATGGATGATGCCAAGCTACGTCGCGCTGGCTTGGATTATCACGATTTAGCGCATGTTCAGGTCCATCCAGACTTCGAGTCAGCATTAGCTGCTATTCCTGGAAATATCTGGGCTTTTACTGGTCATGCAAATACTTTCCATACTGATGTTACTTATCAAGATGGAGATGGCTTGCTCTATGGTCCAGAGCCTACCGGTCTTCCAGAAAGCGCCATGGCGCATCCACGAGTAACTGGACGCGTACGCATTCCTATGATGCCAGGAGTACGTTCTTTAAATCTAGCTAATTCTGCAGCTATTGGATTATATGCAGCCTTACAACAGCTAGGTTTTCCTGGCGCTGTCTAGCTTTATCTAGTTGCCGTCTAGCCTTATCTAGTTATTGGGGGCCACAAGATCCTCTTGTGGCCCCCAATAACTTAATTTTAAAGCAATTTTTCTCTTCTTCTTTGAGCCCGTTCGGCCCGTTCTACGATTCGATTTGGGCTAGAAAAGTACCACCAGAAACTAACAAAGGCAGCAAACAATAGAGGCAAATAACCCCATTTAGCCCCAAAGCTTTCCCAAATAGTTAATGATAATCCGTTTGCATTCCCGTTAACCCATGCAAAAAGCCCAAGACCTAATAGGGCGAACCAAGAAAGCAAAATTGCTACTAAAGCGATCTTCCGCATCCGCCTACCGTTATGAATTAATCCAATAGCGATAAGCCAATAATCAATGAAAGCGATAGTGGCAAGTAAAGTCTGTTTGTTAAATCCAAAATTGTAGCTTTGAGAAAAGACTTCAACAGTTGAAAATAAAGCAAATACAACCAATAGAGCATAAACAATTCGGGCCAAGCCATAAGACGGCCGACGTCGATCGACTGCTGGCTTAACCAGTGCTGTCGTTTTCTGTTGCTCAGCCAAAAATGGTCCTCCCGCAAGGCTAACACTTGCTTTGTCCTAGAAACGATTAGGATATAAATATGACTGATTTTAACCTATCCACTCAGAATGCTGCCGAGCTAGCAGTAGATGCCCTTGTTTTGGCAGTTAGTAAAGAAAACGAAACCGCAAAAATTGTTAAGTCCTCTTTGTCGTCAGAAGTTATTTCGCGACTAAATGAGCAGCTCGAACTAGTCCAAGCTAGCGGAAAACTTGATTCCTTTGCCGTCCTCCCTGCTCCAGCAGAAGTTGCGGCAAAGGCAATTATTCTGACCGGGATTGGGAAGCTATCCGATCTAGATGCACAGTCCCTTCGCCGAGCAGCCGGTTATGCGACCGGTAAGTCAAAGTTCGCCCGTTTAGCTTTCGATATCCAGCTAGACGAGGCCGATTTGCTCAACGCTTTGATCACTGGTGCCGGACTTGGCGCTTACCGGTTCGATGCTTACAAATCCGAAAAGGATAAGCACATTGCAGAAATCCACTTTGCCACCGGCACTGTCTCAGAAGCAGAAGCTAAAACAGCCTTAGAAACTGCCGAAATCGAAGTTGCTTCCACTAATCTCACTCGTGATCTGGTCAATACTCCAGCTTTGGATCTCTACCCCGGAGAATTCGTTGAACGCGCTAAAGCAGCCGTTGCTGATCTTCCGATCGAATGTGAAGTATGGGATTTCGAACGCTTGCAAGCAGAAGGTTGCGGCGGTCTAGTTGGTGTCGGTCGAGGTTCTTCTCGCCCTCCTTTCTTAGTTAAACTCTCTTACCGTCCTGCTGCTGCTAAGTCGCATATTGCTTTGATCGGTAAAGGCATTACTTTTGATACCGGCGGCATCTCGCTCAAGCCAGCTACCAATATGGGGCTAATGAAGACCGATATGGGCGGTGCAGCTACGGTTCTAGGTGCTACTGTCGCAGCGGCCAAGCTCGAGCTACCAGTCCAGATCGACACTTATCTGGCTTTGGCTGAAAACATGCCTGGTGGAAATGCTCAGCGCCCCTCGGATGTATTGACTATGCGCAATGGAGTAAAGGTCGAAGTAACTAATACCGATGCTGAAGGTCGTTTGGTTATGGCCGATGCTCTTTCTTTGGCCGGAGAAACCTCCGCACAGATGCTAGTTGACGTGGCTACCTTGACCGGCGCTGCAGTCGTCGCCCTCGGCAATCGTTACGCTGGGGTAATGGGACAAGGCGGCCTACCGGCAAAGGTTACTGCTGCTGCCCAAGCAGCTGGCGAATCATTCTGGGAAATGCCTATGTTGGAAGAAGGCCCCGAAGCGAATAAGTCGAAGGTGGCTGACATTATGAATTCCTCGAAGATTCGAGCCGGCGGCATGATGCTCGCAGGCGATTTCCTCTCTAACTTTGTAGGCGATCTGCCATGGGCTCACATCGATATCGCTGGCCCCGCTTTTAACGAACAATCGCAATGGGGTTACACCGTCGAAGGAGCCACCGGCGCTGGGGTACGTTCCCTAGTTAACTTCCTACGAACTCTATAACTTAGATCGCTTAGCAAGTTAGTGTGACAAAAAACATGCTCACTCACTTTCTAGCGCATGAACGTCCCAAAAGTGGGACACTAGACCTAAGTGCACTCGGTGGTGTAACAGTCTCCGAGTGGCCACGTAAAAATACTCGTGATTCTAAGGAGATCTACACGTGAGCGAAACTGTATACGACCTCGTCATCCTAGGTGGAGGTTCTGGTGGCTATGCTGCTGCCCTTCGAGGTGCTCAGCTCGGCATGAAAGTTGCTTTGATCGAAGGCGACAAAGTCGGCGGCACCTGTTTGCACCGCGGCTGCATCCCAACCAAAGCGCTACTCCACGCAGCAGAAACTGCTGACGCAGTAAAGGAATCCGCTCAGTTTGGCGTGCTCTCGGAATACCAGGGCATCGACATGGGCGCAGTCAATAAGTACCGCGAAGGCGTTATTTCCCGTCTATACAAGGGCCTCCAAGGTCTGATTAAGTCCCGCAAGGTTGACCTAATCACCGGTTGGGGTCGCCTCACTGCCAAGGACACCGTCACAGTTAACGGTCAGGAAATCAAGGGCAAGAACATCGTTCTAGCTTCGGGTTCTTACTCCCGTTCCTTGCCAAACCTCCCCATCGAAGGCCGCGTGATTACCTCCGAACAGGCACTCCAGCTTGATTGGGTGCCACAGCGCGCCGTAATTCTTGGTGGCGGTGTAATCGGTGTTGAATTCGCTTCCGTTTGGGCTTCCTTCGGCTGTGAAGTAACCATTATCGAAGGTTTCGATCACCTCGTTCCTAATGAAGATGAAACCGTTTCGAAGGCTCTAGAACGCGCCTTCCGTAAGCGCGGCATTAAGTTCCACACCGGTACTCGTTTCCAGTCAGTAACTCAGGACGACTCGGGCGTTCACGTTACTTGTGAAGATGGCACCGAAGTTGATGGCGATCTTATGTTGGTAGCAGTTGGCCGTGGCCCAGCTACCGCAAACCTCGGTTACGAAGAAGCTGGTCTAAACATGGATCGCGGCTTCGTTCTCACCAACGAACGTCTCCACACTGGGGTTGGCAACATCTACGCTGTCGGCGACATCGTACCTGGCCTCCAGTTGGCCCATCGCGGTTTCGCTCACGGTATTTTCGTGGCAGAAGAAATCGCTGGCCTGAACCCCCGCGAAGTTGTTGACGCTGAGATTCCTCGCGTCACTTACTGTGAACCGGAAATCTGCTCTGTTGGTCTCTCGCGTCGTCAGGCCGAAGAAAAGTACGGTAAGGATAAGGTGAAGGTCGCAGAATACAACTTGGCTGGTAACGGCAAGTCGCAGATTCTAAACACCACCGGTTTCATTACCCTGATCAGTGTAGAAGATGGTCCAATCGTCGGTTTCAACGCTTTCGGTGCTCGCGTATCCGAGCTCGTCGGCGAAGGCCAGCTCATGGTTAGCTGGGAAGCATTCCCAGAGGATCTTGCTGCTTTGGTTCACGGTCACCCAACCCAGAACGAAGCTATTGGCGAAGCCGCCATGGTTCTTGCTGGTAAGCCTCTACACGCCCACAACTGATTTAGTTAACTCAAGGAGATAATTTAATGTCCACCTCTGTAAAGATGCCGGCGCTTGGTGAATCCGTCACCGAGGGCACCGTTACTACCTGGCTAAAGTCTGTGGGTGACGCGGTTACCGCCGATGAACCCTTAGTCGAAGTTGCAACCGACAAGGTTGATTCTGAAGTTCCAGCCCCAGCTTCGGGCGTACTTCTAAAGATTTTGGTCGAAGAAGATGAAACCGTTGAGGTTGGTACCGAAATCGCCATCATTGGCGACGAGGGCGAAGCCCCGGCTGAAGAAGCCCCAGCCAAGGAAGAAGCTCCAGCTAAGGAAGAAAAGGCTGAAGCAGCTCCAGCTAAGGCCGAAGCTTCCGCAAGCGCAGACCAGGGTGAAACCACTGACGTCTTGATGCCAGCACTAGGCGAATCTGTTACCGAAGGTACAGTCTCTAGCTGGTTGAAGGCTGTTGGCGACAAGGTCGAAGCAGATGAACCTTTGGTAGAAGTTGCTACCGATAAGGTCGACTCTGAAGTTCCTTCCCCAGCTTCTGGCTACCTCGTTGAAATTGTGGTTCCCGAAGATGAAACCGTTGAGGTTGGTACCGTCATCGCTAAGATTGGTAGCAACGAACCAGCAAAGGGTGAACCAGAACCAAAGCCAGAACCAGCTCCTAAGGCTGAGCGCTCGGCTGACGAAGTTCCTGGCTCACAGATTCCATCGACCGTTAAGGACGGCGAAGATGGCGACAAGGTAGTCGAGTGGACTTATCCATCTGCTCCTTCTGCCCCATCGGCCCCTGCTGCTCCAGCCGCTGCTAGTGCAGACGAGGCAGTTACCTCCCGTCAGTCCTCCGGCTCTGGCTACGTAACCCCAATCGTCCGCAAACTTGCCGCAGAAAAGGGCGTTGATCTTTCCCAGCTACAGGGTACCGGCGTTGGTGGCCGTATCCGCAAGCAGGATGTCCTAGATGCCGCTGTTAAGGCTCAGGCCCCAGCTGCTCCAGCCGCTGCTCCAGCCGCTCCAGCAGCTCCTGCTGCCGCTGCTAAACCAGCTGCTAAGCTTGAGCCTTCGCCGCTACGTGGCAAGACTGAAAAGATGACCCCGCTACGCAAGACCATTGCTAAGCGTATGGTTGATTCTTTGCAGACCGCAGCACAGCTAACCACCGTCGTGGAAGTTGACGTCACCAAGGTGGCTGCTCTCCGCGCCCGTTACAAGAACGAATTCCTTGAGAAGAAGGGCACTAAGCTTACCTTCTTGCCATTCTTCGTTAAGGCTGCTACCGAGGCATTGGTCGCTCACCCGAAGATCAACGCCACGGTAAATGACGACCACACCGTTACCTACCACGATGCTGAACACATTGGTATTGCGGTTGATACTCCTAAGGGTCTGTTCGTACCAGTCGTTCGTGATGCCGGCGGTAAGGATCTAGCTGGTTTGGCAGATTCGATCAACGATCTCGCTGCACGCACCCGTGACGGCAAGGTAGAGCCGAAGGAACTCTCCGGTTCAACCTTTACCATTACCAACACTGGTTCTGGCGGCGCCTTGTTTGATACTCCAGTTATCAATATGCCGGAAACCGCCATCTTGGGTCTAGGCACCATTGTCAAGCGTCCAATGGTAGTCAAGGATGCTGAAGGTAACGAAGCAATCGCTATTCGTTCCATGGTTTACTTGGCCCTCTCCTACGACCACCGTTTGGTTGACGGCGCAGATGCTGCCCGTTACCTCATGGATGTTAAGCGTCGTTTGGAAGCTGGCGACTTCACTGCCGATCTTGGCTTGTGAACCATATCGCTAAGCTAGCATAGCTAAATAGTTCGGGCTTCCCACCTAAATAGTGGGAAGCCCGAACTATTATTCTGACTTAGCTAATCATCCTAGGGCTATAGGACAAAAAGTGTGTCTGTAGTCTGATTTTTACCTCTCGTAGTGGTAGGTGTGGTGGAGTTCTTTGTATAGCGGGTATGTTCCAAATATTGGTCCGCCGATTAGGGAGTTGTAGTCTGGGTCTGGGGTTGGGTTGGCAGCTTTTTGGTTGGCTTTAAGGATTTCGTCGTGGGTCCATATTGTGCTCAGTATTGTTGGGATATCTTGTGGATTGTATGAATGGCGATAGCACCACCAGCAGATGGTGGTTAGACGGTGCAGTAAGCTCATTCCCCGGTGTGCGTGTAAGAGTTCACGCAGGGGCGAGTTTATGGATCCTTCGATGAGGTTGTTGGTTGCTGGTAAGAGATCTTCTACCTTTGGTATTTTCCCGTCTGGATAGGCCTCAGGGGTTAGGTAGGTGAAGATATGTCCTTTGGCCAAAAGGTTGTTAAGCAGGTTGCGCACTTTGAGTAGTCGGGCGTGTGTTGGCACGATTTGCCCGTTTTCTAGGCGGGTGGTTTCGGCGAGGAATTCTTTGTAACGAGCGCACCAGGATAGGTATTGATCGATCCATTCGTCTCTGTCGTTTTCGGTGCGGACTGTAAGGAGTTTACGCCCTAGATTTAGGATTTCTCTTCCGGCCGCAGTTCGTGGGTGGAGTGTGGTTTGAGCTCTGATGTTGGTGAACACGTGGAAGGTGCACCGTTGGATTTTGGTGGTGGGCCATAGTTCTTTACAGGCCTTGGCAAAGCCGCTCCCGCCGTCGCAAACAACGATTGATGGGCGTTGTAGTTTACGTAGCAGGGCTTGCCATGAGCTTGCACATTCCCTACGGGCAACATGCCAGGCAAGCACTTTTTGCCCAGCAGCGGCGGCGATTAATACGACTGCTTTGCGCCCAAGATAAATACCATCAACATGAACTACCTCAGTGTATACGGGGCATAGGGGTGCTGCCGGCCAGTAATCCCAGCACCAGGCGGTTTGACGTCGAAAGGTTCTACCTGCGCCAGGTAAGCGGCTTAACGGGTAGGGGTGTAATAGCCACTCAAGGAAGCGTTTCATGGTTTTAGCGCGATTATCGATCTTAAGGCTCGTGCTGGCGTTACACATTGAGCACCTCCAGCGAGTAGTGCCTGAAGTGGTGGTGCCGTTCTTCTTCATCTGGGTTTTACACGTGGGGCATTTTGGTCTACTCATACCCCAATTTTGGCTAACTCTAGCCCCGATTTTTAGGCGTAATCGCAGGCGAAAGTGAGACTTTGAGACACACTTTTTGTCCTATATGAACCCCTACCTCAGGGAACTTGAAATGCCACTTTTACGCATGATAGCGCGGTAAAACCCTTGTTAGAGACACACTTTTTGTCCGACTGGGAAGTTCAGTCAAACCAACTAAAAAACGGGTTTTCCCCTGCAAACACAGGGGAAAACCCGCCTCAGGGACACACTTACTGTCCTATAGCCCTCATCCTAAGCTGGTAACAAATAATTTTGAACGAAATACAATCAGCTCAAATATTTTGCGAAGGTATCCGCTGTTGCCAAGACGACTCAAGGGTATAACTTAAGAGCTTAACAACTTACCTCGTAGATTCCTCATTCGATGCCTTACTTCCGTACGGCGCTTCTAATCCGCCACGGGTTAGGGACGAGGTTAAATTCCGTGGGAACCGGACCTTGCTGACCAATTTCTTGACATTCATTGCCATTGCACTGTTGGAATGGCAGTTGCATCAAATCAGCTGAAAGAGTCAAAGACGTATCGGCCTGTTTTACGATTTTAATATTAGTGGCCTGAGTGTGGTAGTTCTTTAACGTCTTTCCCCCATCCGACAAACGTGTAAGTAGTTCGGCGTCCTCTTTAGCAGCTAGGGAGTCAACTACTGTCAACTGATTTAGGGATGCCATATCACCTGACATTAACGCGGCGTCACGTAGTTCTAATAGCGCACCGAGAATAGCCACGGCTTGAGGCTGATCAACTTCACGTGGAGTTGCGGCTGGCTGATTAACTACTGCACGAGCGCTAGCTAATGGATCATTTGCTACCGTGCTAGCCACAGTAGGTGCAACGGAACTAGCTGTTACCGGATTAGGATTTTCTACCGTGTCCTGTGGTGTCACCGATTCCTTTGTTGGCCCCATCGCATCACTCGGAGTTTCCTCTGGTGTTTCCATGCTTACTACAGTTTCAGCTAAGGGGTCTATATCAACATTAGTTGCCGGCATCGCCAACCACCAAGCTACTACAATAAGAGCAACAATAGACAAAAGGCCAGGGGCGAGCCAACGAGCCAAAGTCTCATGTTTAGCCATCCATGTCCCCACTGGATTAGGCATTTGTGCTTCTAACTCATTGGCAGCTTGCTGCTGTAAACCTTGTCCAATTCGCACTCCCGCCAATGAAGCATCCGCTTCTTGCCCACTACCTCCGGTTTGTTCAGTAAGGAGCAAGTCTTCATTACCATTTTCGCTAGTCGCATCGGTCCTTGTTACGCGCCCGTCAGTAAGTAAAGCCGTCATTAAACGATTGGTGATATCGTCTAAAGCACTCAGGTCATTCTCTTGAGTGAAAAGGTCGTTATGCTTAACTTGCTCCACTTCCGAATACTTCATAGGGGCAAATAGATCAATTAAGACAGCACGCTTCGACGTCGGTAAAAGAACGTTATCGGTAGTTACTTCACCATGAACCAGCCCTAATTCATGCATATGGGCTAATGCCGATTGCAATTGATTCCAAATCTGATCGGCTTCTTCAGCGCTTAAATCGCCTTGTTCTAAACGGGCAGTAAGGGTCGGGCCCTCTACATACTCGAGAATCAGTTCCACCCCGTTAGCTGTCATGCCCGCAGCGAAAACTTGGCAAATATTAGGATGCGGATTATCCCTAAGCGTACGGGCTCGATGTGTAAAAACTCCAGTGGCCGCAGGTACTGGCATAGTAATTCGGGCGTAAACGCCCCCATCCTTACCCAAGACTTTATCGAGCGGCCCTAAGCGAGTACGCCCCAGCTGGGCCAGCTGAGTGTATTGATTAGTACTCATGAGAGGAGCTCCTTTGATCGCTGCATGTGCTTATTTTAATAGACAAATTCGAAGAATAATAGATTAACAAGTTCGCATGTGAATAAAAAACCGGTAAAATCTACGCTGTACTATTTTGACCTACCAAGTTATTCAGTTGGCTTGGCTAACTGTAAACGATGTAAGGAAACACGGAAATGGCCGAAAACACTGAGATCGAAAAGCCGAAGAAACGACGCTTTTACCACAATCTAAAAGATGCTTACACTCTAGTTCAGCGCACTTACACTTGGCTTGGATGGGCATTCTTAGCTGTTGCGGTAGTAGTATTCGGTGGAAGCATCGCCCTCGGCGTAGCTACTGGGCATTGGATTTCATACCCGATTTCTGGCCTACTACTAGCAGCTCTAATCTGCCTAATTTTCCTCACCGTACTGCTCAACCCAGCACTATACGCTCAGATTGATGGGCGTCCAGGCGCGGTAGGTGCAGTCCTATCTAGACAGTCTAAAGGTTGGATCGTTTCTGATACCCCAGCAGTAGTTACTCGTGATCAGGATTTGGTTTGGCGAGTAATCGGACGCCCAGGCGTGGTTTTGATCTCCGAAGGACCAGCTCACCGAGTTACGAAACTACTAGAAGAAGAACGTCGTCGAGTTAAGCGACTAGCGCCAACTGTGCCTATCCACTTAATTCAATATGGCCACGAAGACGGTCAAATTCCTCTGCCGAAATTAGCTAAGCAGCTACGTTCATACAAGAAGGCGCTCACCAAGCAAGAAGTTCCAGCGGTTGACCGTCGTTTAGCAGCAATCAAGCCACCGACAGCAGGTATCCCTAAGGGCGTTGATCCTAATAAGGTACGAGTTTCCAAGAAGTCTATGTACCGCTAATTGCATATTTAAACCTTCAAAATGACTTCAGAAAGCACGGGGTGACAAGATTTATCTTGCCACCCCGTGCTTTATTTCACACAAATACTCCAACATAATGCATTTTTATGCGTTACCATGTATATGTTTGCACAACTTATTAGGAGACTATCATGAAAAAGACTATTGCTATTGCTGTTACCGCCCTAGCTTTGGGAACCCTCGCCGGCTGCTCCAATGCGGATCCTGAAATCGAATCTACCCCTACCGCTAGCAACGGCAGCGGCTTTGACCTCAGCACCGTACAGAAAGACGATAAACTCGCAGCAGAAGTTCCTGCCAAGATTGCTGAAAGTGGCAAGCTTTCCGTTGGCACCAGCGCCGACTACGAACCAGCTGAATACATTGATCTAGCCACAAATCAACCAGCAGGATTTGATATCGACATTATGAGCGCACTAGCCGCCAAGCTTGGACTAAAAGCCGAGTACACTAACGCACCTTTCGATTCAATCCTGCCAGCAGTGGGCAATAAGTACAATGCCGCGATTTCATCTTTTTCCATCACCCCAGAACGTACACAACAAGTAAATATGGTTTCGTACATGAAATCGGGCTCTTTGTTCATGGTTAAGGCCGATAACGACGGCTTCAAAACCGATGACCTTTGTGGCAAGACTCTTGGTGCTCAGTCCGGCACCTCACAGCAGACCTATCTTGAAGATGCCTCTGCCAAATGCACCGCTGATGGTAAAGCTGCTATCTCACTCAAACCAGAATCAGATGCCCAAATGCTGACCACCAAACTTGGTGGCGGTCAGTTGGACGCAATCATGGTCGACAACATCGCAGCTGCTTTCACCTCCAAGAAACACCCCAACGAGTTCAAAACCGTTGGCGATGTTATCGACAGCGATGATGCCGGCATCGTCGTTGCCAAGAACGATGAACAGCTTGCAAAAGTCATCCAAGCAGGCGTTCAAGCGTTGATTGATGACGGAACAATCGATAAGATTTTGGCCAGCTGGGACGTTGCCCCGTCCTCGGCAATCAAGACCTCGAAACTGAACTAAACAATACAAGGTTAACCTAATGTCTGAACCCAAGTTCACGCCCCTAGTAATTAAATCTCCCCCATCTTGGGGGCGGGTGGTGAGCGCAATTATTGTTGCGCTCCTAGCTGCTATGCTCCTCTCCGGATTAATTACTAACCCGAACTACCACTGGGATCTTGTTTGGAAATGGCTGTTTGCACCAACCATTATCAAGGGTGTCCTAGAAACGCTCAAACTTACTGTTTTAGCCATGGTACTCGGCGTAATCCTAGCGGTTACTGCCGCAATTATGAGAAAGAGTAAAAATCCAATTACTCGGGGCGTCGCTTGGGCATACATCTGGTTCTTCCGCGGAACTCCAATCTACACCCAGCTAATCTTCTGGGGACTCCTGCCCAGCCTGTATCAACAAATTAGTTTAGGTATTCCGTTTGGGCCACAATTCTTTCATTTCGACACCCAGACCATCTTTACCGCAGTTGTTTGCGCAGTAGTCGGCCTCGGGCTCAATGAAGGCGCCTACTTAGCCGAAATCGTCCGTTCCGGTCTAGATTCAGTCGATCCTGGGCAAGCCGAGGCCGCCCGCGCCCTCGGCCTAAACGGACGACAGATCATGTGGCGAATTATTCTTCCGCAGGCTATGCGAGTGATCGTTCCTCCCACCGGCAACGAAACCATCTCCATGTTGAAAACCACCTCTCTAGTGGTGGCCATCCCTGTGACCACTGAGCTGACTTACGCAGCTAGTCGGATCGGCCAACGCCTTTACCAGCCATTGCCGCTATTGATCGTAGCTGCCTTCTGGTATCTCCTAATTACCTCCATCTTGATGGTCGGCCAATACTATCTAGAGGCCTATTTCGGTCGCGGACAAAACGGTGACGAGAAGCAAGCTAAGGCGCAAAAATCACGCCGCTTGCCATTATTCACCTCCCGTAAACAACAAGCGATCAACGAAGCTAAGACCACGAAAGATGACCCATTCTTGGAGTACACCCCATGAGCCACACAAAGAACGATACTCTCAGTCCTAAGACTTCGGCGAAAACTGCTTCACAAACCGATATTTCGCAGAGCCAATGTCTAGGAAAGATCGACCCGCCAAATCCAAAAGCCTTGCTCTCCGTTCGCAATGTGCATAAAGCTTTCGGTCAGCTTCACGTATTAAAAGACGTCAGCCTCGACGTTATGCCCGGCGAGGTCTGGGTACTCCTCGGCCCCTCTGGTTCAGGCAAATCAACCTTACTACGCTGTATGGGTGAACTAGAGGAAGTCAGCGCAGGAGCCATCTTCCTTGACGGCCAGCTACTGGGGATCGAAGAGGTTACTCCCCCAGCCTGGAAGTTCTGGGATCGTTCTGCTCACCTCCAAAAGTTACCAGGAGCCAAACGCGCCGAGCAACGCCGGGCAATGGGCATGGTATTCCAGCGTTTTAATCTGTTCCCTCATATGACCGCATGTGAAAATGTCATGTGCGCTTTACGCTTGGTCAAGAAATGGGATAAGGAAAAAGCCAAGGCAGAAGCGCTAAAGCAACTAGAAAAAGTTGGTCTCCAAGACCGAGTGGATCATTATCCCGCTCAACTTTCTGGTGGACAGCAACAACGTGTGGCCATTGCCCGAGCGTTGGCAATGGATCCAGAACTAATGCTATTCGACGAACCTACCTCAGCCCTTGATCCAGAACTAGTCGGCGAAGTATTAGCCGTCATGAAAGAACTAGCCGAGGGCGGAATGACAATGGTGGTCGTAACCCACGAAATTGGTTTCGCTAAAGAAGTTGCCGATCGAATCGCCTTTATGGATGAAGGACAAATCGTAGAAGTTGGCAATGCTGAGCAAGTTTTAAGTAATCCGCAGCATCCACGAACTAAAGAATTCCTCTCTAAGGTGCTCTAGTCTGAGTGGCAACTATTGCTTTTTAGTTTAGTTACAACTCATCTACCGTTCGTGGCCAGAAGATCTCGTCAAATACTTCTCGTGCATGCCTAGCAGTGCGTAGATAGTCCTCAACTAGAGTTCTTTCTGCGCCGCTTTGATACCCTAAAATCCGCGCTAGGGGTATCAAAGCCCGATGATCTTGCGGGAGTAAATCCAGCTTGGGTCCACTTAGTCGACCACTTACTAGCGTATTTGCCGCTCTAATCCGAGCCGCGAAGTCCCAAGACGCTAATAATGCACTTACCTGTTCACTACTTAGAATCCCCAAACTTTCAGCTGCTCTCAAAGCTTGTCGGGTCGAGGTCGTGCGCAGCTGCGGGAACTCGTGTCCGTAAGTCAGCTGCGTTAGCTGGGCGGCCCATTCGACATCAGCGAGCCCACCTGGGCCAAGTTTCACGTGTTTTTGTTTATCTACTCCGCGGGGAAGACGCTCTTTTTCCATCCGGGCTTTTAGGAGTCTAATCTGAGCAAGTTCTTGAGCCGAAAGCCCTCGACTATAACAAAACTGCGTAATTTCTTGGGTAACTTGCTCGGCCAAATCTGGATCACCAGCCACTACACGGGCCCGAAGCAAAGCTTGGCGTTCCCATGGTTCAGACCATTTTGCCAGATAGGTTTCGAAGCTCTCAAAAGACCTAGAAAGTGGACCATTCTTCCCTTCCGGTCGAAGCGAAGTATCCACACTCCATCGCCAAGTTCCAGATTGTAAAATCTGACTGAGTCGATTGACAATACCGATGGCGTCCTCGGTTAGCTCAGCTGATTCGTGGATAAACATCACGTCCGCATCAGAAGCATAGCCACATTCGTTTCCTCCAAAGCGACCCATCGCAACGATGCACTGCTTCGGAGCTCCTTCCCCAATATGACCAGTTATTTCATATTGGGCAATACGAAGGGCTCCTTGCACTGCCAGATCATTTGCCTGAGAAATGATCTTGGCATTTTTCTCGGTATTAATTCCAAAGATCAGATCTGATAATCCGGCTCTGGTTAATTCTCGACGCCTGGCAGCTTGTACTCGATTTATCGCAGATTCACTATCTTCCTGACGTGATAGTACCGCTAGTTGTTGCGCCTCAAGCTCGTGTTTATCGGGAGCAACCAGCTCATCATCGGCATCAAGCCACTTAATCAAAGTCGGCGAAGCAACCAATGCATCGGTAACAAAAACCGAATTAGGTAGGATCTGGCACAAACGAGTTGCAGCTTGTTTAGAGTCGCGTAATAAACGGACAAACCACTGGGTATTTCCCACTTCCTCCGCCAAAATACGGAAGCCGAGTAGTCCCGCATCAGGATCAGCCCCATTAGCCAACACCCCTAGTAGCGCGGGCAGAATTTGCCGCAAAATCGTTGCCCGTCTAGTTGCCCCCGCAGTCAATACCTCAAGCTGTTGAAGTGCCCGCTTAGGATCTGAGAAACCGATGGCAGCTAAACGATCTTGAGCAGCACTCGAAGTCAAAGCCAGTTCGTCCTCGCTTAGACGCGCAGTTGCCCCCAAAAGAGGACGATAAAACAATCGTTCGTGGAGTTTTCGAACCTGCTTACCAGTTTCCTGCCATAGTGTTTCAAAAGTCTCTATGGCTGGCCCGGCTTGTTGGGTGGCAATCAAGGTAGAACGAGCAAGTCGTTGCAATGCTCTATTTTGCGTTGGAATCACGTGAGTACGTTGCAATTTAGCCAGCTGAGCACGATGTTCAATCAAACGTAAAAGTCGATAAGCTCGGCCGAATACCTCACCGTCTTCACGACCAATATATCCACCAGAGGAAAGCTGTTGAATACCGGTTAACGTATGAGGAGAACGTACGCCCTCGTCTACCCTGCCATGTACCAGTTGAAGTAGTTGGACTGTAAACTCAATATCTCTCAAACCACCAGGGCCTAGTTTGAGGTGTCGTGCCCGTTGTTTGGAGGCAATATTAGCTTCTACTCTAGTTCGCATAGCGCGTGCTGAGTCGACAAATTCTGGACGATTCGCAGCCTGCCAAACCAACTCTTGGGCCATTGCTACAAACTGGGTGCCAAGCTCCTCATCACCGGCACAATAACGGGCTTTCAGCAATGCTTGGAATTCCCACGATTGTGCCCATCTTTGATAATACTGACGATACGATTCCAAGGAACGCACTAAAGAGCCAGCTTGTCCTTCTGGACGCAAAGCGGTGTCCAGGGGCCATAAGGGACGAGCTAAGCCTGGGCCACTAATCACAGTTGAAACTGCCACTGCTACCCGCTCTGCGGTAGCTAGAGCTTGAGTGGCAGTGAGTTGCGCTTCATCCCATCGGGCTACAAAAACCACGTCCACATCTGATATGTAGTTAAGCTCTTGACCACCACATTTGCCGAGGGCGATTACCGCCACTTTAAGCGGTTGCCCAGGGTTGTTTCCAATGGCCAAAGTAGGTTCTTCCGCCCCAGCGATGAGCAGGGCACCTGCAATCGCAAAATCTGCCAGTGCTGCTAACAGCGAGCTGACCGTTTCCACTGCTTGTAGTTGATCATTTGCCATCAAATCTGCAGCTGCGATTTCAATCAAGAGCTGGAAGTAAGTCTCGCGAAGCACAGTGGTTGCCCCAGCAATATCTGCTCCTCCGAGTTGCGGATTAAGGGCCTTGGTAACTTTATTTAGTAGCCCTTCTTTAGCTGTTTGCGCCCATTTTTCGGATGTATCAGGAGTGCTGTCGTGATCGCCCAAGCTCAAAGTTGTTTGTGCCAAACATGCTAGCCAACTCGGATTGGCAATCAGCATGTCAGCTAGCGCATCACTAGCACCCGCCAGGCGAATAAAGCGCGTGTACCACAAGGGATCGGCTAGTACTTTTGCCACTATCGGATCTTTGGTGGCTTCTAGACGAACTTGCGCCAAGCTGGCGGCCATCGGGTCAGCACACTTGGCAAAAGCACTCTCGAAAAATGGAGTGATCGTAAATTCGCCTGCCTCGGCCCAAGCAAGCAAACTTTCGGGACTGACAAATCCCAATTGACGCAATACTCGACCAGTTAAAGGCATCATCTTGGTATTAGTTACGAGGTCGGGAGTTCAACGGGCATGGCGATAGGAAGCGATTTAACTCGTAAGGAGTAATTTGTGCTCGATATTCTTGCCATTCCGCCCGCTTATTTCGTTCAAAATACGAAAATACTTCTTCACCCAAGGTCTGTGCAACCAAATCGGAACGAGACATTAGCTTGACAGCAGATGATAAAGAAGTCGGTAGCGCCGCAATTCCGAGGGCGCTTCGCTCAGTTTCCGTAAGACCCCATACGTCGTCCTCGGTTTCTGGCGGAAGTACCATTTTTTCGGTGATCCCAGAAAGGCCGGCAGCAAGAATTACGGCCAGTGCCAGATAGGGATTTGCTCCCGAGTCCATGCCGCGGAATTCGATTCTGGCTGAAGAGGATTTCCCTGGCTTATAGAGGGGTACTCGCACTAAAGCTGAACGGTTGTTATGTCCCCAGCAGACGTACGAGGGCGCTTCTCCCCCGCCCCAAAGTCGCTTGTAGGAGTTCACATGCTGGTTAGTAATCGCGCTGATGCCACGAGCATGGTGCAAGATACCAGCCATAAAACGTTGGGCAGTTTGGGACATTTGATATTGTCCCGAGGGCGAATAAAAAGCGTTCTCCTCGCCCTCGAACAAGGACAAGTGCACGTGCATTCCAGACCCTGGGGCATTCGCGAATGGCTTAGGCATGAACGTTGCAATGATGCCCTCACGCTCTGCCAGTTCTTCCACTACCGCCTTGAGGGTAATAATATTATCCGCTGCTTGCAGGGCATCGACCGCACGTAAATCAATTTCAGACTGCCCCGGGCCACCTTCATGGTGGGAGAATTCCACAGAAATTCCCATTTCTTCGAGTACAGAAACTACCTTGCGTCTAAAGTCGTGGGAACGGCCTCCAGAAACATGATCGAAATAGCCAGCTCGATCTAAAGGAACTGGTTCTTCGTTAGGCTTAGGCACATCAGCTAACAAATAGAATTCGACCTCGGGATGTACCTGGCAATGAAAGCCCAACTCCGCCAGCTTTTCAATTTGCCGTTCTAAGACGCCTCGTGGGTCAGAGAAAGCTGGCTGCCCATCTGGCCCGAGCACATCGCAAAACATTCTGGCGACACGCTCTTCTTGATGCCAAGGCAATTCTTGGAAGGTGGCAGCATCTGGCTTGAGCAGCATATCAGATTCATAAATACGGGTTAGACCCTCGATGGAGGACCCATCAAAGCCAATCCCTTCCTTAAAGGCATCTTCTAATTCGCCGGGAGCAATGCTTACCCCTTTTAGTACACCTGATACGTCTGCAAACCAAAGGGTGATAAATCGAATCTGACGATCCGCAATAGTTTGTAGTACTTCTTGTTGAGCTGCAGTAAGCATTTGTTCTCCCGAGATAAAGCTTGCCCTTTGACCAAGATGGCCAAAGGGCAAGACGAAGATTATTCCTTGGTGCTAAATCCCTGCGAAATAGACTGCAAAGCGGCAGTTAATTCCGTGGGAACTACCCAAACCTTGGATCCTTCACCCTTAGAAAGTTCAGGCAACATTTGTAGGTATTGGTATGCCAGAAGCTTAGGATCTGGATTGCCTTCATGAATCGCGGCGAAGACCTTCTGGATAGCTTCAGATTCACCCTTAGCTCGCAAAATAGCGGACTGAGCTTGACCCTCGGCACGAAGAATGGCCGACTGCTTTTCACCTTCAGCGGTCAAGATTTCAGATTCACGATGACCCTGCGCAGTCAAAATGGCGGCACGCTTATCGCGTTCAGCTCGCATCTGCTTTTCCATAGCTTGCTGGATCGAGGGCGGTGGCTCAATCGCTTTAAGCTCCACACGGTTAATACGAATACCCCAGTTTCCGGTGGCCTCGTCGAGGACGCCACGGAGCTGCCCATTGATGTTATCGCGACTGGTCAAGGTTTCTTCCAGATCCATCGAACCAATCACGTTACGCAGGGTGGTTACAGTCAACTGTTCAATTGCCTGAATGAAATTGGCAATTTCGTAGGTGGCTCTGGCAGGCTCGTTAACTTGGTAGTAAACCACCGAGTCAATCGAAACTGTTACGTTATCAGAAGTAATTACCGGCTGCGGTGGGAAGGAAACAACTTGTTCACGCAAGTCAATCTTCGCCACTACACGGTCCAAAACTGGCCACATGAAGTGAAGGCCAGCGTTCCATTGGGCTTTAAATTTTCCTAGTCGTTCAACGACCACGGCTCGCGCTTGGGGAACAACGACAATGCTCTTCTTAATCAGGATGGCTACTAGAATGATGAGTAGTAAAGGCAGTAGCAAAGTTCCTAAACTACTAAACACCGATGGTTCGTAATCCATTTATTTTTCCTCTCCGTTTGAGGGGGTTTTAACCATTTGTGGCATGGCGGTAACCACTGCAGTGGCTCCGTCAATAGCGGTAACTTGCACAGTGGACCCGACCGGCAAGACGCCTTCGATCGTGCGTGCTGTCCAGTCCTGCCCTGATAGTTTTACTAAACCATCGCGAGTAGTTACCTCGCGCAAAACTACCGCATTTAAGCCCACTAGACCTGAAGCATTGGTTTGCAACTTTGGAAGCTTCTCTTCCAGGTGCCGACGCAAGCGCGGTCGCACAAGGAACAATAAAGCAACCGATACCAGGGAAAATACTCCCACGCTCCAATACCAGCTAGCTTCAGGAGCGGCGAAAGCAACCACACTGGCAGCTAGTGCCCCGCCTGAAAGCATCAAGAAGGTCAGATCAACAGTCAACAGTTCGAGCAAGCCCAAAAGTACCGCTGCAATTAACCAAACGATTGGGCCCATTTCAGCGCTTTCCTTGGGCTAGCCAACGTCCATCAACCTTGTTTACTTGCAATTCAAAGCCGTAAACCTTGCTGAGGTTTTCACTAGTAAGCACTTCATCGATTGGACCGGCTGCTACTGGCTGACCTTGGTTCAATAGCAACACGTGGGTAAAGCCAGCGGCAATCTGTTCAATGTGATGAGTAATCACCACCATGGCGGGCGATCGTTGATCGTTAGCCAATTCAGTCAAAGCGAGTAGCAGGGTTTCACGAGCACCTAGATCCAAACCGGCACCTGGTTCATCAAGTACCAAAGCTTGCGGGTCGGCCATAAAGGCGCGAGCGATTTGAACGCGCTGTTTCTCGCCCTCGGATAAAGTTCCAAAAGTACGCTGAGCCAAATGCGAAATACCAAAAGCGGAGAGCAGACTGTCTGCGCGCAAGAAGTCAATCTCTTCGTATTCTTCTTGAAAGCGTCGAGATAGACCATGAGCTGCCGCTAGTACAACATCACGCGCTGATTGCTTCGCATTTAGTTTGGTAGTAAAAGAAGTTGAAGCAAAACCGATTAAACGACCGATTTCAGTGGCGCTATACCGGCTAATTTCTTCGCCTAGTACAGACAAAGTGCCACTTTCAAGCGGTAAACGACCAGTTAAAGCTCGCGCTAGCGTAGTTTTACCTGCTCCATTCGGACCCAAAACTGCCCAGTGCTGTCCTTCTAAAACCTGCCAATCGGGAATTGAAAGGATCTGCTGACCAGCGATGGATACTACAACATCTTTTAGTGAAAATACTTCGACCATAGTCCTATTCTAACTGTCGAATCCGGCAAGAACCTGCTCGTACACGGCAACGGTGCGTTTTGCGATTGCTGACCATGAGAAATGATCCTCCACGCGTTTACGTCCAGCCCGTCCCATTTCGGCTGCCCAAGCAGGATCAGCAAGCACCCGATTAATCGCTGCTGCTAAGTCATTTTCAAACTTTTCGGGATCCAATGGCGTGCCAGTACCGTCAGTCACCTGTTCAATTGGCACCAATAAACCAGTTTCTTCATGCACAATCACATCAGGAATACCACCAGTTGCGGTCCCTACGACCGGCAAAGATACTGCCATGGCCTCAAGATTTACAATTCCTAGCGGTTCATATACCGATGGTGTAACAAACAAAGTCGAGTTATCAAGCACCTGGACTAGTTCCTCACGCGGAAGCATTTCCTCAATCCAAATCACTTGCTCGCGTTCTTTGCGCAACTCTTCTACTAAAGAAACAACTTCTTGCATAATCTGCGGGGTGTCTGGAGCCCCAGCACAAAGCACAATCTGCACCTCAGCAGGTAGCTGACGTAATGCCTTAAGAAGGTATGGCAAGCCCTTCTGCCTAGTAATCCGTCCGACGAACACGACGGTCGGCACGCCCTGAGCAATTCCTAGACGGGCAAGAGTTTTACTAGCAGCAACAGCACCTGCCTCAGAGTGATCTGGCAACCAGCCGTCGAGATCGATCCCGTTGTGAACGACATAAACCTTTTTGGGGTCAATATTTGGGTAGCAACGAAGAATGTCTTCTTTCATCCCATTCGAAACCGCAATAATGCCATCAGCCGCTTCATACGCAGTCTTCTCGGCCCAAGACGAAACTCGGTAGCCACCCTGTAGCTGCTCCGCTTTCCAAGGGCGCAAAGGCTCCAAGGAGTGAGCGGAAATAACATGCGGGATACCGTGTAGTAGCTTGGCCCAATGACCAGCCATATTGGCATACCAAGTATGCGAATGTACCAAATCAGCACCTTCGGCGCCCTGCGCCATACAGAGATCTACTCCCAGAGATTGCAAGGCAGCATTAGCATCAGCAAGTTCAGCTACATCGTTGTAACCGTGGACTTCTGGGGCATTTTCACGCGGCCCTCCGAAAGCATGCACTTTGACTTCTACCAGTTCTGCCAACACTTTTGACAGTTCTGCAACGTGAACTCCTGCTCCCCCATAAACCTTTGGTGGGAACTCTTTGGTCAACAAGTCGACTCGCATAATAATCCTTTCGTTCCGAGTTGTTACCTATTCTAACCCCTCTGGGCGTGCAAAGGTGTGCATTCAGTCGCTATGATGTGAACATGGCAACTGAGAAAGTACTTGCAATTGTTTTGGCAGGCGGCGAAGGAAAACGCCTAATGCCGCTAACAGTCGACCGGGCAAAACCAGCAGTTCCATTTGCTGGACACTACCGATTGATTGATTTTTCCTTGTCTAATATTGTGAACTCTGGGTTCCTCAAAGTCGTGGTACTCACTCAATACAAGTCTCACTCATTAGACCGTCACGTCACGATTACCTGGCGTATGTCCACCCTATTGGGTAACTTTGTGGCTCCAGTTCCTGCCCAGCAGCGCATGGGTAAGCACTGGTACCTAGGTAGCGCCGATGCTATCTATCAGTCAATGAACATCGTCAACGACGAAATGCCGGATTACATCGTGATCACCGGTGCCGACAACATTTATCGAATGGACTTCGATCAGATGTTGCGTCATCACATCGATTCAGGGCTTCCTTGCACTGTCGCTGGGATTCGCCAACCACTATCTTTGGCAAACCAGTTTGGTGTCATCGAAGCCGAAAATGGCAAGATCGTAAACTTCCTAGAGAAACCAGATAATGCTCAGGGACTTCCTGATGCCCCTGATCAGGTTCTCGCCTCAATGGGTAACTACATCTTCTCCACCAAAGAACTCAAAGAGGCCTTGGAAAAGGACGCCGCAGATCCAGATTCGAAACACGACATGGGTGGCAACATCGTGCCTTATTTCGTTTCCCAAGGTGCTGCGGGAGTTTACGACTTCATCAACAACGAAGTGCCGGGTTCACTTGAACGAGATCGTGACTACTGGCGTGACGTAGGTACCCTAGATGCCTACTACGAAGCCAATATGGATCTCATCTCAATCAACCCTGTCTTCAATCTCTACAATAGCGACTGGCCAGTTTACACCGGTTTGGGTGGCTCTTTACCACCAGCCAAGTTCGTTTACGGTAGCTCTGATCGCATGGGTATTGCGATTGACTCCATCGTTTCACCTTCGGTCATTATTTCTGGTGGTAAGGTGCAACGTTCAGTTCTTTCCCCTGGAGTCTATGTCCACTCGTGGGCAGACGTCTCCGGTTCTGTGCTGATGCATAATGCTCGGATTGGCCGTGGAGCGGTAGTCCATCGAGCAATCTTGGATAAGAACTGCGTAGTCGAACCAGGCGCACAAATTGGTGTCGACCTAGACCATGATCGCGAACGCGGTTTAACTGTCACTGAGAGCGGCATCGTGGTTGCTCCCAAGGGCATGGTTATTAAACCATAGTTTATTTTCCTTTGTTATTTGGGGACTACCTAACTGGCTAGTCCCCAAATTTTTGTTAGGCTATAGTCGTCCTCCCACCATTTACAGGAAGCGTCATGTCGTCTTTGCCCACGATTCCACTCCCCTGGTACCAAGCTGCATTTATCCTCATCGGTTTATGCATTGCCCTTAGCCTTTACAGCTCGATTTATCTTCTCACCTTACGACGGCCAAAAATAACTTCAGGTTTAGCATACCTACTACTAGCCACCTTCTTAGAAGGCTTCCTTGGCCTATTTTTTCTAATTGATGACGCCTCGAAAAGCTGGTGGTTAGCCTTATCGTTCTTCCCTATAGTCTTGCTTTTTGGCTATGCCAGCACCCTTTTACTCACCTTTGCGGCATGGCTAAAGAAGCCCAAAATTACGCCCCCGATTGCCGCCATCATCGTCTTAGGCGCAAATGTTACCTTCAAAATTGGACCGCTATTACAACGCCGGCTAGACACTGCAATCGCCCTCGGACAGCAAATGCCTCAGGTGCCCGTCATCATGTCAGGTGGACAAGGAGTGGACGAACCTTGTACCGAAGCCTCAGCAATGGCGGAATACGCAAGCGAAAATGGTTTGCCAGAAACGCAAATATGGCAAGAAGATAAATCGGTTTCTACTAAAGAAAATCTGATTTTCTCAAGTGAACTACTAGCAAAAGAGGCGCCAGAAAGGAGTGGCGATTTTCTGGTGGTAACTAACTCATTCCATTTGTGGCGCACTAAACGCTGGCTAAAGCATCTAAATCTCCCCGGTCAAGTCATTCCGGCCCCTACCAAAAGCTGGTATTGGCCAGTCGGGAGTATTCGCGAATATGTCGCTATCGTCTATACCCGACCGTGGTTACTGGCCATTTTACTGCTACTTGCTTTAACCCCAACGGTACTAGTAGCAGCCGCTAGTTTTTAAAGTGGCTTTGCGTGAATAAACTCTAAAAGATCGCAAGAAGCGCAGCTAAGCTCAGCTAAAGAAGTTTCAGACCGCATTACCAAGGCAGATGCGGTGGGGATGCCCCCATAAAACTGTTCCCGCTGCTGGCATTCTTCTGAAAGTAAGCTGACCCCGAAGGAAGAAATCGTAGGTTCGTGCCCAATAATCATTAGCGACGAAGAATCACAGTTATGCACGATTTCGCGCAGGTTATCTACATCGTATTCGTAAATGGTCGGATCCGTGAAAACCTGTTGATGCGGCAAGTATTTAAGTAGTTCCTTGGCAGTTTGTTGCGCCCGAACTGCATCCGAAACCCACACCTGCTCGATCGATTCGGTTAAACTCTCAGCCAATAGTTTTCCTAGTTCGCCCGCTTGGCGTTTGCCTTCTTCCGTTAGCTGGCGCGCACGATCACCGGCTAAGTCGAAACGAGCTGCGGTGGAGTGACGAACTAAAACTAAAGTTGATTTCATTTTTCAATAATAACGTAAATAAAACCTATAAAGAAAATATACCCACACAGTTGGACATAAAAGAGCAAGCCAAATCGGAATTTATCACTTCTTTCTACCCAGTTTGGGTAGAAAGTCCAAATTGGCGAATTTTCAGCCTTCTAACCTGTTTTTGATAGCAGCGAGGAGAAATATACCGAGTAAACAAGTTAGGTCAGCGTGACAAGTTCCAAATAGTCATCTGACCAAAGATCTTCATCGGCGTCAGGCAAGAGCAATACTCGATCTGGGTTAAGTGCTTCGACCGCTCCGGCATCGTGAGTCACAAGGACGACCGCGCCCTCGTAAGTCCGCAAAGCAGATAAGATTTCCTCACGCGAGGCAGGATCCAAGTTGTTGGTGGGTTCGTCAAGTAACAGCACATTCGCCGCTGAAACAACCAAAGTTGCCAAAGCTAGACGCGTCTTTTCTCCCCCTGATAGGACAGCAGCGCTCTTGTAAATATCATCACCAGAAAACAAGAATTGGCCGAGGACGTTTCGCACCTTGGTATCGTCAAAGTCGTCGGGGGCAGCCGCCATCATGTTCTCAAAGACAGAGGCATGCACATCCAATGTTTCATGCTCCTGAGCGTAGTATCCGAGCTTTAGGCCATGCCCAGGGATAACTTCACCTGCGTCTGCCGGTTCGATTCCCGCAAGGACTCGTAGCAAAGTGGTTTTACCAGCACCGTTTAGACCTAGGACAACTACTTTCGCTCCGCGGTCGATAGCTAAATCGACTCCGCTTAGAACTTCTAGCGAGCCATAGGACTTGCTGATCCCTTCAGCTGTTAATGGGACCTTGCCACAAGCTGCCGGTTCAGGAAAACGCAGCCGTGCAACTTTTTCGACTTCTGCTTCATTGCCAGCTAGGGCAAAGAGCTCTTCTGCTCGGCGAAGCATCTGTTGCGCAGCAACTGCTTTAGTCGCTTTTGCCCGCATTTTTTCGCCTTGCAGGCGTAAAGCTTCAGCTTTTTTCAAGGCCTGTGCCCGTTCCTTACGACGGCGACGCTCATCGTCACTGCGCTGTTTCAGATAGGCTTCCCAGCCCAGATGGTAGATATCAAGGACACCGCGATTGGCATCAAGATACATCACTTGGTTGACCGTATCAGCAAGCAGCTTTACATCGTGGGAGATCACAATAAAGCCACCAGGATAGGTTCTCAAATAGTCTCTGAGCCAAATGATGGAATCATGGTCTAAGTGGTTAGTTGGCTCATCTAGCAGTAGAACATCCGCTTCAGAAAACAAAACTCGTGCAAGTTCAACTCGACGACGCTGACCACCAGATAGAGTTCCAAGTGGTTGGGCCAAAACTCTTTCGTCTAGACCGAGGGCGGCCGCAATCTGCGATGCCTGAGAGTTAGCGGCCCAGCCACCGGCCACAGTAAATTCATGATCAAGCCGGACGTATTTTTCCATCGCTTTGACTTGTTTGTCCCCTTGGGCCTGGGACATCTGTGCCTCAGCTTTTTTAATTCGAGCAATCAGCTTATCGATCCCACGTACTGACAGGATGCGTTCCTTGGCCAGCATATCGCTATCGCCCTCGCGTGGGTCTTGTGACAAATAACCAACTGTACCGGTTACCTTAATCTGGCCAGTCTGCTCAACAATATCTGAGTTTTCGTTTGATTGCGCCAAAAGTCGCATTGTAGTGGTTTTACCGGCACCATTTCGGCCGACAAGTCCAATCCGCATTCCTTTATCAACCTTGAAGGAGGCATTTTCGACAAGGGTCCTAGCACCGATTCGCAGGCTCAACTCAGATACATTAATCACCTAGCTAGTGTACCTTTTGTAAATCGAGAAAATAGCTATTTTTCGGAAAAATCAACCGAAAAAAGCCTAAAATCACTGTTAGTGTAGTCACCAGAAGGATTTTTCGGGTAACGTTAATAAGCTGAGTCCCGCCAGGAGAGAGGTTTTCTTGTGTCGTACCAAGACATTTTAGAACAAGCGCACCGCTACTACGATCGAGGTGTGCCCTTCGAAATTCCTTTACCTGAAGGCTCTCTATACGAAAATCTATCGCGTGCCGCTAATGCTTGGCCGAAACATGCAGCAATTGACTTCATGGGACGCGTATGGAATTACCAAGATATCAACCAAGCTGCGCTAAAAGCAGCTCAAGTACTTTATGATGCAGGCGTGCGTAAAGGTGACACCGTCGCAGTTGCTTTACCAAATTGCCCTCAGCACTTTGTCGTTTTTTATGCCCTAATGCGCTTAGGAGCTGTAGCAGCCGAGCATAATCCCTTAGCTCCGGCTTCCCAGATTGCCACACAGCTAGCTCGCCATCAGGGAAAAGTGGCAGTGGTGTGGGAAAAGTGCGCAGACAATTTTATGTCCTTAACTGAAAATGGTGGCACGGTCTTTACTGTGGATATTTCCGCCAGTCTACCGCTAACCAAGCGCCTAGCTTTAAAGCTACCAGTTGCTAAAGCCAAAGCGCTAAAAGAAAAAATGCGTGGACCGGTCCCAGCCCAGGCTACTAGTTGGGACCAAGCGGTAGCCAAGGCTAAACCTATCGCGACTCAAATCCCGACAGCGACTGCGCATGATATTGCAGTGATCCTCCATACTGGTGGCACAAACGGAGTACCCAAATCTGTTCCCTTGAGCCATCAAAATATCGGGGCTAACTGTAATCAGAACCGATTCTGGGTCTATAAGCTAAATGCTGCAGCAGAGACTTTTTGGTCTCTACTCCCCTACTTCCATTCATTTGGTTTGACCTTCTTTTTAGTTGCATCGGTTAGCTTGGGAGCCACCCAGATTGTCTTACCCACATTTGACGTTAAAGCTGCCCTAGAAGCACATAAACATCGCCCAGTTTCTTTCTTCGTGGGCGTTCCCCCCATGTTCGATCGCATTGAAAAGCAGGCAACAAAGCAAGGCATTGACCTATCCACCATCAAGTACGCCATCAGCGGTGGCATGCCCCTTTCACGTGAAATTGCAGAGCGTTGGGAAGCAGCTACCGGCCACTTCATTATTGAAGGCTATGGGATGAGCGAAACGGCACCGACCATGTGTGGTTCCCCATTGACTCCAGATCGCCGTCATGGTGCCCTCGGTCTACCTTTCCCTTCTACCAAGTTAAGGATCGTCGATCCCGAGAATCCAACCGAGGACGTACCCGATGGCGAGGTGGGAGAACTCTTGGTACAAGGCCCGCAGGTCTTCCACGGTTACCTCGATGATGATGCTGAAAATGAAAGAGTTTTCCTTGACGGTTGGTTCCGAACAGGCGATATGGTTCGCAATGAGGATGGTTTCATTGTGATGGTAGATCGTTTGAAAGAGCTGATCATTACTAATGGTTTCAATGTGTATCCCTCAGAGGTCGAAAAAGCCCTAGCAGAACATCCTGGGATTGACGGCGTGGCTGTGGTCGGGCTACCTCATGCGGCAACCGGAGAGGAAGTGACGGCAGCCGTTAAGCTAGCCGAGGGCGCTACCCTAACCCTAGAATCTTTACGCCAGCTGGCAGCTAAAACACTTCCGCGTTACGCGCTACCGACTAGGCTAGAAATCGTTTCGGAACTACCGAAGTCGCAGTTGGGAAAAACCCTACGCCATACCGTGCGGAAACGGATTCTCAAGTCTGAAGAAACTACTACTGACTAACCGACCCGATTAGGTCGCCAGATCGACGTTCTCTCGGGGATACCCATTCGCGTACTGCGGGGGCAGTAAGAGCCAAAACTACGAGCAAAGAAATGGCTGCTGGCAGTAAATGCGTCAAGTGGAAGTCGTTTCCAGTGGTAACTGCCCACAAATCGGAAACAGCGGCAACCACTGCCACACTCAACAAACCAATTCGAGCCCAAGCGTACTTCTTGAGAGTCAAGATGTAGAGCACCAACTGTGCGTAGCCGGCGATTGCTAGGATCAAAAGTTCTATGCCATCTTCCGCCAGTAAGGTGGCACCGTCCCCGCCTAGCCAGACTGCTCCAAATAAAACCAAGACCACTGTGGTTAAAACAGCCGCAGTGATAGTTAGGAAACCGACGAATCCCAATGCCGGTGGGGGCAACGTCTTATCGAGGGTTTCATTCATAATTTGTTTAGTGCTCAGTTTAGCTGGGCGATAATGGTTTTTGTCTGCGTCTTTAGCTTTCTTGGCCTCATGTTCATCGGCATTTGCCTTATCATGTCGCATCGCTGCCCCAGAAAGATCTAGGATCGGCATGTTGCCATCTGTCCGGACGATATCTCCCCCACCATTGCGATCATGGAAGGCGGTAGAAAAACTTTCCAGTACTTTGACCTTGCATTCCGGGTCGGTGTAACGGATCGTTTTAATAATGTAGTCACGCTCGGCATCAACATCATCGTCGATCTTGTGAGTGACTTGGAAGGTGAGGGTAGATAATCCTACCGATTTATCGTAGGTACCCGCAGCCAGCCAGTCTACTGGTTGTTTGCCAGGTAGGTCCCATCCCTGAGGAGTGGGCCAAAAACGAACATGATGACGTTGTGCGGCACTCCCATCAACCTCTTGTTGATAAGCAAAAGCATGGCGATGTCCAAACAAGAACAGGTCAGAGACCGGCGCGTTGGGATACGACTTCCCAGTCAACGAAGACTTCACAATGCCCCAAGATGAGCGCAAGGTGATTTCATCGGCTCTAACCCATCCAGCTTTCGCCATAATAGCGTGGATATCTTCTTCCTCGCCGAGCAGAGCAAGATTTACCGGATCTCCTAGGAGACCGTCACCAGTTTTAGTCCGAGCCATAAAGTAATCCGGCACATATAAGGTAGTAAAGACCTGGTGGATTCGAGGTAGGAGCAGATAGGCTAACACTGCCCAAAATAAAAGCAATACCACGATAGATTTCCAAGCAAATTCCATCCCAGACCAGAGCAAAAGTCCAGCGAACCAAAGGGTAAGTCCAACCGTCAAGATCACGAAAATAGAATCTACGAGTAAATAAATCCGACGTTTCGTTTGCTTTATTTCCAGACCATCTGAAAGGTATTTAGGGTAAGAGTCAGGAACCGGATAAAATCCAGCAGACAAAATAGGAGTGAATTTTTCTGCTTCTTGACGGTTATCTGCCATTTCAAACTCTTTTTCTGCCGTAATGCTATTTCCTTTATCTTACGCTCTCGTCTTTATTTTCCAGAAATAGAACTGCTTTTTATTTGATTCTGCTAAGGTTAATGACGTGCGTTTACTCTTTATCCTTAATCCCACGGCCAATGGCGGTCGGGCAGCTCAGCTAGCGAATAAAATTCGTAGCTTCTATCTTGAGCATGCCGACGATCCTCGTTTGGGATCGACCTCGCCTAGCTTAGAAATTCGTTTGACCGAATATCCTAGTCACGCGACACGGCTAGCTGAAGAAAACGCAAAACTTTTTGACGTAATTGTCGCGGTAGGTGGCGACGGTACAATTAACGAGGTTTGTCGAGGACTAATCGCGGCTAAAACGGGGCAACTTGGTGTTATCCCCGCAGGAACGGGAAATGACACCGCCACGGGACTCGAGCTACCAAAGACTCTGGCAGAAGCTTTATGGGCAATCCATGAATCACCCATCCGGCATCTAGACTATGGCACCGTTAATGGACAAGTTTTTATTAATAGCGCGACGGTAGGTTTCGATGCGCTGGTGGCATCGCATGGCAATCGCATTAAACGGGTTCTGAAATCTCACTGGGCCTATGTGATCGGTTTGTTTACCGCTCTGGCTACGTACCATTTTCCCAAGATTCAAGTTCCCCAGGACTTTCCTGCAGGTGACGATTGGGCCGGTACGCAACGTGATTTGTGTTTATTAGCTGTTTGCAACGGGCGATACTATGGGGGCGGAATTGAGATTGTTCCTGGCGCTACCTTGGATGACGAGCTCCTCGATCTTTGTCTAATCACGAATATTAGCAAGCCTCGTTTGTTAAAGCTCTTGCCCACTATTCTTAAGGGCACCCATATTAAACAAAAACAGTATTTACGAACATGGAAAACTCAGCAATTCTCGCTGCCTGTGTTAACCCCTACTCTCCTAGGAATAGATGGCGAAATCTCCGAAGTTGCTGTGGGGGAAGTCCTTCATTTTGAGCTCCACCCTGGTGGGATTAACTTTGTTGGCTAGCTTGAGCCTGTTATGTTTTGCCTTAAAATAAACACCAAAATTGGAAATAGTTAAGGGGCGGTCAAACTTTCATTGACCGCCCCTTAGCTATTTGTTAAACGTTAAAACCAAGTGCTCGTAATTGCTCACGACCATCAGCAGTAATCCGATCTGGACCCCACGGTGGCATCCAAACCCAAGTGATGGTGACACCGTTGGCGATTGGTTCTAGCACGGTCTGGGACTGCTGTTCAATAACATCGGTGAGCGGGCAAGCGGCAGAGGTTAGTGTCATGTCTAGGGCGACATGGTTATCCTCTTCCACGGTAATCCCATAGACCAAACCTAAATCAACTACATTGATTCCAAGTTCTGGGTCAATGACGTCGCGCATCGCTTCAGCCACGTCTTCTGCTGGCAAGGAACCATGGGAAACCATATCAAGTTCATTACTAGGTTCTGGCTGAGGCATAGCAAAGCGCTGTGGCACTTCACTGGTATCGGCCATAGGATTGCTTGGCTCTTGCAGTGATTCATTCATAACTGCTGCTTCTTTCTTATTCTCATTTGGGCTCATTACTCACCCTCCGTGTAGTTTTCGTCAACGCCTGCGGCCGAAAGAGCTCCTTGCAAGGCCATCCAGCCAAGCAGAGCACATTTGACTCGTGCGGGGAACTTGGATACTCCGCTAAAGGCGGCAGCGTCTTCGAGCACATCGAGTTCGTCCTCGGAAGGCATTTGTCCCCGCAGATGCATCATTTTGTTGAAAGTTCTGGCTAGTTCCTGACGATCTTTCGCGTCCATGCCAACTACTGCTTCCGACATTACTGAAAGTGAGGCTTGAGAAATCGAACAACCATCGCCATCCCATACTAAGTCGGTGATTTTTCCGTCATCGTCAACCTCAACGGCCAGAGTAACTTCATCCCCACAGGTAGGATTCACCTGATGGCTAGTATTTGAAGCATCCTGCGGGATTTCTCCAGACCCTTGGCGAGATCGCGAGTGGTCTAGGATTACTGCTTGGTAAAGTTGTTCCATTTCTGCCGACATTACATTCCTCCGAAGAATTTTAAGACTGCTGCAAGGGCATGATCGAATCTTTCGATTTCTTCACTGGTTGTAGTGATAGCCACGCTCGCTCTAGACGAGGAACGGACCCCCATAGCAGTATGGATTGGGATTGCACAATGGTGTCCTACTCTAATGGCTACGTCTTCCGAATCCATAATTTGTCCGACATCATGAGGGTGGATTCCCTTTATCGCGAACGAAACTACGGCGAGTCGATCCTTCATCATCGCAGACCCTAACAATTTCACCTGCGGATACTTGGCAACTACCTCAAGTAGTTGCTGGCCGAGGTCGGACTCATGTTGAGCTAGCGCGCCCCAGCCAACTTGTGAGAGGTATTTTAGTGCGGCAGCCCAACCAACGGCAGCTGCCACTGGCATAGTTCCAGCCTCGAATTTTTGCGGACCTTCATGGAAAGTAGCGCTTTCCATCTCTACCCAGGTAACCATTGCCCCGCCGGTTAGAACTGGGTCTAGACGATTAAACCAGTCGTCTTTAGCGTACCAAGCACCGATCCCGCCAGGCCCATACATTTTGTGGGCGCTCATAGCCGCAAAATCGACGCCCAGAGCGGGCAGATCCAAAGGCAAATGCGGGGCTGATTGACAGGCATCGAGGACGGTGATCGCCCCTACATGCTTGGCTCGTTCTACGATCTGCGAGACTGGTGAGATGGCCCCAGTGACATTAGAGGCATGGGTAAAGGCAACTACCTTAGTTCGTTCATTGATCCGGTCGAGGCTCTCAAGGTCGATCCGGCCCTCAGGAGTTGCTTCTAACCAAACTAATTTGGCGCCACTGCGAGCACAAGCCTGTTGCCAAGGCACAAGATTGGCGTGATGCTCTAAGCGAGTAACGCAAACCTCGTCGCCAGGCTGAAGTTTTGGCCCGCTCCCGACACCAGCCGACAGGGAAAGAGCGATTAGATTTAAAGCTTCAGTCGCATTCCTAGTGTAGGCAATTTGCGAAGCCTTCGTGCCGAAAAAGGCGGCTAATTGTGCGCGGGCATTTTCGTAAGCTTCGGTGGCATCATCCCCCAACAAGTGGGTACCACGATTAACCGCGCCATTGGCGGTGGCGTCAAAGTCCGCCACCGCCGATAGCACAGCTTGAGGTTTTTGGGCGGTTGCAGCCGAATCCAAATAGGCGATCGGACTTCCCCCACGACCAATGCGCGAGAGAATCGGAAAATCTTTTCGCAATTGCGATAGATCTTCCTTGTCTTGGCCTAAATTAGGATTCTTTACAGTTGCTTCCATATTTCCCAAATTCACGGATTTCAGCGTCCGAGGTAACGATCGTAACCTTCGGCTTCGAGGCGTTCTGCGAGCTCTGGGCCGCCTTCATCGGCTACGTGACCATCGACGAATACGTGTACGAAATCCGGCTTGATGTAGCGCAGAATACGAGTGTAGTGGGTGATCAACAAGATACCTGAACCGACCTCGTCATGAACTCGGTTGACGCCTTCCGAGACGATGCGCAGAGCATCCACGTCTAGACCGGAGTCAGTTTCGTCCAAGACGGCGAAAGCTGGCTTGAGAAGTTCCATCTGAAGAATTTCGTGGCGCTTCTTTTCACCACCGGAGAAGCCAGAGTTAACGTCACGCTGGGCAAAAGCAGGATCCATCCGAAGACGATCCATAGCTTCGTTAACTTCCTTAACCCAAGAGCGAAGTGCCGGAGCCTTGCCGTCAATTGCAGTCTTGGCAGTACGCAAGAAGTTAGAAACGGTGACACCAGCTACTTCCACTGGATACTGCATGGCCAAGAAGAGGCCAGCCTTAGCGCGTTCGTCAGCGCTCATATCAACCAAGTCAACACCATCTAGGTAGGCATGACCGGAGGTGATTTCGTACTTTGGGTGGCCGGCTAGAGAGTATGCCAAAGTGGACTTACCAGAGCCATTCGGGCCCATAATCGCGTGAATCTCACCAGAGTTAACAGTGAGGTTTACACCTTTAAGGATTGGCTTTTCGCCTTCCTGAGTTTGCACCGATACGTGCAGATCTTCAATCTTAAGAGTTGCCATTGTATTTCCTTCCTATGCGGCATCGACGTCGACGAGAACGTCGTCGCCGTCCAGGGTTAATGGGTAAGTTATTAGGGGGCGAGGAGAAGGTAGAGTTGCTTCTCCAGTTGCTAGGTTAAAGACTGCAGAATGTGCCCAGCATTCAACTTCACAGTCACCGATTTCGCCTTCAGTCAAGGAGACCTCACCATGTGGGCAAAGTTCTTCGACTGCAAACCAGTCACCGGCTTGATCACGAATGATGGCCAAACGAACATTTTTCCCCGAAGCATCAGCTAGAGCTACTGCTTTAGCCTCACCGGGTTCGATTTCGTTTTGCTGGCAGACTTTCTGCAAGCTCATGCCAAGTCCTCTTCAGGAGTAGGAGCATATTCACCGCTCAGCTCGGCCTCAATCACATTCATCAGGTGTTCGCTGACTGCGGGCACCCCAATCTGATTAATGAGTTCGGCGAAGAAGCCACGAACTACTAGGCGACGGGCAGTAGTTTCGTCAATGCCACGCGAGCACAGGTAGAAGAGCTGCTCATCATCGAAACGGCCGGTGGCGGAAGCGTGCCCCGCACCTTCGATTTCGCCGTTTTCGATTTCTAGGTTCGGAACCGAATCAGCGCGAGCGCCCTCGGTTAGTACCAAGTTACGGTTTAGTTCGTAAGTGTCGGTGCCGAAAGCTTCTGCTCCGATCAAGACGTCGCCAACCCATACCGAATGGGCGTCGTTACCTTGCAATGCACCCTTATAGGTAACTCGCGAAACGCAGTTGGCCGCAGAGTGATCTACGAATAGTCGGTGTTCATGGTGCTGACCGGCGTCAGTGAAGTACAGGCCAAGCATTTCTACATTGGCACCTGGTTCGCTGAAGCGAGCATCAGAGCAGACGCGGACAAGGTCGCCACCCAAGGTCACGATAATGTGCTTAACTTTAGCGTCTTTAGCAGCACTAATGCGGTGATTAGCTGCGTGAACACTTAGTGCATCCCATTCGTGGGTAGCTGCGAAGACTAGTTCGGAGCCTGGCCCTGCAACGATCTGAACAGTCTGGTTATACAAGGCATGACCGGTATGTTCAACCACGATAGTAGCTTTCGAAAGCTCCTCAGCGTTGACCACTAGGTGACCAGCTGCTGGCTGTCCATCTTTCCCTTCGAAACGAACACGGATTGGCTCTGCACATTCCATTTCTTTTGGAATGGTAATAACTACAGCTTCCTGCCAAGCATTCCAACTGGCAGCTGCGGTGCGATCTTCTGGCGCCCCAACTAGCTGTAGATCTTTAGCTTGTTCGCGTCCAACTTCGCTAACCTCTACTCCTTCAGGAGAAGAAACCGAAACTGCCGGGCCAACCCCAGATAAGTCGGGGCCAAAAAGCTTTTCGATGCGGCTAAGCGGAGTAAAGCGCCAGTCTTCTTCACGACCGCTGGGGATTTCAAAATCATTGAGGTCGAAAGAGGTGGGGCGATCGGCTCGCGAGCCCAGAGGTTTCTTGGTTTCGTTCCCATGAGTGTGGGCACCATCCAGGACTGCCCGGGAGTGGTCAGTACTAAAATTCTGTTCGGTCATTAGCCTACCGATCCTTCCATCTGCAGTTCAATCAGGCGGTTCAATTCGAGCGCGTATTCCATCGGAAGTTCGCGAGCGATAGGCTCAACGAAGCCACGCACGATCATGGCCATAGCTTCGGTTTCCTCCATGCCACGGCTCATGAGGTAGAAGAGCTGATCTTCACTGACTTTAGAAACTGTTGCTTCGTGTCCCATTTCGACGTCGTCAGTACGCACATCGACGTAAGGGTAAGTGTCGGATCGCGAGATCTGATCAACTAGCAAAGCATCACACAATACGTTGGATTTAGCGTGGTTTGCGCCTTCCATCACCTGGACAAGACCACGGTATGCGCTACGGCCACCGCCACGTGCCACCGACTTCGAAACAATCGATGAAGAGGTATTTGGCGCCATGTGTACCATCTTTGAACCAGTGTCCTGGTGCTGGCCTTCACCGGCAAACGCGATGGAAAGAGTTTCCCCGCGAGCATGTTCACCCAAGAGGTAAACAGCTGGGTACTTCATGGTAACCTTCGAACCGATGTTGCCATCGATCCATTCCATCGTGCCGCCTTCTTCTACCATGGCACGCTTGGTAACCAAGTTGTAGACGTTATTAGACCAGTTCTGAATGGTGGTGTAGCGAACGCGGGCACCCTTCTTGACAAAGATTTCTACTACTGCCGAGTGCAAAGAATCCGACTTGTAGATCGGTGCAGTACAGCCTTCTACGTAGTGTACGTAGGAATCTTCGTCAGCGATGATAAGAGTACGTTCGAACTGCCCCATGTTTTCCGTGTTGATGCGGAAGTATGCCTGAAGTGGGATTTCTACGTGTACGCCCTTAGGGACATAAACGAAGGAACCACCCGACCATACAGCAGTATTGAGAGAAGCGAACTTGTTATCCCCCACTGGAATAGCTTTACCGAAGTATTCTTCGAAAATCTCTGGGTGTTCTTTTAGACCAGTATCCGTATCGAGGAAGATAACGCCTTGACGTTCGAGATCTTCACGAATCTGGTGGTAAACCACTTCAGACTCATACTGAGCGGCAACACCTGCCACTAGGCGTTTCTTTTCGGCCTCAGGAATACCAAGACGGTCATAGGTATTCTTAATGTCTTCAGGGAGATCTTCCCAAGAGGTGGCGACGTCTTCAGTCGACTTAACGTAGTACTTAATCGAATCGAAGTCGATCTCCGAAAGATCAGCACCCCAAGTTGGCATTGGCTTCTTATCGAATAGGCTCAGGCCCTTTAGGCGACGCTTTAGCATCCATTCAGGTTCGCCTTTTCGCGCCGAAATGTCACGAACAACGTCTTCGTTCAGACCGCGCTTCGCGGCTTGACCGGCTTCGTCAGAGTCGTGCCAACCATAGCCATATGCCCCAATCGAGGCAATAATCTCTTCGTCCGATGCAGGTGCATCTGGAGTCTTCGCAGAGTCAGAACTCATCTATTTCCTTCCTGTGGTGAAACCGTTCGCGCGGTTTTCATTGAACCCGGACGCACCTTTGGGATTCCCATCGGTACGTGGGTAGTACACACATGCTCGCCACCAGCCAAAGTTGCTAGTCGCTGCACGTGAACGTTTAATAATCGGGAGAAGGCAGCAGTTTCAGCGTCACATAGTTGCGGAAACTCTTGGGCGACATGCTGTACTGGACAATGCCCTTGGCACAATTGAATGGCAAACCCATTTCCTACTTGGCGCACAGTTGCTGCGTAGCCGTCTGCGGTTAAGGCATCGGCTAACGCTTTGGCACGCTTTTGTGGATCATCGCCTGCCGCTCGCACAATCGGAGCATATTTTCGTTCAATATCGCGCGAGCGTGAAGCTGCGAATGATTCTACGGCTTCAGGTCCAGCGACTTGACCGAGATACTCGATTGCCCGTGAAGCTAAATCAGAGTACTCCTCCGGCAAGGAATCGTGAGCCTGTTCGGTTGCCACATAATGGCGAGCTGGACGCCCACGTCCACGATTGGAGTCTACTGGGAGCTCGATTACGGTAATCGCGCCTTTAGCTTCGAGCGCAGTAATATGTCTGCGAACCGCTGCGGCAGTTAACTTTAAAATTTTTGCTAACAATGCAGCAGTTACGGGCCCTTTTTCTACGACAAGGTCGAGAACCGCTTGTCGCGTCCCGGCTTCATCGTTAGTGGCTGCCATCTAACTGCCCCTCCTTAAAAATCGTTACTACACAAGCATAACCGATTTTCGCAAAAAGGATGTTAGCAAATAGTGTGTAGATAATTACCTTAGCTAAGCGCGGGGCTCAATGTCAGATTTTCTTAGCGATCCCAAGGAGAATTTGCTGGTCGCAAGCAGGTCCAATTCTGCTCTTTAGCGGCACTAGTTGCGAGAATCCCCAGTACTGCTGAGGGGTTCGTAATTCTTCCCGCTAACACTGCGTTTAACGCCTCTGAAAGATTTACCCAAGCATATTCAAAAAGGGCTTCTTCCTCTTCTCGAACGAAATTGCGTTGTGCCACTGGCACCTCGGACAAATCGCGAGCCAAGAAAACGCGCAAAGATTCAGTGTATCCCCCAGGAGAGGCATAATAATCAACCAAGACATTCCAAGTTTTTGCTTGTAAATCCGTTTCTTCAGCAAGTTCACGCGCTGCTGCTACTTGGTAATCCTCCCCGGCAATATCAAGTAGGCCTGCGGGAAATTCCCATAGTTTTTTACCGACTGGATGGCGGTATTGTTTAATCATTAAAACTTGAGTCTGGCCATCGTATTCGCGCAGTGGTACTACCGCTACGGCCCCAGGGTGACGGACGTATTCCCGCGTGACGGGTTCTTTCCCACCCAGATCCACTTGCTCACTATGAAGCGAAACGATTCGTCCTTGCCAGATTTGTTCATGAGAAACAACCGGCATGGTAAAACGCTCATCTGCAAAATCTGCTGCCGAAATGTTCGGGTACTCGAGGCTCATCGTTTTGACTCCCTAGGCATCAACTTTAGGAAAACTTATTTGGGCAAGATGAAGGTCGGCACCAGAAGGCTGGCACCAACTTGTGAACCAATTGCCCGCCCATTAGGACCAGCAGTAGCCAAGGCGGAAGGAAGGTTAACCAATGATGAGCCACGGTTTAAGGAATCCACTGTGGTCAAAGGAGCGTCGCTAGCACGCAGAAGCGCCAAAGGTGCTTCCTCGCTAGTGGCGTTACCAATCGCTAGCGCCGATTTTGGTGCTGCCGTTAGAGCAGAGGCTAAATCGTGCAAAGTCGCACGTTCTGCGGTGTGGTCATTGTTTTCCCCTTCCACCTTCGAAACTACCGAGGTGCTACTGGGAATGTTAGGCAAAGCATCGCTGGTAACTAGGATGATTGCCGAGGCTGGTGGCGCATCTTGCGGAGCAGCAATCAGCGGATTCTCGGCATTCGCCAAAATCTGCTTTAGAGTCTGACCATTCGGTTCGCTTGCGGTCAGAATCTGAGTTAGAGCGGCCCCTAAAACAAACTCAGCACTTGCTGCCGCATCAGGCTTTGCCGTCAAATACTGGCTAATTTGAGGAGCCAAAGATTCACGATACTGCGAGTAGGCAGGCGAAATGAAGCGCTCAGTGAGCTGTAGTGTGGCAGTAACCTTACCGTTCGCTCCCGCTACCGTCTTAGCGACCCGATCGAGTTGCGATTGTTCCACCCCAGGCAGGGCCACGATCGCTACCGGGAGATCGTTTAATACCTTAGGGTTAAGTTGCTCGCCAAGTGCTTGGGCAAAAGAATTTGCGGCCTCGTTAGCTTCATTAGCTTCGGAAAGCTGTGTCTTTATTTGCTCATTTTCAGCCCGCAAAGAGGTGACTTTAGAGTTCATAGCATCAGAGAGAGTTCCTTGCAGGGGACCTGCTCCCAATACGACCCCAACTCCGAGGGCGAGGAATACCGCCGCTAAAGAAGTTAGGTGGTAACGATAATCCATCATTTTTGTTTCCTCCGCAGGGTACTAAAGGCTGCTATGACAATGTTTAAGGCAATCAGGGCAAATGCTGCGACCAGGACAATGCGACCGTATGGCTCTGTTAAAAGCAAGATTGATTTTCCAAACGGGGTGGTCGTCAATCCGGCGAGAATTGACATCAGGCCAGCTAAAAGCAACATCCAAACGTAACCAATTTTGACTGGTCGTCGATAAGTTTTCGCCATTACTTGGGGGGAAACTAGCTTGCTCTTAGCAGACAGGTGGGTGAAGAAGGAAGAGTTCATCCCGCGTCTTCCCAAGTCTAAGAATTCATCCCACGAGGTGTACTCCCCTAGCGGGATAATGGTATCGGCACCTGCTTTTAACGCGATTAGAATCGCTAAATCGAGGTCGGTAATTCCAGTTGAAACTTGGGTATATGCTAAACCCATCGAGTCTAGTCGTGAATCTTTACCTTGTACTAATCGTGGTGAGTGCAAAACAATTTGGGCGCCTTGTCGCAATGATTGATCAGGCACTGCCGCAATATTACCGGTGATTAGGTCTGGTTTGAGTCCAGCATTTTGGATGTGCTTGGCACCTGCTCCGACCGCGATAATAGCTGGCCGGCGTCCTCGAATAAAATGTTTTAGTTCTGCTAGCTCGGCTACGCTCTGTTGGTGCGGACCAACAACCAAGACGGGGCGGTCCTTGAAGTCAACTTCAACTTTTTCCAGTCCCACTCCAGCGGTCAAAAGTTCCTGTTCTGCTTGGAGGAACTGCTTGGTGTTTGCGGCAAATGATTCAAGCTGGGCCACCATTCCCACACGAGCTTGCGCCAGAGCGGCTTCTCGCCGGCTGTCGGTCATTACCTGACCGGTTGCGATTAGACGGTCAGCAAGATAGACCTTGCCTCCACTAACTTTAATTTTCTGCCCATTTTGTAGGCCCAGCACCGAACTGCCCAGTTCATCGACTAAGGGAATTCCGGCCTCGGCCAACACCTGGGGGCCTTTGTTTGGGTAACGACCCGTGATCGATGGTGCCGAGTTGAGGACTACTGCTGGCTGAGCGTCAGCCAACTGATAGGCGGTGGTCCGGTCTAGGTCGGGCAGATCGATCACCGCGATGTCGCCAGGTTCAACTTGAGAGGCGACCACTGCTGGATCGTCTCCCAAACGAACACGCCCAGTATATGACTCGACCATTGGAGTCGATTCTGCGCGATCGTTGCTACTCAAATAGTTTCCTTCCCTAGTTGTCCACCTAATGTACCGGCTATTGGACTAGTTTTACTGCTTGGCACTCTGAGCGGCCGCTAAAAGCTCCGCAGCGTGAGTCTTGGCAGCAGCCAAGGTGGCCTCACCTGAAAGCATTCGAGCCAATTCAGTTTCCCGTGCCGAACCAGTTAAAGCGATTAGTTCAGTTTTGCCGTCCGCTTTTTGTAGTAGTACCTGTTGATCGGCAAAGGCCGCTACTTGAGCAAGGTGAGTGACGACAATAACTTGCGAATTCTCGGCTAGTTTGGCTAAACGTTTGCCAACTTGGATCGCTGCTTGTCCCCCAATCCCAGAATCAACTTCATCAAAAATGAAGGTTCGTCGACCGCTTTGACTATGATTATCCGCGGCTGCTACTTCAATCGCAAGCATAATGCGGGAAAGCTCACCCCCACTAGCGCCAGCTCCAATAGGTCGAGTCGGGGCACTGGGATGTGATTGCAACATGAAAGTAATCTCTTCAAGTCCGTGGCTGCTGGGCTTTGGCAGATCCTCAAGTTCAACTGTGAAACGAGCTGATTTCATGGCTAGTTCTGCCAATTCACTATTGACCTTTTGGGCTAATCCCAAAGCTAGTTTTTGGCGTGAGCTTGTCAGTTTTTTCCCAACAGCTAGCACCGTTTCTTGGCACTGTTTGAGAGTTTGTTGTTTCAGCTCAGTGGTGGCAGTCGGATCGCCAATATCGTGTAGACGTTGCCGCGCCTCTTGCGCCCAATCATGCAATTCCGAAATCTCGACGGCTCGCCCTTGCATCAGTTTTTTGAGCTTTGCGCGTCTCTCATGAGCTTGCGTTAGTGCATTCGGGTCATCTTCTAAAGTGGCAACGTAGTTTTCTAGTTCAAATCCGAGGTCGCGAATTTGCATTTCTAGTTGTACTAGCTGCTCTTTTAGATTTTCGAGGCTGGGATCTAAGCGTTCTGCTTTACTTAAAAAGCTGTTCGCGCTACCGATAGCTCCAAGAGCATCATTACTAGATTCGAGGCTAGTAGCACTAATAAGTTCTTTGGCGCTAGCGACGAACTGCCGCAGATCTGAAACGTTAGTTAGGCGCTTGATTAAGGAAGTTAGTTCCTCTTCTTCGTGATCACTAGGAGCTAGTTCATCGTATAACTCCAGGCCCTCTTGCAAACTGGCCGACTCAAGTGCATAAATTTGAGCATTCGCTTGCCAATCATCAAGTTCTCGTTTTGCCTTAACTGCTGCTTGCCAGGCATTTTGATATTCAACGATGAGAGCTTGATGGGTAGCATTTCCAAAACGGTCGAGGATCTGCCGTTGGACTCGACTGTTCTTTAGGGCTATCTGGTCGGACTGGCCATGAATGGTCACCATGGTGCTGGAAAATTCGCCGAGGGCAGCAACTGGCACTGCTCTACCTTGCAGACGAGCGCGGGATCGTCCGGCTTTGGTATGCAAAGTACGGGAAACAAATACTTCATCATCGCTCGCACAAAGATCCCATCCGCTCAATGATTCATTTGCTTCCTGATTTAGTTCGGCAAATACCCCAGAAACTGAAGCTTGTTCTGCCCCTAGGCGGACTGTTGCTAGGTCAGTACGGGCACCAAGTAGCATGCCCAATCCAGTTAGTACCATGGTTTTACCGGCACCGGTTTCGCCGGTAACGGCGGTAAAGCCGGGTACTAAATCTAGACGAGCAGAGTCAATGACGCCGAGGTTTTCAATGAAAACTTCATTTATCACCTTAGTTTTTCCTCCACCCTTCGACTGGTAGCTGGAACTTGGAAACAAGTCTGGAAGAAAAGTCCACTTCACTCAAGGTGGCAACCTTTAGCGGTTGGCAGGCCAGTTTGGCACTTACCTGGTCTGAAGCGTTTAACGTCACCGATCTTCTAGAGTCAAGCAACATTTCAATCCCAGTTCTTTGTTCTGGGTCCAGTCCCACTTCTACTTCGGACTCTGGCCCCAACACGAGCGGTCTAGTGAAAAGACCATGCGCTGCAAGTGGAACCACTAGTAACGCGGGAACATCGGGCCACATGATTGGGCCACCTGCCGAAAAAGCGTATGCAGTCGAGCCAGTAGGGGTAGAAATCAACATCCCGTCGGCTGCATATTGCGAAACTGGATGCTGGTTGACTCCTAGCGTAAAGTTCCCTGGGCGTTGCAGACTGGTGCGTAAAATAGCCGCTTCGTTTAGCGCCCAGTGATGACTAACCTGACCGTCTTTTCGCATCACTGACAGTTCCACACAGTATCGGGCTTGCGTAGTGAATTCCCCGGTGGCAAGTTGAGTAATCGCTTGAGAAAAATCGGTGACTCCGACCTCGGTCAAAAATCCCATATGTCCGGTATTAAACCCAATCACTGGCACATCAAATTCGCGTGCTTTTTCTGCTGCAGCCAGGAAGGTACCGTCACCCCCCAGAGAGATAACCAGTTCCGGGGCAGGAGAAAAACTTTGCTCTTGAGTTGGATCCACAGAGTAGGAAACGCCAAGTTCATCAAGAATCCGAGTAGCATTTTCTAATGCTTGCCTAGTGGCAGTTCTAGCAACATGGGGAATGAGAATCACGGATTTAAGCATTTTAGTTTTCCTTAGATTCCTTTCCGGCTGGACCATTCACCACTGCAGTTTTCACTGCGTCGACTAGCTCTTGCCCCGTTAGCTCGGTGCTTACTTGGGAGGGCATCTCACCTTTAGAAAAATGAATAAAATACTCCACGTTTCCGGCCGGTCCTGGCAATGGCGAAGGTGCTACTGCATGAACTTTAAGACCTAGTTCTTGACCACAGTGGCATACTTTGAGGATCGAGGATTCATGAAGCGCAGTATCTCGCACTACTCCCCCAGCTCCGAGCCGATCTTTGCCCACTTCAAACTGTGGTTTAACCATTAATAAGTACTCAGCGTTTACCGCGGCACAAGCTACCAAGGCAGGAAGGACGGTAGTCAGTGAAATAAAACTAAGATCAGAGACCACCAAGGTAGGTGGAATCTCAAAAGAGTCTATCGTTAGATTACGGACGTTAGTGCGATCGTGGATTTCTACTCTGGCATCGCTTTGTAGTTTCCAAGCAAGTTGTCCGTAGCCAACGTCAGCGGCGTACACTTTTCTGGCGTCTTGCCGCAAAAGCACATCGGTAAACCCACCAGTTGAGGCACCTGCATCGAGGCAAATTCGTTGGCTAACAGTTGGAGCTTTCTCTGCCAGATAATCGAGGGCGCCGCGTAGCTTATGGGCCCCACGTGAAACGTAAGCAATTTCCTGATCCATCGTCACCACGATTGGTTCTGCCGGATTAATTTGTCGCGCCGGTTTGGTGACCTCGTTACCACTGACCTTAACGTAGCCTTTAATAATCATTTCTTGCGCTTGGGTGCGAGAGCGGGCAAGTTTACGCCGAACAAGTTCTTGGTCTAGCCGAATTAGTTTTGCCATTGTTCCTCCCCCTCTCTTTCTAAGCTTGAGCGCTTTGCTTGGAAACGCGCTAGAAGTTGATTTAGTTTTCCTATGAATAACAGCTTTGGTGGCATATTGCCGAGCGTTTCGGAATATGCCACCAAAGCTAGTTACTAGTCGTCGAGTTCTTCGGCTTCGTCTGCTTCTAAGTGCTCATCGATTTCATCGAGTTCAGCAAGCTCTTCGGCAGTAAGCTCCACTGTTTCCTCGTCGGGAGCCTCTACTACTTCGAGTTCTTCATCCTCATCAAAGGTGTATGTTTCTTCGCTTTGCGGAAGAGGTAGAATTTCATTTTCGTCATCATTAGAAACTACCTTAAAGTCTGGGCACTTGACTCGATGACCGAGGTCGAGTTTTTCCCAAGCCGCAGCGATTACGGCACGATAGTTATCTAGCGTTAAGGTGGAACCTTCCGTTAGTAGTTCGCCCCCCACAGTGATTTCACCCCACCGATCAACCGCTACTGATTCCGAATCGCCACAGGTCCAGGTGCCATCCATGTGATGGTTGGCGCGAGGGTGAGTTTCGTGTAGAGCTGCGAGTGTTAGCCCAACGTAAGCGGGACGCTGCAGAGACTGCGCCATAACCACGTCGCGAGGTCCATGCACACCGGTGAGAACGTGAAGCGCAGGGATACGTGCTGCATTAGCACCCTTGATATCGGTTTCTAGTCGGTCACCAACGCTGAGTGCGCGACGGTTTGCACCGCCAAGTTCAGCTGCTTTTCGGTAGATTCCGGGGAAAGGCTTGCCACCAGCGAATGGTCGCTTACCAGTACAAGTTTCAACTGCTGCTACTAGTGCCCCATTACCCAAGGCGAAGCCGCGTTCTTGAGGCAAAGAAGCATCGAGGTTGGAGGCGTAATAGCGCGCTCCCTTATCGAGGGCAAAAGCTACTTCGGAGAGCTTAGCCCAGTCGATGTCAGCTGACCATCCCTGAACTACTGCGGCTGGTTCTTCATCGGCGCTTTGAACTAGTTCAAAGCCAGCCTGAGTTACGGCCTCGGTAAGTCCAGCGCCACCAACGACTAGCACCTTGGAACCAGGCTCTAGATCAGAGGACACGATTCCAACGATGTCGAGGGCGGCAGTCATAACGTGTTCTGCCACTGCTTCGATGCCTAGCCCGTTGAGCTTTTCTGCTACTTGGTCTGGAGTTCTGGAGGCATTATTGGTGACGTAAAGATCGACCATGCCTTTTTCCCGTGCCGAGTTAATTGCTTCGGCAGCATCTTGCACAGGGGCATCTCCTAGGTAGCAGACACCGTCTAGGTCCAACAGGAGCGATTCAAACGCTTCTACTAGTGGCACCTTGCACGCACGCAAATCGCTTCTTTGGCTATCGATATCTGAATCCATGACCTCTTCGAGATCAAGAATTTCGAGTTCTTCCACAATCTGCGGGAGTTCTGCCTCGATTTCAGCAGCTTCGTCTTCACGCCCGAGTTTACGGAGAAGATCAGCTTTAACGGACTTTAGACGGGCAGTTACCTCTTCGTCGAAATCAGCAGGGAGCTGTTCGAGCGCATTGTCGACCATGATGAGGCCGGCTTCAGTTTCTTCGAGGTCAGCGCGAGCCGAGGCCGCGACGATAATCATTTCGACCTGATCGGCAGCTTCTAGTGTCCCGAGGTCGGTTTCGGAGAAGATTTCCAAGGCACGTTCTGGACGACCTAGGGCACGCTCACAATCGGCTTCGACTGCACGCAAAGCCATCGAACCGGAGAGGCGACGCATAGCGCGGACCTCTTTCAAGGCTTCGTCATATTTGCCGACGGTGTAAGCGGTTAAAGCCGCTGCTTCACGAACGACATCTACTCGACCAGCACGCGAGGCTGCTGCCTTGGCATGTTCGTAAGCTAGTTCGGGATCTTCATCAATTAGGCGGCCAGCTGCCACCAAGTGACGTGAGACAGTCTCGGCGTTCTTTCCTGAGAGAGTACGAAGTTGTGCTTGCACCTGACGATCAAGATCAGTTGCCTTAATATCGCCGGGAATCTCTGGTTCATCACCATGTCGCGCAGTTCGGGCTGCCTCGTTTTCTCGGCGGTTGGAGAAGCGCTTATCGTCGCGATCATTAAAGCGACCCCCGCGACGATCATCACGATCATTAAAGCGACGAGGCCCACGATCACCACGGTCCTCAAAACGACCGCCCCGACGATCATCACGATCATTGAAACGACGAGGCCCACGATCACCACGGTCCTCAAAACGACCCCCGCGACGATCATCACGATCATTAAAGCGACGAGGCCCACGATCACCACGGTCCTCAAAACGACCGCCCCGACGATCATCACGATCATTGAAACGACGAGGCCCACGATCACCACGGTCCTCAAAACGACCCCCGCGACGATCATCACGATCATTGAAACGACGAGGCCCACGATCACCACGGTCCTCAAAACGACCGCCCCGACGATCATCACGATCATTGAAACGACGAGGCCCACGATCACCACGGTCCTCAAAACGACCGCCCCGACGATCATCACGATCATTAAAGCGACGAGGCCCACGATCACCACGGTCCTCAAAACGACCCCCGCGACGATCATCACGATCATTAAAGCGACGAGGCCCACGATCACCACGATCGTTATTACGATCGTTGAATCTACGAGGTCCACGGTCGCCGCGGTCATTACCTCCACGAGAGGAGAATCGATTTTCAGCCAAAATATACCTACCTAAATTAAAATTTCTTATTCGTAATCATTCTATGTTAGGGCTGTGACCTAACTGCTTATGTTTTGCCGAGTTGGGGATAATCATCAATGTGTGTTTGTGCTGATAAAAACCAAACCGGTCTGTGTTCGACCAAATGTCGACTAGTTATCGCGCGGAGTACGCCAGCTGGCAGCACGTTGTCCCGCTACCCAAGCTGCAACCTGGGTGCGCCGTTGCAAGCCCATTTTGGCAAGCAACGAAGTAATGTGGTTTTTCACGGTCTTCTCCGCAACTCCCAATTTCTCACCGATTTCTCGGTTGGAGAGTCCGTCACCGATTAGAACTAGCACTTTTCGTTCTGATGGAGTCAAACTAGCGGTAGGATCATCCGCGTCGTTTTTGCGAGCCGTAATCGTCCGATCATCTAGCAATACCTGGCCGTCGGCTACTTGGCGCACGACCTCGGCAATTTCATTGCCACGAACCGACTTGAGGACGAAAGCTTTAGCGCCAACCTGGAGCGCTTCAGAGACAGCGGTATCGTCATCAAAGCTAGTTAGGATAATCGGTAAGGCCTTCGAACCTTCCGCTTTCAAAGCGCGCAAGAGATCAATGCCAGTGCCATCAGGCAACTGCAAATCGACCAACATGACATCTGGATTAACCAGACGAGCGCGCACCAAGGCGTCAGAAACGGTAGCTGCTTCAGCTACTACTTTTAAATCTTCTGCCCGGTCAACGATTTCTGCAATGCCACGACGAACAATCTCGTGGTCATCAACGATCATCACGGATACTTTTTCTGCAACGTAATATGGACTCACATTGCTAATCATAGCGGTCACTTTCCTTCTAGACGCGGTAAACTGCGGCTACGTTGACAAGAGACACAATAATGGTGTGACCGTTTAGCCAATTGGATTACTTTTAGTTCCTGGCCACAAACTCGACAAGGCTGTTTTGCCCGACCATAAACCTGAAGGTAATCGGCAAAAGTTCCGCTCTCACCATTAACGTCAACGTACAAGGCATCGAAGCTGGTCCCACCACGGGAAAGCGAATCAGTCATGATTCGAGCACCCTGGTCCAAGATATCCTGAAGCTTTTTGTGGCTCAACGCCCCCGCCGGGGTTGTGCCGCGAACTTTGGCAGCAAAGAGCGCTTCATCGGCATAGATATTGCCAAAACCTGAAACTACGTTCTGTGCCAACAATAGAGTTTTAATTGGCGCAACTCGCTGCTTCCAGTTATTGATGACAGCCGCGGTATCTAAATATGGATCAAGTAAATCGCGGGCGATTTTAGCGGCAGGTAAAGGCAAGTGAGTCGAAGCAAGCGGCCAGCCAGCAGGAAAGCCGTCACTGGTTGGAACAGTGTCGCACACCTGTAGGGAACCGAAAGTGCGCTGATCGATGAAGCTAAAACCTGCCAATTCCTCAGTTGCATCTTGGAACCAGAAACGAACTCTTTCGTGACGTCGCGCAGGCCCAGCTGCTTGTTCTTTAGTAAGTGGTCTAATCTGACCAGACATACCGAGGTGGACCACCATTGCCTGCCCATTAGCTAAGGCCAACCACATGAATTTGCCACGCCGAGCTACGCCCTCGATATTTTGCCCGAGGAGACGAGCACGAAATTCTGAAGGACCACCTAGTTGAGTGCGCACTAAACGATCACGATAAACCTCAACTTGGGAAAACTGTCTGCCGGCAACTAGCTCGTGAAAACCGCGACGAACCGTTTCGACCTCGGGAAGTTCAGGCATTGTCCGCCTTATCTAACTCAGCCTGCAGCTTTTCCACTGCCTCTTGGGCGGCATTTCGCTCTGCGTAGCGCTTCGCGCTACCTTCCCCACGTCCCCAAACTTTGCCATCGATCTTCACCGTGGCGGCGAAATGACGCTGATGAGCTGGACCAGTCGACTCGACCTGATATTCCGGCGTGGCTAAACCTTCCGCATGGGTGAGCACATTCAAGGTGGTCTTCCAGTCCATGGCAGCCCCACGCTCTGAAGCCTGTCGCAAAATCGGCTCTAAATGTGCCAGCACAGTTTCACGAGTGGCCTCAAGACCGTGACACAGATAAGTAGCCCCAATCAATGCTTCGAGAGTATCGGAAAGAATCGAATCCTTATCATTTCCCCCGCTGATAACCTCGCCGTGTCCGAGCAAAATGTAGTCACCAAGTTTGAGTTCTCGCGCCACAATAGCCAACGGCGTCTGCGAAACACAGCCGGAACGCATTTTAGAAAGTTGAGATTCCGGCCGATCTGGAAAACGCCGATAAAGGTATTCAGTCACGATAATAGACAGTACTGAATCCCCCAAGAATTCTAAGCGTTCATTATTTGGCAAACCGCCTTGTTCATTGGCAAAAGAGCGGTGAGTTAAAGCTAAGACCAATAATTCTGGGTCGATGTCACGCCCCCAAGTTGAAAGTAGCACTTCCTTTGTGGGATTGAAAGGAGTCTCGGCAACCTCATCCTGAGGGTTGGCGCTATTACTAGGTTTCGCTTTAGACATTAGGCGGGGCTTTCTCCCGACTGCTCGTTTTCTTGGTTTGCCAATAACTGACCGAGGACGGCCAAACGAGGATCGACCTCGGCATGAACATGATCCGCCGGCAAATCAGCCCAAGCTTCCCCACAGGTAGCGCAAAGTCCTTCGCAGTCTTCATCACACAGTGGGAGCATAGGCAAAGCCAACATAATCTCATCACGCAAGATTGCTTCGATATCGATCTGATCGTCTACTACGGTTGGGAGCGGATCGATATCAACGTCTTTGGTATTTGCCTCAGCTGCTTTAGCCGCTTCTGGGTAGAAAAAGAGCTCAGTGGCCGACAAGTCAAAGTCGCCCTCGGCTGGCTGTAGACACCGAGCGCAAGACCCCTCCCAAGCCAATTCACCATTGATGGTAAGTAGCACTCCGTCAGAAACGGATTGAGCCATAAAATGTAGTTCAGGCTCCGGATCGCTAAGTTTGACGAGGTCGTTTTCCCAAGGAAGAGTTACTTGAGCATAGAGCTCATCGAAGGAACCGGGCTGTCGGGGAAGATCTCGAACCGACAAAAGATAGTCGTCAGTGAAGTGCAAAATAGCTCCTCGGTTAACTAGATAAAAGTAATAACGTCAGCTTTAGAAAGCGCGTGAGCCAAACGGACTGACATCATCATCCGAGTAGTCGGCGACGTTCTCATAGTCTTCGGCTTCGCCTTCGTCATATGCGCCCTGCTCGTCATATTGTTCTAGGCGGTCATCGATCGTGGCCATACCAGCAGAAGCTGCAGCCGCCACTTTTTGCGCCGCGTTCACTAGGCTTTCCATTTCAGCACGCGCATATTCATTGGCTTGCACGGTAAGCACATCTGCTTGGTGTTCTGCGCGACGAACCACTTCATGGGCACGCTCGGTGGCAACGCGCAGTACCTCTTCAGCGCTAACTAAGCGTTCTGCCTGGGCCTTCGCATCTGCCAAAATCTGCTCGGCCTGACGATTTGCGTCAGCTAGCTTGTTCTCAACTTCAGCTTGCGCCTGGGAAAGTTGTTCTTCGGTCTGGGCCTGAGTATCAGTCTTAAGCTGATTGGCTTGAGCTTCAGCCTGCTGCAAAGTTTCTTCAGCCTGTAGCTGCGCGTCCTTCAAGATTTCTTGAGATTCAGCTTCGGCCCGTTCCAGGGTGGCATTAGCGTCTGTGATGAGCGTATTGGCAGTGACCATTTCACGCGGTAGAGCCTCGCGAATCTGCTCCAGCAGTTCAAGTACCTGCTCCTTGTTGACGACCGACTTGGCCACTAGTGGCAAGCTGGAAGCCTCAGTGACTACCGCTTTCAAGTGATCTAGAAGCGAGATTGCCGTAGCTTCATCCAATACTAGGTTTTCGGTGGCGTCGTCCATGTGCTCGCTCATTGTTTCCCCTTCAGAGTTTTTAGTCGCTGCTTCAGCTGATTCGCAACCTCAGGAGTAACAAACTCGCTAAGGTCCAGGTCGTTTTGCGCTAATTCTTTCACGACTGACGAAGAAATGTGGGAAAAACTCGGCGTAGAAGGCAAAAAGATTGTTTCAATTTGTCCCAATTGCCGATTAATTACCGCTTGAGCGAGTTCATAGTCGTAATCATTGCCCGAACGGAGCCCTTTAATCAGTGCCGCATGAGGTAAATATGGTTCGAGGGCGGCAATAGTTGAACCGTGCCAAAGTCTGACTTCCACTTGCGGTAAGTCCTTAGTTGCCGCCTGCAGCATTTCAACACGTTCCTCGGGTGTGAACCAGTAGTTCTTAGCTACGTTATGCCCGACTAGTACCACCACTTTAGGAGCTAATTGACAGGCTCTGGTGATCACATCGAGATGCCCTAAAGTAAAAGGATCAAAGGAGCCGGGATAAACTAAGGTTTCCAAAAATTTCCTCCTAGGAATTCTCTACCAAAGCGTCAGCCTCACTGGCTTCATCCAGATTTTCGTTCTGAGCTAGTTCTAAGTAGTAAATCTGGGTCTCACCGTACTTTTTCTCAGCCAATAAGGACAAAGACTCAGGCCATAGCGGCACTTCAGAACGGATCGAACGTTCGAGGACGATTACGCCTTCTGGCGCTAGCCAACCAGTTGCGACTAGTTCTAATACTTCAGTCACAAAATCATTCGACAAATCATAAGGCGGGTCAAAGAAGACTAGTTGCTGTGGGTGTGGATTCATCGTCAAAAACTTTTGCACATTGGCTACCACCACATTCACTTGGGATAATCCCAAAGCCTGCGCATTTTGCTTGATTAGACGAGCTGCTGGCGCAGCTAATTCCACTGCTTCGACGCGTGCTGCCCCGCGAGAAGCCGCCTCCAGCCCAAGCGAGCCACTACCCGCACACAGATCAAGCACTTCGGCCTCGTTTAACAGATTCCAATGATCTAGGCGGGAAAAAATCGCTTCCCGTACTCGAGACGAAGTAGGCCGTGTACCTTTAGGGGGAACTTTAAGCTCTCGACCTTTCGCCGTGCCAGCAATAATACGTGTCATGGGATAAGGATAACTGATTGCTGGAGTTAGCTCTTTTGCAGGTTGGCTCGCTCTGCCTCATCAAGTTGTGACTCAATCGCGGCACGCAGATCCGGGTAGTTAGCTAAAGTCGGATCAGCCGCTACGATTTGCCCAGCCACTTCCCTAGCCTGAGAAATAATCTCCTCATCTTTACGCACCGACAAAAAGCGAAGACGCGAACGATGACCGCTTTGTTCCACCCCGAGGACATCACCTTCAGCACGTAGCTCCAAATCAGCTTGTGCCAGCTCGAAACCATCCGTTGTCTGGGCGAAAGCATTTAGGCGTTGCAAGGAAATTTCCGCATTCGTAGTGGCATAAACAGCTAGGCACAGTCCCGGACGATTGCCTCGGCCGATGCGCCCACGTAACTGATGCAACGCCGATAAACCGAACTGTTGGGCATCTAAAATCACCATCATCGTAGCTTGGGGATCATCCACCCCAACTTCAATCACACTTGTTGCCACCATCAACGGTTTGGCTCCCGATTTGAAGTCGGCCATTGCCTGATTCTTTTCCGCACTAGACATGCGTCCATGCAAAGTAACCAAATCGATTCCTGCTAAAGCGGGCTGCTCTGCCAGTTCAGCCGCCACAGTTTCGACCGCAGCAAGTTCACCCGAGCTGGCCAACAAGGTTTGCAAATTATCTTCCCCCGAAAGATCATTCGCATCAATCCGGGGACAAACTACATAAACGTGCCCACCATTTCTAATTTCTTCGCTGGCCCGTTCCCAAATACGCTCTACCCATTTTTGATTCTCAGCTGACACTAGATGAGTAGTAACTTTGGCCCGTTGCGCGGGTGCGGCGTCAAGAATAGAGACGTCTAAATCGCCGAAGACAGTCATCGCCACAGTTCGCGGGATCGGGGTGGCTGTCATGACCAAAGTATGTGCCCGTAAGCCATCTTTCAAGGTTAAGGCATCTCGTTGCTCTACCCCGAAACGGTGTTGCTCATCAACCACTGCTAGGCCAAGATTTGGAAGTTGCACTTGCTCAGAAAGCAAAGCGTGGGTTCCCACAACAATCATGGGTTGACCTGAGGCCAAATCAGCCAAAACCTGCCGTTTTTGCGCCATCGGCAGATTGCCGGTTAATAGTGCTAGTTTCACTGACCCATCTTGGGCAAAAATTGTGCCACCTTGGGCTAGATCACCCAATAGATTCTGCAAGGTCCTTAAATGCTGAGCAGCCAAAACTTCAGTAGGGGCCAACAAAGCGGCCTGTTTGCCCGCATCAATTGCCCGCGCCATCGCCAAGAGAGCCACTACCGTTTTACCCGAGCCAACGTCGCCTTGAAGTAATCGTGAAAGCGGTGTCGTACTCTCTAATGCTTGGGAAATCTCGGCAATAACCCGCGTTTGCGCCGAGGTTAACTCCCAAGGCAAATGCGCCACGATCGAATCGAATAATCCGTTTTCTTTTGGCAACAGCGCTGGAGCCGGATGTTCCTCTCGGGCCAAACGATTTTGAGCCAATACAGCTTGGGCGATCAAGGCTTCGTCAAAGGCTAAGCGTTTACGAGCCCAATGCCACTGTGACACGTCTTTGGGATCATGAAGCGCATGCAAGGCGTCCCAGGTAGAGCCTTTCGCTGCCTGCTGGCGATACTCGTTTGGGACGACCTCGGGAAGTGTTTCTGGAGCTAAAGAAGCCAAGAAAGTTTTAATAGTTCGCGCAATTACCCAACTCGGCAGCTTGGCAGTGGCGGGATATATCGGGAATGGTTTTTGGGCGCGCTTGGCGGCCTCGGCTTCGCTCAACTCTTCGGCCGCATCATATTGAGGATGCGTTAACTGCCATTTTCCTCGGTACTGCGAAACTTTACCGGCAAAAAGATGCCGACTACCAGGGGTTAGTGCCCGCTCATGTCCAGCTAAAGCGCGCGGGTGTTTACCGAAAAAGGTAGCAGTTATTTCGGTCTTGCCATCGCTTAAAACTGCAGTAAAAATTGCCCCGCTACGATTTCGCATCGACCGAGTATGAGCGTCAACAACCTGGGCAATTACTGTAACTTCTGCCTCCTCAACCAAATTCGAAAGGTCGGTTAGTTGCCCCCATTGACCGAGCCGACGAGGTGCTAAGTAAAGCAAATCGCCCACGCTTTCGAGCCCATATTTATCGAATTTTCTAAGTTGGGCTGGTGTCATCCGCGTCTTGAGCGGCTGGTTCCAAACTGAAATCGTTACCAACTAAATTGCACCACAATCTTTTCTCGCTCAGGTTGGACATAAACCTGCAGGAAAATATTATTGCCGCAAAGCCGGGTGAGCCCAGCTTCAAGACTTTGGAATTCAAAACTATCTAGGGTTCGACCGACCAACACTCTTACTTGCATTTCCGGGGAAGCGCCACCAGCAGTCCCTTGACTCCAGGCAGCAGCAATCTCTGACCAGGCCGGATCGCTCAGGTTAGAAATTTTGGTATCTAGTTCTACTGCCGCATAGCGATCTTTCCCTAACTCGAGTTGCGGTTCCCACTGAGGATTTTCATCAGCCGGCAGTCGTTGGTAAAGACAGGCATAGTTAGCAAAATGCAGTAGCTCAAGTTCATTTTCATAATGATGCAAATGAACTTGTAAACCAGGTGGCGTCTGGTCAAGATATGGCCCCAACCAAGCTTCATCGTATTTCCCAGCAGTTAACAAAATCAGTTCATCAGTGCGGCAAGCAGCCAAAATAGAAGCTAGATTCTCGCTTTCGGTTGGCTGATACCAAACATTGGCACCAAGAGAGAGCAACTCTTGCGTTCCTGCTGGGGTCGTACTTAGGGCGACGACAGTTGGGCGGTATTCCTTCATTTGGCGAGGACGGAAGAGCGGAATGACCTTTGCGCCCTCGCTATTTCCCAGCAATTCTCCTTCGTCATTATTATCGAGTCGAATCGGAGGTGGAGAGATAAGGAGTACGTCCTTAGTCGCTCTTAATTGGGCGAGCTCCGCGAAAGGATCGGCACTTCGCCACACAATCTTGCTTTGTTCCCAGCCCCAAAGATCACTTTGCGTCACAGCCCAAAGCGGATCTTTACCGGTTAGGGCTCGTTTTACCTGCGCAAGCGCACCAGCTTGTCCTGAAAGGTCGAAGACCGTAGTTACCTGGCGGGCGGAGCGGAAGCTGACCGGCGGCGGGACACTCAAACGTGGCAAGTCAGAAAGTACCTCATCAAAATCTTCAAGTGCGGCACTTACTTGCGCCTGCGCCTTTTCATCACCAAGGTTGGTACATTTTCCAACGAAGCAACCTACTGACAGAATTAGCGCAGCAAGCAGACTTGGTTCTAGCACTACTGCCTGATCACTGCTTTGCCAATTGCCTTCACCGCTGGCTTGATCAGATAAAGAGGCCGCCGCAAGGAAAGTACGCATAGCCGCTTCCAGAATTTCGACTGACGTCAGGTAATCGCCCATTACCATGGCACTTTCCCCTAGTGCCGGGAGCGCAGTATCGAAAGCGCTGGGTAGCGAAGTCCGAATCTGTTGGGCGCTACGGGCGATAAAATCCTGAAGTTCTACCGGTGTTAGCGCTTGTTTTCCCTCGCATTTTTGCGCCAGAGTAGTGAAAATCCAGGCTAGGCGCATTCCTGCAAAACCACGCGCATGATGACGTGCAAGAGTGGCTAAATACTGGGTGTATTCTTCCAAATTTAGCCGCTCTCGAATCGCTGGCTCCATCCCAGCACGGCAGATAGCCCGCAAAGTTGTCCCAAAGCCAGTATCGAGATTATGGGCGTCGACTACCGCGAAAGGTATTAGGGCGTCTTGATATTTCTCCTCTGTCAGGAGTTTTTGGGTAGCCTCGAGTCCAGCAGCCAAATCATTTACGGTATACTTTCCGGCAGATAGATCGGTATTTTTCAGGCCAGCGTCTATAAATCCCATGCCTCTAGTTTAGCGTGGATTATTAGCGTGACGACATACACAGGGCTTCCAATTGGGATTTTCTGGCAAAATCCGTTATCCTAGTCAAGTTGCCACCGATTGGTACCTTTGATTAGGGACTGGTTGGCAGGCAGTGAAAAGATTAAAGCTTAGAAGAGATCAGGAGATTCACCGTGGCTGCTGTTTGCGACGTTTGCGGTAAAGGACCGGGCTTCGGCAAGAGCGTTTCGCACTCGCACGTGCGTACCAACCGCCGGTGGAACCCGAACATTCAGCGCGTTCGTGCCCTCGTCGATGGTGCACCTAAGCGCCTGAACGTTTGCACCAAGTGCTTGAAGAGTGACAAAGTCACCCGCAACATCTGAGTAAGACTCAAAAATCTGACCCGACTTGTGTCGGGTCATTTTTTTCGTCTTTTTTTCCTCCCCAAGAGTAGAATAGATGTCATGAAAAACGACGGTGTCTATTCGCTTCCTCCCCTTCCAGACTGGGCCTATCATGCCCAATGGTGGCATCTTTACCCCCTTGGCGCGCTTGGTGCTGACACTACCGGACAGGATTTCTCCTGCCAGGCGACTCTTCGTGATCTCATCCCTTGGCTCGATCATGCTCGCGATTTAGGTTTAAATGGTCTTGCTCTTGGCCCCATTTTTAAATCCGAGCTCCATGGGTACGACACCATCAGCTATTTTGAGATCGATCCGCGCATCGGCACCCTCGAGGACTTTACCGCCCTCGTTAATGCCGCCCACGAGCGTGGCTTTAAAATTATGTTAGATGGGGTCTTTAATCATGTTTCCAAAAACTATGAATGGCATGACACTGACCCCAAGGAATTCTTAAAACAAGCCGAAGACGGTTCCATCGCAATTTTTGAAGGGCACGGACAACTCCAGGAGCTCGACTGGAAAAAGACACTTACCCAAGACCTAGTTAAAGAAGTCTTAACGTTTTGGACCAAACTTGGGGTCGATGCTTGGCGTCTAGATGCTGCTTATGCCCTAGAGGGGGCAGAATTAGCAAAAGTGATCAGCGATTTTACCGCTCAGCACCCTCAGACCTTCTTTGTTGGCGAGTTTATTCATGGCGACTATCCCCAGATGCTTAGCACTGCTAAGCTCCAAACTTGTACCCAATATGAACTTTGGAAAGCGATTTGGTCTGCTCTCAAAGATAACAATCTCTATGAACTAGCTTGGGCTACTACCCGTCACAATGCTTTTCTAGAAAGTTTCATCCCGTGGACTTTCATTGGCAACCACGACGTAACCCGCATTGCCACCCAAGTTGGGCTACCAAAAGCGATGCTGGCCGTGGTCTTGCTAGCCACCTACCCAGGGCTACCTGCCGTGTATTACGGAGATGAACTAGGTTTCGAAGGCCTGAAGGAAGAACGCTTCGGCGGCGATGACGCAATTCGACCTCGGCTACCCCAAGAGGTGCCGAGTGACGCCGAACGGCCAGAAATATTCCGACACTACCAACAGCTACTTGGCCTTCGCCGACGCTTCCCTCAAATTGTCAATGGTCGCGTGCAGATTCTAGCTGTGGCCGGTTCAGCCTATGCTTACGCAGTGCTAGACGAGAATCAGCAAGCTGTGCTGGTAGTAGCGCTAAACAGCGGTGAACAACATGCCTCTTTACCCTTGGGCGAGAACCTGGCAAACCTGCAAAAATCCGCCCCAAATGACCAAGCGCTATTCGCCCCTCTACCCCACTTTGATTCCAGTTCCTATTTAGGGGGTAAAGACGCTGGGATAAATCAAAACACTATCGAGCTTGATCCACACACTTGGATGATCTGGCAAGCCAAGTAACGGACCTACTCAGCCTTGCCAGCTAGTATGTCTGCTACTTCGTATTGGACTGGGCTGGCATCGAAATCTCTGTCCAAATACCACGGTGGTCAGTACCTGGTACCTTAAAAACCTTAGCGCTCACTGGTTTAGCATTCCAGGTCAAGGCGTGATCGATTCTAATCAGAGGGAAAACTGAAGGCCAGGTAAAAGCTGGGAAGCTGGCTAAATCGATCGCGTCGTTTGCCCCTGCTAGCAATTGGCGGAAGGGCGGATGGGACGAGGTCGCGTTAAAATCCCCGATAGCCAAAGCCGGACGAGAATCCTCGTTTGCCCACTGAGCAATCGTCTTCATATCCTCGCGCCATTGCAAATGACCATTTTTTGATAGTGGTGGAATTGCGTGGACACCCAATAAGCGAAGAGGCCCGACTGGACTCATAATCGTCACACCAGGTAGCTGAAATGCACCATCACGGCGCCCAAAGATACTATTGAGTTCGCGCTTTTCCGCAATCGGGTAGCGCGAGAGAATCCAACCCTCAAAACCAGACTCATCATGGGGCTGCAAAGAAACATAGGGGTAGTCTCCCCGGGCACGGGCACTTATTGCGTGAGCCAACGAACCGGTACATTCCACTAAGACGATCACATCAATATCATTTGCTTTTGCTTCATGCAGCAGGCTACTAGCTTCGCCTCGCCCAAATTCCATATTTGCGGCAAGCACACGAATCGAACCAGCCCCGCCCTGAGCCGTTGGTGAGAGTAAACGGGGGCCGTAAAGTGAGGCAGTAGATACCAATACCGCTGCTAGCAAGGCGGCTAGTCCGCCCCAGCGAGGAGGCTGAATCAACCAAAATAGTCCCGTTAAAAGCAAAATCGCCGAAATGTATGGCACGAAGGTTTGAGCCGCAGCAAACCACCACCAATTCGCAGGCCAAAAAAATAAGACTAAGGCGACGACTAACCAGAAGAGAATAAACCCTACTTGAGCTGGGCTAATCCGGCTTTGTTTATATTCTGTGGGTGGATTACTCATGGGTTCCTCCAAAGTGATCCCATCGGTTCTGACTAGCAACTTTAGTGCCCGCAAGAGTAATAGTGCCTGGAGAACCCGCTAAGGTTTTTCCCCATAATTGGAAACCTTTCGGCACGGTGGCATCTGGTGGAAATAGACCCGCAAGCGCATGGTCTTCACCGCCATACAGCACCCATTCTTTTGCGTCCTTTCCTAAAAAGTCGGCTAATGGTCTTAGCGGTGCCATCGCTTGATCTAGTGCTTGAATCGAAAGTTCAATGGACACTTGGCTAGCTTTGGCAATGCGCGTGAGGTCAACTAATAAACCATCTGAGGTATCAATCAGTGCTTTCGCCCCCGCTTTTGCTGCTCTTGGTCCTTGAGCTAAAGGAGGCTCAGCACTTTTAAAAATGTCACGACATTGCGCCGCAAGCGGGCGCAGGGCAGCTGGTAGGGCCGATAGATCTTGGGCGTAGCCTTGACGGCAGAGATCCAAGCCCGCATAGCTGAATCCGAGATGCCCGGCAACCGCCACCAGGTCACCGGGTTCTCCCCCATCGCGGGTACAAGCGTTGGTCCCGTCAAGGCTCCCCATTACGGTCGCATTGAGAATGAGAGTGTGGAATCTTGAAAGATCACCACCGACGATCACAGCACCAACTTGTTTAGCGGCACTGTCCAATCCTTGATAAAAAGATTTTAGCCAGTCAAGTTCTAGCTCATTCGGTAACGCAAGGGAAAGCACCAAGGCGGTGGGGCGCGCCCCCATGGCTGCAATATCAGCTAAATTCTGCATGGCCAGACGCCGCCCAATCTGCCAAGGGCGGGACCAGTCAGCTTTAAAATCTTGCTCGCCAATAATCATGTCGGTCGAAACAACATACTGACTGTCTGGGGCAGCGATCAGCGCACAGTCGTCCCCTACTCCCACAAGGGTTTCCTGATTATGGCGGAAATATGGTGAAAGTGCTTGCAGTAACTGGTTTTCGTCTAGTTCGGCTAGTCTCATACCTGATTCCTAGCCTGAATTCTGGCAGTCGAGGAGGTCAAGATGGCAGCTGCGCTTGCGACATTGAGCGATTCAGCTAGGCCGTACATGGGAATCGAAACAAGTTGATCGCAAAGTTCTTGCTCATCGTCGGACATTCCCTTGGCTTCGTTTCCTAATACCCAAGCCACTGATTCAACCAAGTTAGGTCGGCTAAGTTCCGAGGGCGAGCATTGCGAGCGATCCAAGAGCTCATCTAAGGTAAAGCTGGCATTACCGCTGGTACCGAACACCTGGTAACCAGACTTTTTCAACGGCGAGACGATCTCGGAAAACTGTCCGGTAATAATCGGCAAGTGGAAAGTCGAGCCGGCCGCAGCTCGGATTACCTTGGGACTGGTCGGATCAACCGTCCCAGCAGTTAGGTAAACGGCTTGAGCTCCAAAGGCATCAGCGAGACGAATCATGGTCCCCACATTGCCAGGATCCTGAATCCGCGCCAAAATCACGACCATACCGGCCTCGGGAAGACTAACTTCGTCGACTTCAGCCATGGGCAACAAAGCTTTATTGACCACCGCGCAGATTCCTTGTCCATCACGGGTTATTGCGCGGAATGTTTCGGGGGTACATGGATGGACAAAGTCAGTAACTTGACGGGCAAGGCTAACTAGTTCCTTTAAGGGACCGCCAGCCAGATTAACATCAACGTAAATATCCTTGACTGCCATGGGAGCATGTAGCAGCAGCTCGCGCATGGCTTGTGGTCCTTCAACAAGGACTAACTGGTATTTCGTCCGAACCGACTTATTAGCTAATCTAGCGGCAAAGCCAATCCTTGGCGCGTTGGGATTATCCAACAAGTTAACACGATCAGAAAACAGCGAAATACCAGTCATATCTATAGTCTACTCTCGTTATGATAGAAGAAGGGCACGGCTTAATACCGTGCCCTTCTAAAAGTTAGCTAGTGATGCTCAGGCTTCTTTAGGAGCGTTTACATCAGCAGGCAAAGCAGCCTTAGCAGCGGCAACCAATGCCGAGAAAGCGGCTGGTTCGTTGACAGCTAGTTCAGCCATCATGCGACGATCAACTTCAATGCCAGCAAGGTTTAGACCCTGGATGAAGCGGTTGTAGGTCATGCCTTCAGCACGGCAGGCTGCGTTGATACGGGCAATCCACAAACGACGGAACTCGTTCTTGCGAGCCTTGCGGTCGCGGTACGAGTACACCATTGAGTGGGTAACCTGCTCCTTAGCCTTACGGTATAGGCGTGAGCGCTGACCGCGGTAACCGGATGCACGTTCGAGAACAACTCGACGCTTCTTAGCCGCATTAACGGCTCTCTTGACGCGTGCCATATCTTTATCTCCTTAAATCTGGGGTTTCGCTCACTTACCGAGCAGCTTCTTAATCTTCTTTACGTCGGCGGGAGCAACCACCTGATCGCGGGACAAACGACGAGTCCGACGCGATGACTTGTGCTCCAGCAAGTGGCGCTTACCGGCGCGTTCACGCATTAGCTTGCCACTACCAGTGGTGCGAACGCGCTTCTTCATCCCCGAGTGCGTCTTGTTCTTCGGCATTATTCTATCCTCATGTCTTTAGGTGCCCGAGGGCACTGTTTACAATTTACCGGGTTTAACCGGAAGTTCATTCACTCTTAGCAGCTCGTTCGGCGATACGTTCCGAGCGCTCGGCCTTACGGGCACGACGTTCATCTCGTTCTGCTTCGCGACGCTTGCGCATTTCGTTGACGGCGTCAGCCTTCTTTCGAACTGGTGCCAACACCATGTTCATGCGACGACCATCAATTCGTGGGCGAGCTTCTACGGTACCCTGTTCGGCTACTGCTTCAGCTACACGCTCTAGCAAACGCACACCCATTTCTGGGCGAGACTGTTCACGGCCACGGAAGACAATAACTACTTTGACCTTATCGCCACCATGTAGCCAACGAGCTACGTGACCAGTCTTGGTCTCAAAGTCATGATCATCAATCTTGAGGCGGAACTGCACCTCTTTCATTTGCGTGTTTGCTTGGTTTCGCCGCGCTGCACGCTCTTTCTGGGCATTCTCATACTTGAACTTGCCGTAGTCCATCAACTTGGCTACTGGAGGGCGTGCGTCAGGCGCAACTTCCACCAAATCCAAATCGGCTTCCTGGGCTAGGCGTAGTGCGTCTTCCACGCGAACTACCCCAACTTGTTCACCTCCGGGGCCGACGAGGCGGACCTCTGGTACCCGGATTCGTTCGTTAATACGAGGCTCAGTGATGACCTTGCTCCATTTCCGCTAAGAGTTGAAACAAATGCCGAAAGGCCTTCGGCATCTGCGCGCGAAGGCCCCACAATAGAATAAGCGCACGAATAGTGCGCACTTACGCTGTTGACCCGACACCAACTATTAAAGCAGCATCCAGGTGGGAGGAGCCTCCACTTCCGTTGGGGTTAAACCCCAAGATTTCGTAGTTAGTTTACCACTTATATGTTGAAAAAGCTGAAGATATGCTGCGGAATGCACCACAAACTTCAGCTTTTACTTTACATTGGGCTAACTGGACGAGGTTTAACTTCAAGCAAACCACAACGAGCTGCAATTTTGGCGTTTTTCTGCAACTCACCCACGAAAAGCTGCAACTGATTAGTAAATTTATCGCCCTGTGTAATATCAACGAACAGTTCTAAATCAGTACCCTTGGGGCTGGGCATCAAGCGATAACCAGTCAAAGCGCTGTAACGGGCCAACAGAGCCTTGAAATAACTGCGTAGTTCTTCATCATCCCATGGGGCCAACCAAGAATCCCCAGTGGCAAGAGCTTCTAGAGCAGGATATGGCAAAAACAGATGTTTGCGACCATTTAGTGCCAATGGGAGTTTGGTAGCGATCGCCGCCAAAGCTACCTTATCGACGGGAAGTGGCACTGGGCGAAGCTTCGGGAAATCAAGCTGCATCGTCTTTAGATCGGTATAGGCAACCACAGCTTTAACTCCACCCACGCTCTGCTGCCTTAGCAACTGAGAAATATCAGAGTTCTCACTCTCGTCATGTCCATGAGGTTGGACTGGCACCAATAACCGAGTTCCTACCAAAGCTTTACCCAGGGCACTCAGGCGAGCCTGCTCGTCAGGAATCATCAAAGCCTGCGCTACCTCGGGGTTGATTTCTCCGAGGTCGTTACCGCCGTCTCGTTGGGCTAAACGCTGGGCCAGTTTTGCCCGCTGGGCTTCGGTAAGTTCTGGCTGTTTCCCGTTACTTTGAGGCTGGGATGAAGTATTTGTCATTAGCTTTCCTTATTCCTGATTCTGGCCACGATTGAACAGACTCTTGGGGAAATCTTTCCAAGATTTGGCAATATAGCGAACTGGGCCGCGATGCTGGTGAGTGAGAGGATCGGTGCGGCCGAGCAAAATATCTTCGACGGCAGGATCCATACCAGCAATTACTAGGCCCCCAGAAATCGTTTCTCCCTCACCCCCGCGGGTGTAACGTTTAGCCGCAATCTGACCAGCAACATACCCTTCCTCATCGGCGGTAAGTGTTAGCCAAGATTGTAATGCTACAACGGTTCGACCTAGAACTTTCGATAGGGCTTTTGCAGCTTCCTCAAGTTCAGGTGCCAAAGGACGATTGGATCCTAGCAGTGCATCGAGTTCATCTTCGACCGAGGTAATATCAACCCAGACTCCCGCACCGGTGGGAATCCCTAAGGCACGTCCCTTAATTTCTTCGGCCCGCAAAAGATGATCCAAGGCCTTCCAGTTAGCCACCTCAGTCAACAAAAGTCCAACTCGCCGAGAACCGTCCTCGATTGGGCGAATCTCCTCAACCTGAGCATTGGGGTCTGCCGCAAACATGGGAATTCCGTCTTCGCTGAGCAAGATTTCTTCTTGAGAGTTAGACGAATCGGTTCGATCCTTAGGATCAGCAGAGGTAGACGAGCCGAGAGTGCCTTCTCCAGCCAACTCCGCACCGAGTTCTGCCTCAAGTTCTGGAGCGGCCGCTCCCATCAACTGTTCGAACTCTTTTTCAAAATCTCTATCAGACACTAGGTCCTCCCATCTCAAACAGGTTCTAGTTTATCGGTCTAACCTGAGCGAAACAACCCTGCACAGTAGATATTTCCGTCATTTATCCCACCAAAAGAAAGAAAACTCCTCTCCATCTCCTCCCACAAGATAGCTGTTTTTCGAGTTTTCCCTTAGGCTTGACCTTAAGGAGTCCAGTAAGGAGAAAAAAATGGAAATCATTCCGGTGCCAGTTCGTGGCACGATCAAGCTTGGCCAATTTCTCAAGCTAGCCAATATGGTTGACCAAGGCGCCGAAGCTACCGCCGCGATTGCGGCCGGCGAGATTATGGTTGATGGTCAGGTAGTTACCACTCGTGGTTCAAAATTGTCGCTTGGTCAAGTAGTTTCTTGGACCGAGGACGATAACTATGGTTGGCAGGTCGCCGAAGAAGATAGCGAATTCTAACTTGACCAGGCCCAACATTTTAGGGGCGGGCAAAACCAGTAGCAGTTTTGCCCGCCCCTAAAATGTTTTATCGTCCTCTAAAAGGCGGCCTCGCCGGTGGCGGCGTTGCTGAGGCACTCTGAGGAATCGCTCGGGTTCCTAGTAGCACTTTGAGGTCAGAGATTAACGCTTCAGAGACATCAACTGTGGTCTGATCAAGTTCCAGAGTCGTCACTTTCAGGCCATCGCGAATCTTAAGACGAACTGGAGCCGCTCCTGGATGGTTTTGTAGCACACCCAGAAGTTGTTCCATCTTGTCCCTAGTACAATCAGTCGAACGAAGTTCCAAAGTTAGTGGTCGTTCATCCGAATCGGTGCCCTCAATGGTGGTCAAAGAAGAAACCTTCAAAGTCAAGCGGCCTTCTTCTCTCGATACTTGGCCAGTCACCGAAACCACCGTGTCCTGCTTTAAGAAAGGATTGAAAGTTTCATACTGACGTGGGAAGAAGGTTACTTCCATGGCCCCAGTCAAATCCTCTAGAGTCACAGTCGCCCAGAGCATGCCATTGCGCGAGGTCCGACGAGTAACATCGGTAATCAAACCAGCAATCTTCACCGTTTCTTGATGTGCCGGACCGTCCTCGGCCTTCACGTTCGCAATCTGAATATCTTGTTCCCGGGACAAACGGCGTTCCATCCCGTTAAGCGGATGGTCAGAGACGTACAGGCCCAGCATTTCGCGTTCGAACTGCAGCTTCACCATCCGTTCCCACTCAGGTAGGTTCGGCACGGTGAAAGTGAAGCCGACTTCTTCCTCGGCCCCAAAATCAGCGAACAAATCGAACTGACCGACCGCCTCGTTCCGCTTTTGGCTAGTAACTGAATCGACTGCTTCTTCATGGCAAGCTACCAAGGCCCGACGCGAATCGCTAATCGAATCAAAAGCACCAGACTTAATCAACGAGTCAATCGTACGTTTCGAACAAACCTGTAGTGGTACCTTCGAGAGGAAATCTTGGAACGAAGTAAAAGCACCCTGTTCTTCACGCGCCTCAATGATGCCCTCAACCACATGCTGGCCAACATTTCGAATGGCCGCCATGCCGAAACGAATATCGTCACCGACCGCGCGGAAAACTCCAACCGATTCATTCACATCGGGTGGCAAAACCTTAATCTGCATGCGGCGGCATTCTGCTAGATAAACCGAAAGCTTATCCTTGTTATCTTTCTGGCTGGTTAGCAGGGCAGCCATGTATTCGACTGGGTAGTTCGCTTTGAGGAACGCGGTCCAGTAAGAGACCACCCCATAAGCCGCCGAGTGTGCTTTGTTGAAGGCGTAGTTCGAGAAAGGCACCAGAATGTCCCATAGGGTTTTAATTGCGTCCTCGGGATAGCCACGCTCAATCATGCCATCGTGGAAAGGTACGTATTCCTTATCCAGAATCTCTTTCTTCTTCTTACCCATCGCACGACGGAGCAAGTCTGCTTGGCCTAGTGAGTAGCCCGCCAGCTTCTGGGCAATAGCCATAACCTGTTCTTGGTAAACGATTAGACCGTAGGTTTCGCCCAGAATATCCTTCAGCGGTTCGGCCAGTGCTGGGTGAATTGCCTCGATTTGCTGAACGCCATTCTTACGCAATGCATAGTTCGTGTGCGAGTCTGCGCCCATCGGACCTGGGCGGTACAGCGCGCCAACCGCGGAAATATCCTCGAAGTTGTCCGGACGCATCAGGCGCAACAAGTCGCGCATACCGCCACCGTCCATCTGGAAAACGCCCAAGGTTTCACCAGTCGACAGCAGCTCGTAAGTAGCCTTGTCATCCAAGGTTAGGTGTTCCAAATCAACCGGATCTTTACCGTTGTCAATAATGTTCTGCAGGGCATCAGAAATCACGGTTAGGTTTCTTAGGCCCAAGAAGTCCATTTTCAGTAGCCCCAGCGTTTCGCAAGCCGGGTATTCGAACTGAGTAATTACCGCTTCATCTTGCGGTCGCATCATCATCGGGATGATATCGGTCAAGGTTTCACTGGACATGATGACCGCACAGGCGTGCACACCCCACTGGCGGGTCAGGCCTTCAAGACCTTTCGCCAGTTCCACTACCTGCTGGGCATCAGGGTCTTGCGCATGCAACTTACGGAATTCTTCGGCCTCGGCATAACGCTTATCCGTGGGATCGAAGATACCCTTAACTGTAATGTCCTTGCCCATGACCGAGGGCGGCATCGCCTTAGTCAGCCGCTCCCCCATCTGGTACTCATAACCGAGGACTCGCGCGGAGTCCTTAAGCGCCTGCTTGGTCTTAATCTTGCCGTAAGTGACCACCTGGGCGACCTTATCGGCACCATATTTTTTGGTCACATAGTCGATAACCTCACCACGACGACGTTCGTCAAAGTCGACGTCGAAGTCGGGCATGGAAACACGTTCTGGATTCAAGAATCGTTCGAATAGTAGACCGTGCTCCAGCGGATTGAGATCCGTAATTCGCATAGCGTAGGCCACCATCGAACCAGCCCCAGAACCACGGCCTGGTCCAACGCGAATACCTTGGTCTTTAGCCCACTGAATGTAGTCTGCCACGACTAGGAAGTATCCTGGGAAGCCCATCTGGGTGATGATGCCGACTTCGTATTCGGCCTGCTTGCGCACTTCGTCTGGAATCCCGTTGGGGAATCGGTAGTTGAGGCCCCGTTCGACCTCGGCCACGAACCAAGAATGCTCGTCTTCACCTGGCGGCAAAGGGAAACGAGGCATGAAGTTGGCCCCTTCCTTCACCGTCTTGAACTCGATCTCACACATGTCCGCGACCAGCAAGGTGTTGTCGCAGGCTTCAGGAAGATCACGGAAAGTTTCGCGCATTTCTTCGGCGGTACGAATGTAGTAGTCCGAGCCGTCGAAACGGAAACGATCAGGATCGCTCAAGCGCGAACCGGTCGAGATACAGAGCATCGCATCCTGGACGTCGCGTTCATCGCTATTGACATAGTGCGAGTCGTTGGTCGCCAATAAAGGCGCCCCTAGTTTGCGAGAAAGCTCAAGAAGTTCGTTTTGAACCCGGCGTTCAATTTCTAACCCATGGTCCATCAGCTCGACGAAGAAATAATCCTTGCCGAAAATATCTTGGAGTTCACCAGCTTCGCGGTAGGCCTCTTCAATCTGGCCGAGGCGCAGGCGGGTCTGGACGGCCCCAGAGGGACAACCAGTAGTACCAATCAGACCATCAGCATAAGTTTCAATTAGTTGGCGGTCCGCCCTCGGCCATTTACCCCATTGGCCTTCCAAAGAGGCTCTAGAGCCGAGGCGAAACAGATTGTGCATGCCAGCGGTAGTCCGTGCAAGCAAAGTCATGTGGGTATACGAGCCACGTGCCGAGACATCGTCACCAGCTTCTTGCTGGGCGGTGGTACCCCAGGTGTGGCGGGTACGATCATGGCGGGAAGTCCCCGGAGTAACGTAAGCTTCAAGGCCTACGATCGGTTTAATGCCGACGTCCTTACAAGCTTGGTAGAACTCGAAGGCGCCAAAAAGATATCCATGGTCGGTAATGGCCACTGCTTTTTGCCCGATATCTTTGGCTCGCTGAACCATTGGTTTAATGCGTGCCGCTCCATCGAGCATGGAAAAGTCGGTGTGACAGTGCAGGTGTACAAAATCGCTAGTGGCCATGGGGATATTCTAACTGCCCAAGGCCATCTAAGCAGTCTCGATTACTTCGCTGCTAGCGCTAATGCGGCCTCTAGATCTGGGGCGAAATCTGCAGAAAATGAGCAGTTTTCGCCGGTAACAGGGTGTTTGAATGAAAGTTTAGAAGCGTGCAACCATTGACGATCGAGGCCTAAAGCTGCGCTCAACTTGGGATTTGCTCCGTAGGTGCTATCCCCCACACAGGGATGGCCTAAAGAGGCAAGATGAACGCGAATCTGGTGAGTGCGACCAGTCTCTAAGCCAATTTCCAATAAGGTGGTTTGGGGAAATTTCTGGATCTCTTGATAATGAGTGATAGCTTCGCGTCCATCGGGACGGACCGCCATTTTGTAATCTTTGCTTTGACTGCGACCGATCGGAGCAATGATGGTTCCCGCTGCTTGCGGTAAATGGCCTTGGATTAACGCATGATAAATCTTGTGTACGCGACGTGCCGCAAAATCTGCTTGAAGGCTTTCATATGCTTGTGGGGTTTTAGCTACTACCAACAAGCCCGTGGTAGCCGCATCCAAACGATGGACAATCCCGCGACGCCACTGATCGCCAGGGGTATTTATCGTCATCCCCTGAGCTAGCAGTGCTTCCAAAACCGTCGGGCCTTCCCAGCCTTTAGCTGGATGCGCGGCCATCCCTACCGGTTTATTAACTACCGCTAGATTTTCGTCTTGATAGACCACGGGCAGCTCAGCTTCCTTAGGAATCGCCTGCAGCTGACCAGGAAGTGCGATTTTGCCGGTGACGCTTTCATTCCCACGTAAGCGGTAGCTTTTCTTTACTGGGTTATCATTCACCAAGATTTCGGCCTCGGTGATAGCTTTGGTGACAATCGCACGAGGAAGATCTAACTCTTCAGCCAAAAATAAGTCTAAACGGCGCGTTTCATGGCTAGGGATTAGGCAATCGATCTCGATCAATTCAGGATCACTCATGATCGAGTTCTTCCTTGGTAGCTACCGTCTTCGGCGCTGCAGTGTTTGTAGTTGCCGCCTGTGCTTTAGCTACAGGTTCAACCCCAAACAGTGTAAAAGCAATAATGGCAACTGCGCCAATAAAAATATAGATATCAGCAATATTGCCGATAAAGAACCCGTGGTAGTTCAAGAAATCTACCACGTGACCATTCCCCCAGCCTGGCGCCCGGAACAGACGGTCAATTAGATTGCCGAGGGCACCAGCGGCGAAGAAACCTAGCGTAATAATCCAAGCCGAGGAAACAATCTTGGGTAGATAGTAAAAAATAGCTCCGAGAACGGCTAATGAGATCAGGGAAAAAATCCACGCTTTGCCAGTACCTAGAGAAAAAGCGGCACCTGGATTATGAATCAATTCTAGGGTGAAATAATTGCCGATTAGCTTGACCACTTGCCCCTGCCCGAGGGCATTTAGTGCCCACACCTTGCTTAACTGGTCTACCAAGGTAGCAACAATAAAGATTCCCCAGAAAGTCGAAGTTAGGCGTTTACGCGGCAAGTTCTGTCCCCTTTTGTTTGATCGTAGATATAGTTTGACGGCGACCCCATGGAGCCGCCGTCAAACTAAAAGAATCAGTTCTGTGCGCCCGATTCGAGGTTGCCAAGTAGGCCCTCGAGGTGGGTACGAATCTGAGAGCGGTAATCGCGTTCGAATACCTTGAGTTCTTCGATCTTGTTTTCCAAGGTGGAACGCTTGGATTCGAGATCTGCCAGAACGCGGGTGCGCTCTTCTTCAGCGCCCTTAACGATTTCAGTTGCCTGTTCACGCGACTGAGCGATAATGCGATCGCCTTCTTCGCGGCCATCGCGAACGTATTCGTCGTGTACGCGCTGAGCCAATGCCAACATGGCGGTGGCAGATTCTGGTTCTGCCGTAGCACCAGCTGCGGTAGGAACTGCAGCAGCAACCGGGGCAGCCTCTGGCTGAGGTTCTGGCTTCGGCTCTGGCTTTGGTTCCGGCTTGGGCTCTGGTTCTGGCTTAGCTTCTGGTTCTGGCTTCGGCTCAGGCTTGACTTCAGCCTTTTCCTCAGCAGCAGGAGCGGCAGCCTTGCCTTCTCCAGCTTCTGCCAAGCGACGTTCAGCGTCCTCAAGTTTGGCCTTTAGCTCAGTGTTTTCTTCCTGCAAAACGACCATCGATTCGATGACCTTGTCAAGGAATGCATCCACTTCGTCCTGATCGAAACCTTCACGGAATTTCGTAACCGTAAACGAGTGGTTTAGAATCTCGTCAATCGTGAGTTGCGCCAAAGTTGTTACCTCGTATTGTCAGTCGTATCTCTGCACTTGCATCGATATCTTCTTATCTTGGACTCCAACCCCGGCCCCAAAAAAGACACGAGCGGTTGGCTCTCAATAGGCAATCTTACACGCATTCGGCTAAAAGTCGCGAGAAAATACCTATCTTTATGAAATTTCTTCAATCAGCTAAGCATAAATGCTACAACTAGTCGCTGTAATAGCCCCACGATTACCAGTAGGATAATCATGCCTAAATCAAGGGAAATATTACCAAAACGGACCGGTGGCACTATTTTTTTAAGCGCATTTAGCGGCGGATCCGTTAGTGCGTAGCAAATATTGCCAAGAGTACTCATAAATGCCCCTGGCACCCATTCTGGGTTAAACATTCGAATAATATCCAACACGAAGGTTGCGATAATCACGAGTGTGTAGAGCCAGAGTAGGAAAAGTAAGACACTTCCAATCGTTTGCATTAGATTTACCAAGGTTCCCTTGCTAGCGGCTGGCCTTCCCCATCAACGATGCTGACCACCTGCGGGCTAAGCAAATATACTTTCCCGGTGACACGTTCGAAATGAGCTTTAAGGGCATAAACTACCCCAGAAATAAAGTCTAAAGTCGAAGACTGATCTGATACCGGCAAGTCAGAGATATTCACGATAACTGGCACGCCAGCAATCAATGAATCCGCAATCGCGAGGGTATCCGAATCTCCGTAGGTACGTGGCCGGACAGTCATAATCCGAGAGTAGTCGACCATATCCTCGGAATGAAGCTGCACCAGTTCCCCGCCCTCTTCGTATTCGGCGTACTGATCCCCGTCTTCGTATTCCAGTTCTTGATCTTCAAACTCAGGCTCTGCCAAGTTCATTTTGCCAATTGCGCGCATGAACATGTTTGCCATAGTAATTCTCCTAGCTAGGTACCCAAAGCATGTAGCACCAGAATATGGGGATTTGTTAAGTTTTGTAGGTATCCGGCTCGGCGCGTTGCTAAGAAACGATAATTCCGCAAAAGCGACCGGTTACACCATCGCGTCGATAGGAATAGGATTTAGCATCGCGATAAGTACAAATATCAAAATCGTAGGCGACCTCGATTTGGGCCTGTGCTAACTGGGCTTTGACCACAGCCCTAAGGTCTAGTGCAGGGGTGCCTTGTGGTGTCTGGGCTTTTCCTTGCGGCCAGCGGCTCACAAAGTTTTTATAGGTTTGTTGGTCAACCTCATAATGGCGAGCGCAAATAGCTGGCCCAATCGCTGCCACGAGTCTACCTGGTGCTAGTGACCGAATTTTATTGGCACACTTGGTGACGATATCTAGCTCGCATCCTTTGCGCCCTGCGTGGATTGCGGCCACCCACTGATGATCCCAGCTAGCCAACAAGATTGGCAAGCAATCAGCCACCATAACCGCAGCCGCATAACCATTAGCTACTAAAGCGTCAGCCGTTACTGGTGTTTGCGTTGGAGCATGTGGCGGGGCAAAAACGGCAATATGATCACCGTGGACTTGATTCATCCAGGCAATGGGCACTTGCGCCCAGTCCTCCAGAGCTTCACGATTAGCCTGCACCCTTTGCGGCGAATCGCCCACATGATCCCCTAGATTAAAGACGCCATAAGCCGGATCATTGGCAGTAGTAAGAATTGCGGACGTGCCGCCTTCCCGGTTGGTGAAGGCGGCACGATGACCACAAAGTTGAAACTCAGTCATTGCGGTTGCGTAGGAAGTAAGGGATGTCAGGTTCGTCGTTTGGAGTTTCGTCGAAAATCCGAGGACGACGCAAGCTGGCGGTCCCCAATCCATCGGCAGGTGCAAATAGATCTGCGTCAGAACGTTCCTCATAACGTGGTTCCGGTGCAGCAGCAGGAGCTGGTGCTGGTGGAACCTCAGAGTTGTTTAGACGCGAAGGAGCGCTCACAGGGGAACGATGACGGGAACGAGATAGATCAGCGTTAGGCAAAGTCCCCATGGAACGTTCACCGTAAGGATCACTCTCATTCAAACCGGCAGCTGGTACTCCCGCAGGACGTGCTGGTGGTGCCACGACTGGTTCTGGTTCAGCAGCAACCGGCTTTGCCACCGGAGCGGCCTCGGCTGCTGGCTTAGCAGTTGGCATCGAACGTGCACTGTTTGCTTCTGCCTGTGGTTCTTCAAAACCGGCAGCAATCACGGTCACGCGCACCACATCACCCAAGGAATCGTCGATGACGTTACCGAAGATGATATTGGCTTCTTCGTGAACCTGTTCCTGCACCATTTGAGCAGCACGAGTGATTTCGTGAATGCCGAGGTCGGATGCCCCTTGGAAGAATAGCAAAACGCCGATAGCGCCGTTAATCCGTGCTTCAAGCAATGGGGAGGCGATAGCTTGTTCGGTAGCTGCCATGACACGGTTTTCACCAGTGGCTTCACCAATACCCATTAGAGCCGAACCAGCATCCTTCATCACAGACTTAACGTCGGCGAAGTCGACGTTAATCTCACCGGCGGTGGTAATCAAGTCAGTAATACCTTGGACGCCAGCTTTAAGTACTTCATCGGCCTGACGGAAAGCGTCTGCCATCGACAGGTTCTGATCGGAGCTTTCAAGCAAACGATCGTTAGGGATCACGATAAGGGTGTCAACATTTTTGCGAAGTTCTTCGATGCCAGCACTAGCTTGCTTGGCACGACGCTTACCTTCGAAGGAGAATGGGCGTGTCACTACCCCGACAGTGAGGGCTTCTAGCTCACGGGAAATCCCTGCCACGATAGGTGCTGCCCCAGTACCGGTACCGCCACCTTCACCAGCAGTTACGAAAACCATGTCAGCCCCAGTAAGAGCCTGTCGGATCTCGTCAATATGTTCCTCAGCGCTCTTCCGACCGACTGTAGGATCGGCACCTGCTCCAAGACCACGAGTAAGCTCACGACCGATGTCAATCTTGACATCAGCTTCGGTTAGCATCATGGCCTGCGCGTCGGTGTTTACGGCAATGTATTCCACCCCAGTGACGCCAGCGTTAATCATGCGGTTAACTACGTTACCGCCGCCACCACCAACGCCCACTACCTTGATTACGGCGTTGGATACAGCGGTGACGCCGCCGCGTGGATCGTTGTATCCACCAAAGTCTAATTGATCTGTCATTTTCCCTATCTCCCCTCAACCTTAAAGTTCTACTTGAAGGTCAAGTATTTGCTGCTCAACTGCGCGCAAAAGGTAAAGGTTTATCAGACAAGTTTCAAGGAGATTTGGCGGCGTGTTGGAAAAGACAAAAAAGTCTAGCGATTAGTTAGTCACCGGTGCCGTCGGGGTGGTGAGATCGTAAACTTTTGCTGGGCGCTGCAACATAACTTCTAGGACCTTGGCCTTTAGCGCGGTATTATCCCGATCGCCCCATTTAACCAACACTTTATTGTCTAGCTCAAACTGAATATTAGTAGGCGAAAGAGCTCGAACAAGGCGTACTTTTTCTCGCAACGGCGGAGGCAGTTCACTTAGGACGGCAAGAGCGGCAAGCTTGGTTCGTTCCCGATCATCCTCCGATTTAGTCTTCACTTCAAGGAGAGGAAGAGGCAAATCTTTTCCAGGCAGATATTCTAGGAGGACGCCATCATTGTCGATGGGAATACGCTTCTCTTTTTGCATCACGATGGCAACGGGTTGACGCTCGCTCACCGTTAAAGTGCCACTACTAGGAAGATCTTTTTCAAAAGTAGCACTGCTAACCCAGGGTAACTGGCTAATCTGATCTTCCACTTCCTTGGTGGACAATAAAATCAATGGACGGCGATTAAAACGCTCCATTTCAGCTCTCAACTGGGTGATTTGAGCAGGAGCAACCTTCCCCTCAACAATCACACTCTGAGAGTTTAAAGAAATCAGAGTGGAAAATAGTAGTGCCCATACCAGTCCAGCAATCAGTCCAATCGTAGCAAGTGCACCAAGTAGATAAAACATCCATTGCCGACGCTTTGCCCGTGCTTTTTCCGCAATCCTAGCCGTTAAATCGGCGGGAGCACTAAGCACCTTTCCGCGCGAGGCAAAAAGATCGGGGGCGATAATCGCTTGGTCATTCTTTTGGGCAGGCGCCAAATCCGATCCTGCCGGCGGAGTTGGTGCCAATGGGGCTAAATCGCTCGGTTGATTTTCCGAGGAAACAGTCTCGGATACTTGGTCCTCAACCAGAGGTGTGGGGACGACTTTAACGGTTTGCCTCACCGGTTTTGGCGCTACTTCAGGTGCCAGATTTTCAACGGCTGGCTCGGTTTTCGCTTTCCCCCATTTGGGTAATAAGGTTTTTCCTTTGGCCCACCAAGAACGCGAAAGTGCCGCTAAATTCTGGCTAGACTTGGGGGTTTTCTCCTCAGCTGGCCGAAAGTTATCGGAAACCGTTGGGCCCATGTCTGCTACGGGTTTCTTAGAGGCCGAACGGTTCACTTGGGCAGATTCCGACCTAGGTCGAATGGCACCGGGACCTTGCGGTTTCGGTGCGGGTTTTGCGCTACTGCTTTCGTTCGAGCGTAGGGGCTTGGGCCGAGGTGGGCGTTTCATTAAGCGTTATCCTCGCTGTGCCAATCGTTCGAGGAGCATCGGTCCAATCTGAGTAACCGACCCGGCACCCATCGTCACCACCACATCTCCTGGCTGGCATACTTCTGCTAGTAGTTCAGTAGTTGCCTCTAGGTCACCAGAGGGTTGCAAGCGTGGATCTAGATCGGTAATCGTGCGAGCATTAATATCTTCCCGGTAGGCTTCGCGTGCCCGATAAACATCGAGGACAAAAGCCAAATCAGCTTTGGCTAGCTCTTGCGCGAATTCTTTCGCAAAATTGTCGGTACGACTATAGAGGTGTGGTTGGAAAGCAATCACCGTGCGACCATTTTCTTTGACCACACTTTGCGCCTGTGCCACTGCCATCTTGACCTCACTAGGGTGATGGGCGTAGTCATCGAATACTCTGATTTCATTGACCTCACCTTTAAAGTCAAAACGGCGAGCGGTCCCACTAAATTTACCGAGGGCGTCAGCTGCCTCTTGAGCTTCAACTCCAAGCTGTCGAGCTACGATCCAAGCTGCCAAAGCGTTGAGGGCATTATGGACACCACCAACTTCTAGCACCACCTTAGCCTGACCTAGGCTGCCAGTAATCTCAAACTCTTGATGGTTTCCCTCGACTACTCGATTCGTAAAGTTAACGTCTGCCTCGTCGCTCCCATAGGTGATAACTTGGCAGTGGTCATGTAGCTGTTTTGCTAGGGCGGAGCTAGCCTCATTACCTTGGTAAATCACGGCAGTGCCGTCTGCCGGTAAGAGCTGAGCAAAATCAGAAAAAGCGGTCTTAACTGATTTGAAGTCACCGTAAAAATCTAGGTGATCGGGTTCAATCCCCGTGATAACTTCGATCGTAGGCTGATAGTTCAAGAAGGAACCGTCGGATTCATCGGCCTCGGCAACAAAGATATCGCTCTGCCCTAGGTGAGCGCCGCTATCGAAACCTTTAACTACCGAACCCACCGCGAAAGAAGGATCTAGTCCGGCCGCAGATAAGGCCACGGAGATCATGCCGGAAGTGGTAGTTTTTCCATGTGCGCCAGCTACGGCAACGAAACGCATCCCACTAGCCGCTAAGGCTAATGCTTGGGAACGGTGGATCACTTTTTGTCCATTCTTCCGCGTCTGGGCCAGTTCTGGATTGTTTTCGCGAATTGCAGAGGAAACTACCACGATGGCGTCCTCGGGAACTTGATTTGCTCGATGCCCCACATAGGTCTTGATACCGACCTCGGCTAGCTGTGATAGGACAGGCGAATCGGCCCCATCTGAGCCAGTTACTTCCATCCCTCGTGCCGCCAGAAGACGCGCCACCGGGTTCATGCCAACCCCACCGATTCCAATAAAGTGAAACTTAGTCATTTAGGCAACCTTCCGTACTAGTTGGGCAAATCGTTGTGCCGCATCCTGCACACCACAGCTGGCGCTAGCGAGGCTGGCAGTGGCTAATTCTTGAGGGTTGGTGAGCCAAGGCCAAACCACCTCAGTCAAAGTTTGGGCCGAAAAATCTTTATCGAGGACGAGCTTGGCTCCCCCAGCAGCGACCACATCTGCCGCGTTAAGCTTCTGCTCGCCATTACCAATCGGCAGAGGTACATAAACGGCCGGCAGACCCAAGGCGGTCATTTCTGCCACTGTTCCGGCTCCCGAACGACAAACTACCAGGTCAGCAATTGCCAGTGCTTTTTCCATTTCGGGTTCGTACTCTTGCACCCGATAGTTTGGTAGATGCGCAGTTAGTCTTAGTAAATCGCTGGCTTTGCCTTTGCCAGTAAGATGCAAAACCTGCACATTCTTGGGCAGAGTCCCTAAGTTATCGGCAAAAACTTGATTGAGGTGGGCAGCTCCCAAAGAACCGCCGGTGACCAAAAGGGTCGGCAATGCCGGATCAAAACCATAATGCTTAGCAGCTTCTATCCGAGCAGAACTGTCGTCCTCGGCCTTTTGCTTGACTAGCTGTCCAATCGCAGGACGTAAAGGTAGTCCGACTACTTCAGTGATTCCAGCTTTTGCTTTTAGTGGAGTTGAAGCAAAGGTCAAACCAAGTGCTTTAGCGAAACGCGCACCAAGACGATTAGCTAAACCAGGGCGGGCATTTTGCTCATGAATAGCAATGCTGATCCCCATTTTTCGGGCAGCCAAATAAAGTGGAGTTGAGACGTAGCCACCGAAGCCAACAACCACGTCAGGTTGAAAATCACGGCAAATCTGTTCACAACGCTTAACTGCACGCGACAAGTTCAAGGGAACTTTTAACAAATCAAGGCTCGGTTTACGAGGCAAAGGTACCTTTGGAATGTACTCTAGTTTCACGCCAGCTGCGGGTACCAGCTCAGCCTCCAAACCACTTTGGGTCCCTAACGCGAGTACCTCATCACCCCCAGCTACTAATGCTGCCGCAGTTGCCAATAGTGGGTTAATGTGTCCGGCGGTTCCCCCACCGGCTAGTAGTACCTTCATTCGTCCTCCTATGATTTGGCAGTACGTGACAAGACACTATTGACTCGTTTGGCACTGCGCGCCCGAGTAGAAAACACTAGTTTAGCCCCGGGGACACTCTTCGCTGCGGCCAAGACGATCCCCATCCCAGCCAAAGTGGACAACAAGGCGGAGAACCCACGCGAAATGAATGGTAAAGGAACACCTAGGACCGGCAAAACACCAATTACTACCCCAATGTTAACTGCCGCTTGAAAACTGATCCACACCCCCATGCCGAGGCAAACGAAACGAAGCCAAGGAACTTGCTGAAGCCAAGCCACTTGGAAAATGGCATACATCAATAAGAAAAATATTGCGAGGACGGCAAGGCCACCTAGAAAGCCATATTCCTCGGCTAAAACGGCAAAAACGTAGTCGGAATCGGCGGTAGGCAAACGTAACCATTTTTCTCGAGACCCGCCCGGCCCAACACCTGCAAGTCCGCCATTACCGATCGCCCAAAGAGCATGATCAGATTGCTCTGGCCCAGTTTTTTCTTCAGTCACGGCCATACCAAAAATGGACATTACCTTCTTCGACACGCGAGCTAAACGAGTCGGATTATGCATCACACCATAAGCACCAGCAGCGACCCCGACAATAACTAGGAAGCCTAAATATTGTATTTTGGCGCCGTACATCAGGATCATAATAAAGAAAATCACTACGAAAATGATGGAAGAGCCCATATCGCCGCATAGTATTACTGGCCCCACTCCAAGTATTAAAAGCCCCGTAAGGTAAACGTAGGCATTTACCCCTTGGCGCAAGTCCAAAGGGAATCTAGTCAAAAGAAGTGAAAGAGCCATAATAAAGGCTAACTTTAAAAGTTCAGATGGCTGTACATCACCCAGCATCGGAATAGTTAGCCAGTTACGGTTACCACCGATCTCTTTACCGATGAAAAAAGTTAGAATCTGTAGCGCGAAGGCGAAAGGGAAAACAATATAGGTGGAAGCTTCTAGCAACCAAACCGGCAGCTTTGAAACAATAGTCAAAGCTAAAAATCCCACTAAATAGTAAAGCAAGTTTTTGCCCATACCGACATAAAACTCATGCCAGTTGCTCAGCAAACGAACCGAGCTGGCGGAATAGACCAGCGCCATGCCCATAGCGGAAAGCAAAATTACACAGGAAAGAATTATGTAAAAATAATGCGCCGAAGGCTCAGGCCCATTTTCCTCGGCTTGCAACATCGTCGGTGGGAAATTGTTGCGAGTCATTTTTTCTTTCCAAGTATTTAGTCGGCTCATGAGCCTGCACCATTTGTATCTTCTGACGAGGGTGCTAGCGGCATGGTCTGTGCTTCAGCTTGTTGCTCAGCAAGTCGAGCTACCGCCTGCGCAAATGCTTCCCCACGCTGCGCATAGGAATTGAACTGGTCCCATGAGGCACAGGCAGGAGCAAGCACAACCGTATCGCCTGGGAGCGAATGTGCTACGCATTCATGGACTACCGACATCATGAAGTCTTCGTGACCGTCGACCTCTACTAACGGAATTTGGGGAGCATGCTCTGCAAAGGCTTCCAACCATGCCGAACGATCTTCGCCGATAACTACCACGGAACGTAATCGTGGAGCAACGCTCTTGACGAGGTCATGGAAATCCTGGCCCTTGGCTAAACCACCAGCAATCCAAACGGCACGTCCCGGAGCGATGCCAGCCAACGATGCAGCAGCTGCATGGGCATTGGTAGCCTTAGAATCATCAATCCAGTTAACTTCCGCAACCACTCCCAGGTCACGACGACGGTGACCGGCAAGTTCGAAGGAACGCAAGCCAGCGGAAACTGCTTCAGGTTCAACGTCTAGTGCTCGAGTTAAGGCAATCGCTGCTAAGGCATCGCTAACCAGTGCTGGGCTTAGCGCCGATGGGCCCAAGTGAGCGAGATCAGCAAAACTAGCCATGAAAAGTGCTTGGGTTTGACGCTGTGGCAAGTAAGCACGATCGATCAGGTTATCCTCGATAACTCCAATGCCCGAAGGAGCTGGAGAGCCCAGGGTGAAGGAAATAGCTCGGGCACCTTCAGCAACGTCAGCGTCTTCCACCATTTTGATCACTGCTGCATCAGATTCTGGATAAACACAGGCAGTAATCGTATTTTCGTAAATCTTAGCTTTAGCCTTGGCATAAGCTTCAGTGCTACCATGCCAATCTAAGTGGTCCGCAGCTACGTTCAAGCAAACTGACGCAGTTGGCGCCATATCTTGGGCATAAAAAAGTTGGAAACTTGAAAGCTCGACTACTAAGGCATCGTATTCGCCGGTAGCTACTTCAGTTAAGATCGAGCGACCGATATTCCCAACCTGAGGTGCCCGGTAACCAGCGGCAGTCAAAATTGCCCCACACATACCCACCGTGGTGGTTTTCCCATTGGTACCGGTGACACATAGCCAGGGCTGTTTGCCGCCTTGGGCCTGTTGCCAATGCCAGGCAAGTTCGACCTCGGACCAAACCCGACCGGCAGCTAATGCAGGAGCCAAAAGCTGAGACGAGGGAGGAATCCCTGGGGAAGCTACTACGAGATCGTATTCCTCAGCAACTATTTGCTCACCTAGCTCATTAACCTCACCACCAATGGCATTAAACCCAGCGGCTTGAGCTTTGTCTACGGCTGACTGTGATCCGTCGTAGAGGGTGACTTCGATTCCTTGCGAAGTAAGTACTTCGGCAACTGCTAGACCGGTGGTAGCAGCCCCTAGTACTGCGGCACGCTTCGCTTGGGCGAAGATATTAGTGTCGGGTAGATCGGTAGGCAGATTTTGGAAAGAATTACTCATCGGACTGTAGCTGCCCATTCTGCGTAGAACAAAATCACCCCGAGGATGGCAAAGACGCCAGCAATCAACCAGAAACGGATAACGATAGTGATTTCCCGCCATCCCAAAAGTTCAAAGTGATGATGCAATGGTGCCATCTTAAAGACACGTTTTCTGGTGAGTTTGAACGAGGTAATCTGAATAACGTCTGACATGACAATAATGACGAATAGCCCGCCAATAATGATTGCCAAGAACTCAGTGTGGGTGAGAATGGATAGCCCAGCAACCGCAGCACCAAGTGCTAGCGAACCAGTGTCGCCCATAAAGATCTGGGCAGGAGCAGCGTTCCACCAGAGGAAACCAAAACAGGCTCCCACAATAGCTGCTGAAACAATTGTTAAGCCCAGTGGATTAGAGGTTTGATAACACCCGAGAGAGTCTACCTTGGTGCAATCTTGGTAATACTGCCAAATCGAAATAAACGTATAGGCACCGAAGACAACCATTGAGCTACCAGTCGCGAGGCCGTCGAGTCCATCGGTGAGATTTACTGCGTTGGACCACGCGGCTACCAGAAGATTCACCCACAGGATCATGAGCACAATGCCAAGGCCCATACCCCAAGTAGCCAAATCAAAATTCGTATCCCGTACGATTGAAATCGCGGTTGAAGCAGGCGTTCGACCATCTGGGGCTTCGATTAAGGTGGCCCCAAGGGCAAAGATAGTACCAACCAAAACTTGGCCAATAATCTTGGCCAGTGGGTTCAAGCCCAAAGATCTTTGTTTACTAATCTTGGTGAAATCATCAACAAAGCCAATGACTCCAGCCCCAACAAAAAGCCACATGAGAAGCACGGATGATAATGCCGGCCATCTCCCAGCAAAAGCATAGGCGCTAAGCCAACCAACGAGAGTGGCAAAAATAATCATGACGCCACCCATGGTGGGCGTACCGCGTTTGGTCAAGTGCTCAGTCGGGCCATCTTGGCGAATGAATTGACCATACTGGCGTTTGATTAGGAACTTAATATAAAAGGGAGTGCCAAACAAGGAAACTACGAGCGAGATTCCTAGGGCGATCAAAATTGCCATCATTTGATTAGTTCTCCCTTTGCCAGTTCCTCAGCTAACTGATAAACGTTCGAATATTGCGAGCCTTTAACTAAAACAGTATCACCAGCGCGAAGAGTTTGAGCGAGAGCCTCACGGGCGGTGGCTAGGTCATCGCAATATTTGCTGGGAATCTTTCCAGTAAGAGCTTCATGCAAGGGCTTTGCACGCTCACCTACGATCACCGTCTGAGCTACCCCAGATTCTTCTAGGACTGTTGCTAATTCGGCGTGAAGTTCATCAGAAGTCGGGCCAAGTTCCAACATCTGTCCAAGCACTGCCACCAATCTGCCATTAGCTTCAAGTGGCCCAAGATGCGCAAGTGCACTGATCCCGGCACGCATAGAATCAGGGTTGGCATTGTATGCATCGTCAAGCACCTGCACCCCATTAACACTAAAAATGTGCATCCGGTGAGGGCTGATCGCTCCTGCCTGCTCTAATCCATAAACTACCTGAGCTAGGGTCAACCCCATAGCAAAGGCAGCACCGGCGGCAGCAAGAGCGTTAGCAACATGGTGTTGCCCCACAATCTGCAACTTCACCTGAGCACTCTGGTCTGCCCAATGCAAAGTAAAGGTTGGATGGCCAATTGCATCTAAGGAAATATCGGTGGCCCATAAATCAACTGAGGTTGGTTCATAGGACAAATCAGGATTGTTGTCTGGATTAATGAAATCAACCTGGGTGCCTCGAACACTAGGGGCCGAGATCATTTCCTGTCCACTTGGCGAAAACCAAATCACGCGATCAGGTGCCATAGCAGCCATTTTCACCACTTGGGGATCGTCAGCGTTCAGAACCGCAATTCCCGTTGGGCGTAGTCCAGAAACCAGTTCCGCTTTAGTTTTTGCTACCATTTCGTAGGTCCCGAAACCGCCAAGATGAGCTCGTCCAACCATTAATACTACGGCGACATCGAGCGGCACCAAGCTGGTCAAGTAAGCTAGATTTCCCGGACCATCAGCGCCCATTTCCAAAACGGTAAAAGCAGTTTTAGCCTCAGTTTTTAGGGCAGTTAATGGCATCCCAACTTCATTGTTAAAAGACCGGAGGTTCGAAACAGTTGGCGCAACGGCTGCTAAAGATTGTGCTAGAAGATCCTTAGTAGTTGTCTTTCCAGCCGAACCTGTCACACCACAAACTTGAAGTTCTGGGTTTAGTGAGCGACACTGTGCCAAGTGGAACTTTGCCACTTGCCCTAAAGCGCGAGTCGTATCCGCAACTAAGATTGTCGGAAGAGGCCAGTTACCTGGCTTAGAAACAAGGGCAGCTACCGCCCCATTTTCTTTTGCAGCAGTAAGGTAGTCGTGTCCGTCTGCCTTTTCTCCTTCGCGCGCCACATAGAGACTACCGGGAATAACTTCGCGGGAGTCGGTCACGACATTGGCAGCTAAAAAACAGTTTTCTCCAGTTAACTGGCCACCTAGAAAATCTGCGAGAGTTGCGAGATCAACATTCATGGGATTCTTCTCCACTTGCGTAATAATCAACAACCACTTGGTTGTCATCCAAATGTACGGGCACACCAGCCACCATTTGGATGGTTTCATGGCCGCGACCAGCTAAAAGTACCGTATCTTGAGGCGTGGCGAGTTTTAAGGCCGTAATGATGGCTTTTTCACGACCATCGATTTCTAGGACAACGGCAGATTCACGGGTGTGATCTGGAGTAGCCAAGAGTTCTTTGGCGACTTTAAAGGACACCGGCTCATTAGGACAACCAGCTAGAACTTCTTTACGAATCTGTGCCGGATCTTCGTCGTAGGGATCGTCCTCGGTAACGAGCGCTACCTCAGCATGTGCACAAACTGTTTGTCCCATATCTGCACGCTTACCACGGTCTCGCTCACCAGTAGCCCCAAAGACTACCAACATATTGCCCTCTGTTCGATCACGTAAAGCGGCAATCGCTCCAGTCAAAGCATCGGTCGTATGAGCATAGTCAACCACAACTAAAGGAGTAGTATCAGTGCGTCCTTGCGCTACTTGCATGCGACCAGGCACCTGTGCTGAATGAGCAATCGCATCAGCAGCCAGTTGCGGCTCTACTCCCCCAGCAATTGCCATCACAATAGCCATCGCAGTGTTTTCCACATTGTAGTTGCCAGGAAGCGGCGCTAGGGCTGATACCACCTGCCCTTGCGGACCGTGAAGTTCAAAATGTGTCCCGCGATGATCTTCACTCGCCTGCAAGTTTTTTGCAGTCCAATCAGCGACTTTTTCTACCGCGACAGTAACTACATCTATTTCGGATGTTTTTGCAAGCTTTTGTCCCCATTCATCGTCAATACAGACAACTCCTTGCGTGGCATATTTGGGGGTAAATAGTTTAGCTTTGGCTTGGAAGTAGTCTTCCATGGTGCCGTGGAAATCTAGGTGATCACGCTGTAGATTCAAAAAACCGACCACTTTGAACTTAGTGGCATTAACTCTCCCAAGTTCGAGTGCGTGCGAGGAAACTTCGATCGCTAGTTGCGGTACTGATTTTTCTTTGGCATACGCTAAAAGTTGTTGTAGAAGTGGTGCTTCTACGCTGGTTCGCACGCTAGGGATTTTAGCGCCACCAATTTCAACGGCTACCGTCCCGATCACTCCACATTGCTTAGTCTCTACTAATGGCTGGTCTTGTGCTTGCGGATTGTTTTTCGCTCCCAAGGCTGCCCGAAGCAAATAGGTGGTAGTAGTTTTTCCGTTCGTTCCAGTGACCCCATAAACTGCTACTGCTTGACTCGGGCTTGAGAAAATTTGGGCGGCAACTTCTCCGGCGATTTGTCGTGGCTGTGGATGGGTCAGAACCACGAAGTCCTTTGGAAGTTCACCTGCTTCGAAAGCCTGTTCGGCTCCCGCTGGGTCGGTTAATACGGCCGTCGCCCCTAGTTTCAGCGCCCCAGCAAGGTATTTAATTCCATGGGTTTTCGCCCCTGGCAAGGCGATAAATAAGCCTTGCGGAAGTACCTGTTGGGAGTCTAAGGAAACTTGCTTAATAACGGTCTGTTGTTCCCCTTGTAGGCAAGCTAAACCATGCGTTTGACATAGTTCGGCAATAGTTACTCCCTCATTGGATACTGGAGCGAAATCGCGGAAGGCCATAGACATGTTTCTACCTTAAAGCATTAGTGATTTAGATGAACGACAGACACCCGATGAAAACAAATTCATACTCACTCAACCTTTAGGGGGAAGAGGTCGGGGCCATCTTCTGATGGGCGAACTCCCAACGTTTGCATAGTCCGCAGTGCTAGTTGTTTAAAGGCGGGTACCGCCACGACACCACCATAAACACCGCTCTTTGGCCGGTAGGCTACCACTAGTACCGCCGCTACTGGGTTTTCGGCTGGCAAGATGCCACCGAAAGAAGCCACTACCCCGCTCTCATTTGGGTTCTTAGAAAGGAGTTCGGAAGTACCACTCTTACCTGCGACGTTATAGCCATCGAGTCTTGCCTCTGGTGCGGTACCTTCTTCAGTGACCACGCCTTCCATCATGCGCACTAGTTCTTTGGCGGTTTTTTCGCTGATTACGCGTTTTGGCTGGCCGAGGTCGACCTTCTCATAATGACCATCTGGTTTGGTATAGCCATCGACTAGATGAACTTTGTTCTTAACCCCGCCATTGCCAATGGTGGCCAACATATTTACCACCTGCAAAGGTGTGGTGTTAAAGCCTTGTCCGAACATGGTGGCATAGCGAGTACGTCCGCCCCATTTGTCGTATTTGGGCAAGATGCCTGCACTTTCGTCGGTTAGCTGTACCCCAGTTTTTTCTCCCCAGCCGAAAGCGCGCATGAGATTGTAGCGAGCTTCATCGCTAACTTTGTCGCCGATTTGCACGGTACCAGTGTTGGAAGACTCGGCAATGATTCCGGCCGCTGTCATATTGATAGCTGGGTGCTGGTGTGAGTCTTGGAAGGTTTCCCCATTAGGCATAGTGATCTTGCCGTACGACATGACCGGCGTTAGCGGAGTAATTTTTGCTTCTTCAAGTGCCTGCGCCACGGTAACCACCTTGGCGGTTGAACCGGGTGGATAGGTTGCTGACGCGGCACGAGAGCTGAACAGTACCGGAGTGCCCGGTTTCGCGTTTTGGGGGTTTACTACCCCAGAATCACCAATCGCCAATAGACGACCGGTTTTAACTTCTTCCACTAGGGCTACCACCCAATCAGGCTGGAAGCGTTCCTTAGTTTCATCTGCGACTTTTTGAGCGAAAGCATTTAGATCGGCATTAATCGTTAGGTGCACATCGGTTCCAGGCACTGCGGGAGTTTCATGTTCTTCACCGCCGGGGATCACCGCCCCGTTGCCACCGATTTCTGCTTCCCAGTAACCTGGGGTTGCTTTCAAAACGTTTTGTTCTAGTTTTTCAATCCCTGTCACCCCAACCCGCTTTGGCGCACCTTCCGGAGTTTTGGTGGCTGGATAGGCAAAAGTACCAATAATGTTTGCGGCAATGTCTCCACGTGGATACAAGCGTTGCGACTTTTCAATCGTTTTAATCCCAACAATATGCAAATCATTAATTTGTCGAGCTACTTCTGGGGTTAAGTCTTTAGCAACTAGTTGGTAGTTACGGCGATATTGGTTGCGATATTTGGTATTTCCCTTGGCGCGTTCTTGGTTAACCTTATTTTCTTCCGCCTCTGCTTCTTCATAAGAATGCGGATTCTGAGTCAGCATGCCACCAAGCTCTGCAGGGTTCATTTTTAGCAAGGGGGCAAGCTGTTTGGCGGCTGCCAAAGGGCCACGACCAATAATTTCGCGATGAACTTTACCGTTTTCATCCTCGGTCTTTTTAATCTGAACGTAGGAGCTAAGGTTAACTGGGTCGGCAACCAAATCGTAACGGGTCGATGAGGAGGCAAGTACCTGCCCAGTTGAATCATAGATTTTTCCGCGTTCTGCGGTTAAAACTTGACCCACCATGCGATTCCGAATGCCTTCTTGTGCATAGCTTTGTCCGTATACAACTTGGACAAAAAATAGCACGACAGTTAGACCCAAAAAAGCCATTCCGAAAAGCCCAACCAAAAGAGTTAGGCGAGGGCGAGAAATAGTTCCGCGAGGATAAGGACGCAAAGCCTGAACAAGATTTCGGAATCCCGCAAGGATGAATTCTTTCAACCAGGCAATCATTAGCACCCGCCTCCTACTATTTATCTTGCGGGTTTACCGCCTACGATTTCTTTAGTGTCAAGATTGATGTAACCATAGTCGGCATAAGGCACCATTCCTAGTTCCCGCGCCTTATCTGCCAATTTCGAGGCCGAAGACACCTCGTTAATCTGATCTCGCAAAGCCTGATTCTGCTCCTTGAGCACTTCCAATTCAGTACGGTACTTGCCCATATTAAGACTGAGCACTGTCTGGTAAGAGTTGATGCCTAGGGCAGCACCAATAGCAGCCACAATCAACACCAAGGAAGAGGCAAGTACCAAACGCTGGCGCTTCTTGGGGCGAGGTGATTTTACTACCTCGAGTTTGGCGCGGACCGGTGCGGTGGGCCGAGGACGGGCGTACCGTGGGCTTACTTTAGCGGTTGCGTTCATGCTTGCATCCTTTGTTTATCATCAACTTTGACGTCGCGGATTTTTTCGCAGGCTCGTAGGCGAACCGGCGCAGATCTGGGGTTATCAGCAATTTCGGCCTCGGTGGCTCGACGAGCCCCCTTGGTCACTAGCTGTAAATAGGGTTTGGCGCTTTCGGGAACTACCGGCAAATCCGGAGGCGCCTGCGTAGTCGCACCAGCGGCAAAAGAACGTTTAACTAGGCGGTCTTCGAGGGATTGGTAGGACTCGACTACTAGTCGTCCCCCCAGACGCAATGAATTGATGGCTCGAGGTAAGGCTAGGCGGAGGATTCCAAGTTCATCATTTACCGCGATGCGAATAGCCTGGAACGTACGCTTGGCCGGGTTACCACCGGTACGCATGGCCGCTGCAGGCAACGAATCACGGACAATTGCTACTAGTTCACTGGTGCGAGTTAATGGTTTTTCAGCACGTGCTTTTACAATGTTTTTCGCAATGCGACCGGCGAATTTTTCTTCGCCGTAAAGATGGAGTACGCGACGTAACTCCGCTTCGTCAGCAGTGTTCAAAAATGTGCCGGCATCAGTTTGTGCTTGCTGATCCATTCGCATATCAAGTGCCGCATCTCGAGCATAGGAGAATCCTCGGTCAACTTCATCTAGTTGCAAGGAGGAAACTCCAAGGTCCATCAAGATTCCGTCAACCATGCCGCCGACCGTGGCTGCGACCTCGCCCACCTGATCGTAGGTGGTGTGGAATGCCTGAAAACGATCACCGAATCGAGACAATCGTTTGGACGCCAAAGCAATCGCTTCTTGATCTCGGTCGATACCCAAAACAGTGAGAGTTTCAAAGCGCTCGAGCATGGCTTCGGTGTGCCCGCCCATCCCTAGGGTGCAATCGATAACTACTGGCTTTGCCACTTGGAGGGCAGGAGCTAACAAATCTAGACAAGCATCACGCAAGACTGGTTGGTGCGCGCCAGCTGGGTCGATTTCTCGCATGTTCCCTCCTTTTGTTTATCGTTTGTTTTTGTTTATTGACAATCTCGCCAGAGCCACAGCTGGCGTTCTGGGAACGGGGAAGTTTCTCAGAACTACAAGCTGTAGATCTCACGTGATTGTCAGAACAGACCCGGCACGATTTCCTCACCTGTGTTGGAGAAGGTTTCTTCCGCATCAGGTAGGTAGTTGTGCCAAGCTTGGGCATCCCAGATTTCTACTCGAGAGCCAGTGCCGATTACCACTAAGTCACGCCCTAGGTTGGCGTAGTCGCGCAAGTTAGCAGCAATCGAGATACGTCCTTGTTTATCCGGAGTTTGCACATCTGCACCCGAGAGAATCACACGGGTAAAGTCGCGTGCTTGCTTCGAAGTTAACGGCGCTTTTCGCAGTTCGGAATACATCCGTTCAAACTCGGGTGCCGAAAACACAAAGATGCATCGTTCCTGGCCTCTAGTCAGAACTAGTTCAGCCCCTAGTTGGTCACGCAATTTCGCAGGCAAAATGAGGCGACCCTTGTCATCGAGCTTGGGTTCATAAGTTCCCAAAAAAGCTGAGAGCATGGGCACCTCCCCAGCAAAATCATGTTTCCAACCAGACATCCACCACTTTACTCCATTTCCCACCACATGTCTTTGCAAAACGAGCTATTTTTCGAAATTAATTTTTAAGAATCATTGAAATACCAACACTTATTTAAGGTGGAGGAAAGTGGAGGGAATTTCTCACTTTTTCTCACCCTAAATATTTCGATCAAAGAAAAATGACAAAGAAAATCCCCCGACCGTAGTCGAGGGAGAAAAGTGGAGGGTAAAGAAAGCTAGTTGGCCTTAGGCTTGTTGCTGGCCTCGCTGACGAAACTTTTCTTGTTGCTTGGCTTTAAAACTACCTGTCTTTGCAGGTTTGTCAGTTTTCTTATGCTCAGATTGGAAGGGATTAGATAGCGCGTAGTAAACACCGGCCACCATAAAACCAATGCCGACTAGACCAACGATAATGCCCGAGAGTTGATAGCCGAGAGTAACGCCTACCAAAAGCAAGACAATCCCTAGGAGAGCTCCCAGTGACCCCCAAAGAATCCGGCGAGAATCAAGTGCTTTTTTCTTTGGTTCTGAAGTTGGTTTTGACTCATTACCAGTCGTCTGACGAAGAGGTTCAGTGACATCGGCAATCCCAAGTTCAGCTTCCAAGCTAGAAGCCATCTGATCCCAGATTTGCTGTTCATGTTCCGATAGGCCCAAAAGACTCTCCATTTCGTCAAGCGTTTGTCCCTTAGTTTCTCATATCCAGCTATCTATGTCACCCCTACTACCCAAGTTCACAAACTAAAGGAGGTTCAGTTTAGTTAGCATCATTTCGCCGTAGTAAGCTGGCAGGAGCCAGGGCGCTACTGCCAAACTTGTTCTGAACCTGATCTAAGGCAGCTTCGGCGGCGGCTTGGCGCCCGTCCTCGTCAAGACGTAATTGGATCCCCTCGGACTGATGACGCAAAGAATCGGCTCGCACCCCAACTAGACGAATTCCTCCAGCAGGTAGTGGCCGAGGGATCAGCCCTACTATCGCTTGGTAAATATCGTGGGCTAAGGCCGAGGGCGGATCTAGCCTGACTGATCTAGTTACGGTCTTAAAGTCAGCAGTCCTTAGTTTCAAGCTGGCTCCCCCAGCCACTAGCTCTTGACGCCGCAGACGCCTGGCCACCTCGTGCGACTGCGCCAAGATCTGTTGCTGCAAAGCGGACACATCACGCAGATTAGTTTCGAAGGTGTGCTCTTTACTAATGGATTTTTCTGCCGCCGAGCCTTCCACCCCACGGGGGTCGATTCCCCAAGCTAATTGATGCAAATGTTGACCGGCGGCATTTCCTACCCAGGAAATAAGTGTCGGTAGAGGCACTTCGGCAAGTTCAGCAACCTCGGTTACCCCGTGGCTAGCTAGTTTTTTCGCGGTAGCGGGACCGACTCCCCACAGAGCTCCCACTGAAAGGCAATGCAGAAACGGCACCGTTTGAGCTTTTGGAATTAATAACAACCCATTTGGTTTAGCATGGGCGGAGGCGATTTTAGCAACGAACTTAATTGCACTAATGCCAATCGAGGCCGGCAAATGCAGCTCTTTAGCCAACGCCTCTTTAATTTGAGCCGCAATCTGGGGAGCACTACCCAACCTCCGGCGGGCACCTTTAATATCAAGAAAAGCTTCATCAACGCTAACTGGTTCAACTTGGGCCGTAAAACGATCGAAGATCGCCATCACCTGTTTTGAAACTTGCCGGTAATAATCAATCCGAGGTGGACAAACAATTACCTGGGGACATTTTTGAAGTGCTTGTGCAGCCGGCATAGCCGAATGAATCCCAAATGCCCGAGCCGGATAATTGGCTGCAGCCACTACCGAACGACGCCCGCTACCTGCCACAATCAAGGGGCGATTTTGATATTGAGGTTGTTCTCGCATCTCCACCGCAGCAAAGAAACAGTCCATATCTACATGCAGTAAATTGCAATCAGTGTCATCGCTCCCCCAGTCCCGCTTAGCTTGCAAGCTACGAGACTTGTTTGACATAGACACCTCCCTGGGACTGAAAAGTTACTCCTAGTAAGAACTGTTAGAAATTATACCTTTTGATTCCTTTCCCCTACTTTTCTGCCTGCGCCCATTTCAGCTAGAGTTATCAATATGGCTAAAACAGCAGGAATGATTCGTTGGCATGAACTACCGGCAGAAGAAATAGAGATTTCAACCGGCACAGTCAGACTCGAAAAAGTCGATCAACAAATTTTGGTTTACGTCAATGGAGTGGAATCCTCCAGCCTGCATATTAGCGATCCGACCATTCTTGACTTCGAGTACATGCAATATGCCGACGCAGTTTTTTCTGCCGCCTTTAAACCAGACCAATCACTAGAAGTTTTGCATCTTGGCGGAGCTGGTTGCGCCCTAGCGCGAGCTTGGGCACATACTCATCCAAAGTCACAGCATCGAGTGGTAGAAATTGATGAAAAGCTGACCCAACTGGTCCGTCAGTGGTTCGACCTGCCAAAAGCCCCACAACTAAAGATTAGAGCCGGGGATGCCGCCGAAGTAATTCCTACCTTAAAAGATCAAAGTTTTGATGTCATTGTCAGAGATGCTTTCAGTTTCGACACCACCCCCGCATCCCTCACCGATCAGCAGGCCGTTGCCCACTATGCGCGCATCCTTAACGATCTGGGGATTCTCATTGTAAATTGTGCGTCACGACCAGGAACTTTAGGGGCCCAAACCGAGTATCAACGACTGTCTAGGTATTTTCCCGAGGTACTGGCGATCGCCCCGAACTCGGTTGCTCGGGGAAATCGACGCGGCAATATCATCTTTGTCGGAGCTAAAGTGCCCTTACCACGAGAAGAAATTGCCACCAGCTTACGCAAACTACCGCTTCCGGTAGATATTATCGGGCGAAAAATCACCGATAAATGGCTCCGGAGCTAGTTTTCGTCGCCCTCGGTTTTCTTAGAGTCAGTCGCCGAAGAATCCTCTAGAGAACCAGCATCAGATTGAGCGTCGTTCGACTCACGATCCTTGGCAGTGCCTGACTCGGTTGCTCGCTCACTAGCAGCATCTATGTTTTGCGAGTTCTTATCACTAGAGTTATCTAGTTTTGAATCCTCAGATTTCGCCTGGGCAACAACTTCACTAGCAGTTTCATCATCGGCAACCACTTCGATTATCCGAGGCGGATTTACCTTGGGTTGTTCATTGGCTGACTCGGTAGGAATAGAAGCAGCGGGATTTTCCAATTCAAACTTTTCTGCAATAGCCCGAGGCGAAGTCTGGCTATCGGCTTCCAAGGTGGAAGGATTATCCAAACGCTCCTGATTATTCAAGGTCGATGGATTAGTAATTTTGCCCCCAAGACGATGCCTTTGAGCATTTTCCTTAGCTTTGCGTGCCGCTTGTCGCCGAGCGCGTGCTCGTAACCGTCGAGGTCCCAAAGGTTCTTGCGGATCGGCCTGCTCTTCGCGACGCTGACGCTGTTCATGAGAAGCAAAGAAATTCTCTAAGCTGCGATCAATTTCTTCTTCTGTCGGAATCGTTAGTGGCGCGCTTTGTTCTACCAGTTTGAGGTTCTCTGGGAGTTCGTCCTCGTTATTATCGAACCTATCTTCCAAAGAACGAACCAAATCCTGCATCTCTGGATTCGCTTCTAGTGCTTCAGAAATATCATCCTTCATGACATAGGAAGCTGCAGTCAGATCCCCTACTGGGAGCGACAAATTGGCCATTTCTTTCAGACCTTGTAATAGATGTGCAGCGCCTGGGTAATAGTCTGATTCAACTAGGTAATAAGGCACTGAAACTAGAATGCCGCGCGCATCAAGGCCGCCTTGTGCCATCCGTCCTTGAAGGAAAAGAGATAACGAGGACGGGAAAGAAGAGATTCCCTCCACCTCGTGACCGGGGACTACCCCTTGCAAGTCTGTGTCAATCTGTTGGACCAACATAGGACGAGTGTGCGGCAAGGTGGAAGGCACTGAAAGCAATGAAATTGCTTGCTTAACTCCCGCCTTCTTAGCCAAAGCAATAACCGCCTCGCTCACCGCTTCCCAACGAAAATCAGGTTCTGGACCATGAAGCAACAAAAACTGCCGACCATCCAGATCGGTGGCCAAATCAAGCACCAAAGAACGAGTGTCAATTTCCCGCAGAGTTTTACCTTGGATCACTGCTTGTGGACGAGAGGCCCGATAGTCAGTTAACTCATCTCGATTAAAAGTAGCAACCCGCCCGATAATGGTAGCGCTACGCATCTGATGAACCGCTAACGAGCAGGCATTACCGGCATCCATCGCACCGTGAGTATGGTGCAGCAAAACATCAGCTTTAGCGTCCTTTTGAGAACCATAAGCGAATAGTTGACTTAGTTCCATGCTGCCCCTCCTCTCTGCGAAAGTCTTTTAAGCAATCCATTATCGGATATTTTCAGCTTCCTTGCCAGATTGGACCGCCGTGTCAAAAACAATTCGCCTTTAGCGTGCTAGTAAACAAAGGCGCACCTAATCAGGGAAAATAGATTGTCCATTTTTTATCACATGTGGAGTAACTGTGACTTCCAATCAGAGCACTGACCAAGCCACCCACACAATCGCCGAAGAACAAAAAGCGGTTGACCGTGCCTACCAGGTGCTGGTTGCTACCCGAAAGCTCTATCGTCGTCGGCAAGCAGAAATCGCTGCTGCTGGGGCGTACGGAACGCATCAAGCTCGTTCCGAACGTGACGCCATTGCTAACCATTTCGGGGATGAAGCGGCCCGGCTCGAACAAGTCGAAGACCGGCTAGTTTTTGGCCGGCTACACTACAACGACGGAACCGATCGTTACATCGGACGAGTTGGCCTACAAGACGAACACAATCAAAGAGTGTTAATGGACTGGCGAGCCCCTGCAGCCGCCGCTTTCTATCAAGCCACCGCCTTACACCCGCAAGGAGTCCAATGGCGCAGGCACCTGAGTACCCGACTGCGCAAAGTAATTGCAGTCGAGGACGAACTGTTAACCGCCAACGGTTCAAAAACTACCAACTTGCAGGGAGAAGGTGCCCTCTTAGCGGCTATGACCGCCGCTCGTTCAGACCATATGCGCGACATCGTCGCCACGATTCAAGCCGAACAAGACAAAGTAATTCGCGCCAGTTCCGAGGGCGTTCTTGTGGTCCAAGGTGGTCCTGGTACCGGCAAAACGGCGGTGGCATTGCACCGTGCAGCCTACTTGCTTTATGCCGAACATAAACGATTGCAAAAATCGGGAGTGCTCTTACTCGGCCCATCACAAACCTTTTTGCGTTATATCGAAAAGGTACTTCCCTCTTTAGGTGAAACTGGTGTAGTGGCCCGAACTCCGGCTACGCTCCTACCAGGTATCAAGGTAACGGCCACCGACGAACTAGCGGTAGCTAAACTCAAGGGCCAGATTCGCTGGCAGGATTTCATTGCACGGGCGATTCGCGCCCTCGTTCGTCCCCTGCCCAAAACCTATACTTGGCGTTTGGGGAACTATCAAGCAAAACTTACCCCGCAAATGGTCCAAGAGGCACAAAAAGAAGCTCGCAGTACCGGCGAACCTCATAACCAAGCTTGGCAAACCTACGCCCAAAGCGTTATGGACCAAATGTGGGAAGAAATGCGCCAAGCAGATGATGGTGCGGAAGAAAAACAATGGGTGTTAAACGACCTACGAGCAAACCTAGAAATCAGACGAGTAATCAATCTTTGCTGGTTGCCATGCACTAACACATCTCTTATTTCTAGGCTCTTTGCCGACCAAAAACGTTTAAGTCACGCGGCCCATACTCTCAAACCAGCCCAGATTGAACAACTCCTGCGGCCATTGCATGCACCATGGACCGAGGCCGACATTCCTTTACTAGACGAAGCCGCGCATCTCTTAGGAGAATTACCAAAGCAAAATCAGAAACAAGCTGGAGCTCAGGCGGCTGAACGTTTAGCCCACGCCGAAAGTGTGCTTTCGGCCGGCTTTGAACTTTCTGGAATCGTCAGTGCCGAAATGTTGGCTTCTCGGCAGCAAGCACAAGAGAGCGAAAGTAGTGTCGCCATGCAAGCCGGACGTGATCGCGCCTGGACCTATGGTCACATTGTGGTTGACGAAGCCCAAGAACTCTCACCTATGATGTGGCGAGCCCTTTTGCGTCGCTGCCCTGCCCGCTCTTTCACCATTGTGGGCGACCTCGATCAGCAAAGAATCGATCATGGAGCACGTACCTGGCGCAAGGTGCTCGGCCCAGCTGCTAAATTCCTGCAACTTGAAGTGGTACTAGAAACTTCGTATCGCACACCGGCCAGTATTCTTAAAGCGGCAGTTGAGGTTTTCGAAGCAACTGGCCGTGCGCTCGCCTATCCCCTGAAAGCGGTACGCGATCGAAAAGATGCGTTGATCGTTTGCCCGCCAACTTCAAAAGATTCAGCTTTGGAACTGGCGGTTACACAGGTTCATGAAGCGCTTGCTGCCCTGCCCAGCCCTGATGCGGGTCGAGTCTGTTTAATCGTGCCTGAAACAGAAATCAATCTGCCACTTTGGACACAATTATTGAACGAGGGCGATACTCGTTTACAGATCTGTACCCCGCAGGCTGCCAAGGGATTAGAGTTTGATCAGGTAGTTTTATTTGATCCACACCAGATTCTGGCTTTGAGTGCCGGTGACTTGTTCGTTGCCATGACTCGTTCGACCCAACAATTGCGGGTGATACAAGTCGGTATCGAATTAGAGGGACTGTCAGCAATGACCTATACTTCTCCTAGTGCCGGTGCTAAGGAGGACCAATGGTTAACGAACTAACCGCGCAGCTAAGAAAGTTTTATGCGCCCAACTCTCGAACCGAAATTTCGGTCCCCGATCACTCGATCTATCCTTTGTTGGAAACTGCCGCTAAATTCTATCCAAATCGAATTGCGATAGATTTCTTGGGGGCCATAACTACCTATGCGCAACTACTAGATCAGACTCGACGAGCAGCTACCGTTTTTGCCCAAGCCGGCGTCAAAGCTGGTGATGTGGTCGGCTTAGTACTCCCCAACTGTCCACAGCACATCGTAGCCTTCTATGGGGCCATGAAACTTGGGGCCACCGTAGCAGAACACAACCCGCTGGCTCCCGCCGCTCAACTGGAACAACAGATTGTGCGTCATGCCGGTAAAGTTTTGGTTGTCTGGGAAAATTCTTTTGACAAGATTGCTCCCATTGCAGCAAAGCATGGCATTAAGGTCATAACCGTCAACTTGGTGGCTGCGCTTCCGGCTATCTCCCGATTCGTTGTCGAACTACCGCTTTCGGCTTCTAAAAAACAACGAGAAAAGCTACGCCCAGTCAAGGCAGTACCAGCTTCTGTTCCCCAATTCGAAAAGCTTCTTAAGTTTGCAAAGGAACATCAAGAAGATATTCGCATTGATAACGAGTCGACAGCAGTTTTGTTGCATACCGGTGGTACCACTGGTACCCCTAAGGCAGTGGAACTAACCCATCGAAATCTCTTGGCCAATACCGAACAGTCTGCTGCTTGGGTGCCGACCCTACATGAAGGGGCGGAAGTATTCGCAGCAACCCTGCCTTTCTTCCATGCTTTTGGGATGACCCTGTCTCTGTTAGCGGCGGTTCGAATGGTCGCTACCATTATGGTTTTCCCAACTTTCGACGTGGATATGATTATCAGTGGACAACGTCGTCGACCCATCACTTTCTTCCCTGGGGTTGCCCCCATGTTCAAGCGAATGGCCGCGAAAGTGAAAGCTAGCGAAATTCCCATCGACCTTTCCTCGATTCGTTTCAGCCTGTCAGGCGCAATGGCATTAGATCCAAAGATTGCTGCCGAGTGGGAACACCTTACTGGCGGCTACATCATCGAAGGCTACGGCATGACCGAAGCCTCCCCCATCCTTTTGGGAAATCCGGTCTCCCCTGATCGCCAGCCATCAACACTTGGGATCCCCTACCCTTCGACCGAAGTGAGAATCGTCGACCCCGAAAATCCGGAAAATGATGTTCCATGGGGAGAAAAAGGCGAGATTTTGGTTCGTGGCCCGCAGGTATTCAAGGGATATTTGGGAGAACCTGAGGAAACGGAGAATGCCATGTTTGCTGGTTGGCTGCGAACCGGCGATATCGGCAAGGTAGAAAACAATACCATCGTCATGGCTGACCGCAAGAAAGAACTAATTATTACTGGCGGCTTTAATGTCTATCCATCCGAGGTCGAAGAATCGATGCGATCAATGCCTGGCGTGGAAGACGTGGCAGTAGTTGGTATGCCTGACGCGTCCTCGGGCGAGCAGATTGTGGCGGCAATCGTCACCGATGGGACCGCCAAGGTAGATCTGGAGACAGTTCGTGCTTGGGCCGAAAAAACCCTTTCACATTATGCCTTGCCGCGCCGAATCGAGATTGTTCCAGAGCTTCCCCGTTCCCAAGTTGGGAAAGTGTTACGCCGCTCTGTGCGCGAGCAACTGCTTGCGGCACAAGCAGGAGTGGAGGCCAGTTGGGCTAGTGTGCAAGAAACTGCGGTAGATGCTATCCGGACTGTTAGCGAACAAACCCGTGCCGTCGCAGATCAACTATTAAGTTCAGCAAAAGTGGCCACAAAGTCCGCTGAAAACGAGTCGGAAACTGAAGAATCGGGTAATGCTACTGCTCAACTAGCAACCGAAACGAGCGAAAAGGGCGAGCCCAAAGAGCTATAGAGCTCAAACTTACTGGTACCTACTTTAAGGGTCTTGGGGTAAGACGAACAGAATCGTCTTACCCCAAGACCCTTTTATAGTCAGAATTAACTATTCAGACTTTTCAGCTTTAATTTCGGCAATCGCTGCTTCAAAATCCTCTAAGGTATCGAAGCCAGAATAAACCGAAGCGAAACGAAGATAGGCAATCACATCTAAGCGACGCAAGAAAGGCAAAATCGCCTTGCCAACTTCATCCGCAGGTATCATCGCCATTCCGGAAGTTCTAAGATGCTCTTCCACTTGAGAGGCTAAAAGCGCTAGGTCATGTTCAGATACCGGCCGCCCCTGACACGCTTTACGAACTCCAGAGACAACTTTAGCCCGCGAGAATGATTCAACGGCACCAGATCTTTTGACCACGGAAAGGGAAAATGTTTCCAAAGTAGTAAAACGTCGCTTGCAAACGGGACATTCCCTGCGGCGACGGATCGAGGTACCATCATCGGCTGTCCGAGAGTCAACTACTTTAGAATCCATGTGTTGACAAAATGGGCAATACATAGCGCTGGCCTTTCATTCAAGAGTAGGCACTTATTTTAGCGCAGACAGCCATCCCAAGTGGACTGTTCGCCTGTAACAATTGGCACTGCCCACCACAAAGCGAAATGGTGGGCAGTAGTACAGAAAAAACTAGTTAACCGGCGGGGACAATCAGTTGCTGACCAATTACCAAGGTGTCACCAGAAAGCTGATTAAGTTCACGGATAATAGACATAGTGCTTTCAACCGAGCGACCTTGAGAGAAATGACGGGCAATCTGCCAGAGGTTATCGCCTGCTTCCACAAAGTAGGCTCCAGTAGTTCCCGCATAGGGACTATCACTCATCACCCAGACAATAAATGCGACAACCAGAGTGGATAGGAAGAGAAGCAACAAAAGTTGGACCACAAAACGACGAATGGTACGTGCGTTTAAGTTCAATTCAGACAAAACACTAGCAAACGAAGCTTGAGCTAAATCATCCTGCGACGATACTTGTTTCGAAATGCTCGCCTGGTAGCCTCCCCGCATTTGGCGCAAGTGAGACGAGGAGGCACCAGAAGTAGAAGTCAATGGGCGCACTGCCTGATTTGTACTAGCCTGACGACTACGCTTGGCTTGCTCAGCAATTCTAGTTGCAGCCTTTTCAGCGCGTACCGGAGCTAGGTAGGTAACAGAAGCCATCGATTTTGCAGTTGAAGCAGCTTCTGTCCGGCCAGTCCTAGGTTTAGTAGAAACGGTGCTGGAGACAACGCGCAAACCATTACGGTTACGAGTTTTTGGCGCACGGGCTGCTGAAGTAGATGGCTTTGCTAGCAATGCACTCATTGTATTCTCCTACTTTTTTCGAACATTTGTTCATCGAACATTTGTACAATATCTATTTTTAGAGAATACCGCAAGTCGAACAAGCGTTCGACACGCGTTATTTCGAACACTTGTTCTATAAAGCTTTTTGCTCTATGCTAACTAGAGATACTTTCTATGCATTGGGGGAAAACCATGAGCCCAGATATCGCCAGTTTCGATGGATCTGATCTAAAGGATCGACCACGGCAGATCTTGGCGTACCTCTCGTCTGCTGTTGAATCGCAAGGTTATATGCCTTCAGTTAGGGAAATCTGCGATGCGGTTGGTTTAAATAGCCCCTCATCGGTCCAGCACAACCTTAAGATTTTGGCGGATGCTGGCTATATTAAGCGTCATGGTAATACTTCCCGCGCCATTGAGGTGCTTCACCCCTATCCTCCTCGGTCGGCAGGGAACAATAATCCCGACTTCTCAGATCACAGTGAAACTATTGCTAACATTCAAGATGAGGCCACAACTACTTCGCCAACTACCAATGACAACTCCAGTGCACAGATAAACCCACCAGGCTTAGACTACGTTGATTACTTTTCTCACGATGCAACACCCGTACCACTTGTGGGCCGGATTGCTGCAGGTGTGCCAATCACAGCCGAACAAGCGGTAGAAGATACCTTTATGCTGCCGACTCGCTTAACTGGTAGCGGGGAGCTCTTCATGCTTTCAGTTTCGGGCGATTCAATGATTGATGCCGCCATCTGCGATGGAGACTGGGTAGTAGTTCGCAGACAAAATGTGGCAGAACGTGGTGAGATCGTAGCCGCCATGATCGACGGAGAGGCCACCGTGAAAGTTTGGTCGCAACGTGACGGACATTCTTGGTTACTGCCTCGTAACTCTGAATATGCCCCCATCCCAGCTGATCATGCAACCATTTTGGGTAAGGTCGTCTCAGTCCTACGATCTTTATAGTCGGTTATTAAACGTGTTGTGGGGGTGAACCGAAACCGGTTCACCCCCACAACACGTTAGTTTTAATATCCTAGGTCGCGTGCAGCTTGACGCAAACGCTGAGCGGATTCAGTTAGCCCGTCACGTTCGGCCAAAGTTAGCGGTGGTGTTAACACCCGACCAGCACCTTGTCGACCAACAATCGTTGGGGCGGCCATACAAACGTCCGAGATACCTTCCCAATCTTCTAGTCGCGTAGAGATGGTAAGTACTCGCTGTTCATCACGCAGGACCGCTCCAATAATACGGGTGACCGCCAAACCGACCGCGTAGTTTGTTGCTCCCTTACCTTCAATAATGCGATAAGCGGATTGAACCACATCTTCACGAATGCGTTCGCGGAGTTCATTATCGAACAAACCGCCACTCAAGGTGGGTCCCCAGTGACGAAGTGGTACGTTACCGATCTCAGCACAAGACCACAATGGCACTTCCGAGTCACCGTGTTCGCCAGCGACATAAGCATGAATGTTCTGGACAGCAACCCCAGTTTCCTTAGAAACTAGCCAGCGCAAACGAGCGGTATCGAGCACGGTGCCTGAACCAAACATTTGATTGAAGGGCAATCCCGAGATTTTCTGGGAAACATAAGTAACGACGTCAACAGGGTTAGTGACCAAAATATAGATCGCGTTTGGGGCGACTTCCAATACCGACGGAATAATTTTTTCCATCAAACCAACAGTCGCTCCAGCCAATTCCAAGCGGGTCTGGCCTGGCTTTTGCTTTGCTCCAGCAGTAATCACAACCACGTCAGCATCGCGGCAAATTTCAATATCATCAGAGCCGCTAACCGAGCTCATCGGTGTGAACTGAATACCGTGGGCAATATCAAGAGCTTCAGCTTCAACTTTTGCCTTATTAATATCGTAAAGCACAACTTCACTGGCATGACCGGCAATCACACAGGCATAAGCCAAAGTGGCACCAACGGCACCCGCGCCGATGATCGCAATTTTGCTTCGTTCTTTCTTCGAAGCAGGGTACAAAGTTTTGGCTGGTGCTGACATGTTTCCTCCATTTTGCCGAGCAAATGTTTACTAAACCATTGTATGCGTCACACTGCAGAAAGTCGCTTCAGGGCATCCCTTGCCAACTGCGGATCAGTAGTTTTCCAAAAGTCAGGTAAGGAACGCACTAAGAAGGTCCCATATTGTCGGGTACGGATGCGTGGATCGAGAATTGCCACCATTCCACGATCATCACTACGTCTAAGTAGTCTGCCCACCCCTTGGGCTAGCAATAGTGCGGCATGAGGGATAGAAACCTGCATAAAAGCATTCTGCCGCTTTTCTTCGGCTGCGCGGTTACGGGCACGAATCATCGGGTCATCAGGTCTGGGAAAAGGAATCCGATCAATTACCACTAGACGACAAGCCGAACCTGGTACATCTACACCTTGCCATAACGAGAGAGTACCGAAAAGGCAAGCATTGCCATGGGAGGCAAATTTACGTACCAAGGTCGGAATCACGTCTTCCCCTTGGCAATACACTTCCAAATCGGTTTTCTCCCGCATAATTTCGGCAGCACGTTGAGCCCCTTTGAAAGATGAGTAAAGGCCAAGCACCCCACCATTACTAGCCTGGGCAAGCGCGACCAACTCAGCTAAGGCCTGCTCACTCGGCCCTTCCCGACCTGGCTGCGGCAAATGCTCCGCCACATATAAAATCCCCTGTTTTCGGTAGTCGAAAGGCGATCCCACGTCGACTCCCTGCCAAGGTTTCTCGGCTAAAGCAATCCCACTTGCTTTAGCCGAATTTTCAAAAGTTCCCCCGATTTGCAAAGTAGCCGAGGTGAGTACTGCGGTCTTTTCTGACCAAATGCGGTTCGCCAGTTTACCGGCCACATGGAGCGGAGCCGCATACAAATGAGGGATCTGGTCACGATCAAGACTGATCCAGCGAACTACTGTAGGATCATCTTGGGTGGCAAACTCCAAAACGCTTGCCATATCAGCTGCCGTATTTTTAACGAGATTTAGGGCCGCACTTCCGCCCTCACGTGACTTGGTGTTAAGTTCTTTTGCCGCCTTCGAAACCATCGTGGACAAAACCTGTAAAGCCGCCCCAAAGTTCTTTGGCCCACCGGTTTCAATCAGACCCGGTTCCATTTGCCCCATGGCCTGGTTAAGACTATCAACCACATTTGACATGTCTTCCACGCCCTCGACGCCTTGTCTTTCAAACTGACGATGCAGTTGCAACAAAGCGTTACCAGTGATTTCGACCGTGGCACTATTGCGGACTGCTCCAGCCAGATCATGAGCTTCATCCACCACCAATAAGTCGTAATCCGGTAGCACCTGAGAGTCAGTGGTGGCAGTAATGCCCAAAATGGCATGGTTGGTAATAACGACGTCGGCTTCCGCCGCTTTAGCCCGAGCTTCTTGGGCAAAGCATTGATCCCAAAATGGGCAATCCTCACCGACACACTCACGTCGAGTCAAAGAGACCTGACGCCAAATACGGTCATTGACACCCGGCTCAAGTTCATCACGGTCACCGGTTTTGCAGGTTTTGGCCCATTGCCGAACTCGCAAGATTTCTTCACCCATGGCCGAGGGCGCCGCACTATCGGCCTGGCCCGCGTCGGTCAAAGCGAAAAGGGCATCGGCCTCGGAAAACGTACCTGACAGCTTGTACTGGCAGACATAGTTATTCCATCCCTTTAGCAGAGCTACATCCGCTTGGTACCCCATTTTTTCTTGAAATACCTGGTTGACCAATGGAACATCATGATTAAAAATCTGACGTTGCAAGGCCAAGGTGGCCGTTGAGATTACACCACGCTTTTCTCCGTTGGCGCAGGCATGAATCATAGGTACCAAATACCCTAAAGATTTACCAGTACCGGTACCAGCCTGCACCAATAGATTATGGTCATCTTGGAAGGCACTTTCGACCTCGGTCAGCATTTTTTCCTGACCATCACGGTTAGCGCCACCCATTTTGGCCACCACCGCTCTAAGGATTTCTAGCGAGCTCTCACTCACTGGCGTGCTCCAACTTTTCGGCGAGATGTTCGTCGACTAAAGCATGTAGCTTTGTGCCATAGGCGGTATGTTCGGTGCTAATCACTTCACCGGTTTCATGAGCCAAAGAAAGCAGATCGCCCCGAGAATAAGGCACTAGCACACGCACTTCCTTAGCCGGTGTTGGCAAGTGCTCGGCAATCATTTCTTTTAGCTCAGTAATCCCGGTTTGGCTCTTGGCACTGACCACCACGGAAAGCGGGTATCTAGAACGCAACCGAGCCAAAGTTTCCGGTTCTGCCAAGTCCGCTTTATTGAGCACAATGATTTGCTCAATCTCGCTGGCGCCGTCAATATCTGCCAGCACAGTCTTGACCGCTTCTACCTGGCCTTCAGGGTCAGGATGGGCCGCATCAAGTACATGCAAGATCAGATCGGCCTCCCCTACTTCTTCTAGGGATGAGCGGAAAGCCTCAACCAGTTCGTGAGGCAGATTGCGAACGAAGCCAACCGTATCAACTAAGGTGTATTCGCGACCTTCAAGCGTTTTGGCTTTACGCACAGTCGGGTCCAAAGTTGCGAACAAGGCGTCTTGCACCATGACGTCAGCATCGGTCAAAACGTTAAGCAAGGAAGATTTTCCCGCGTTGGTGTAGCCGGCAATCGCCACCGACGGCACTTTATTCGTGCGGCGCGATTGTCGCATGGTTTTACGCGCAGGAGCCATCGCTTCGATTTCTTTACGTAGTTTCGCCATACGCATGCGGATTCGACGACGATCAAGTTCAATCTTGGTTTCACCAGGACCACGAGAACCGATCCCAGCACCGCCGGCCACACGACCACCGGCTTGGCGGGACATAGATTCACCCCAACCACGCAAACGAGGCAAGAGATATTCAAGTTGTGCCAGCTCAACTTGGGCTTTGCCTTCCCGTGACTTTGCATGCTGAGCAAAGATATCCAAGATCAGGGCCGTGCGATCAACAACTTTGACTTTAACTACGTCTTCTAATCCACGACGCTGTGAAGGGGCTAGGTCAGAATCGACGATAACTGTGTCGGCGCCACAAGCCGCCACGATTTCTTTCAGCTCATGGGCTTTACCTTTTCCCAGGTAAGTGGCCGGATCCGGAGTCTGACGTCGCTGCAGGACCGCATCTAACACTTGCGAACCTGCGGTTTCTGCCAGTGCTGCCAACTCACGCAACGAAACCTCAGCTGCTTCGGCGGTGCCAGAGGTCCAGACCCCAACGAGAACTACTTTTTCCAGACGAATTTTTCGGTATTCGACCTCGGAAACGTCTTCCAATTCGGTAGAAAGACCATCGACGCGACGAAGCCGAGCACGCTCTTCGCGATCCATTGCCCCGCTGCTGCTCTCCTCTTTTTGAGAGTCAGTGGATTGTAGGGCGGTTCCCATTCTAGCCAGGATGCGAGCCGCAAGGTCTTGGCCTTCGATTTGGGATTGGTCTTTTTCGTTTGTCAAGTGAGCTCCGAACAATATTTTCTGGTTATAACGCGCTCAGATTCAAAGAGCACGCTAAATTTATAGCTAATGAGTGAACACTATTTTACCCCGACTAAGGCCGCAACTTCGGCTGAAATGACTACCAAACAGGTTGTTATCCGAAAGCGAAGTTATCAGATTCAACTTGCTCCGAAAGTCTTTTCGGCAACTAAGTTAGATCCGGCTACAGCCATCCTGCTTGAATACGCGCCAGCCCCAAAGGGTCCGGCACTAGATATCGGTTGTGGTTGGGGACCTATCACTTTGGGATTGGCGAACGAGGTCGACGAGCCAGTGTGGGCAGTTGATGTAAATGAACGCGCCCGTGATTTGACTAAACGAAATGCCCAAGCTGCCGGATTCGAGGTTGAAGTCGCCTCTCCGGAAGAAGCCCAAGCGAAACTGGATAGCACTGGTCTCAAGTTTGAAACCATTTGGTCCAATCCCCCAATTCGCATTGGGAAAGAGGCACTACACGAACTTTTACAAACTTGGTTGCCTTATCTTTCAGCCACAGGGATCGCCTACCTAGTGGTAGGTAATAATCTGGGTGCAGGTTCGCTTCTCAAGTGGCTACAATCTGAAGGCTGGCAAGCTGAAAAGTTCAAGTCCAAAAAGGGCTACTCGATTTTGGCCGTCCGTCCCGCTAAGGCGGTATAGCCAAAATCTTAGCTTCGAGGCATCTTAATTTCAGCGACTAATTCGGCTGGGCCGGTCATAGTAACTTTAGCTGAGCGATACTGTCCAGCAGGACGCTGTTCCCAGGAACTACCCTGACCAGCTACCGCGGTAGCCAAGGGTGATACTTGAATTCGCAAGGTGCCACCGGGCATTTCAACTAATGATTCCTCCAGCTGATACCAAGTACCAACGGCACAAGCCCCCGTGCCACAAGCTTGAGTTTCCCCCACACCGCGTTCGTATACGCGTACCTTTATCTGCTTATCTTGGGTCGGAACTACAAGTTCTACATTGACCCCGGCTGGCAGGTTCGGTTCAGTTGTAATCTGTTGCGAAAGAGGTAATTGTTCTTGCGAAACAGAAGCTAGCTGAGCGTTTACAAGTTGCTCGGCAGAAACTGGAACCACCAAATGCGGATTAGGGGCAACTAGGTAGACTCCTGATAGTTCTGCTTCGATGCCGGGCACGCGAACCGAAATTTCTTGTTCAAATCTGGTGACCACCCCCATATCGACCGAGTAGTCATCACCTACTTGGGTAATAACTTTCAAACCACCTCTAGTACCTAGCGCCCAAGCAACTTCCCCATCGAGGCTCTCGCCCTGATCCCACTGCTGAGTACGCAAAATATGGGCAAAACAACGCACGGCATTTCCACACATTTCAGCAGTCGAACCATCAGCATTGCGGTAGTCCATAAACCAGCGAAGTTTCAACCCTCGGGCTGCTGCTTCCTGCACTTGCGCCTGATATTCAGTCGGCGCTAGTTCCCAGGGAGTTACGAGGACGAAACCGTCCGCTCCAATGCCTGCGCGACGATGGCACCAGCGAGCGATTTCGTCCTCGGTGGGCATAGGTAGCTCGGGGGTTCGTAAGGCAAAAAGGAAATCATTCTGAATCCCGTGCATTTTGTACAGGATGATCGTATTCGTACTCATTTGTCCTCTTTCTAAACCGCTACCTGCTGGTATAACTCCCAGGCTGTTTGCGTGAGTCTGTCCATATCGGGATCGGTCGAATCAAGCCATTTAATCCGCGGATCACGTTTAAACCACTTGTCCTGTTTCTTTACCAATTTCCAAGTAGCTTCACTGATTTCTTCTTGGGCTTGTTCGATCGTTAATTCCCCATGTATTGCTTGAAGCGCTTGGGCATAACCAGTTGCTCGACTGGCAGTTTTCCCTTGCTCTAGCCCTAACGGAATTAGCGCCTCAACCTCAGCAATTAGCCCCTGGTCAAACATGGTTTTAGTACGCTGCCAAATGCGTTCTTTAGCCACTTCTGCCTCACAGCGAACACCAAGCTGTAAAGTCGGGGTTTGATGATAAGTGTAGGCAGGCAATGCCGGAGTGAAAGGCTTTCCGGTCAAACGAATGACCTCAAGGGCACGAATAATTCGCCGAGAGTTTTGCGGCGGAATTTTTTCTGCCGCAATGGGATCTAATTCAGCCAGCTTTTTGTGCATGGTGTGAGAGCCTAAGGCCTCTAGTTCCGCTGTGACTTCGGCGCGGACCTGCGGATCCGTCCCAGGAAATTCAAATTCGTCTAACGCAGCGCGCAGATATAAGCCTGAGCCGCCTACGAAAATGGGCACATCCCCTTGCGAGAGAATATTTTGCGCATCTTGTCGAGACTCTCGTTGATAAGCAGCAACGCTAGCTTCCTCGGTCACCTCCAGCACATCTAGCTGATGGTGAATAATGCCCTCACGTTCAGCTACCGAAAGCTTAGCAGTCCCAATGTCCATGCCACGATATAGCTGCATAGCATCAGCCCCAATAATCTGGGCCTGACCAATTCGCTTTGCCAGAGCAATGGAAAGAGCACTTTTCCCCGTAGCGGTGGCACCGACAATCCCCAGAATCATAGCTACCTAGTTCGAACGAACTTTAATGGTAGGCATTCCCAGTCCCACTGCCGTTGAAGCAGCTTCCGCCTCAGCTTCAGCCAGTTTGGCTTCACGGTCAGCCCAAGCATCACCAGCACGCGTCGCACGGACCTCGAACTTACCACCCGAGAGGGCAGAATCTGCCACTAGATGATGTGGCGCACCATAGGTTACTTCTGCTGTCACCATGTCACCTGGACGAATCGTCCCAGTAAACTCAGGCGGAAGAGCCACGTGGACTAGACGATTATCAGCTGCGCGTCCAGTAATACGGCTGGTGGCTTCATCCTTACGGCCCTCGCCCTCGGCCACCAAAACTTGGACTTCCCGACCTACTAAGGCGCGGTTTTCCTCAGTCGAAATACGTTCCTGTAGCTTAACTAGACGCTGGTAGCGCTCGTGCTTAACTTCTTCTGGAACTTGGTCTTCGCGGTCTGCCGCCGGAGTGCCAGGACGAGGTGAATACAAGAAGGTGAAGGCCGATGCGAAACGAGAGTTTTCAACTACTTCAAGAGTCTGTTGGAAATCTTCTTCCGTTTCACCAGGGAAACCAACAATAATGTCGGTGGTAATGGCGGCGTGTGGAATCTGCTCACGTACCCGTTCCAAAATGCCTTCAAACTTCTTACGGCGATAAGAACGGCGCATCTGACGCAAGACAGCGTCTGATCCCGACTGCAAAGGCATATGCAATGAAGGCATTACAGTGGGAGTCTCAGCCATCGCTGCAATCACATCATCGGTAAAGGCAGCTGGGTGTGGCGAAGTAAAACGCACCCGTTCGAGACCTTCAATTTGTCCTACTTGGCGCAAGAGCTTAGCAAATGCTTCACGGTCGCCGAAGCCAACCCCGTAGGAGTTAACGTTCTGCCCCAAAAGGGTAACTTCAATCGCACCTTGGTCAACCACCGCCTGCACTTCAGCCAAAATGTCACCTGGACGGCGGTCGCGTTCCTTACCACGCAAATGCGGGACGATACAGAAGGTACAAGTATTGTTACAACCAACTGAGATGGAAACCCAAGCAGCATAAGCACTTTCGCGCTTAGTAGGCAAGGTCGAGGGGAAAGTCTTAAGCGACTCTTCGAGTTCAACTGCGGCTTCTTGATTGTGGCGAGCGCGTTCGAGCAATACTGGCAAAACGTCGATGTTGTGAGTCCCGAATACGGCATCAACCCAAGGAGCCTTATCAAGTAGCTTCGACCCCATCTGCTGGGCAAAGCAACCACCAACAGCAATTTGCATACCTGGGCGATCGCGTTTAACCGAAAGCAGCTGACCAAGGTTGCCGTACAAACGGGTGGCAGCATTTTCACGCACCGAGCAGGTGTTAATTACGACTACATCCGCACCGCCGTCTCCGGCAGCGGTGGCCCGGGCGGCAGCTTCTGGTACCCGAGATACTTCCACCAAACCGGCAGCTTCCAAAAGGCCAGCCATACGTTCGGAATCGTGTACGTTCATCTGGCATCCGAGGGTACGGATGGTATAGGTCCGAGGTAATTCTTGCTTAGTCATCGCCATCTATCTTAAAGGGATTTGAATCGAAAGTAGTTATTCTAGCTAGATAAAGTGGCCAGTGCCCTATCGACCACTTGTTGAACTGTGCGCCAACGAACTTCCTGACGCTGCCCAGAGAAATGATATTCCCAAGTTTGCGTCTGATCGCAAGTAGCTACCGCTACCCATACCGATCCAGCAGACACCTGACCATCTGGACCAGGGCCAGCCACGCCGGTCGTGGCTAAGGCAAGTTGCGTTTGAAACAGTTGGTTACAGCCTTCAGCCATCTGAGCAGCGGTTTGATGATTGTATGGCCCTTGTTCAGCTAGGAAGTCCTCGGAAAGGCCAAGCAAACGATGCTTTTGGGCTAGCTGGTAGGTGGTGACTGAACCGGCAAATACCTCAGAAGCACCAGGTACCGACGTGAGCACAGCAGCCAACCAACCACCAGTAAGAGACTCCGCACACGAAATAGACCAGTTCCGGCTCTTAGCCTTGGCAAAAAGCTCGCAAATCTTTGCAGTTAAATCCGCGGAAGCCAAAACATCGCCAGATTCTCCACCTGCGCTAAATTCTCCAGCGACGAGATTAGTCCCATTCTCCTGCATCGCAATCCTCTCCGACCTCGCTTAGTGCCCATTTTGCACTAGCGAAGGCAGTAGCACCACCGTAACCTTTACGGGCTAATTGTGAAACCATGCGCCTTAGCCGCACCTCATAGGGCAAACCCATAGTAGCGCGAGCCTTCTTCAAAGCTACCGCCCGAGCCGCATTTTGTTCATCAGTTTGATCTAACTGTTCCAAAGCCGCGGTGATTGCCTGAGCTGAAAGTTTTTTCTTCACCAATTCAGTGCGAAGTGCTCGACGAGATAGCCCCCGAGATTCGTGAAGCGAACGAACCAGCATCTGAGCATATTCATTATCATCCAAAATCTTGGCAGCAATTAGTCTAGATACTACTTGCTCACAAATATGCTTTTGGTAGCCCCTCAGAGCAAGCTTTTGGGCGATTACCCCACTGGAATACGCCCTCATGTCTAACAGTCGAAGGGCGTACTCTCGGGCTTCTACAAAAGCTTGCTCGTCGGAAAGCTGAGCATTTCGCTCAATCCGCTTTTTACCAGCCTCAGAAACCGGCATCTTCGTTAGCGTCCGCGGCCTTTGCCTTCTTAGACTTATTTGCCGGCACTGTTTCCTCTACAGTTTCATTCGGCGAGGTAATCCGATTAATACCGACTTCCGCAAAGATCTTTTGTTCAATTTCATTTGCAAGATCGGGATTGTCAACTAAGAAGCGACGGACATTTTCTTTGCCCTGACCCAGTTGATCCTCACCATAGGTGAACCATGAACCCGATTTGCGAACAATCCCAAGTTCTACCCCAAGATCGATCAGACCACCTTCACGAGAAATACCTTGCCCGTAGAGGATATCGAATTCGGCAACTTTAAATGGTGGCGCCATTTTGTTTTTGACGACCTTAACCTTAGTACGGTTGCCAACCGGCTGACCGCCTTCCTTAAGTGATTCAATCCGACGAATATCGAGTCGCACAGAAGCATAGAACTTAAGAGCTTTACCACCGGTGGTGGTTTCGGGGCTACCGAAGAAGACGCCGATCTTTTCGCGTAGCTGGTTAATAAAGATCGCGGTAGTGCCAGTGGCGGAAAGGGCACCAGTGATTTTACGCAGTGCTTGGCTCATCAAACGAGCTTGGAGACCAACATGCGAGTCACCCATTTCACCGTCAATTTCCGCTTTAGGAACTAACGCTGCCACGGAGTCAACCACGATTAGATCAACGCCGCCCGAACGGATTAGCATGTCGGCGATTTCTAGTGCTTGTTCACCGGTATCCGGCTGAGCTACCAACAAGTTATCGGTATCTACTCCAAGTTTCTTGGCATATTCTGGGTCGAGAGCGTGTTCGGCATCAATAAAGGCAGCGTTTCCGCCTTGTTTTTGCATATTTGCCACCACATGCAAGGCTACCGTGGTTTTACCTGAGGATTCTGGGCCGTAAACTTCAACGATGCGACCACGAGGCAAACCGCCAATCCCAAGAGCAATATCGAGCGCAACTGAACCCGTTGGAATCACAGGTACTTGGGGACGAGTATCTTCACCCAAACGCATAATGGCACCTTTGCCATAAGCTTTGTCGATTTGGGCAATTGCCATTTCTAGTGCTTTGGAGCGGTCTTGTGGAACAGATCCGCGAGTGTTAGTTTTTCCAGCCATGAAAGGACTCCTTTAGGTTAGCTACGGCTCCCCGCCGAGATGGTTATTCAGGTCTAAAGACATCCTTCCTCTCCGAAAGGATGTGTCGAATCTACGCTTGACCTTGAGGCGTAGCCGAAATAACACATACATTTTGTGGATAACCAATGCTGTGTATATCGGTTGGACGCAGCTAGTCTAACACCGAACACATGTTCGAAAAAGTGAAAGACACGCACGGGACCATTTCCCATGCGTGCCTTAACTCACAGATTCAATTTTTCTTTTTACGCTCATCTTGTCGATGTGCCCAAAGCGCTTCCTCTGGCGAATCGGTGGCAATAATCAAAGCTTTCCAAACCCGGAAAGGTTCCATGCCAGCTGCCAGAGCCTCATTGGCGGTTTTACCGTCTGGGGTAATAACCAAATCGGCAGCTAGAGAATCACCATATGTCCGCCCAAAAACTTTATGAAGCGCTAAGTGAAACTCTGAATGTTTCACGAGGCTGCCGGGGCAGTCCGCCAAACATCTTCGGGAACGATGTCGGTAAAGGTTACCCCTTCAGCCATGGCAATTCGATCCGATACCTCACGCATTACCACCCAAAGTGGCACATCCAAGGATTCACAAATCGAGGCTAGCAGTTCTGAAGAAGCTTCTTTTTGACCGCGCTCAACTTCGGAAAGGTATCCGAGGGAGACGCGAGCCAAGCCGGAGACCTCACGTAAGGTGCGGCCTTGAGCCTGTCGGAGAGAACGTAGGACCTCACCGATTTCACGACGGAGCAACGGCTGGGCAACAGGTGGTTGCGGCGTTTTCTTAGCCACCACCGGAGTAGTCTGTCGGTAAACCGGGTTGTATTCACGCACAGACTTCACAGACATCCCAGCTTTGCGGGGTCCATAGTTCATGTTTTCCATCTGCATCACTCTTTCTTAGCGATATCCACCGCTACAGTAGCGGCTTCAAACTTTATAACATTTTCGCATACCTGCGAGATTTTTGCGCAAGGACCGTGTCCAAATTGTTAGCGTAAATAATCACGTGCCGAGATTAAAGCTAGATATGTAGCCAATCCCAAGCCGATGGCGCATACGAAAATCACAATTGTTACAACCCAATTGGGAGCAAATGTATTCCACGGGATTAAGGAAAATCCGATGAAACCCATCTGCGCAACAGTTTTGATCTTGCCCCCTCGCGACGCCGGAATCACCTTTCCACGACGCACCATCTCCATTCGCCAAATCGAAATACCGATTTCCCGAACCACAATCAAGAGCACACAGATAGCCTCAAGTACGAACAGCCATGTCGGCACCATATTGCGCAAATTCCAAACTACGATCGCTAACGCCGGTAGCACCAAAGCTTTATCTGCAATCGGATCCGCTATTTTGCCGAAGTTTGTGATGATGTTGTATTTACGAGCAATATCACCATCAAATTTATCGGTGATTGAGGCTACGAAGAAAACGAAAAAAGCCGCCCACATTCCCCGATCATGCCAGCTAGGATAAGCCAGCATAAGCCAGATTAGTACCGGTACCAATACCAAACGAAATACAGTCAAGATATTTGGTACGGGACGCATCCATGCGGGGCCGGTTGAAGCTACAGTTTTCATCCCTTTAAGATTACCCCCACTTTGCCGATTTACTCAAGATAAACAGGCTAAGTGGGGGCTTAAGTCGTCCTTGGTGGTTACGATTTCCACTAGCGGTAATCTAGGCAGACGAACGTGGGAAGTGATTGTGTACCAAGGACTAAGGGAAGAAAAATCACCTACCGGTTAGCTCCCAGGCATCGGTGCTTTCTCCATCTTCTTCAGAGGATGCGAGGGCAGATTCATTCTGCGCCATCCAAGCTTCTGGATCAGCACTGGAGGCAGCTGGTTCTTCTGGAGCACTTTCGCCTCGCAACATAGCCAGTACGGTGGGCAATTGTTCTGGCCCAACAAGGACCTCACGTGCCTTAGAGCCTTCTGAAGGACCTACAATCTCACGTGATTCGAGCAAGTCCATCAAGCGTCCAGCACGCGCAAAGCCCACCCGCAATTTACGCTGCAGCATCGAGGTCGAACCCAGCTGGGTAGAAATCACCAACTCAGCTGCGGCCAACAAGTCATCAAGATCGTCACCGATGTCTTCCGCTACCTTCGCGGTCTTAGGCGGTGCGGTGACATCTGCACGATAGTCAGGTTTAGCCTGTGCCCTTACGAACTCGGCAATCTGCTGAATTTCAGATTCGTTAACCCAAGCACCTTGGACACGTAGTGGCTTAGACTCCCCTGCCGGGAGATACAGCGCGTCACCTTGGCCAATGAGCTTTTCTGCTCCTGGCTGGTCCAAAATAACGCGAGAGTCGGCCAACGAAGAAGTTGCGAATGCTAAGCGGGAAGGCACATTAGACTTAATCAAGCCAGTGACCACGTCAACCGATGGACGCTGGGTAGCAAGTACGAGGTGAATCCCAGCTGCACGCGCTAACTGAGTGATTCTTTGAATCGATGCTTCCACGTCCCTTGGTGCCACCATCATCATATCGGCGAGCTCGTCAACTACCACCAACAAATATGGATAAGGCACCAACTTACGTTTGGAATCAGCAGGAACTTTCACCTTGCCTGCTCGAACAGCGGCATTGAAATCATCGATATGTTTGTAGCCAAAGAAGGCCAAATCGTCGTAGCGATGATCCATTTCTTTCACTACCCATTCAAGTGCTTCCGCTGCTTTCTTTGGATCCGTGATAATCGGGGTGATTAGATGAGGAATTCCCTCATAGATTGTTAGTTCAACTCGTTTAGGATCAACCAGAATTAGTCGCACTTGTTCTGGCGTGGCTCGCATCATGATGGAAGTGATCATGGAGTTCACGAAAGATGACTTACCTGAACCGGTAGCGCCAGCAACCAAAAGGTGCGGGGTCTTAGCAAGGTTGGTGACCACATAGCCACCTTCCACATCTTTACCAACGCCAACTGTGAGCGGGTGAGTATTAGCGAGGGCCTTTCCGCTACGCAAAACATCGCCCAAAGCCACAGTTTCACGGTCTGAATTAGGAATCTCCACACCAATGGCAGACTTACCAGGGATTGGGGAAAGAATACGGACGTCAGCACTAGCTACTGCATAAGCAATATTCTTTGACAAAGCGGTGATGCGTTCGACCTTGACCCCAGGACCCAAGGTAAGTTCATATCGAGTTACCGTCGGCCCGCGGGAGAAGCCAGTAACAGCGGCATCAACATTGAACTCTTCAAAAACATTCTTAAGGGCGTTGACCACTTGCTCATTTGCGGCGCTACGGGTTTTGTGCGGAGCACCCTTAACCAAAAAGTCCGCGCTCGGGAGCTGGTAGTTACTATCATCGAACTCTTGGATCGCAAGAGTAGCTACGTTACCGGTGGCTTCCGGTTCGTTCTTAGTAGTTACCGCAACTTGCTCTGTTGAATCCTCGGTCGACGTTTGCTTTGCTAAGGACGGAGTCGGACTAGCTGCTGGATTTACTGGCACGTTTTGCGCACCACCGGAAATTGGTAAGGCGGTGGTGGCCTCAGGATCATCATTTACCGGGGCTGGCGCATAGGTTCCTGGGGCAGCTTGCGCGGGGGCGGGATAGTACTGCGGCGCTGGGTATCCAGCAGGTGCCATGGTTGGCATAGTGCCGGTTGGTTGCTGATAAACCGGAGCCGCGTAGAGCGGATTTCCGTTCTGATCGTAGCCAACCGGTCGCATGGCATTAGGGTCATAAGCGGGCATTGCCATCATCGGCTGGTTGGTCAGATAGCCAGGAGCCCCTACCGGGTTCGCTCCCCCAGTATTCCCTTCGAGTCCGGCATTGGGATTAACGGGCGCGCCAGCTGCTTCATTCGTCTTAGTACCCTTGGTTAAGCCACTCGCTTTTTCTTTGAACTTAGCTAGCCAAGTGCTACCAGTTTTTTCCGCTGGTTTTTCAAAGGTCGTAGTTGCTGCCTGCGCATTACCTTGGGCCTCTTGGTTCTCCCAGTAGTCCTCACTCCAGCCATGTTGGTTTTCATACTCGGCAACTTGCGGTGAGCGGAAGGGCTCGTCGCCATCATAGTGATCAAGCCGCTGGGCACCTGCCCCTTCATTGTCCTCGCTATTTCGGCCTCGGGAAGTAAATTTGGCGAACAGGTTACGAGTGTTTTCCCAAGCCACTGAGAAAGGAGTATTCGTGGCGATCAGGAGCGAATAGACTCCAAAAATAGCCATTAAGGGGATGGCGCCCCAAGCAGACAAAAGGACATAAAGTGGGTGCGCGAAGAACCACCCAAGAATGCCGCCACTAGCCATGATTTGCGGCATTTGCGAAATGGTTGGACCGCCTTGAGCGGCATGCGAAATACCAGTCAAAGCAATCATTACGCCCAAAGCGCCGATAATCCAATGCGACATCGCACCTGGGCGAGATTGTCCACGGTAAAGGGCAATGACTAGTCCAACCCCGAAGGCAGGTAGGAAAACCGAATAGAGTCCTAATAAACCAGCCGCCACATTGTGAATCACGGTGCCAGCAGTACCACTGATTTGGAACCATTCACGTAAGGCGACAATCAAAGACAAGGCCAAGATCAGTAATGCTAGCCCGTCTCTGCGAAGCGCCGGATTCATCTTAGGTTTTGCCGTCGCATTTTTGCTTTGCTTACCAGCGCTTGCTTCCTCCCATTTTTCTTTGGGTAGAGAAGAGCGCTTACTTTGGTTCTTGCCAGCAGTCTTAGTGCCGGTATTTGGTTTCGGTTTTCGCGTAGCCATAGTGCTTTTGACGTTACCGAAGGCGAGCACGCAACCGTTCAAGGCGCGCCGATAAACCTAGTTTTTAGGCCAAGGTACACAGCCCATCTCTAGCTGTGTCCGGCAACGTATCAAAGGTAGTTTTTACGGTTGATAGACCACTGCCATGGCCTCGGCGTCAAGACCTTCATGCAAAATAATCCGATCGATTTGATCCGCCTCGGGGCATACCGCCGTGCCAAACTTGGAGACTGCAATAGCGGCAGCAATATTTGCTCGTAAAACTGCCTCGGCCATGGGTTTACCCAACAAGAGGTTGGCAATAAGCACGCCAGTGTGGGTATCCCCCACCCCGGTGGTATCCACTCGCGGGCGCAAGAATGCGGGAGTTTGCCGCAAGGGAGCATTTGCATGTTCTTGGAAAATGGAGCCTTCTGCCCCTCGACGCCAAACAATCGCCGCCTCGGGAGGCAACAGCCGACGGCATACTTCTAGTGGATCTTCCCCGTTAAAACGACGAGTTAGCACATTGCCTTGTCGCACGTTCATGGTGAGCAAAGTCGTTTTGGAAAATACCGTATGCAGCAGTTCGAGTGGGACGTCCTCAATTGCTCCCCCCAAAGACAGGGCCAGTTTCACGCCCTCGGGGAGTTCTTCGGCCCATCGGGAAAGCACCCACCCAGAGCCGGGCCCAGCCAAGTCGACTCCAGAAATATAGACACAGTCACCCGGCTTAACTTCAACTCGACGCAAATCTGAAAGCTGTGGATCAGCTTCCACCCCGGGGGAACGAACGGTGGTCATCAGACCATCACTCTGAATTAGTGAGATTGACATGCCCGTATCACCGACCATGTCCTCTACCGCCAAATCAATATTTTCTTCGATTAAAGCTGCACGAACTGCATGCGAATTGGCGCCAGTACCAAGCGGAGAGGCGTGGGAAACCGCTACCCCTTGTCGCCGAGCCGAGGCCGCCACCACGAAGCCATCACCAACTAGAGCCGAGGACGAAGAAGCTGTTACCGAAGTACCTTCAGCAGGCAAATGAGGCACGTGCATCGGCAAGGTCAACAAGGCCGAGGCCGTAGAAACCAGCCGAGGAGCGCCTTCAGTTGTGGCAACGCTTTCCATATTGACTCCTTCGTTCCTAACTATTAGTTGGCATTCCTAACGAAGGGGAAGGCCAAAGTCTGTCGAATATTGGTTCCAGTCAGCAACATAACTAACCGATCTACCCCTAATCCTAAACCACCAGTGGGTGGCATTCCCAAATCTAGCGAGCGCAGGAAGTCTTCATCAATACTCATGGCTTCGGCATCACCAGCGGCTGCCGCCAACGATTGCGCGGTAAATCGCAGTCGCTGATCGCGTGGATCAGTCAGTTCTGTATAGGCCGTTCCGAGTTCCATTCCGAACGCGACCAAGTCCCACCGCTCTGCCAAATCTGGATTCGAACGACTACGACGGGTCAATGGCGAGGTGCTCACCGGGAAATCAATATAGAAGGTGGGCGCTATGGTGTTCGCTTCAACCAGTTCATCGTAGAGTACACCGATTAATTCGCCCCACTGCGGTAACGGCGGTACCGGCAAATCATGGGCCGTACAGATTCGCAGCAGTTCTTCAGCGCTAGTTTCAGTCGTGATCTCTTGCCCCACGGCCTGCGAGATCGCAGTCAATACTGGAATCACAGGCCACGGACCAGATAGGTCAAACTCGGCTAAATCGACTCCGTCAATTTGGGCGATAACTTCAGCTGCAGGCAGGTCAGTTACCGGTCGCAAGCAGATTTCCCGACCATACAGATCGACTGCTGCTCGTTTAATCAACGTTTCAGTCAGCATCCGCATATCGTGGTAGTCTGCACCCACCCGATAGGCTTCTAGCGAGGTGAACTCGGGGTTATGGGTAGCATCGGCTCCTTCGTTTCTAAACGAGCGACCCATTTCGAAAATCGCCTGCATTCCCGCAACTAGGAGTCGCTTGAGGTAAAGTTCTGGGGCGATACGCAAATAGACATCGGTCGAATATGCATTCATTCGGGTGATAAACGGCCGCGCATTCGCACCACCTTTGACCGCGTGAAGCATCGGGGTTTCGACCTCGGTAAAAGCAGCCTCGCTTAAAGTGCGACGGATAGATGCCAGCACTTGGCAACGTCGATAGAAGTTATCGAGGGCGTCTGGCGTCTGCAGCAATTGCAGAGTTCTAAAGCGTGCGCTGGTTTGCGCCTCAAGACGGGTCCCCACTGCTGGCAATGGTCGCAAGCATTTGGCGTTAAGTTTCCATTTGCTAGCGGCTAATGAGATTTGTCCAGTACGCGATCGTGCCGGTTCACCCGCAACGGTAACTAGGTCGCCTAAATCCAAGAGCTTTAGATCGTCCCAATCGGCCTCGCTCAAACGATCCCGCGAGAAAATGATCTGAAGCTTTTCGCTGCGATGATACAAGTCGCAGAAGACTACTCCCCCGTGACGCCGACAAGAACGAATCCGGCCGGATGATAGCACCGGTTGCTTCGCAACTTCCCCAGGTTGCAAGGTCTGAGCTAAAAGCTCAATAGTTTGTAGCTCAAGCCCCGACCCATTGTTCATTTCTTCTTGAGCTGCCGGGTATGGGTCACGCCCTCGGCTAGCTAACAGTTCTGCTTTCGTTCGACGTCCTTGTTCTTGTTCTGACAAGGTAAAACGAGCCATCGCTTCTTCTAGCGAAGTCTCTTCGATTTCTTGCAAATCTTGGAGATAGGCATCGTCAATTTCCCACAAGCGTCCCGAAGGAATCCGCAGGCCCAATGAAGGCAAGAATCCTTCAAGGCGAGCCGAAGCGAGCAACACGCTAGCTCCTTGCGAAGAATGGCGGAAAGCTAAATAGCGCGGGAACCACTCTGGTTGATAACGCGCATTTGATTCGTAAAGCGATTCGAGTTGCCAGAAACGAGAGCCAAAACGCATAAATGCCAGCACGAGCCGTCGCCACCAAGAGGCGTTTACTGCCTCGCCGAGGACGAAAAGCTGTCGGAACATCGCAAAATTGAGAGAAATGCGAGAAATGCCGGTGTCTCGACCATGCTCGATCAAGGCCACGACGCAGGCTTCCACGATGCCATTGACAGATTCGCGGTTGCGGCGCATTAAGTTTAAGGAAAGGCCATTTCGGCCCCAGGGTACGAAGGTTAGCAAACAATGCAGTTCATCGTCTTTGCGTGCCGTAACCACCACTTGACGGGCGTCCTCGGCCTCCAAGATACGATCTAGGCTCATGGTAAAGCCGCGTTCTTCACCCTGGCGGAAAGCTGCGGCAGCCTGCCTCAACTGGGCAACTTCTTCAATCGGAATCTGATCGAGGCGACGCACCTCGATTTCGACACCATGACGATGGGCTCGACGTACCGACTGCATGAGGGCACGCATTTGACTGCTCGTGGCGTCAAAAGTATCAGTGTGAATGATGGCTTCATCGCCCATCATGTGAACATTAAACCCAGCCTGGCGGTAAGCCTGTGCGCCCTTGGTAGAAACCGAAAGCGCCCCTGGAGCCCAGCCATTTTCGAAGCACACGTCGAGCCAGGCTTCAATCGCTTCATTCCAATAGTTTGGGTCACCGAGAGGATCCGAGGCCGCAACGGCAGCTCCCCCAGATACCGCATATGAAATCGCCGCCTTGCCAGAAGGAGCGAAAACGATGGCCCGCTCGGTACGCGTGGCATAGTAACCAAGAGAGTCTTCTGGATATTCGGCCAAGAAGCGACGTACCGCTAAGTCTTCCTCTCTAGTTGAGCCAGGTTCTCCACTTCCACGCAAGAAGATAACAATGGTGGCAATTAAAACGAGCATTGCCGCGATAGAGATGGTCTCGCCCCAAAGCAGAGGACCGGCCGGTAAGGTCTCTTTCGGGAATGGAGACCAGCTGTTACCTAATAGTCGTAAGACCACCCAGCGGGCAGCTTGGTCGGCAGAGGCGAGGCCTCCACGGAAAAGTCGTGCTCCCATGAAACCAAAGGAAGAAACGACTGCGAGACCGCCAACCAAGGTTAATAGTGCTCCGCGCCAAGCACCCCGAACCAAGCGAGCAGTAAATGACGAGCGACCCCAGAAGAGCAGCCAAAGCGCAACCAAATTAGCAAATGCGACAACTAAATTGAGTACCACTTCTACCGTGGTTGCGGGGGCTTCAGTAGTGGTAAGAGTCGCAGGATTAAGCCATAAAGTACTGATATTCGTAACGAATAGTAGTACGAAATAAACGATTAATCCCCACCAAATTATTGCTTTACGGCGAATCGTAATCGAGGCCGCCAAAGCAATCATGGCCGCACTAAACAGCGAGGAAGTGATAGGAATACCGAGCCCATTGGCGTAGCTGGCTACCAGCTGCACCCAGTCCAGTTCGGATAGTGGAGTAAGGAAGAGCAGGAGAGATAACGCGGCTCCAAAGTAGAGCATGCGCCCAAAAATGACGGGAACTGCTCGCTTGAGCTTTACGGTATTAGTCTCCCGTTTGAGCTTGGCCGTATTTGAACTACTAGACGGAATGTGCTGCGTTTCTCCACGGCTCATATATTTTCCTTAGACTTCTGTAACTACCGGGACGATCATCGGACGACGACGGAGGCGACGAGCAACCCAGCGTCCGATCACGCGACGCATGGTTTGCTGTAATTGCTTTGCTGGGACATTGCCTGGCTTGGCTGCTTCCGCTAGCGCTTCGGCCACTTCTACCTGGATTTCCTCAAAGACGGATTCGTCCTCGGCCACCCCACGCATGGTAATGGTTGGGCCGGCAAGCACCGTACCGGTAGTCTTTTCGACTACCGCGTGCACGGCCACGAAACCTTCGGCGCCAAGGACCAAACGATCCTTCAGTTCATCATCACTGAGTTCGCCGATGGACGAGCCATCAACATAAACGTAGTCGCAAGGCACCTGGCCAACGACGCGAGCTTGGCGGTCAACCAAGTCAACGACCACGCCGTCCTCGGCTAGCACCACATTTTCAGGGGCGATACCCGTTTGAATGGCGAGGCGACCATTGGCAACCAAGTGTCGAATTTCGCCGTGGATGGGCATGACATTATCTGGCTGGACAATGTTGTAGCAGTAAAGCAATTCGCCGGCAGAGGCGTGACCCGAAACGTGTACTCGCTTCTGTCCTTGGTGTACTACGTTGGCGCCCAAACGCATCAAACCGTTAATCACTCGGAAGACAGAATTCTCATTGCCAGGGATCAAGGAGGAAGCAAAAATGACGGTATCGCCCGGGTCTACCTCCACGAAGCGGTGAGAGCCAGCAGCGATTCGAGCTAAAGCAGCCATTGGCTCACCTTGCGAACCGGTCGCCATAAAGACCCGCTGTTCGGGCGGCAAGGACATGACATCCTTAGTATCAACCAAAACGCCATCTGGAATCTGCAAGAACTCGAGTTCGTTGGCGATCTTCATATTGCGTTCCATGGAACGGCCAATGAGGCAAACGCGGCGGCCATGAGCGACAGCGGCGTTAATTACCTGCTGGACACGGTGCACGTGTGAAGCAAACGAGGCCACGATGATCTGGCCGGTCGAGGCAGCAAAAACCTGATCGAGTACTGGACCAATTTCGCGTTCATGGGTAGTGAAACCTGGTACTTCCGCATTGGTCGAATCGACGAGGAATAAGTCAACGCCTTCTTCGCCTAAACGAGCGAAAGAACGCAAGTCGGTAATGCGCCCATCGAGTGGAAGCTGATCCATCTTAAAGTCGCCGGTTACCAGCGCAGTGCCCGCGTCAGTGCGAATCATGACAGCTAGGGCGTCTGGAATGGAATGGTTTACTGCCACATATTCCAGTTCGAATGGGTCGAGGACGGTTTCGTCGCCCTCGGCCACTACTACCAACTTAGGATTTTCGATGTGATGTTCCTTCAGCTTCGGCTCTAGGAACGCAAGAGTGAGTTCAGAACCGTAGATCGGAATATCAGAGCGAAGGCGAAGCAAGTAAGGCACCGCCCCAATGTGGTCTTCGTGGCCATGAGTCAAGACCATGCCAACCACATCATCTAGGCGATCTGCGATAGCCGAGAAATCTGGCAAGATCAGATCAACCCCAGGCTGGTTTTCCTCGGGGAAAAGCACCCCACAGTCTACGATTAACAGCTTGCCTTCGGTTTCGAAAACAGTCATGTTACGTCCAACTTCCCCAAGGCCACCTAGTGGGGTGACGCGTAGGGCGTTGGAAGCAAGCGGGGCAGGTTCTGGCAGATTATCGTATAAAGGCTTCACAGTATTATTGTGCCTCACTTTTGTTGATTTTTTTGGTTAACAGTTTTGTTTTACCCAACCAAATAGGGTCATAAGGTGGCTAGTGCCTCGCGAAGTTCTTTGAGTTCTTTTTCGCTGGCTGGCACTAGTGGTAGACGACAAGTATTGCCTGCAATAATGCCGGTTTCTACCATTGCCGCCTTAGCCATGACGGCACCTTGGCCGCCACCCATGATGGCGTTAATAATCGGGCGTAGCTTGGCCTGAGTTTGGCGAGCAGTTTCCAATTCGCCGGCATCAACTGCGTCAACCAAAGCTCGCAATTGTGGCGCTGCCACGTGACCGACTACGGAAACACAGCCGACTGCCCCATTAGCCAAGAAGCTAAGGTTTAAGCCGTCGTCGCCACTGTAGTAGGCCAAGCCGGTGCGTTCAGCACGCGCAGTTCCGAGGGCGGGATCACCGGTTGCATCCTTTACTGCCACAATCTGCTCGATCTTCGCTAGCCGATCAAGGGTTTCATCTGCAAAAGCAATCCCGGTGCGTCCAGGAATGTCATAGAGCATGCAGGGCAAGTCATTGGAAGCCACGATCTTGGTGACGTGCTGGTATAGGCCTTCCTGGGAAGGACGGTTGTAGTAAGGGGCGCAAACTAGCATGCCTTCGGCCCCAGCTTCTTGCGCGTCCTGAGCCATGGCGATGGCGTGGGTAGTGTCGTTGGTGCAAACTCCGGAGTAAACCATGGCGCGGCCAGCGGCAACGGATACTGCGGTGCGAATTAGTTCTCGTTTTTCTGGACGGTGAGTGGTGGGGGCTTCCCCAGTGGTGCCAGAGACGAGGAGGGCGTCACAACCACCTTCGATTAGGTGTTCGACTAGTTTGCTGTAGCTGTTGAAATCGATGTCCCCGTCCTCGTGCATGGGGGTAACCATAGCTACTGACAGGGATCCAAATGGGCGTTTTTGACTCATGATATAAAACTATCCTTATTTCGCTGGCTTGTCACGATGCCAGACTAATTATCTGAAATTTGGGTGAACCAAAGTTTTTCTTTCTCGGTGACTTGGGCAATTTGTCCTTGCCGACCAGCGGTGGTGGGGGCAAAACCTGTCGAGTTAAAGAATCTTTGGCGCGGACTATCATTGGTGGAAATAAATACTCCGAGCCGTTGACTGTTGAGTTTGGCATGGTCCACTACTGCTTGTAGTAGTCGTGAGCCGTGACCTTTGCGCTGCTCCGCTTGGGTGATATAGAACGATACCACCAGCGCGTCACCGTCATTTTCGCTAAAGGCAGCATAGCCAACCACCTGATTATCGGCGGTCGCGACTAGCAAGGTTTCCCCATCTGGTGAGGCCATGGCAGCTTCCCAACTACCAGCGATCGTGGCCTCAGAGGGTAACTGTGAAAAGTCACTTAGACCGAGGGCGGTGAGTCTGGCCTGTAGGTCCTCACGAGTTAATTCCGCAATAGCTTCAACATCTTTGGGACGCGCAAGACGAGCCGCGTTCTTACTACTCATTCGGCAAATCCATCACGGTGTCGAGCCCAATGTGCAGGCCTGTCGAGAGACGGTGAATATTGCGGGCAGCAAGCACTACGCCAGGCATATAGCACGCCCGATCTGTGGTGTCAGTGCGCACGATCAAGGTTTCACCGGCGTTACCAAAAATGATTTCTTCGCTGGCCATATAGCCGCGGGCACGTACCGCGTGAACGTGTACGCCGTGCAGTTTGGCGCCGCGGGCTCCGTCTTCGTCATATTCGGTGGCATCTGGTGAGTCACCTAATCCAGCCTCTTTTCGCGCCTCGGAAATCACTTGTGCCGTGTGGGCCGCGGTTCCCGAGGGGGCATCGAGTTTGTCTGGGTGGTGCATTTCGATTACTTCGGCGGACTCGAAGTAGCGGGCGGCCTCGGCAGCAAAACGCATGGCCAAAACGGCGCTAATTGCAAAGTTGGGGACGATTAGGGCGCGAGTCTTTTCAAGTGCGGGGAGGACAAACTTGGTGTCAGCTTCGCTCCAACCCGAAGTTCCCACAATGACGTCACAGCCGGCCATGGCACAGGCTAGAACATGCGCTTGGCTTACTTGCGGGTTGGTGAAGTCGATGGCGACCTCGGCCCCGTTAAGGGTTTCTGCGGTGAGATCATCATTGCGATCTAGTTCGGCCACGAGTTCGAGGTCGTCTGCGGCGTTAACGGCGCGAACAACTTGGGAGCCCATGCGACCTTCGGCTCCGATAACAGCAATCTTTTTCATTCTGGTTTCCTTTTCTGGCGTTTTCTTAAGCTTAGTCGGCGATTGGTTGAGAGCTAACGGTAGCCACGAGCCGTGGCCTAGCGTATAGCTCGGCAGCTAGATCTTTCACCCCATCGACGGTGACTTGGCTGATTCTCTCGAGTTGATCGCTTAGTCGTTCTAGGTGTCCCAGGGAAACTTCGGAGCGTCCAAGTCGGTACATGCGGGCGTAGTTGTCTTCCATGCCGAGGGCGAGCGCTCCACGGGATTGGCCGACGATACGATCGATTTCTTCTTGGGTGGGGCCTTCAGTGGCGAGCTTTTCCCATTCTTGCAGCATAAGTGTTTCGACACTGCCCAGGTTTTCTGCCTTGGTTCCGGCATACATGCCGAAGCTGCCGGCCTCAGTGTAGGAGTGGTCAAAAGCGAAAGTGGTGTATGCCAAACCGCGCTTTTCCCGGATTTCTTGGAACAGTCGCGAGGACATGCCTGAGCCGAGGATGGACGCGAGCACCATCATGGTGGGTTTACGTTCATCGGCGAGGGCCAAAGAGCGGGTGCCGACCGCGATTTGGGCCTGTTCCACGGTTTTGGTGAAGTGGTCGCGGGCGGCGACTAGGTCAGGGATGGCTCCGACTGGGCGTGGTGGGTTGGGAGCGACGAGGCTGGTGGTATCCCAGCCACCCTTAGCAAGAGCCTCCCCTACTAGTTTGACTAGTTGTTCGTGTTCGACTGCGCCAGCGACTGACACGATTAGGTTCGGGGACTGGTAGGTACGCTGGTAGTGTTCCCAGATGGCCTCGCGGGTTACCGCGTTTACGGTGTCTTTAGTGCCACCAACTGGTCGCGCCAAAGGCGAGCCAGCATAGGCAATTGCCGAATATCGCTCGAAAAGGATATCGGTCGGATCATCTTCTGCCGCAGCAAGTTCTTCTAAAATAACGCCACGTTCGAGTTTCATCTGGTCTGCATCGAGGATCGAGGAGGTGACCTGATCGATCAGAATTTCGATGGCCATAGGAAGATCCTCGGCCAGCACGCGCGCATGATAGTTGGTGTAGTCCTTGGAAGTGGCGGCGTTAGTTTGTCCTCCAACTTGGTCAAAGGCGCTAGCAATTTGAAGGGCCGTGCGAGTTTTGGTTCCTTTAAAAAGCAGGTGCTCCAAGAAGTGAGTGGAACCGTAATGCCCATCGGTTTCGTCACGCGAACCGACTGGAAGCCAAAGCCCGATTGCAACCGATCGGGTAGCGGGAACTTGTTGACTAATGACTCGCACGCCTCCGGGGAGGACTGAACGAGTAATAGTCGAACCGTCCTCGTCCAACTGCACAAAGGCGGCAGGGTCGTTGGCGGGTAGTGCGGGTAAATCGATGAAATGAGTTTGCTTGCTAGTCACCCTGTTCATGTTACCCGATTGTTTTGTCCCTGCGTGAACGATAAACTGAGAGCCTTAAACCTAAGGAGGAATCATGGCTGACGCTGCCCGCGCTCGTAAAGTAGCTGATCGAATTCAGCAGACTGTGGCCCAAATGCTAGAACGACGAATTAAGGATCCACGTCTTGGTTTCGTGACGATTACTGATGTTCGTGTCACTGGCGATCTGCAGAATGCCACCATTTTCTACACTGTTTTTGGCGATGAAAAAGCCCGTAAGGATAGTGCCGCTGCTTTGGCTTCAGCTAAGGGCATGATTCGTTCCCAGGTGGGAAAGGCACTTGGCATTCGCCTCACTCCCCACTTGGAATTCCAGCTGGATGCCCTGCCTGAAACTGCCGCTTCGCTAGAGGAAAAATTGGCTCAGGCTAAGGCACATGATGAACAGGTAGCGGCTTTGGCTGCCGAGGCCCAGCCAGCAGGTGAAGCTAATCCGTATCGTTCTGCTCTTTCGGAAGACGGAGTAGACGAAGACGAGCTAGTTGGTTTCCAGGGTTTCGATGACGACGAACTCTAAGCCTTCACGTCGGTCACGTCGAGGACGCACTGAACGCCCACCGCGACCACCCCGCCCAGCCGGTTTCGATTTACCGCGGGCAAAGGTTAGCGCCAAAGACGGTCTTTTGATCGTTGATAAACCCTTGGGGTTTTCCTCGCATGACGTAGTGGGGATGGTGCGCCGTTTGGCCGCTACCAAAAAGGTGGGACATGCGGGCACGCTCGATCCGCAAGCTTCTGGGGTGCTAGTCATTGGGATTGGCAAGGCCACGAAACTTCTGACCTATCTGGTGGGTAAGGATAAGAGCTATCGCGCAACCATCCGCTTGGGGCAGAGCACTGAAACTGACGATGCGGCGGGAGAGTTGCTTCAGACTTGGGATGCGAGGCACCTAAGCTCAATCGAAATCGATCAAGCTTTGGCCACCTTTAAGGGTGAAATTATGCAAGTCCCGACCAAGGTCAGTGCCATTAAAATAGATGGCAAGCGCGCCTACCAAATGGCTCGCGACGGCGAGGAGGTCAAACTAGCAGCACGGCCAGTAACTATTTCGCAAATCCGTCGAGTCAGCAGCTTGCGCCGCCAAAGTGGTCCCAACAATGAAACCTTATGGGATTTTGACGTCGTAGTGGATTGCAGTTCTGGCACTTATATTCGGGCGATCGCTCGTGATCTTGGTGAAGCTTTGGGCATGGGCGGTCATTTAGTGGCTTTGCGTCGTACCCGGGTGGGTAGCTACGACCTGTCTCAGGCTCAGACGGTGTTACAGTTGGGCTCACAAATCGCCCTCGATAATGAAGCTGAGCAACCACAGGGTTTGTCTGTCATTGATTTGGCTACAGTTTGTCAGCAGAACTTCCCGGTTCGGATAGTGACTCCACTAGAAGCAAAGGCCCTAAGCTACGGCCAGTTTTTGCCAGCGCATGAGACTGGGGAGATTTATGCCGAGTTAACTGCGGACCATACCGTGGTAGCGTTGACAAAGAATCAGGGCAAAAAAGCGCGACCAGTTTATGTGTTAGCTCCAGCCTAGTGAGCTGACTTTAGAAGGAATAGTAGAGTAATGCAGATTGCTAAGGAGTTATCACAGCTCCCCTCGGGGCTTGCTTGCGTGACCACCATCGGCATCTTCGATGGGGTTCATCGTGGGCACCAAGAACTGATTAACCAAGTGGTTTCTTTGGCGAAAAAGTACCAGGTGCAGGCATGGGCGGTAACTTTCGATCCGCATCCGGCGGTTTTGCATGCGCCCGAAAAGTACATCCGGCTAATTACCCCGATTTCTGACCGGTTAAATGCCTTGGCGGCGATGGGCCTCGATGGGGTCTTGGTTGCTCCATATACTTGGGACTTGGCAGCCCTAACCCCTCGGGAGTTTGTTTCGCAGTATTTTGTTTCGGCTCTTGGAGTCAAAGCTGTGGTCGTTGGCAGTGATGTCCGTTTTGGTAAGGACAATGCAGGCGATTTAACGACTTTGCGCGAGTTGGGCCAGGAGTTTGGTTTTGAAGTCGTGGTCGTTGATGAACAGCAACACGATGATGGTCGCCGTTTCTCTTCCACTTGGGTGCGTCAAGCACTGGCTACCGGTCAGGTGTCTGAGGTGGCTGAGGTTTTGGGGCACTATCACCGCGTTCGTGGTCAGGTAGTTCATGGCGCTAAACGAGGGCGCGAATTGGGGTTCCCCACCGCCAATTTGGATGCCGAAACCCTAGGTGAGGTTCCCGCTGATGGAGTTTATGCTGGGTGGTTGATTAGAGCCATTCCAGGTACCAATGCCGAGGAACGACTGGCAGTTGCCATTTCGGTGGGCACGAACCCACAGTTTGAGGGACAAAAACGCACAATTGAGGCACATGTTTTGGGTCGCTCAGACCTCAATCTATATGGCCAAGAGGTGGCAGTAGATTTTGTGAAGCGAATCCGGCCCATGTGGAAATTTGATTCCTTGGAACAACTCTTAGCTCAAATGGATGAAGATTTGCGGCAAACTGCTTGCACTTTAGGAGTTCCGGTAGCCGAACGAATTGACCCGAAAGCAGTCACCGCCAAATGATTTTGGTGGGCTGTTTCACCCTACTAACCACCCAGCTATTTACCTTGGCGTGATAGCATTACAGATGCCGTTAGATCGGCCACGGATGAATCATGCGCAGAAGAACCTGCTCTGCCGCTCCGTGCAACGAAAATAAAAGGAGAATCCTGTGCCACTAAGCAAGGACGTTAAAGAACAGATTATCGCTGAATACGCAACCCACCCAGGTGACACTGGTTCGCCTGAGGTCCAGATTGCACTACTAACTCAGCGCATCAAGGATCTAACTGAACACTTCAAGACCCACAAGCACGATCACCACTCTCGTCGTGGTTTGATGCTTTTGGTTGGTCACCGTAAGCGTTTGCTCGGTTACCTCAAGGACATTGACATTGAACGCTACCGTGCGCTCATTGCTCGCCTCGGTATCCGCGGCTGATTAAACTTTTTCCGGCTCGAATCTATTGTTTAGGTTCGAGCCGGAACCGTATGGTCAGACGGGATCTTCGGATCACTGACCTCGGCTAGTCCCCGACCGAAACTAGTTTCGGGCCCAGACTACGCAGAGTTTGGCGTTTGGTTTCCAAGCACAAACCCCGGTTTGCTTCCCGGCTGCACTCGCAGAATCAAGCAACGAAGTTACGGGTCTTACCCCTTAAAGGTGAAGACACACGGTTGACACCTGGTATTTCCCGAGATGTTTGTGAATGAAGAAGAAAAGGAGGGTTCCCTTTGTCGGTTCCCGAAATTGTTGCCGCTGAGGCCGTGATTGATAACGGTCGCTTTGGTACTCGCACTGTGCGATTTGAAACGGGCCTTTTGGCTCGCCAGGCAGCCGGTTCGGCTGTTGCTTATCTTGATGATGAGACCATGATCCTCTCCGCTACCACTGTTGGTAAGCACCCTAAGGATCAGTTCGACTTTTTCCCATTGACTGTCGATGTGGAAGAACGTCAGTACGCTGCAGGTAAGATTCCTGCTTCGTTCTTCCGCCGTGAAGGCCGTCCATCTACCGAAGCCATTTTGGCTTGCCGTTTGATGGACCGCCCGTTGCGCCCTTCCTTCGTTAAGGGTTTGCGTAACGAAGTTCAGGTTGTGGCCACCGTAATGTCCATCCACCCAGATGACGCTTACGATGTTTTGGCTATCAACGCTGCCTCCATGTCTACCCAGCTTGCTGGCCTACCTTTCTCCGGCCCAATCGGTGGTACCCGCCTCGCTTTGATCGATGATCAGTGGGTGGCTTTCCCCCGCTACTCGGACATGGAAAAGGCTGTCTTCACCATGGTGGTTGCTGGTCGCGCAGTTAAGCGCAGCGACGGCTCTGATGATATTGCCATCATGATGGTGGAAGCTGAAGCTACCGAAAACGCTTGGGACTTGATTGCCCAGGGCGCTACCAAGCCAACTGAAGAAACTGTGGCTGAAGGTTTGGAAGCTGCTAAGCCTTTCATCCGCGTTTTGATTGACGCTCAGCAGCATGTGGCCGATCAGGCTGCTAAGCCAACTGCTGAGTTCCCATTGTTCCCTGATTACGCTCCAGAGCACCTCGAAGCAATCAAGGAATTGGTTGCTGATGATTTGGCTCAGGCCATCACCATCGTTGAGAAGCTTCCTCGCGAAACCAAGTTGGACGAAATCCGCGACAACGCGATCGCCAAGTTGCTCGAAGCTGAAACTTTCCCAGAGGAAGAAGAAAAGGACCTCAAGGCTGCTTTCAAGTCCTTGACCAAGTCTATGGTTCGTAACCGCACTTTGACCGAGGGTGTCCGTATGGATGGCCGTGGCTTGCGCGATATCCGTTCCTTGTCTGCCGAGGTCGAAATCGTGCCTCGCGTTCACGGTTCTGCTTTGTTCCAGCGTGGCGAAACCCAGATTTTGGGTGTTACCACCTTGAACATGTTGCGTCTCGAACAGCAGTTGGATGGCTTGTCCCCGATTGATTCGAAGCGCTACATGCACCACTACAACTTCCCGCCTTACTCGACTGGTGAAACCGGCCGTGTGGGTTCGCCTAAGCGTCGCGAAATCGGTCACGGTGCTTTGGCTGAACGTGCTTTGGTGCCAGTGTTGCCTGCTCGTGAAGACTTCCCTTACGCTATCCGTCAGGTTTCGGAAGCACTTGGCTCCAATGGTTCTACCTCCATGGGTTCGGTTTGTGCTTCGACCCTATCCTTGCTCAACGCTGGCGTGCCTTTGCGTGACAAGGTTGCTGGTATTGCTATGGGCCTCATGTCTGACGAAGTTGATGGCGAAACCCGCTACGTAGCTTTGACTGACATTTTGGGTGCTGAAGATGGCTTCGGCGACATGGACTTCAAGGTTGCTGGTACTCGTGAATTCGTTACCGCCATCCAGTTGGACACCAAGTTGGACGGTATCCCGTCTGATGTTCTAAAGGCTGCTTTGGGTCAGGCTCGCGATGCTCGCTTCACCATCCTCGATGTGATGAACCAGGCCATTAGCGAACCAGACGAAATGGCTCCAACTGCACCTCGCATCATCACCGTGCAGGTACCTGTTGACAAGATTGGTGAAGTCATTGGTCCAAAGGGCAAGATGATTAACCAGATCCAGGAAGACACTGGTGCGGAACTAACCATCGAAGATGACGGCACTGTCTTCATTGGCGCCACCGATGGCCCAAGCGCAGAAGCCGCTCGCAACATGGTTAACGCCATTGCTAACCCCCAGATGCCTGAAGTGGGTGAACGTTTCGTTGGTACCGTCGTTAAGACCACTACCTTCGGCGCTTTCGTTTCCCTCACCCCAGGCAAGGACGGCTTGCTCCACATTTCGCAGATTCGTCGCCTAGTTGGCGGCAAGCGCGTGGAAAACGTGGAAGATGTAGTCCAGGTGGGTCAGCAGATTCAGGTCGAGATTGCTGAAATCGATCAGCGCGGCAAGCTTTCCTTGCACGCCGTAGTGACCGATGAAGACGGCAATGAGATCGAAGATGACACTCCGGCACGCGAAGAGCGTGAAGAGCGTCCTCGTCGTGAACGTCGTGACCGTGGCGAAAAGGGCGATCGTGAAGAACGTCCTCGTCGTGAACGTCGCGAACGTCGTCCTCGCACTCGCACCCGCAAGACGGAAAACAACGAAGACTGATTCTAGTTTTCGCTAAATAGTTGGGGCCCAAGCATTGCGCTTGGGCCCCAACTATTTGTTCGCTTTAATACTAGCTATCTTTCCAAACAGCTAATTAGCCGATGTACAAGGCAGAACGCTGCTCGTCAGTAAAGGGCTCATTTTCAGTTTCCGCCCCAGGAATGTGTGGGTCTACCGGAATTCTGTCGATCCCAACTGGATTGAGGAAAGGCAGACGACCAGGAATGGTCTTCTTAAAATCCTTCCCTAACTGTAGTGGCAGAAGTGTACTGAGCTGTTGGTTTTCTAGCTGCCAGTAGAATGAGAATTTATTGGAGTTGCCGCCGCAATAAACGGGAAACTTCTGTTCATTAGCGGCATTATCAGTCTTAGCCACAGCTTCACATTGTTGCGCGACCAAATAGGTAGGTAGTTCTTCATCAAAGGGCACTAAACCGTTTGCTTTGCGCCTTTCATCTTTGACCAGATCATCGAGCTTGTAGCCGCCGCTAAACCAACCGAGGGCGACCACGGTGTACCGATCGGGAGTGTTCAGTGAAAATGGAGCAGATCCACGATAATAAAGGGCTAGTCTGTGATCGATTTTCTGAGATTGCTCCCACCAGTTATTTAATCGCTGAGCTTGTACTTTCGCCCAGTCACCTCCAAGAGGTTTGTCGTTACGGAAGAAAACGGTGAAAGAGATTGCCTCCGGCGCGTAGGTGCTAGTCGCTAGAGAATACTTGGCGCCTTTAGCGTAAGACTTACCCAGTTGGGTCACGACCTCGGCCACCTGCTTAGCGTCGGCTGAGCGCATTTCTATTTTCTCTTGGTAAAAGTTGAGCTTGGTATGAGGGAAGTCGCGCAAGAACTCTATCCCTTTTTCCCAGACTTCGACCGGCTTTGGGTCCTTATCAAGATAAACGGCTACTTGATCTTCTTTCAGCTTCATCTGCAGTGAAGACATTTCCCCTTTCCAATCCAGGGCCGAATACTGGCTGAGGAAATCGTTAAGCACCTGAGGGTCGATTTGGTTTGAAACTTCAATCTCGGTCGCCACCTTGGTTGCGCCTTCAGGACCGAGGGTACCTCTTGCCTGTCCCGAGATTTCGGGAAAAGCCCGAATCACTTTATTTACTGCTCTCACCGTGGCACGGTTATGAAGCGTATAACAACCTGAAAGTGAAGTCCCCGCGATCATGAGGATAACTGCCAGAGCTACTGGTTTTTTCATCTTTACTTCCTTTAATGAAAATCGAAATGCCTCATGGTCTAATGTTTATCACGTAAGGAACTGACTTTGTTCCTTCGCTTCTCAGTGCTCTAGCGCCACATCGTTGAGGTATCTCAAGAAGCTCTTACTTGCTAGAGCCCTATCAGCTTCGTAAGCTATTTTATCATCTACTAATTTTCGATGATTATGGCCAGACAGATCTACGCTGCTTTTGTTAGGAGATTTTCCGAAGCTTGTCCGAATCATTCACCCAAGTAATTCGCTTTTCGTCATCGCCAAAACGATTTTCACTTTGGCAAACTATGTGACCGAGCTCTTTCTGGTCGTGGGCATTGAGTACTTCGGCGATTTGGGCACACATTTGCTCGTTTTCCCGCTGAGCAGTCTCTTTTCGTTGCTTTGCGATTCTCTCTTTTTCATCCTTGGAGAGCCAACGCTTGTCGGATTCATACTGATGTTCCTCGTAGGTTGAAACAGTAATCCAAGCCGAGGTTCTCCAGTTATTTTCCTCGTTCTTTCTGGTACTTAGATACACGTGAACGTTCGAGTCATCGGGTAGTTCTTTCAGCGCCTGGGGCCAAACCGCAATAAAGTTTCGTAGTTGTCGCGCACCGGCTTGAAAGCTAGGTTCGCTGCTTTTATTAGCGGGGTTTTCAAGTTCGTCCATTTCAGCATAGAACTTCAACCTCTCGTTATCTGCAGCGCCTCTGTTGGCGAATACGGGAAAGGTGAGGTTGATCGAAGAAATGAAGCTACTTTTGCCTTCTTCCTGAAAATGCTTTGAGACCTTTTCAAGCACTTCCGAGGTCTGGGAAATCCATTGGTCTCTCGTCATTTCCTCTTTATGCCACCACGGATGATCAAACTTCACCATTAGTCTCTCTTGGCTGAGCTTCCATTGTTGCTGTGGAAGCTTAGCTGCTAAAGAAAAGACTCTGTGAAGAAAATCTTTATCGTAGTTTCTAGAGCCAGCTAGTTTTCCCCCGATCGAACTAGTGCTTTGATACTTGGACTTACCACTAGAGCTAGCGTTATCTTTGGTTTCTATCCGGTTAAAGCTCAATTCGGGCACCAATAGGCTGGAATTATTGGGAAAAACGAAATAGTCATAGGGAGTATGAGCATCTGCCCAGACCATTTGATCTTGAGAATCTAGACGTTTCATTGCCCGGTCTTTTTCAATCATCACCTGCTGGTAATCCACCTCGGGGGAAACGAAAAAGAAGGTTTCAACTGAACTGTTTTTGTTGCGGTAATCGCTCCCAGATCTAAATTGTGTTTTTGTGGCAATCCCCAGGCTATTTTTCGCTATTTCCTGATCCCAATGATTTTTCATCCGCAGTACCAATGGAACAGTAAAATAAATAAAGCCCAATAAGATAGAACCAATAATGGCTGTTACTAGCCAAACTAGAATCTTATTTGGTTCTTTTTCGTACATTTTTTATCCACACCTAGTTATCGCGTCATTTCAATTAATCATCTGTGATTAGTTTACCCTGCGAATTAATCCCTTTGGTTTATACTTTCCGATATGACCGGCAGAGCAGATACTGTAGAGCGATTGATCGCAGCCACCCGTGTAGTTCTGATTGAACATGGTTTTGCGGGCGCTACCTTGGAAAGAATCTGCAGCGAAGCTGGGTTTACTCGAGGCGCTTTCTACTCCTCTGTGGGCGATAAAGACACCCTATTTTCCATTGTGGCCGAGGACGAATATGTCCATTCAATCCAACGCTTACAAACAGTTTCCAAAAAGTGGGAAGCCGAACTACACCCTACTGTTTTGAAACGAGGCGAAGCCGGTGCCGTCATGGCTCAACTGCTGCCCAGTGCTCTCGAAGCCATCGGTTTAGGCCGAGACTTCTTTATCTTGCACAATGAGTTCTTGGTGCGAGCTGCCCGCGAACCAGCGTGGGGTTTGCAGTTTAGGGACATTAACCGTGATTTCGTTTTGTCTCTTTCCTCGGTGCTAACCCAGATTCTTGGAGCTGTAGGGCGAGTACCAAGTGTGCGTCCCGAAGCGCTTAGCCAAGCAGTTATTGGTATTGCGCTGCGTGCCACCGGGGTCGATGCTTGGCGTCACGAGCTGCCTCAGCTTGACCCAAACTCCCCCACTCCACGCGGCACCATGCTTGATCAGAGCGATATTTCCGCCCTGATTATCAACTTGCTGACAGCTTGCTCTGCCCCCAGAGGCGAAGGGTGAGTGCCCCTCGAGTGGGCACAATAATCAGCTAATGAGCGCCACCTTTCCCCTCCTACAGCTGGACGAGGTCGATTCCACCCAAACCTTTGCTCTGAGCCAATGGGATTCACTTTGTGGTGAAAGCACCGGACCGATCTTATTTGGGGTTCAAGCGGCCCATCAAACAAACGGAAAAGGACGCTTTGACCGTTCCTGGGAAGATCTGGCACAAGGCAGCGTCCTGTTATCTCTAGCTATTTCCTTACCCGAGCAGGCGACTTCCCAGGCCGCTTGGCTGACAAATCTCTTGGTCTACAGCGCGGGAGAAGTGCTAGAAAATGAACTTCCAGCACTGATGGATTGGCAAATCAAATGGCCCAACGACCTTTGGTTCAACGGCAAAGTCGCTGGCGTAATCGCAACTGCCCGACCTCGGCCAATCCAAACGATAGAAAGATCGAAACAAGTAGCCAGAACCAACCATTACCTTTGTGGCATTGGCCTGAATCTTTTACCTCCAGCCAATAGCCATTCCCTCCCCTTTGCCCAGTCAGTTTTCGAACTTGCCCGAAAATCCGGCATCGAAGCAGAGCTAAATCTCGACATCTGGTCCTGGGGAGAAAAAATTGCCAATCGGTTCGCCCAACAGCTAGCCACCTGGGCTGACAACGACTGGGAACTTCCGAGCGAAGTCATCGCAAACTTTTCTCGTCGCCTGCTAAATCTAGGGCAAAAAGTAACTTTTTCTGCCCCGTTAGCTTCCAACGACCCAGGCGTTGCGCAAACCGGCAAAATCCTCGGCATTGACCCGGCCGGTGGCCTTCGAATCCAAATAAAGGACGCCGAAAAAATCTATTACGCTGGGGAGATCACTTTCCCCCAAAAAACCGAGTTTTAACCCCCTACTATAAGCCCAGTTCGAAAGCTCACAAAACCCACTTTCCCCTTAAATCTAGCCAAAATATTTTAGAAATACATCGATGTATTTCACTTCCTGACAACTAACTTTTACGGTTTAACCGTTCAAGTTAGTAGAAAGGAAAACGATGGCTTTAGAACGAGTCCTAGTGGCAAACCGGGGAGAAATCGCCGCCCGAGTTTTCCGCACATTAAAAGAAACTGGACGAACTTCCATTGCCGTTTACGCCACCGCCGACCGCGGGGCAGCTTGGACCAAACTAGCCGATCAGGCGCACCATTTACCCGGCGAAAATGCTGCCCAAACCTACCTCAACGGCGAGGCGATTCTACAACTGGCAAAGGAAACTAAGTCGCAGGCAATTCACCCAGGCTACGGTTTTCTCTCCGAAGATCCGGCTTTTGCCCAAGCGGTACAAGCGGCCGGAATTGTCTGGCTAGGCCCCTCCCCAGCGGCGATTCGCGCCCTCGGAGATAAAGCCAAGGCCCGCCAGCTAGCCCAAAGTTTGAGTGTGGGCACGATTCCCGGCACCAACCAGCCAGTTCAAACCTGGCAAGAGATATTCGACTTTGGTGACGAAGCCGGCTACCCAATTTTGCTCAAAGACCCAGCTGGTGGCGGTGGGCGTGGCATTCGTGAACTCGCCAATGCAGACCAGGTCCGACAGTTGGCCCAAGACTTTGGGGTAGATCTGACAGCCAACCCGCAGGCTATTATTGCACCGACAAGTCCCCTAGCTACCTCGTTTCTGGAAAAACGACTCGTCGGTGCCAGGCATATCGAAACGCAATGCCTACGAGATCAATCGGGTAACTTTTGGTTGGCCTCAACCCGAGATTGCTCGGTCCAGCGACGTAACCAAAAACTAATTGAAGAAGCCCCTGCTAAGCTTCTAAATCGCACCTATTCGCAGTTGGCTCAGTGGTCGGCCGCGCTATTTGCCGCAGTTGACTATGTTGGGGCTGGCACCTGCGAATTCTTAGTCGACGAAAATCAGAATGCATATTTCCTAGAAGTAAATCCGCGGCTGCAGGTAGAACATACCGTCACCGAAGCCATCACTGGCCAAGATTTGGTGCAGCTCCAGTTGGCGATTGCCGAGGGCGGGAGCCTCACCGATTATGTCGACCTCAAGGCACCTACCTGTGGGCATGCTATCCAGCTGCGCATCACCAGTGAAGATCCTGCCAAGGGACTGCTACCCACCGGTGGTACCATCACCTCCCTGGCCTGGCCTGCAGGCCCAGGAATCCGCGTCGATGCAGCCCTTGCTGGTGGTGAAACCATTCCCACCGCTTTCGACTCTTTGATTGCTAAGTTAATCATTTCTGCCCCCACTCGCAAGGGTGCGATTAGCCGTTGTCAGCGCGCCCTCGCTGAACTGCAAATTGGTGGTGTGGCCAATAGTGCCAGCTTGTACCAAGAACTACTAGCTGACCCCGATTTTCAGAATGAAACGACGCAAAAGTTGCCCGGGCAAGAAGCAGCAGGTGCTCAGGCCGAAAGCCTCCCCGCCCACTGCTTTTTATTACATACTCGCTGGTTAGAAAATACGCACCTGCTAGCAAGTTGGCGCACCGAACGCGGTCTGTCGGTCACCATTGGAGCCAGCAACCAGGTGAACACTACTAGTGGAGCAACAACCGCGACGAATGCCAGTGCTTTAGCTGCCGCCTCGGATACCATCCCTACAGCCTCTCAAGCCTCTCCTGCCAACGAAAAAACCTGGGTAAATCTCGATCTTGAGATTGATGGCCGGGCTCACCGACTCACACTGTGTGCCGAACAAATTGCCAAAATACTGCCCGGTACTTTGGCTCCGAGTCTTAGCGCAATCGGGGTTAACTCCCCAGCTCCCGTGGCACAGCCAATGCGACGAAGCCGCAAGAGCACCGCACTAGCTAAGGCTAGCGATAACCCGAATGAAATCTGCGCCCCCATGCAAGCCACTTTGATGCGCCTACCAGTTCGCGAAGGCCAGCAAGTCAAAGCCGGCGACCTAGTGGCGGTGATCGAAGCAATGAAGATGGAACAGCCGCTCACCGCCCCGCGCGATGGGCAAATCGCAAAACTACCAGTTGCGGTCGGGCAAAGCGTTGCCACTGGCCAAGTCATCGTCACTCTAGCCCCGGAGGAAAACCGTGCTAAGTAGTCTTTTCCGTCGCCAACGCACCCCACGGGAACGTCCCGCTAGGGATCGGCGCACCTGCGCCGCCCACCTCACCGAACTAGCTGAAAAAGCAGAAAACCGAGCCAAAAAGACGCAACACGATAAAGGCAAAATGACCGCTCGGGAACGCTTGGAAATGCTTGCCGACCCTGGCACCTTTCGAGAAATCAACCGCTTCCTCGGAGGCGATATTGACGAAGAATACCTCGGCAGTGGGGTCATCACCGGCTTTTGCCAAATCGGTGGACGCCCGGTGGCAGTTTACGCCCAAGATTTTTCTGTGCGTGGCGGTTCCCTTGGCCAAGTTGAAGGCCAAAAAATGATTCATCTGATTAAACAGGCAGTCGACCTCGGCATGCCCATTATTTCCCTCCTAGATTCTGGAGGCGCTCGGATTCAAGAGGGGGTGGCCGCCCTCGCCCAATATGGCAAAGTCTTTCAGGCTACCTCCCTCGCTTCTGGGGTTGTCCCGCAAATCAGCGTCATCCTCGGTCCGTGTGCCGGCGGCGCAGTTTACGGCCCAGCCCTGACCGACTTTGTCGTAATGACCAAACGTTCCTCTTTCATGTTCGTAACCGGTCCCGAGGTGGTCAAAGCAGTCACCGGTGAAGTAGTAACCAGTGACGAACTCGGCGGGGCCCAAATGCACTCCGCAGTCACCGGGGTCTCGCACTATCTGGCCGAGGACGAGGCCGATGCCCTCGACTTTACCCGTACCCTGCTCAGCTACCTACCCGCCAACAGCAAGGAAGCACCCCCAACATTCGCCTACCAAACCAACCAGGCCGATCTGGAAAATGCGGCCCGGGTGGGCGAACTAGTGCCGGTCAGCCCCAAACAGTCCTACGACATGGTTGAGGTGATTACCTCGCTAGTGGACCACGGTGAATTCCTTGAAATTCAAGAACTATTCGCCCCCTCGGTGATTACCGGATTCGGAGCTTTTTGCGGACAAAGCGTGGGGATTGTCGCCAACCAGTCGCTAGTGGATGCGGGTACCTTGGACGTCAATGCCTCCGAAAAAGCCGCCCGCTTTGTGCAATTCTGCAACGCTTTCTCCTTCCCGGTGGTGACCTTGGTTGATGTTCCCGGCTATCGCCCCGGAACCGAACAAGAACGAGCCGGCATCATTCGTCGCGGAGCCAAAGTCATCACCGCCTACGCCACCGCTACCGTCCCTCTGATCACCGTCATTGTGCGCAAAGCCTACGGTGGCGCCTACATCGTGATGGGTTCAAAAGCCATGGGCGCCGATTTCAACTTTGCCTGGCCCGGCGCGCAAATCGCGGTAATGGGCAGCGAAGGAGCCGTCAATATTGTCTATCGCAAAGAGCTGGCCCAAGCCAAGGCCGATGGTAAGGACCTGGCCGAAGCCCGTAAACGACTTGAAGAAACCTATGCTACTCAAGCCGTCTCCCCCAACCTCTCACTTGAAATTGGGGAACTCGACGGGCTAATCACCCCCGAGCAAACTCGAGACACCATCTGTCAGGCCCTAGCCGCCACCAGAAATAAACAACGTCGCCCTAACGCGTGGGCCCATGCGGCCAATCCCCCGCTCTAAACCCACCACCAAGACTTAATACTCCACCATCAGGCAAAAGGAAACAAAATGGAACAGCAAAAAATGACACTCCCCGTCCTCTTCGCAGGTCAAGCGAGCAATTGGCTCGCTTGCTGGCAAGACACCGACTTCGGCCAAAGCCAGGGAGCCAAACTATCCGAACAAGTTTGGGAAGAAGCGAAGGCTAAGCTAGGCGCAGTCCTGCAAGAACTCGTCACCATCGCCCCAGATTCCTTAACTCAAGTTGATCAGCTTTTCCAAGGCCGCACCCAAGGAGTAACTGCCCAGGACGCTACCGTTTCCATGCCGGCCATTTTGCTCACCCAAATTGCGGCACTAAGCGAATTAGACACTCTTCCCATTGAAGTAGACCTTACCGCCAGCTTGGGACATTCCCAAGGCGCCCTCGGATTGAGCGCGGCCAAGGCGCTAAAAGCTAAAGATCGAGGTGCCCTAGTTTCCGTGGTGGCCCTGTCTGTTTTGCTTTCCTACGCGGCTAAAGCGCAAGTAGCTCAGTGGGGTTGGCCCACCTTAGGTTCGGCCATGCGTTCAGTACGTGGACTATGCCAAAACGCTATTGACCGTGCTTTGGCGAAGCAGCACACCGGCTGCGAAGAAACCGAAAAAGTGGCGGTAGCACTCAAGAACGGCCCCCAAACCTTCGTACTGGCTGGGCATCCGCAAAGTTTGCTTGACTTCGAAGCCATTTGCCAAAAACGGGTAGATGAACGCAATGACGAACTGGCGAACAAACAGCGCGGAGGCAACGAGATCAACCCAATTTGGGATGAGCTGCCTATCAATGTGCCCTTCCACCACCCGGCCTTCACCCCAGCCCTCGAACATGCCCTGGACTGGGCGCAAAAATGCCACCTTGCGTTGCCTGAGCTTTCCCAGTTGGCGGCCGCAATCCTCACCGAGTCACACGATTGGCCCAGCGAACTCGTTTCCTTAGCCGGAAGCTATGACTGGGCGGTAAATCTTGGGCCAGGAGATAGCTTGACTAGATTGAGTTCTACCCTAGTATCGCCTGCCAAATTACAGATCCTCGAAGGCGGCAATTATCAGTTGCGTCAGGCCTGGCACACTCCAGGCGTCCTCGACCAGCAAATCCAAGCGGGAGAAGCCGACCGCGCCAAATCCGATTACACGCGTTTTGCCCCCAAACTAGTCAAACTAGCTGACGGGACTACCCGCCTCGAAACTGCCTTTAGTCGCCTCACCGGAAACTCCCCCGTACTTTTGGCGGGAATGACCCCAACTACGGTGGATGCCGAAATTGTGGCTGCTGCCGCCAATGCCGGCTACTGGGCAGAAATGGCCGGTGGCGGCCAGTACTCCCCCGAAGTATTCAACCACAACCTCAAAAACTTGGTAGCGGCCCTAGAGATTGGTCGTTGTGCTCAGTTCAATTCCATGTTCTTTGACCGCTACATGTGGAACCTACAGTTTGGCACCCAACGGATTGTTTCCAAAGCGCGTGCTGCTGGCGCCCCGCTGAACGGCGTGACCATTTCTGCTGGTATCCCCGAGGTAGCTGAAGCCACCGAACTCATCGCCAGCCTGACCCAAGACGGTTTCAGCTACATTGCTTTCAAACCGGGCACAATCTCTCAGATCCGCTCTGTGCTGGCCATCGCTAAAGCTAACCCCAATTTCCAGCTAATCATGCAGGTCGAGGACGGTCACGCGGGTGGACACCATAGTTGGGAAAACCTCGACGACTTGCTGCTTGCTACCTATGACGAAATTCGGGCTACCGAAAATGTAGTGCTTTGTGTCGGTGGGGGCATTGGTACCCCACAGATTGCCGCCCGCTACTTGCTTGGTACTTGGTCGGAGAAGTACACGGCTGATCGCCGCCCAGTTGATGGCATCTTGGTGGGCACTGCCGCCATGACCTGCCTCGAAGCGAAAACTTCCCCCGAAGTCAAGCAACTGCTAAAAGAAACCCCTGGGATCGCGCCAGATGATCAGGGTGGTTGGGTCGGTTCTGGCCAGATTCGAGGTGGCGTCACCTCCGGGCTTTCGCACCTTCATGCCGACATGTATGAAATTGCGAATGATTCTGCCGCTTGCTCTCGTTTGCTTAGCGAAATCGGGGCAGATCTAGAACAAATCACCGCTAGGCGCGAGGAGATCATTGCCGCCCTCGATAAAACGGCGAAACCGTATTTTGGCGACCTAGAAACCTTTACTTATCTTCAGTGGGCCCAGCGTTTTGTGGAACTGGCATACCCGTGGACTGACCCTACTTGGCCGGATCGTTTCTACGATTTACTTCAGCGGATCGAAGCCAGATTGAACCCGGCAGATCATGGCGAAATCGATTCCCTGTTTGCCTCGGTTGACGACGTGTCAGATGGCCCTGCTGCCATCGCTCGCCTAGCACAAGCCTACCCGCAGGCGGCCACCACCAAGATCTGGCCAGCCGATATTGCCTACTTCCCCACCTTGTGCCGCAAGCACCACAAGCCCTTGCCATTCGTGCCTGTCCTTGATGGCGATTTGGCTCGCTGGTGGGGTATGGATACCCTCTGGCAATCACAGGACGAACGCTACGGCGCCTCGGCAGTACGCGTAATCCCTGGCCCAGTTTCGGTCGCTGGCATCGATCGGGTAGATGAGCCAGTGGCAGAACTTTTGGGACGCTTCGAAGCTGGCGCCATTTCGGCCCTAGAGGCAGAAAATGCCCCGGTTTTCGAAGGCTATGCTCGTCTAGGTGGCGTCAAGACACCCACCGAGTTCATTCAGAATTGTCCATGGCTAGACTGGCGTGGCCACCTGATGGCAAACCCTGCTCTTTCCTCAGATGACCCGGCACCTGCCGTACGTCGCTTCGGTCAGTCGGGTTCGTCCTCGGCCTGCGATATTGTCGAAACCGAGGACGGCTGGGAGATCGTCATTAACTGCGATACCCGCTGGGACGAGTTCGCTTCCGCCCCTGCCTTTGCGGTTAAAACAGTGCGTATTCCCTTGAGTCTACCCACTTCTTTGGCTACCGGCGCTGTCCTGAAAGTAGATGACCAACGGCTACCCGAAGCAGTCTACGGTTTATTGGCAGCGGTAGCTGGCATAGGTTCGACCTCAGCCAGTGGTGACCAGCTTACCAACCTGCCGAAGGTGAGTACGGAAGCAGGATCACCTTTCGGTCGCGTTGATTATGCTTTCACCTTGAATCAAGAAGTATTCTCTTCGCACCTAGCCACCACTGGTGCGGCTCTGTCTGTCGTTCAGCCCAATAGCGACGAGAGCGGATTTACTCTGCCTACTGCATTACCTGATGCGCTAGTGGGGGCTTGCTGGCCGGCCATTTATGCGGCCTTGGGTTCGGCTTACCTGCCTGATGGCTATCCGGTAATCGAAGGGTTGTTGCAAGCGGTTCACCTAGACCACTGCATCGATTTCACCCATGATTTGCGTCCATTTACCGCCGGTAGCAACCGGGTGGAGGTGATTGCTCGAACCAGTAAGCTAGAAGAATCCGCCTCAGGTCGCATTGTCAAGGTCACCTTGGAGTTGCGTATCGAGGGCGAATTGCTGGCGGTGCTGACGGAACGTTTTGCCATCCGAGGGCGCATCACCACGAATACTCCTCCTTCGATCCTGCCGGGCTTTGGTGGTTTGGGACGTGAGGTCAACCCGATTAAGCGACAGTTCTGGTCACGGACCATGGTGCTGGCCCCACCAGAAATGACCCCATTTGCGCTGGCCTCCGGGGATTTCAATCCGATCCACACTTCTTATCGAGCAGCCGCTCTAGTTGGTTTACCCGCACCTTTGGTACATGGCATGTGGCTTTCGGCCACCGCACAGGCTTTCTTGCTCTCCAGCTGGGGCGAGTTGCAGCCTGGGCGCCTGTTGGCTTGGAGCTATTCCATGTATGGCATGGTGCAGCTCAATGACTTGGTGGAGCTGGTGGCCGAACAGGTCGGTCGGGGCCCTAGCGGTGAAGTTGCTTTTGAAGTAACCGCCAAGATTGACGGCCAAGTGGTTTCTCGGGCGCAGGCCGTATTGAGTGCCCCGCGGACCGCCTACGTTTATCCCGGCCAAGGCATTCAGGCCACCAAGATGGGAGCTAGCGATCGCTTGGCTAACCCAGTAGTGCGTGAGGTTTGGGAACAGGCCGATGCGCACACTCGCCAGGCACACGGTTTTTCGATTCTGCGTATCGTGGATGAGAATCCGACCGAACTGTTGGTACGAGGCCAGTTGCTTAAGCACCCAAAGGGTGTTTTGCATCTGACCCAGTTCACCCAGGTGGCACTGGCGGTTTTGGCTTATGGGCAAACTCAGCAGTTGCGTGCTGCCGGGCAGCAGGTGGCAGGAGCCTACTTCGCTGGGCATTCACTCGGTGAGTACACTGCTTTGGCCGCTTGTGCGAATATTTTCGATCTGCCCGCCGTGATCGATGTGGTTTATTCGCGTGGTAGCGCCATGCACTCTTTGGTGCCACGCGATGAGGCCGGCCGTTCCAACTATCGCTTAGGGGCCTTGCGCCCAAATCAGTGTGGCTTGGACGAGGCCGAGATCGAAGCTTTGGTCGCCTCAATTGCCACACAAACTGGCGAGTTCTTGCAGATTGTGAACTACAATGTGGCTTCACGTCAGTATGCGGTGGCTGGGACGATTGCCGGCTTGGACGCGTTGGCGAAGCGCGCAGAGGAGCTAGCTGCACTTCGCGGCGGCAAGCGTCCTTATATTAAGATTCCGGGAATTGACGTCCCGTTCCACTCTAGCGTTTTGGCGAATGGGGTTCCCGCTTTTGCCCAGACACTTGAGCGTTTACTCCCCACTACAATCGATGTGGAAGTTTTGGTTGGTCGCTATCTGCCCAACCTGGTAGCCCTTCCTTTTGCTTTGACGCGCGACTTTGCGGAGGCAATCGTGGGGGCAGCTCCCGCGCAACGCTTGGCTGATTTATTGGCCGAGGGTGACGAGTTCGAACGTCTCGCAGCAAACGAGCCCGAACGTCTGGCGAGGATTTTGTTGGTGGAATTGCTTTCTTGGCAGTTTGCTTCCCCGGTTCGTTGGATTGAGACGCAGGAGTTGTTGTTTACCCCGGTAAAGGATGGCGGCCTCGGTATTGATCACCTAGTAGAAATTGGTTTGGCAGCTTCCCCCACTTTGGCAAATCTGGCGAAACAAACTTTGTCACTACCGCAGTTCTCGCGTCGCGCAGTGAAGCTCTTGAATCTAGAACGCGACCAAGTGGTAGTTTTGGCCAATGAGGCGATTGCTACTCCGGCTCTGTCAGCGGAACTGGAACAGTTCAAACAGCAGTCTTTGGCAATCCAAACCGCTAGGCAGAACAACCTAGACTTAACGACGGTTGAGGCATCAACTCAAGCTTCATCTCAGGATGGTCCGGTTGCTGCTACCACTGAAAATGCCATTGGCCAGTCCGAAGTTGAAAGCCCGGCGACCCTTGCTCAGGTGACAACGCCTGCTCAGGTTACTGCTGACTCTAATGTTTCTAGCACGGAAGAAACGCCAGCCGACTCGGCGTCTTCGGCCAATGCCCAGGCCCCCACCCAGGCGGCGTCCTCGGCCCAGCCGAGCCAGAGCGCGGCTACTTCGGGCGTGGCACCCGAGGCACGCTTTACGGCCAAGGAGGCAGCTTTGGCTTTGTTTGCTTGGCAGACTAAGCTGCGCACCAGCCAGGTGCTGCCGGCCGATACGATGGATACCCTGACCAACGGGGTTTCCTCGCGACGCAACCAGTTGCTTATGGATTTGGCAGCCGAACTACAGGTCGCTTCAATCGAGGGCGCCTCTGAAGCGAGCGTAGAAACATTACTAGGTAAGGTGGTCAGCGCGGCCCCCACTTATAAACCACTGGGCCCGGTTTTGCAGGCTGTAGTTGATGCCCAGTTGCGTCCGATTTGGGCAAGTGCCGGCGCCAAATTGAGCGCGATCGAATCTCGTTTGCGCCAGCACTGGCAGCTTCCCGATTCCTGGTTGCACCCAGTACTGGTTAACTTGCTTTTGGGTTTGCGCGAGGGCGATTCCCTCCGAGGTGGTTCCCTTTCCGATTGGGAGCTAAGCAGCAACCCAGATCAGGCTCGTTTGCTTTCCTGGATCGATCAGGCGGTGGCCGAGGTGGCGACCGAGCTGAACTACCAGTTGCCTACTCCGGGTAATGAGGGGCCAACCAGTGGGAACGTTCAGGTCGATAGTGCCGCTCTTTCTGCTTTAGCTGAAGCTATTACGGGTGAGCAGGGAATCTTGGCGAAACTGGCTCGGACTACTTTGGCTGAACTCGGGTTAGCCAATGCCCCAGTTTCGGTGGCGCTTGATGAAGCTGGAGCCCAGCTTTTGGCGAAGGTAGAAACTGAACTTGGGCCAAAGTGGCTCGAGTCTGTCAGCAATGCTTTCGATCCGAAACGGGCAGTGCTCTTTAATGACCGTTGGGCCAGTGCCCGCGAAGATTTGGCTCGTTGGGGACAAGCGCTTGCAGCTTCCCCCGAGGCTAAGGTGAGTATGCCTGACCCGAGTCGTTTTGCCGGATTGGGGAAAACCGTTTCCCACCAAGCTAAGTGGTGGGCCGGGCAGGTTCAGAGCCAAGCTAAGTGGTTTGAGCAGGTGTCTGACCTGGCTTTGGAATCTGCGACCGGACGTTTCCAGCAGGAAGTCGCTTTGGTAACTGGGGCCGCCCCAAATTCGATTGCGGGTGCCTTGGTCGCCGACCTGTTGCAAGGTGGAGCGACGGTGATTATGACTGCGTCCCGCATTGATGATCGACGCTTGAATTTCGCCCGTGAGCTCTACGCCGAGAATGCTAATGCGCAAGCCAAACTGTGGCTAGTTCCAGCGAATTTGAATTCCTTCCAAGATATTGATGATTTGCTGTCCTGGGTTACCACTGCCCAGACAGAAAGCGTTGGTCAAGTGACGAAGGTACTCAAACCTGCCTTGCTCCCAACTTTGCTGTTCCCTTTTGCTGCTGGACGCGTTTTTGGTTCTTTGGCCGAGGCCGGTCCCGCTACCGAACGCCAAGCTAGGATACTGCTGTGGAGTGTGGAGCGCCTCTTGGCTGGTTTGGCTCAGGCCACTGCCGATTATGGCAATGGCGAGCGAGTCCATGTGGTGCTTCCGGGCTCTCCTAACCGTGGTACTTTTGGGGGCGATGGCCCTTATGGTGAAGTCAAGGCAGCTTTCGATGCCATCGTGAATAAGTGGCAGGTGGAAAGTGTTTGGCCACAGCAGGTCACCTTGGCTCGTGCCCACATTGGTTGGGTATCTGGCACCAACTTAATGGGGGCTAATGACGCCCTAGTGCCGGCTGCTAAGGAAGCAGGCATCGAGGTCTATACTCCCGCGCAGATTAGCGAAAAGCTCCTTGACCTGTGTTCGCCGAAGGCACGAGCTAAGGCGGCGAAGGCACCGCTGGAGGCAGATCTTACTGGTGGTTTGGCCCAAGCCAAGGTGCACCTGCCAACTTTGGCGGCGCAAGTTGCCGCGCAGGTCAAGGCCGCGCAGGAGCTAGCCCAGACCGAAGCAAAGGCACTAGAAGCTCCGAAGATTAAGGCCCTCCCGAATATCACTTTGCCAACCTTGGCGTCATCCACAAAGGTGGGGCCGACCTCGACCAAACTATCCGATCTGGTGGTTTTGGTTGGTACCGGCGAGGTTTCTGCTTGGGGCTCAGGACGTACCAGGCAGGAAGCTGAATACGGTATTTCGCGCGATGGTAGCGTCGAACTAACCGCTGCTGGCGTACTGGAATTGGCTTGGATGATGGGCCTGTTGACTTGGGCGCAAGAACCACAAGCTGGTTGGTATGACCAGTCTGGTGAACTGGTGCCGGAAGCTGAGATCTACGAGCGTTATCGTGAGGAAGTGACAGCTCGTTGTGGGGTTCGCGAGTTTGTCAATGACTCCACTTTGGTGGACTTGGGTTCGTTGGATGCGGCCACGGTTTACCTCGAATCCGATGTGGAGTTCACGGTACCTAGTGAGGAGATTGCTCGCGCCTACCAAGTAGCTGATCCTACAGCCACCTATTTCCCCAATGACGAGGGCGAGTTTGTGGTGCGTAAGCTAGCTGGAAGCCAAGTGCTCGTGCCTAAGAAGGCCACTTTGACCCGCACGGTTGGCGGGCAACTACCTACCGATTTCGATCCTGCCAAGTGGGGGCTTCCAGTGGGCATGCTCGATGGCATGGACCGGATTGCAGCCTGGAACTTGGTGACCTGCGTGGATGCTTTCCTCAGTGCGGGCTTCACCCCGGCTGAACTACTGACGGCGCTTCACCCCAGCCAGGTTGCCTCCACCCAAGGTACCGGCATTGGCGGGATGGAGTCTTTGCGTCAGGTCTTCCTCGATCGCTTCCTTGGTAAGGATCGCCCGCAGGATATCTTGCAGGAGGCTTTGCCCAATGTGGTGGCCGCGCACGTCATGCAAGCCTATGTGGGCGGTTATGGCGCCATGATTCACCCGGTGGCTGCTTGTGCTACTGCAGCTGTTTCCCTAGAAGAAGGGGTTGACAAGATTTTGGTGGGTAAAGCCAAGTTTGTGGTCACCGGCGGGATCGACGATATTAGTGTCGAGTCGCTAACCGGTTTCGGGGAAATGAATGCCACCGCAGATTCAGCGGCGATGGCGGCCAAGGGAATTAATCCGCGTTTCTTCTCGCGGGCAAATGATGCCCGTCGAGGTGGTTTCGTTGAGGCTGCTGGTGGCGGCACCGCGCTGTTGGCTCGTGGTGACGTGGCGGCAGAGCTGGGTCTCCCAGTGCTGGCGGTGGTCGCTCACGCCCAGTCTTTTGCTGATGGCGCGCACACGTCGATTCCGGCTCCGGGCATTGGGGCACTTGCGGCCGGCTGTGGCTATGGCGACTCTCGTTTGGCTCAGAATCTGGCAAAGCTGGGTTTGAGCGCAAATGATGTAAAAGTTGTCTCGAAGCACGATACTTCCACCAATGCCAATGACCCGAATGAGTCTTTGCTGCACGCTACTTTGTGGCCGGCGATTGGCCGTGAGACTGGCAATCCTCAGTACGTGATTTCTCAGAAGTCGTTGACTGGACATGCCAAGGGTGGTGCCGCGCTCTTCCAGCTGGCTGGTTTGGCTCAGGTGCTTCGCACCGGTAAGTTGCCGGGCAATGCCGCCCTCGATTGTGTTGATGAGGCGATCGCGCCCAAGTCGGGAGAATTCGTTTGGCTTCGTTCTCCGCTCGATTTGGGTCCGGGCGCGGTAAAGGCAGCTGCCTTAACTTCGCTTGGTTTCGGGCACGTTTCCGCTTTGGTGGTTTTGGCTCACCCGTCCTGTTTCGAAGCGGTTTTGCAGGCCGAGGGCGGGAATGTGGCCGCTTGGCGTCAGCGCGCTAGCGAACGGTTGCAAGCTGGGGCTCGTCGACTCTCCGCGGCCATGATTGGTCAAGCGAAGCTTTATGAACCGGTGGAAAAGCGTCGCCTCCCGCAGGTAGGCGCTGATGAGAGCGAGCGGGCCATGCTGCTTGATCCACAAGCTCGCCTAGCAAGCAACGGTCGGTTTCAACCAGCAAGTGAAGTACAGCAATGAGCCTGAGAGGAAACCAGGTTGCTAGCTCGCCCCAGCCGAGTTTGGCTCGCTCTTTGGCTAGCTTGCCCCGAGATTGGGGACGCCAAGGGGTCTGCGGGGTAGGGATGGACACGGTTAAAATCAGTGATTTTGCCGCGCAACTCCAGATGCCAGGGTCCACCTTCTCGCAGGTTTTCACCGCCCAAGAGCAACAGGTCGCGTCTTTGCGTCCAGCGCCGGCAGCTTCGCTTGCTGCTCGTTGGGCGGCCAAGGAAGCGCTAGTTAAGGCTTGGTCACAAGCTTTGGGTCCATTGCCGTTACCATTGCCTGATTCTCCGGCGATTTGGTCGCAGATCGAGGTGGTTAGCGATAGCGTGCACCGCCCTCGGTTGGTTTTATCTGGGGAAGTTTTGGCGGCTTTTTCGCGGACTTGCCCGGGTGCCATGTGCCAAGTTTCTTTATGTCACGAGGACGATTTTGCCAGTGCCATTGTCATCGTAAGTGGCAGTGGGGCGAATCCCGGCTAAGGCAACCTGCCTCAGCTGGAGTAAACCAGTCCTTGCTGGGCAAATCACTCCTTGCTGGGGCAACCAGCTTTTCCTGTGGCAAACCAGTCCCACCCTAAAAAACTTATCTCTAATATTTCAACCCATCAGAAAGTAGAAAAATGTCTAAAACCTCCCCCACTCTAAATAAGTCTTTGCTTCTTAGCGAACCGGTGCTAGCCGATCGTTGGACCTTGGGATCACTGAGTAAGGCTGCCCGCGAGTTGGTACTGGTCATCGCCGGGGCCTCTTTGGTCGGCGCTTTCGCCCAGCTTAGTGTGCCGATGTGGCCGGTGCCGGTTACTGCCCAGACGCTAGCAGTCATGTTGGTGGGCGCGGCCTTTGGTTTGACTAGAGGTGCGATTACTTTGGCAAGTTACTTGGGGCTCGGCCTATTGGTGGTGCCTTGGTTTGCGAACTTCACGGGTGGCAGCGCAGCTATCTTTAAGCCTTCCTTTGGCTTCATTATCGGTTTTATCCTGATGGCTGCCTTGGTCGGTTTTGGGGCCCAGCGTGGTTGGGATCGTCGCCTTTCCTCGGCCTTCTTGCTCTTCTTGGGGGCAAATGTCGCGCTTTATGTTTTTGGGCTGGCTTATCTTTGGGTCGCCCTAGCCGCTTTGGGTAAGACCCTTTCCCTGTCAGCACTGCTAAAGATTGGCTTGTTGCCTTTTGTTCCTGGTGACTTGTTAAAGACCGTGCTGGCTGCGGCTCTTTCTCCGCTAGCTTGGAAGCTAGTGGGGGCTAAAGCCTAGTGGGCTCACGCTAAAACGACTTGGGGCTCGTCAGGTTTTGCTTGACGGGCTCCAAGCTTTTTCGCAGTAGAACTGTTATGAGAGGGTTTTCTGGGCGAAGGCTACCCGCATTTTTTCGCTAAATCCCATGGCTTCGTTGATTGCCAAAATGCTGTAGTTATCGATGGCATTATTGGTCGACAGAATCTTAAGCTGGCCAAAGTTCTGTTCTAGGCTCTCATGTAGCCAAGCTTTGATCGCCCAGCCAAGCCCAAGGCCTCGGGCATGACGAGAAACAACGGTTAGTTTTTGGTGTGCTTGGGTCTTGCCGGGGTAGATTTCCACGTCCGCAAAAGCGACGATTTCGCCTTGTTCATCGGCTAAAGCCACGTGCCACAGTTCATGTCCGGCAAGTTGGTAGTGTTCCATCCATTTGCGGTAAGTAGCGAGGCTTATCTCGTAGTTGTCTACTGCTAAATCTCCGGCTGGCACATCTTGGTTGCTTTGGTTGAATAGTCGCATAAAGGAAGCCGCAGTAGCTGCCGAGTCCCCAGCTTTTGTGGGCGGAAAATGATCGTATGACCAAGCGAGTTTTTCGTATTTGCTTGCCCGACTAGCCTTTTGCGCCAAAAGATTTTTGGTGTTTTCTTCGAGGGGAAGTTGTCGAGCATTAACAATCTCAATCAGCCCAATTTTATACCCAAGTTTGATGGCCTCCTCGTTTGAGGGCACCTGTAAGAAGTCCGGTTCGTTACTTTGGTTGGAACTGTCGGTGTTTTGGAAGGCTACGGGTGGGCTATATAGCTTGGTTTCGATAATAGTTTTGCCAGCCGCTTTGACCCGGCTTTCTAGTTTTTCGATTAGGTGCTTGCCGAGGCCGATGCCACGCCAACTTTTTGCCATTAAAGTCCAGAGAAAAGCCAGTTGACTTTCGTCTTTCTTGTCGTAGCTGAGCGTGGCCAAACCGATGACCTTTGGCTGTCCACTAGTTATGCTAGCGACCTCGTCCTCGGCCCCATTTATTTCTTGCACCCTGGGGGTGATTTGGGTTTGTTCGGGAGTGCTAGCGAGCTCCGATTCTTCCTTAGCTAGCAGTAGCCACAGTTCTTTCTGTCCGTCTTTACTAGCCTGACACCATTGTTGCCAGGTGCGTTCTACCGTAATGGGGTGTAGTTCGCTTTCCCCATTTTCCTCTTCCCAAGCGACTCTGAGCGCTACAGCCGCAGCAAAAAGCGGATGAGTCATGGAAAAATCGGGAAGCGTATTGGTATCGCACAAGTAAACAACATTGGTCATAGGTCAATCATAAGCTAGTTCTAGCATTAACTTCCGAGATATTTTTATGGCCGGCTTTGTCTTGGTAGTTAGGTCGCGATGAATGCTTCTTGTTAACGCTTTTCTTAGGTTTACCTTTTAGTGACGCAAGCATTTTTAATTTAAATAGTGATGCTTAATTGCTTTAATGACAACAAATCTTAGGTTTACCTATTTCGGCTATTTTCCAACGATTAATCCCCCTAAGTTAGATTGGCTTGCAGCATTTTCGCTGATTAGCTTGACTGGAAGTGTCCAGTTAGAAAACATTTTGGAGGTCATCATGATCAAACTACCTATCGTCTCCGATTGCTCGGTCAAACAATGTTCCTTCAATCATGATGGTTGCAACGCCGCCGCCATGACTATGGGAACCGAAGGATGCACCACTTTCGTAGCCTTGGATGTCAAGGGTGGCGCCGCCCATGGCAGCGCACAGGTGGGAGCCTGCCAGCGGACCGACTGTGCCCACAACGACCATTTGGAATGCTCCGCAAACGCGGTTGAGGTCGGCAAAGACACCGCCCAGTGCCTAACTTTCACTGCAGCCTGAGCACCACCACTAGTTAAGTTTCACCCTTTAAAACGGGCGCGAAACCTGTCTTGATTTCGCGCCCGTTTCATCTTCTTTGATTGGCTAGTCTGCTTTCTTGCGGGGCAGCTGAGTAGTAGCTACCACCCCAAGGGCCATAAAGGCTACGCCAGCCCAGAGAGGAGTCTTGGAACCTGACACGAAAGCATCCGAAAGTTTGTCCGCGATTTCTGCCCGAGCCTGCGGTGGGATCCGATTGGCTTTCCCCACTCCTTCACGAAGTTGCGGAATAATCGATCCTGCAGATGGGGCTACCGATGCTTCAATTTTTTCAGCTGCAGGTACCGGCAGACCATTAACCCCGCTGAGGGAGCCTTCGGCAGCAGCACTAATCGAGCTAGCCATGATGGTGGCAATAATTGCCACACCGAGGGCGGAACCCAACTGGCGAACGGTGGACTGAGTAGCACTCCCCTGACCAGACTGGGCACGTGGCACCTCAACCAAAATGGTGGAGGTTAGCTGTGCAGAAGCAAGCCCTAGACCAAACCCATAGATGGCAAGTGGCAGATCTACATGCCAGGTTGGCGAAGTCGGGGTGATAACCAAAGCGGTGAGGGCCACCCCAATGGTTTCGAGTACAAGGCCTAGCCGCGCGACCCCTACCGCCCCAATTTTGTGGGCAAGCGGGGCGGCTAAACCACCGGCAAGGAAGGAACCGAGGGCCATGACCGCAAGCACGAAGCCCGAGCGGATTGGGCTGAGCCCAAGCACATTTTGCAAATATAGCGGCAGCACGAACAGTAGCCCAAATTCACCCATAGCTACGACTAAAGCAGCAATATTGCCCCAACTGAAGCTGGAGATCTTAAATAAACGAACATCGAGAAGTAGATTCTGCCCGGCTTGTGCTCGTTTTAGTTCCCACACAACGAAAAGCACGAGGGACACAAGGCCAACAGCGATGGCGATTGGGGCTGGTGAAAGCGACCAGTTTTCGGCCCAAGTACCAGCTTTAGCGCTTAGCCAGCCGAGGGTACGACCTTCCACTAGGCCAAAGACGACCCCGCCCATGCCTAGCACCGAAAAGAGGAAACCTAGATAGTCAAATGTTTTGAAATTGAGTGGGGTGATAACCACGCCGGGAGCGACCTCGTCAGTTTCTTTGGTCTGTGGGACCCACAGGTAAGCGCCAATGAGCAGCAAAACGGCTACCGGCAGGTTAATTCCGAAAATCCAACGCCAATTGAAAGAGGTGGTGAGCCAACCACCGAGCAGCGGACCAGCGGCGGCGGCCCCAGAAATCGTGGCACCCCAGATCCCAAAGGCTTTGGCCCGTTCGCGCCCCTGGAAGGTGGCGTTAACCGTGGACAGCGTGGCAGGGAGCACGAAGGCACCACCCACGCCCTGAATAGCTCGGGCCAATAACAAGGAATTTGCCCCGGTGGCAAATCCGGCTAGAGCTGAACCAAGGGCAAACAATACAATGCCGAACGTAAGAGTGTTGCGCCGACCAAAACTATCTCCTAGGCGTCCGGTAGTGATTAGCAAGGCAGCAAAAATGAGGTTGTAAAGGGTGGTTACCCACTGAGCTTGGGTGAAATTTAGCGGCAGTTCCCGAATCATCGTTGGCAGGGCAACGTTTACAATCGTCCCATCAATCACGATGAGGGAAACAGCTAGGGCCAGCACCCCTAGCGCCTTCCAACGATTGGGATTAGTTTCCAAGCGGTTTGCAGACTGCGTTTGTGCCTGCACTTCTTCAGATTTTATTTCAGTCTTAGTGCTCATTAGTTTCTCCTTTATCTAACAAAAGTTTATGACAAACTGTCAGAAAAGGAAGAGGTAAATGCTCAAAAGTGAGCAAAAAGACTTTACGACACCACGTCAGTTAACGGGGAGAAGCCCGACCCCATACCAGTAGAAAGGCATGACGAATGCCAGCAATATGATTCCTAAGATCCCCACAACTAGTCCCATCAGTAACATCGCGCGATTGGTAATCGTGCCGGTGGCATAGGCAATGGCGTTGGGTGGAGTGGAGATCGGCAGACACATTGCCAATGAGCAAGCGATTGCAATGACTACTGCCACGGTCCCCTGATCGACCGAAATCGAAGCTCCTAATCCTAAGGTCAAGGGCACAAGTAGATTAGCGCTAGCAGAATTAGAGATGACATTAGACATACCGACTGCCACCAAAGCCAACAATAGCAGCAACCAAAGTACGGAGAAACTTTGCCAGTTGATAGAGCCTAAGAGCCACTTATCTAGTTCGGTAGCCCCTACTCCTACTCCGAGGGCGATCCCTCCAGCTACTAGCCAAAGTACCGGCCAAGAGATTTTCTTCAAATCCTCCCCGTCCATCACCTGCGTCGCCAAAAAGGCAACCACGGGAAAGAAACCAACGATGGTTGAAGCTACTCCATGCAAAGACTCTGTCAGCCAAAGCGCGATGGTTAACGCCGTGATGAGATAAAACCAAATGGCGGCTCGGCTCCGATCAAAATCTACTTTCATTTCAAGTTCAAGTTGTGTCCCCACAGGTAAGGCCACTGTCGAAAGGACGCCCCAAGAAAATAGTAGTAATACCAATACAATCGGTAAGCTTAGCGCTATCCACCCGGCAAATGTCAGATAGATTTGCTTCTCTGCTAAAGCACCGATCGCAATAGCGTTGGGCGGGGAACCGACCGGGGTGGCGATTCCTCCAAGGTTTGCAGCCACGGGGATCGCTAATGCTACTCCAGCGCGTGCCCGTCGAGTAGGGAGCGCTTTTAAGATTGGCGAAACCACGGCAAACATTGCCGCGGTTGTCGCCGTGTTAGACATGAAAGCTGACAGTAACGCGGTAATACTCATCAGGCCTAGCAGGGTCAGCCGCGCAGACCCACCAAACGGTCGTAATAGCAAGGCCGCTAGATTCTTATCCAAACCGTACTTTGCCGCACCATCGGCGATCATGAAACCGCCTAAAAATAGAATCAATACTGGATTTGCCAGGGAGGCAAAATAAACTTTGGCGCTGGTCGCATCTGCTCCCACTGGAACAATGGCAGCATCAGAGATGAGAACGACCTCGAGAAAAATTACTCCCACCGCAGTTGCCGTTAATGGAATCGCCTCAGTCACCCAAAGGCAAATGGCCGCTAAAAAGATCCCTAGCATGCGTGATTGCGGCCCATCTAAACCGGAAATGGGCAGGATTATCGGAAACAGAAAGAGGGCAATAGCAAGGCTGAGGCCGGACCATTGCAGCCTCGTTTTAGCTGGTAAGCCAGAGGTCCGTTTCCCCGTCTTCGTCGGCGTGGGCATGTCATCACTCCAAGCATCTTTGCTCGCACCACTAACTACTCCAGCTTATGACAGGTCAATAGCGCTTTCAAGTGCCAAAGTTTTGGGGGCGACTCGAAATAATCGAGCCGCCCCCAAATGACTATTGGTTAACGCCAATCAGCGCACTTAGGTCAGTCGCGTTCTTTTTCGCGCATTTCCCAAGTTTCAATGATGTCGCCTTCCTTGATGTCCTTAACCCCAAGACCGATACCACATTCGAAGCCTTCGCGGACCTCAGTGACATCGTCCTTTTCACGACGCAAGGATTCAATCTTCAAGTTGTCAGCAACTACGACGCCGTCACGAACCAAGCGGGCGGAAGTGCCGCGCTTGATGGTACCGGTACGAATGATCGAACCAGCGATGTTACCAAACTTGGAGGAACGGAAGACCTGACGGATTTCCGCAGTACCAAGTTCTGCTTCTTCGTAGACTGGCTTGAGCATGCCCTTAAGCGCTGCTTCCACATCTTCGAGAGCATTGTAAATGACGGAGTAGTACTTGATTTCTACGCCTTCACGATCGGCCAGTTCGCCGACGCGCTCAGCTGGACGCACGTTGAAGCCAATGATGATGGCGTTGTCGACGGTGGCCAAGTTGACGTCGTTCTGGGTAATCGCACCCACACCGCGGTGGATGATCCGCAAATCGACTTCTTCGCCCACGTCAATCTTAAGCAAGGAGTCTTCCAACGCTTCGACAGCACCGGAGACGTCACCCTTAATAATGAGGTTAAGAGTGTCAACCTTGCCCTGAGCCAATACGTCATTGAAGTTTTCAAGCGAGACACGCTTGCGACGCTTAGCCAACTGAGCAGCACGCTCGGCAGCCGAACGCTTGTCAGCAATCTGACGGGCAGTGCGGTCATCACGAGCAATCAAGAAGGAGTCGCCAGCGCGAGGCACCGAGTTTAGACCCTGTACCAAGACTGGACGTGATGGTCCAGCAGCTTCGACTGGCTGACCGTGCTCATCTAGCATGGCGCGAACGCGACCGTAGGCAGTACCAACGACCATCGCGTCACCAACACGCAAGGTACCACGCTGCACGAGGGCGGTAACCACCGAGCCGCGACCCTTATCTAGGTTGGCTTCAATCGCCACACCACGAGCATCAGAATCAGGGTTGGCTCGCAGATCCAAAGCCGCATCAGCGGTCAAAAGAACAGCTTCGAGCAACTTGTCGATCCCCTGACGCTGCTTAGCAGAAACGTCAACGAACATGACGTCGCCGCCATATTCTTCAGCTACCAAGTTGTACTCAGTGAGCTGGGCGCGGATCTTATCTGGGTTAGCTTCTGGCTTATCAACCTTGTTTACTGCCACCACGATCGGGACCTTGGCAGCCTGCGCGTGGTTGATAGCTTCTACGGTTTGAGGCATTACGCCGTCATCCGCAGCTACAACCAAGATGGCAATGTCAGTGACCTTCGCACCACGGGCACGCATAGCGGTGAACGCTTCGTGACCTGGGGTATCGATGAAGGTGATGGCGCGAGATTCGCCTTCGTGGTTTACTCGCACCTGGTAAGCACCAATGTGCTGCGTAATGCCGCCGGATTCTCCGGCCACCACGTCGGTGTGACGAACTGCGTCCAACAGTTTAGTTTTACCGTGGTCAACGTGACCCATGACGGTGACAACTGCTGGTCGAGGCTCCAAATCTTCGTCGCCTTCTTCAGCTTCTTCCGCATCGAGGTCGATGTCGAAGGACTCGAGAAGTTCACGATCTTCATCTTCTGGCGAGACGATCTGAACGTCGTAACCAAGTTCAACGCCGAGGGCTTCGAGAGTGTCCTGATCTAGGGACTGAGTAGCAGTTGCCATCTCACCCAAGGTCATCAGGACGGTAACTAGCGCAGCTGGGTTGACGTTAATCTTTTCCGCAAAGTCAGCTAGCGAAGCACCAGAACGGATCCGGATCGGGGTCGAACCATCACCGCGAGGAACCTGAACGCCACCAATTAGTGGTGCGCTCTGCTCTTCAAATTCTTGACGACGTGCGCGCTTCGATTTACGGCCACGACGTGGACCGTTGCCGCGGCCGAACGCACCCTGAGTGCTACCGCGACCGCCGCCACCACGACCGGCAAAGCCACCGCCGCCACCGGGACGAGCTGGGCCGCCACCGAAGTTGGGGCCGCCGCCACCGGGACGGTTACCGCCACGGCCGCCACCGCGACCACCGCGTGGTGGTGCCGAGTCAGCTGGGGATGGTGCCTGTCCGGGCATCATATTCGGATTTGGACGTGGTCCGCGAGACTTAGGTGCGCCACCTTCTGGACGTGGGGCGTTATTGCCACCGCGGCCGCCACCTGGACGAGGACCGCCACCGGCATTATTGCCACGGCCGCCACCTGGGCGTGGGCCACCGCTGCTAGGGCCAGCGAAGGGGTTATTGCCACCGCGTGGGCCTGGGCGTGGTGCCGGACGAGGACCACCGTTACCAGCGGAACCGCCGGGACGAGGAGCGGCTGGGGCGAAGGGGTTGTTGCCTCCACGACCAGCTGGCTTACGTGCCGCAGTTGCTGGGGTTGGACGAGGACCAGCGGATGGCTTAGGAGCATTTCCAGCTGGCTTTGGAGCAGGCTTAGGAGCTGCCTTCTTGTCCGCTACTGGAGCGGTTTCGGGCTTAGGCTTAGCAGCCTGCTTAGGACGAGGTTTAGGTGCCGAGGCCGGCTTAGGTGCTGCGGGAGCAACGGCCGGGGTCTCTGGCTTTTTAGCGCTAGGCTTCGGGGCAGCTTTCTTAGCTGCAGGCTTAGCAGCTTTGCCCTCTTTTTTGTCAGCACCTTTAGCTTCAGCTGGTTTGGCTGAAACTTTTTCACGAATCCGGCGTGCAACCGGTTCTTCGATGCTGGACGAGGCTGACTTAACAAACTCGCCGTTGTCTTTTAAAACTTGTAGTAGTTCTTTACTAGTAATCCCGAGCTCTTTGGCGAGCTCGTGAACTCGTAACTTAGCCACATTTCTCCTGTTCTAGGTCCACCCCAGAACAGGGGCAGACGTCTATACTTGCTGGCAGCTCATCGCTGGGTACTCATCGGGTGCCCATCAGCTTCCAACCCGCTTTCTTCTGCTATGCAGCGGTTCGCACCTTACGAACCGGAATTCACTTACCTTCGATTTCGGAAAATAAGTCGGCTGGCTGTTCAAAAGCAGCGCCTTTGAACGCACGCAAGAAGGCTCTACGCTTCTTGGCCATTTTGAGGCAATCAGGATCTGGATGTAACCACGCTCCCCGACCACCAAGTTTGCAACCACGATCAATGGTTAGCTGTTGATCTTTTAGTACCAACCGCCACATATTTTCGCGGGAATCTACCTGCATACAGCCGATGCAACGACGCCCTAGGGCACGTGCGAGGTCGTCTGTAGACAGCTTAGATTGCATAACGCTTACAACTATATGCCCTTACGAGGCAAAACGCCTATTTACGAGGGAAAAGTCACGCCTCTTCAACTTTGGGCGAGTAGGCCCACCCAAAGTTAAGCAAACGTGCTTTACAGAGCTTCTTCGTCCTCGGGATGAATGTCAATCTTCCAGCCAGTAAGGCGCGCAGCTAGACGAGCGTTCTGGCCTTCTTTCCCGATTGCCAATGAGAGCTGGTAGTTAGGGACAACTACTCGAGCTTCACAATCGGCGCGACTAATGATTTCCATTTGCGCGACACGTGCTGGAGAAAGTGCATTCGGGATGAAAACTTCGGGATCGGTTGAGAAATCGATTAGGTCGATTTTTTCGCCACCAAGGTCGCCCATAACTGCGCGAACTCGCTGACCCATCGGACCGATGCAGGCTCCCTTGGCGTTCAAACCTTTAACTAAAGGTCGTACCGCAACCTTCGAACGCTGTCCGGCTTCGCGAGCTACTGCTTCGATTTCTACTTGTCCATTTTGAATTTCAGGGACTTCCCGTTCAAATAGACCGCGAACCAAACCAGGGTGGGTGCGCGAGAGTAGAATGCGCGGCCCGCGTTCGGTGCGAGTCACTTCCACTACGTAGGCACGAATCCACTGACCGTGTTTGAGGTGCTCGCCAGGAATCTGTTCCGATTCAGGCAAAACTGCCTCGAAATCGCCAATATCAACTTTGAGGACTCGCGGATCACGGCCCTGCTGGACGATCCCGGAAACTACTGTGCCTGCTTTGTCTTTAAACTGGCCGAGGATTTCTGCATCTTCAGCCTCGCGCAAGTTCTGTACAATCACGGAACGTGCGGTAGCAGTGGCAATTCGCCCAAAACCTGAAGGAGTATCGTCGAACTCGCCGATCTTATTGCCTTCGTCGTCAATCTCGTCGGCAATAACCGAAACTAAACCGGTCTTTTCGTCGATCTCAACGCGCGAGGAACGAATAGCTCCAGGCATTTTTAGATAAGCCTTGTGTAGCGCTTCTTTAATAGCGGCTACCAGGGTCATCATGGAAACACCCTTTTCGGATTCAACCATGCGCAATGCTCGCATATCGATTTCCATGTTTCACTCCTCCACTGCAGAAAAGTCAACCCGAGTTCGAGCTGAAACGATTGCTTCCAAGGGTACAACGATTTCATCGTCTTTGACACGTAATGAGACCTGTTCATCAGTGACTTCCAGCAATTCGCCGGTGACATTACCAGCGCCTTGTCGACGAATCTTGACCGAAAGACCTACAGCTCGTCGCCAGTCGCGCGGCGTTTTGAGGTCACGAACTGCCCCTACCGTACCAACTTCAAGTAGGTACGCATTTGGAAATGGGTCAATCTCATCGAGTTTGGCCGAGAGAGCTCGCGAGGCTTCTTCGAGCTGATCAGAAGAAACTTGACCTGGCCCGTCTGGCAGGTCTAAGTCGATTACTAAGCTTTGGTTTCCTTTCGAGGGCGGTACCAACTTTTCAATCACCAATCCAAACGGTTCCACCGTTTGGCTGAGCTCTGCTCGTAGCTGTGCAAGATCTTTTTTCACGATTTAATCCTCACCAATTCCCTTTCAGCACTTTAGCTCCTATCCTACCTGTGCGACAATCAAAGGTGATGAAGAAAAACGCCAAAAACCTGCACCGTGTTACCCGTCGCTCACTTGTAGCTCTGACTGCGCTTTGTTTCACCCTTGGTGGATGCGCTCTACGTTTTGACACCGGCCCAGGTCCCCTACCAGCGATCAATGCTAGCCAAACCCAACAAGTGGAATCTTCTTTGGCCTTGCAAGGGGCGGTAAATGCCCTTGACTATCTAGCACAAAATAGTGCTGAGAATCAGCAGGCAAAGGCGCAACAAGCCGCTAAAGTTCTACAATCAGACCTTTCGGCCAGTGGCGGCTTATGGGCTCCTTGGGCCTCTCAAAGTACTCCAGAGGGCGCCGAAGTCCTTCGAGCACCAGCAGTGGCCACCTCCACCCCAGCAGAACTTCTGGAGCAATTACAGGGTTTGGGAGCAGCTGATCGTAACCGAGCAATTTTGGCTAAAAACCCAAGTTTGGCGGCAAGATTGATTCGTAACCAGTTGGATTACAGTGAGCAGGTTGAGAATCTGGCCGCTGCGTTTAACGCGGGGACCCCCAAACTTCCTAAGGACGGTTTGAGCACCCCTTGGCGTGAGCTCACCTATCATTGGGGCGAAACTCCCGAAGAACCAACACCCGAATTACGGTTGACCTCTCCACAGGGAACAGTCCTTTTAGAGGGCGCGACTGCAGAAACGGCACCTACAACCAGCGCAGAAGCAACTCCTTCACCTGCCAACGCCTCTCCTGAAGTAAGTAGCCCCGAAGAGACTAACACTCCTGATGGCACCGCCACCGCCACAACTTGGCTTCCACCTCTGCCAGCCAAGTTAGAACCACTCACTGCCCCTGGCGGTCCCAAAGTGAAAAAGAACTCAACGGTAGCCAGTGAGCAACCTGAAGTTGAGAAATGGCCAACCCCTAATCCGGAAACTGCCCTGCTCACCTTTGGTGCTTGTGTCGAGCAAGTCCAGACTATCGGCGCCAAGATGCAGGCAACGGGAGATGCCCGCTCTCTATTAATCAAACAGGGCCAGTGGTGTGAGCGCAAGGCTACCCAACTCCTCTCACAAGGGGCTAAAGACCAACGCCCAGCGAGCTACCCGTTGCCCTCCCCCGTTAAGGGCCTAGAAGGCATTAAGGCCTCCTTAGGTGGGCTATACCTTCAGCTACTTACTCTTGAGCTAAACAATTTCTTGGCTGCAGATGAAACTGATCGAGACAAGCTGGCAAACGAACTAGAACAGTTGCGACAAAATGCTCACCTCTTAGGAGTTTCTGGCCCAGTACTAGCAGCTTTGAACCAAAGAAGTTAAGCCTAGGACAGTAAAGCTGGAACCTGCCGAACTGGCTGAGACAAGACAATGAAACAAAAATCCCCGTTGCTTTTGCAACGGGGATTTGTTGGCTCCCACGGCTGGACTCGAACCAGCAACCTGCCGATTAACAGTCGGACGCTCTGCCATTGAGCTACGCGGGATTACGGGTAGAAAGCTTACCAGAGAAAAACCTAGAAAAACAAATCGAAATTAAAAACTAGTCTTTCTTCGGGGTTTCCCCCAAGGCTTCAAGGAGCTCCGCCTCAAACTCGTCAACCTGTGCAACCGTAGCTGATTTCCGTTTAGAAGTTTGCCGGATCACTACAAAGAGTTCTCCAGCACTATCTCGTCGCACCGCACCTCGGAGAATTTGACCATTGTCGAGTTCTTTCGTGCGCGTTATCACAAAAGAATTATCCAAGTGTTCCTTGGCGCTTAGCATTAGTTGCTCGGGGTCGACCGTACGTAGCTGCAATTGCACTACCGGGGCTTGCGGGTCACTCCAAGAAATGGTCAGTTGCCGATTCTTGCCGGTAAAGCGCAGATGCTCAATCATGACCCAAGGGACAGATTCTTCGAGCTTAGGGCCAAGCAGGTGAAGTCCGGCCTCGTTTACTACCAGCCACTGATCACCAGTGGTTGGCTCAACGGCCTGAACTTGCTTAGTTGGAACGAGTTGGGCTAGCTGCTCAGGAAGTTGCGTGTGAGACTTGGCTTCCTGAGCTTTAGCTTTCCCCCATCTGATCATGCGTTAGCCTTTACGGGAGCACAGTTCTCGCAGTAGCGATGTTCTGCTTCGTCCCAGCACTTATCGCAAATCAGGGTTTGCTTTCGACATTCTTGATTCTCGCAGTTGCGGAAGTCATTAGTTCCTTCCCCACAATGAGTACATTTGCCGAGCTGTTTGGCCTTATCGGTAAACTCTAAGTGCATGCGACGGTCGAATACGTAGAGGGAACCTTCCCAGTAGCCTTCGTCGCCGAACTTCTCACCGTAGCGAACAATGCCACCGTCAAGCTGGTAGACCTCGTTAAAACCACGCTTCTTCATGAGCGAAGAGAGGATTTCGCAACGAATACCGCCGGTGCAGTATGTGACAACCGGCTTATTCTTAAGTTCATCGTACTTACCCGATTCAATTTCTTTAATGAAGTCATGGGTAGTTTTCACATCTGGCACGATAGCGTCTTTGAAACGACCGATTTCTGCTTCCATAGCGTTACGACCATCGAAGAAGACGACCTCGTCACCGCGTTCTTCCATCAATTCGTGAAGCTGTTCTGGCTTCAGGTGGACGCCGCCACCGATTACGCCCTTTTCGTTAACTTCTAGTTCTTCTGGCGCACCAAAGGCAACGATTTCGTCGCGTACCTTGACGCTCAAGCGTGGGAAGTCTTCGGCTCCACCTTCGGACCACTTAAATTCCATGCCTTTGAACGCTGGGAACGCTTTGGTCCGGCGCACGTATTCTTTGCAGGAGGCCAAGGTGCCGCCGACAGTGCCATTAATCCCGTGCTTTGAAACGAGGATGCGTCCTTTTAGTCCGAGCATTTCGCACAAGGTGCGCTGCCAGAACATTACTGCTTGCGGATCTTCTAGCGGGGCAAACCCGTAGTAAAGAAGAATCCGGCTTTCTGTTAAATCTGTTTTTGAGTAACCCATGCCTACCAGTATAGGCGGCTTCGCGGCTTTCATCGTGCTGGGTTAACTTTCAGCACCGAGGACGACTGAGGCATGCAAAACCGACCACAGATAGTAGAAAAACCGTGAGTTTAATGAGACTATCGCAACCGCCTGAGATGAAGCGAGGGAAAATATCGAAAACTAAAAGCTTTATTCATGCACTACGGGTTTGCCCTTGGGTTGGGCTTGGGCTTGACTAAGACTAGCAAGAGTACCTTAGAGGCCAATAGTGCCTAGAAATGTAAAAGTGCCCCGACAGGGGCTTGAACCCTGGACCGACGGATTATGAGTCCGCTGCTCTAACCGACTGAGCTATCGGGGCAATAGCCATAAGAGTAACTATTTTGTGCTTTAGTGTCTAGTTAAAAATAAGCCTGTGGAATACTTTCAAACACTTTTTTCGCTACCAGTTAGCGCTTTGACCTGATCTTAGAAATCGTTACTTTCCAGAGTATCGTTCGCTCAGTTACAGAGCCCACAAGGTTGGTATTAGGCGGGTAGAGCCCGACGCTGCTGCTCGAGCTGGTTAAGTTCGCTAAGCATGGCAACCGCTTTATTCGGGTCAGTGCCTTCACGTTGGAGGCGCGAGCGCAAGTTTGCGATTTGATGGTTCAAACCAAAACGCTGCATGGCAATCACTAGCCCGTGCGCATAAGCACTGACTCCAGCCTCATCTAATCCAGGCAGAGCTTGCAACATCAACCAATTTAAACTGGCGTGCAAACTTTCTGGAGCCATATCAAAAACCATTTGGCTCCAGTGCTTGTTTGCTTCGGCGCGATGTCCCGCAGCGTATTGGCGAGTCATTTGCACAAAGAATTCCACTCCCCCAAGGGAAATGATAGTTTCATAAATGGCACGCAAGGATGCGTTCGTAAACCATTGTGGATCTAGCGAGTCGAAGCCAGAACGGTAAAGCGCCTGCGGGATCTGCAATGCAGCCGACAAAAGATCAGCTTGAGTGCGTTCCGCAGGATCAAGTTGGCGCGCCACTGGACGTGCTGGGGCAGGTACTGACCCGTTTTCCGCTCCCATGCGTTGAGCTTGAGCTTTCGCATTCTTGGATTTCTTCACTGCCGCTTCCACTTCAGCTTCCGGCAAGGACAGCCAAGCGGCCAGTTCTCGCTGGTAGCCTCGCCGCATTGATAGATCGCGAATGTCAGCAAGTACTGGGGCTGCTAACCATAGTCCGGCAACGCGCCCTTCAACCGTATCGAGGTCGAGGTCGGCCAGCTTAGAGTGAATCACGAAGGCAAAGAGTGGTTCTCGTCGAGCCACAAGGTCGCGTACCGCCTGATCGCCTTGGTGCAGGCGCAAATCGCAGGGGTCGAGGCCAGATTCGGCTACTGCCACATAGGTTTGGGCAGCAAATTCCTGATCTTCATTAAAAGCTCGTAAGGCCGCTTTTTGCCCGGCTCCATCGCCATCGAAAGTGAAGATTACTTCCCCACCGAGGGCTTTACCACCGCTAAGGACCACGCCAGAAGCGCTATCTCTGCTTTGCCCAATCAAACGTCGCAGCATTTTGGCGTGCTCTGAGCCAAAAGCCGTGCCACAGGTAGCAACCGCAGTAGTAACCCCCGCTAGATGAGCAGCCATTACATCGGTGTAGCCTTCAACAATCACCACCTGTTTTTGGGTGACGATGGCTTTTTTGGCCAAATCGAGGCCGTAGAGCACCTGCGATTTCTTGTACAACAAGGTTTCGGGTGTATTGAGATATTTCGGCCCTTCATCATCTGGGAATATCTTTCGTGCCCCGAAGCCGACTGTGGCTCCAGTCAGGTCGCGGATTGGCCAGATTAAACGTCCTCGGAAACGATCGTATACACCCCTAGCGCCCCGAGTAGCCAAACCAGAATCGACAATTTCTGCTTCGGTGAATCCTTGGCTGCGCAGATGCCGCAAGAGGTTATCCCATCCTTTGGGGGCATAACCTAAGGAAAAATGCTCTGCTGCTGCCTTATCGAATTTTCGTTGGAGCAAGAACTCGCGCGCAAGCGCCCCCTCGTTTGTATTGAGTTGTGCTTGGAAAAAGGCTTCAGCCACGCGATTTGCTTCGGCCAAACGTTGCCGCTTACCGTGCGCCACAGGACTTGGACCTTTTCCATCCTCGTATGTAAGGGTCATCCCGAGCCGGCCAGCTAGCCACTCAACTGCTTCTACAAACGACTGGTGATGGATTTTTTCCACGAAACTAATGACGTCGCCGCCTTCCCCGCAACCAAAACAGTGCCATCGGTTTAGAGACGGGCGGACGTGAAAAGAAGGCGTTTTTTCATCGTGGAAGGGACATAAGCCTTTGAGCGAGCCAACGCCGGCAGGACGCAATGTGACATGTTCGCTGACAATACGTTCTATATCGGAGCGGTCACGTACCGCCTCGATGTCTTCCCGTTTAATCATCCCAGCCACGTGGATAGTTTACCTATTCGCTCTACAAAATCTAATTTGAAGAACAGTGCTGGTAGTTAGTAGGACTTAACGATCGTGGTCCGTATCGAGTTCGACTCGGTCAGAGAAAAAACCACAGTAGCGGGCATGCCAAGCCCGGGCAGAATTATCAGTCAAAGAAGCTAGCTGATCGACCACTGCTCGCAGCTTGCCGGCATCGTCCTCGGCAGCTTCCCATTGGGCGGCAAACAAAGGCTCTAGCAGGGATGGGCCTTTTTCGTACAAAACATCAGCCAAGTCGTAAAGCAAAGTACGCTGTTGCAGATAATCGAACTCGTGTTCCCGTGGAACCATCACGAAGTGAGATGCCAATCCCTTCAGAATGGTGATTTCTGCTAGCACCTGCGGGGGAACGATTACCTGGGCGGAGTATCTGCCGAGGGCGCTCTCCCCATATTCTTCGCGAGTCGCAGCAGTACAAGCCAAAACGAAACGGCCAATCAACTCAGATGAACAGTTCTTCAAACGGGCTAAATCCGCGTATCCCCCGTCGAAGCTAGCCAACCACCAGTCTTGGGCGATAAGTCTTGACAGAGCATTTCCCAGTTCATCCGTGGAAATATTGGTACCGTACCAAGCCTGAGTAGTGGCAAAAATAGCTTCCCACTGGCTCTCGTCGCGCACCGATTCAAGCGGAAGGGCGTGAATCGAAACCCCGTCTTCCACGTCGTGCACGCTATAGCCAATATCGTCTGATAGATCCATGATCTGGGCTTCTAACGATTTGCGGATGCCCACGCTGTCTCTACGTGCCCAAGCAAACATTTGCTGATCATCTGGGTAATACCCAAACTTGTGGCTACCGTTAGGATCCTCGCCTAGTGCCCAAGGATATTTAATGGTGGCATCCAAAGTAGCTCGCGTTAGGTTTAGGCCAACCGGTTCGCCCTCGGAAGTCAAAACCTTTGGTTCTAGGCGAGTAAGCAAACGGAAAGTCTGTGCGTTCCCTTCAAATCCGCCGATATCTTTCGCCACTTGGGCTAAAGCTTTTTCGCCATTATGACCATAGGGAGGATGCCCCAAATCGTGGCACAAGCAGGCTGTGTCTACTAGGTCCGGATTTGCCCCCAACATCTTGCCTAGCTGACGCCCCACTTGTGCAACTTCCAGCGAGTGAGTCAACCGCGTCCGCACATAATCATCTTTACTTGGCCCCAAAACCTGAGTTTTCGCTCCCAGACGACGCAAGGCGGAAGCGTGAAGCACTCGGGCTCGATCTCGCTCGAAATCTGAACGCACCCCAGACTTGGGAGAATCTGCACAATAACGCGCCAAATCAGCTTTCGTGTACGGGTATTCTGCGGACAACGGTTTTCCTTACTAAAAGTTTTTATTTTCACTATATGCTACTGTCAATAGTAACGAAATAAACACAACGATTAGGTACATTTCGAAAAATTAGGGACAATAATAGTGTGACTAACGCAAACATTCAGTCCTCATCGCAGATTACAACGACCTTGATTCACTACCCCCTTCGTTATACAGGGGCGTGGTGGAAGAGTGCTGTAGTCGCCGATGTTCCTGGCTTTTTAGGCCCAGAAGAAATGGGCTGGTTAGCACAAAATTTAAGCTCAATCGCCCATTCCGGTTGCGATGCTTTCATCGTGCGCCCCTCTGAATGCGACCTGTTAAAAGATGCCACGCCACTAAAACAATTGATTGCCGCTGGTAACGAAGTCAACCTCCGCACGATCGTTAGAGTCAGCGGTGGCACCGACATGCAAGCTGGCATGATTGTCCCCTCGCCTATTCCATATCGTGGGTTTGAACTCGACGCTGAAAACACGGTGAAGCGTGCCGAACTTGCTTTGCAATTGGGTGCTATGGGTATTGATCTTGGGCTCCTAGTCGATGAAAAGACTCATCCCGATCCGCGTTTTAGCAATGAACGTCTACGCCAGATGTTGCGAGAGATCCAAAAGGCTTGCTATCACGCGGGAAATGGCGCTATCGTAACCGCTTTTGCTATGCAAGAGAGTGCGGATCTGTCTAAGGAACTCTTATCGACTTATCTTTTGCAGCATCTACGCGATAATCTCCTGCTTGATTCTCCTTGGAGCGCCCGATCGCTACGCTACCGGATTGAAGAAACCTTAGGATTCCGTGACGATTTAGGGCACGTGGCAGCTTGGCGAGCATCCTCGTCCATCACTGAGTCGATGCATCATCCCGACTCATCCGACAACATTTGGCACCTCGAAAATGGGGACGTGCGTCGGCGCGGGCTAACCCTCTTCACCCTATCGCTACCTGGCGCAGTTTATGTGCGTGCAGCGCGAATCATTGCCTTGCCTTGGGTCCGCCAAGATGAGACCATGTTGCACCTGCCTCCGGCCGAAATTGAACATGCCAAAGCTGTGATGAATCAAGCCCAGCATCTGCGTGCTAAGCGACAGATGGGGGTTGGCTCTCTGGCTTGGGTTGAAGGCCTTTCTTGGGGCAGTCCAGATCTGCTCGTAACCGCTGGCGCTTCTACCATGACCGTCTTGAACACCACCGAAGAAACTGTGATGGTGCCAGACGAGTACGCTCCTCTCCTGAGTTCTCGTTTCGTCAAACCTGACGATGACGAACCGGCAGCGTGGATGCTCGAACCAGGCGAATGCGGCTGGTTCGCGTTACCGACCCCAGAGCCGACTCCGCCAAAGAAGCACTTCTAGCCGCCAGAAGAATCTAGCTCTGCACCTTGCAGCAACTTAGCACCGTCCTCGTCCAAATAAGGACTATCTAGCCAACCTGCTGGTAGATGTGGCACCTTCTCACTACCCGCACGACCACGCGGCCCCAACGCGGCGGCAGGATATGGCTGGTCTAGGTCCAATGCTTGTAGGCGTTCGTGTAGTTCCTCGCGAGTTGAGACCAAGTTCAGGGCATAGCGCTGCGGACCACCGATGGCAAAACCACGCAAATACCAGCCCACGTGTTTGCGCATCTCTCGCATCGCCCTAAGTTCATCACCATAGAATTCTGCCACCATAAGTTCACCGTGGCGTTCAATCATGGCTGCGACTTCCCGCAAGGTTGGTAGGGCGCGTTTTTCTAGCCCACTAAATGCGGCCACTAGGTCAGTAAATAACCAAGGACGTCCCTGTGCGCCGCGACCCACTACAACCCCAGCGCAGTTGGTGTGAGCTTGCATGGATAGTGCGTCCTCGGCAGAAAAAATATCGCCATTTCCGAGGACGGGAATGTCCAAAAGTTCGACTAATTCGGCGATCTGATCCCAGTGAGCCTTACCCGAGTAATGCTGAGCGGCAGTTCTCGCATGGAGGGCCACAGCATCGACACCAGCCTCTTGCGCATCTAGGGCTGCACGCTTGAATGTGAGATGGTCAGGATCGATGCCAGTGCGCATTTTCACCGTGACGGGGATTTGATATGGCTTAGCAGCAGCTACTACTCGCTGAACAATCTCAGCGAAAAGATCAGCTTTCCAAGGCAGAGCTGCTCCCCCACCTTTGCGCGTCACCTTTGGTACTGGACAGCCAAAGTTCATGTCAATATGGTCGACCAAGTCCTCTTCACAGAGCATGGTGGCAGCTTGTGCCATGGTCTGCGGGTGCACCCCGTAAAGTTGGACTGAGCGTACCCGTTCAGTGGGGTCAGGCTCGATCATTCGCATGGTTTCAGGAGTACGTTCAACTAACGCCCTAGAGGTAATCATTTCCGAAACATAAAGCCCAGCTGGTGCATCTACCCCTTTACGGGTAGTCGCCAAAGCCTCGCTCGCAGCAGGTGCTAATCCGGCTTCGCCACATTCCCGACAGAGCCGACGAAATGGAGCATTGGTCACTCCTGCCATCGGAGCAAGGATTACTGGTGACCAAAGCTCAATATTCCCCAGTTTCAAAGCTGGCTGGGGAGTTGTTTTCGCTTCAGTCATCTATTGTTCCTTGTTTTCGATTTGTTTCTTACGCTGCCTAGAAGGAAAGGTCATTTTCTTACTGCGCACGCTTTCCTCACCGATATTTTCTAGGGCAACATTTTTCCTAGCCTCATCGGACCTAACCTGGCGGTTATGCTCTAAATCGGGCTGCGCATAACTACTGTTTTGCCCAATCGAGGTCGCTTTAATATCAGCTTCCGTAATTGACGGCTGCTCAGCTTGATTGCCCTCTGATGGTTCTGACGTTTTTGCCATAGTCGTTGTCGCTTCGAAACCAACTGGAACCAGCAGGGCCCCGATAGCGGTCGTTAATGGAATGGCCAAAACCAGGCCAATCGATGCTACGAGAGTTCGACCTAGTTCTTCCGCAATTTGCCCCGAGGAAAGCACCTGCCCCAAGGGACGATCAACCAACATCACGAGCATCAAGGTGGGTAGTGCCGTGCCCACATAGGCGAAAGCCAAAGTGTAAACCGTTGAGGCAATGTGGTCGCGCCCCACTCGCATCGCACTACGATAGACTTCCCAACGATTTTGGGCCGGGTTGGCAGCGAACAACTCCCACACGGTCGATGATTGAGTAATGGTGACGTCATTGAGCGCGCCCAATCCAGCAATCACCATGCCGCAGGTTAGGAGCGCAGGCAAGGATACTGCTGGGAAGGAAGCATGGATGTTTTGGAACTCCTCTCCTGCTCCCATGAGCCCAAGGAGTCGGGTTTGATTGACTGCCAGCGCGCAGGTAAGTGCCAAGCCAAAATAGGTACCCAACAAAGCGGTGGTAGTTTTGATAGAAACGCCATGAGCTACGTAAACCGACGAGAGGATCATGGCAGAGACGCCGACGATGGTAACCAATAGTGGATGGTTGCCAGTCATCAAGGCTGGTACCACGAATTTCCAAACCACCAATACCGATAGGGTCAGCCCTAAAACCGCGAGGAAACCGCGTTTGCGGGCCACAGCTACTACTACCACTAGGTAGACGATCACGAGGGCACTTAAAGGAAAAGACCGCTCAACATCGAGATAAAAGAATTGGGCGCCGATGCTAGGCTCCGAGGCCGCCTGGTTCCCCCCATTTTGCTGGTCGAGGGCGTTTTGACTGGCTGGAGCCGGCAGGTCAGCATTATCCAATGGGGCGGGGGTGTATAAAGTGCGAAGCACCTGACCAGTACGTATTGCCGCCATAAATTCTGGGGGAATATGCACGGCTACGACCGTTCCCGGATCTGGAGTTTTGACCGTTTCTTCGGTCTTTTTTGAAGAATTGACAGCTTGTTCCACCGTGGCGCAAACCGTTGTCGCCCGAGCTTCCGCCTCTGTGTTGGGCGGGAGGCATTCGGTGGGGGCAAGGTTACGATCGACTTTCACCAGAACTTGTGCCGAGCCTGGGGCTAGCAATGGTTGCGAACCGACCTGAGCATTTGCTCCCGGCCAAAGCCAGATAAGTCCCGCAATAGTTAGTACACAAAGGGGAATAACTAATGCGGAAAGCAAAAAACGGATGCGACGCGCCCCGCCCCGGCTGAGAACAACCGGGGCGGAGTGGTCATGAGAATGAACTGTCATTTAACTAGGTCAGTTGCTCAGCAACCTGCTAGTCGCTGGGAGAGCCAGCCAACGACTTCATCGAGTGGCACTCGAGTCTGCTCCATCGAGTCACGGTCACGAATGGTAACCGCGTGATCCTCGAGCGAATCGAAGTCGTAGGTAATGCAGTAAGGAGTACCGATTTCGTCTTGACGACGGTAACGACGACCCACAGCACCAGCATCGTCATATTCGATATTCCACAGCTTGCGTAGATCTGCCGCTAGCTTCTTGGCAGGTTCCACCAACTCTGGCTTACGCGAGAGCGGGAAAACGGCTACCTTAACCGGAGCAAGACGATGATCCAGCTTCAAGACCACACGCTTGTCAACGCCGCCCTTAGTGTTCGGGGCTTCGTCCTCGGTGTACGCTTCACACAAGAAAGCCATGAGAGAACGCGTCAAGCCAGCAGCTGGTTCAATAACGTAAGGCACGAAACGTTCGCCACTTGCTTGGTCGAAGTATTCCAGCTTCGATCCCGAGTGCTCTGCGTGGGTCGAAAGGTCGAAATCGGTGCGGTTAGCAATACCTTCTAGTTCACCCCACTGCGAGCCGGCAAACCCGAAGGTGTATTCGATGTCAACAGTTCGCTTGGAATAATGCGAGAGCTTTTCCTTGGGGTGCTCGTAAATCCGCAAGTGAGTCGGATCGATTCCATAGTCGGTGTACCATTCCCAACGCTGATCGATCCAGTACTGGTGCCATTCTTCGTCGGTACCTGGCTTGACGAAGAATTCCATTTCCATCTGCTCAAACTCGCGAGTACGGAAAATGAAGTTACCGGGGGTGATTTCGTTACGGAAAGACTTACCAATCTGGCCAATCCCGAAAGGAACCTTCATGCGAGCACTGGACTGCACATTGGCGTAGTTGACGAAAATACCCTGAGCGGTTTCAGGACGGAGGAAGTGCAAACCCGACTCGTCATCTACTGGGCCTAGATAGGTCTTGAGCAGGCCGGAGAAGGCTCGAGGTTCGGTCCACTGACCACGGTTACCACAATTCGGGCAAGGCATATCAGCCAAGTTCACATCGTCGGGATTTTCAAGATTGTGCTTTTCTGCGTAAGCCTCGGCCAAGGTATCTTGACGCTGACGCTTGTGGCAGGATAGGCATTCGATCAATGGGTCAGTGAAAGCTTTAAGGTGACCGGATGCTTCCCACACCTGTGGCGGGAGGATGACTGAGGAGTCAAGTCCAACGACATCTTCACGGGAACGCACCATGAAGTTCCACCAGGCGCGTTTGATGTTTTCTTTTAGCTCGACACCTAGCGGGCCGTAGTCCCAAGCGGAACGGGTACCACCGTAGATATCACCACAGGGGTAGACGAATCCACGGCGCTTGGCCAACGAAATGACATTGTCGAGACGGGAAGGTGTGTTTGCCACGCTATCTCCTTGTATTTTTCCTAGCGGCATCTGGCTGATGCGCTGCTAATAGCTTAGCGCAGCGCCCCCAGAAAATCTGTTCTGGGGGCGCTGCGTCAATGCCGTAATGGCCACATTTTGGCCGTTTTGGTTATCCTTTAACGCCGCCGGCGGTGAGACCGGAAACAATGTAGCGTTGCAAGAACTGGAAGAGGATAATCACTGGCACGGCAGCTACGACCGCACCGGCAGCGAAAAGTCCCCAAGGTGCGGTTCGCGAGTCCGCTGCCCAGTTATACATACCCACTGCCAAAGTGAATTTATCTGGGGTCTGCAAAACTACCTTGGCAATCACGAAGTCACCGAAGGAAGAAATGAAGGATAGCAGGCCGACTACGGCCAGAACTGGCGTCACCAATCGCATAATGATGCCCCAGAAGATTTGTGCATGGCTTGCCCCATCGATGCGGGCAGCTTCGTCGAGTTCCTTGGGCACAGTCTTAAAGAAGCCGTACATGAGGAAGGTGTTCGAGCCAAGCGCGCCACCTAGGTAGACACAGATCAAACCAATCTGCGAGTTCAAACCTAGTACCGGGAAAACATCTTTCAGGGCTAGAAGCAACAAGAAGAGTGCCACGAATGCCAACATTTGTGGGAACATTTGCACTAGCAGCAAGAAGGTCAGGGTCGCTTCACGCCCTCGGAAACGGTAGCGAGAAAAAGCATAGGCAGCAGCCGAGGCCATTAAAACGGTACCAACTGCAGTGAAAGAGGAAATGAACAAAGAGTTCAAAATCCAGTGCCAATAGTCAGTTTCGCTCAGGCGAGCGTAGTTAGCGAAAGAAACTTCTTGAAAAAGTTTGTTAGAACCGGTGAGGTTAGCATTCTTCTTCAAAGAAGCCGAGAGGACATAAGCTAACGGGACTGCACAATAAATAATGACGAGGACGCCAATTAGGTGCCGCCAACCTAGTTCCTTAAACCATTGTCCCCAGCTTAGTTTGGGCTGTGGTGCGAGAGTTTTTGCCTTAGACATATCTCAGTCCTCCCCCATTGCATTGGAACGTTTGAGACCGAAGTAGGAGATTACCCCTACCACTAGGAAAATCAGGATCGAAAGAGCAGATGCCAAACCGTAGTTCTGGCTGCCACCTTCGAAGGCGATCTTATAAACCATGGAAATCAAAATATCGGTTTCACCAACTGGCAAGGAAGCGCCCGGATAGTTTGGACCGCCACCGGTCAACATGTAGATCAACGAGAAGTTATTGAAGTTGAAGGCGAAAGAAGCGATCAACAATGGCATGGTTGATACGAGGATTAATGGGAGCTTGACACTAAAGAGGGTGCGGATTGGGCCGGCACCGTCAATTTTGGCTGCTTCCATAATGTCTTCTGGCAGAGCCTGCAGGGCTCCCAAACAAATTAAGAACATGTAGGGGAATCCCAGCCAGAGATTCACTCCAAGAATGGAGACTTTGGCGAGGGTGCCATTGGTCAACCAAGGAATCTCCGCGCCTCCTAATAAGACCTCGTTAATGAAACCGAATTTGGTATTCAACATTCCCTTCCAAACCAAGGTGGAAAGGAATGCTGGGAAGGCGTACGGCAAGATGAAAAGCGACTGGTAAATCTTTCGACCTCGAATCCGCTTGTCATGGAAGACCAACGCCAGCAAGAGTCCGAAGGCAAAAGTTGAAACTACCGAGAAAATTGCGAAGATGAAGGACCAAACCAGCGCATTAAAGAACGGCCAGGCAAGATCTGAGCCATGAGCCATGTTGGTGTAGTTAGCGAAGCCAACCGGCACGCGCCATCCTGGCATGATGGTGTTGCCCTCTGGATCGGCAAAGGCACCTTCCCCATTGGGCTGATAAACCACATTATTTGTGGTGTCTAGTAGCTCGTCTTTTTCTTCGTCGTATCTAAAATCGGACTTTGCTAAAAAGCCTTTAGTGCCGTCAGTGGTGACATAGAAGCCGTCATTGGGATCATCTGTAAGTGGTGCTTTCAAGCCGGCAACTTCTTGTTGCCGTTTAACTAGGTCAGCAAACTTTAGGACTTGGTAACCTGGCACCTCGGTGATTGCTTTGTCGTTGGCCTTTGCGCCCTCGACTAGGGTCAAAGGATGCTGCATATTACCAACTAGAACGGCTTTCTTTTCCGCATCCCAGATCGCCAAAGATAGTTTGTCATTCTTTTCCACCACAGTGGTGTTGATGGTGGGTGAACCTGGCACGCGCTTTTGATGCTGGGCTAGGATCTGAGTAATCGCGTCAGCTTTAGTGGAGTTATGCCCCGTCCCATAGTTAGTGAAGGAAACGAAACCGGTGTATCCCATGACGAAAACTTGATACACCAAAAGGAAGGCCAGTCCTGGGAAAAGGTACTTCGCTGGAATAAAGCGGCGAGAAAAATAAATCACGTCCGCAATAATCAGGGTAACCAAGACAACGGCTAGGGTCAGATATGATTCTGCTGCCCATGCCGCAAGTAGCCCATAAACACCGAGGGCGTTAATGAGTGCCATCAGGGCAACTTTTACCCAAAAGCCCCAAGATAGATCAAAGCGATCAAAACGTTTGGTTTTAACTGTTGATTGGTCCATGTTTGTTTGCTCCCCATTGAGCAGGTTTTCGGACGAAGATGTTTCTTTACTCATCGTAGTTGCCTTTCTGGCAAGATAGCAGGCTGGCCCCAAACGTAGTTCTTTGTTTGGGGCCAGCTACTACTTACTTTTTGATGGCGTTTTCGATGTTGGTTACCATGGTCGACCAGGCTTCCTTAGGCTGCTGCTTACCGGTGACTACGTCAACTTCGGTAATGCCCCAGAAATCCCAAACCGCGGACATTTCTGGGATAGCTGGCATCGGAGCACCGGACTTACCCGCTTCGGAGAAGCCCTGAATATCAGGATCGGAGATCTTGGCGGCAACCGCTGGCATGGCAGGAACTCGCTTGCCGAGGTCGTACATCTTCTGCTGTGCTTCTTCGGTAGCTAGGTAGTCAACCAGGAACTTGTTGACCAAGAGCTGGTTTTCGGTTTTTGCCGAGGGGAAGAAGCCCTGAACACCTACGAATGGCTGGGCAGCTTCGGGACCTGCAGCTGGGATTGGCAGCACAGTGATGTCCATGTTGGCTTCACGGAAAGCACTTACGTTCCATGGTCCGGTAACAGTGAAGGCAGCCTTGCCGTCGAGGAAGGCCTGCTTGGCAATTTCACCAGTGATTGCTGGATCAAATACCTTTTCGTTGCCCTTCTTGGCTAACCAGTCAGCAAAGGCTTCACCCTTTTCTCCACCAAGGGTTAGTTCAGTGGTGTAAGAACCCTTATCGTCCTGCTTGAAAACAGGTGCGCCAAAGGAAGTTTGGAAACCGTAGAAATGGTAAGGGTCGCCCTTATCGCCCATCTGAACGATGAATGGGTATTCGACGTTTGCTTCCTTACCGGCAGCTAGCATCTCATCAAAGCTCTTTGGTTCAGCCTTGGAAAGCTGGTTATTACGGACCAAAGCCACGTTTTCAATGGCATAAGGAACGCCGTAGGTCTGGCCTTGGTAAGTGACGCCAGAAAGTGCCGCTTCAGAGAAGTCCTTAGCTTTGTCAGCGATATCCACGGTGCCCACTACCCCGTTGGAAACTAGGGAGCCAAGACGGTCGTGAGCCAAAACGATCAAGTCTGGCCCCTTACCGGTTGGCACCTGGGAAATAAATTCCTTATCCATGTCGGATTCGGACTTCTGTACTACGTTTACCTTGACACCGAACTTGTCGGTGAAATCCTTGCTCAATTCGGCTACCTGCGAGGAGCGGGTATCATCGGCCCAAATGGTTAGTTCACCAGCTACTGCCGAGCCATCACCTTCGGCGCTCTGAGCTGGGGCTGGTTGCTGAGTATCTTCTTTGGCCTCGTCTGAGGAACCACAAGCAGCCATAGTCAAAGCCAAAGCTGAGATTGCTGCAATCGAAATGCCACGTCGCATGTTTTCTCCTTTAAAAATCTCACTGGCGGATTTATTTCCCAGTGCTAGTTATGAATCTACCCTGAAATGAAAGAGTCTGCAAGACCTTTCAGTATCTTTCACACTTTTTCTGAATACAACTGCTAATATAAAGACAATTCTTTCACAATCTTGCAAGGGAGCAAACCATGTCCGCTCGCGTTCGCCTCGATGACATTGCAAAGTTAGCTGGAGTTTCACCAGCTACAGTTTCTCGAGTTATTAACGGCACTGGCCAAGTGCGAGAAAGCACCGCCGAATCTGTGCGTCTGGCCATGGACACCCTCGGATACGACCGTCCTTCAGCACTTTCGCGCACTTCCCTGGCTCCCGTCGGCTTGATTTTGCCCGAGCTAACCAATCCCGTTTTTGCCAACTATGCACACCACCTACAGCTAGAACTAGCTCACCGCGGCCATCCAGCCTTTATCTGTTCCCAAGCCCCGGGGGGCATGACCGAAAACCAACTCATTGATTCGTTACTAAGCGCTGGTTGCGCAGGACTAATTTTTGTCTGTGGGCGACATGCCGATTCTCAAGCCAATCTGGAGCAATACCAAGAGTTATTGGATAAAGAAATTCCATTTGTCTTAATTAATGGCCCACGTTCGGAACTGGCAGCTCCGAGCGTTTGTGTCAACTATGACGCGGGGATGCAAACCGCTATCTACCATCTAAAACAACTTGGACACCGCAAAATCGCCTTAGTTTGCGGTCGAGATAATGCCATCCCAGCAAAGCTACAGCGAGACGCCTATCAAACTTATATGGAAAAGAACTTTGGCGCAGACAGCCTCACGGTCATCCCCACTTTCTACACTTTTGCTGGAGGACAGTCCGCTGCGCAAGAAGTTATCCGAGCAGGCGCCACTGCGGTTATCGCCGGATCCGACCTACAAGCCCTAGGAGTAATTTCTGGAGCCACCTCGCTGGGAGCGAAAGTACCGCAAGATCTTTCAGTAATCGGATTTGATGACTCAGCACTAATGACTCATACGACTCCCCCACTCACTACTCTTCGACAGCCAGTGGTAACCATTGCAAACGCTGCCGTTCAAGTGTTAAGCGAAGAAATCTCGGCAAATAAATTACAGACTTGCGAGTTGAGATTTGCACCTGATTTAATTCAAAGAGGTAGTACCACACCACCACTTAACTAACGTCACGTCATAACGTCATATCCTTTTGTCATTTTGTGAGTTATGCTCTTAGTTATACCTTTTACAGATCAAAAAATAGGAGACCACGATGCAACGGATGACTCGCCAACGCGCAGCCATCGAAAAAGCTATTGCGGAAACCGATCAGTTTCGTTCAGCACAGCAACTTCATGATGACCTTAAAGAAGCCGGTGAAAACATCGGCTTGGCTACGGTTTACCGTACTTTGCAGGCCATGGCTGCTGATGATGAAATCGACATGGTTCGTTCGGAAGACGGGGAAACCCGCTACCGCCGCTGCTTAGCATTCGTCCACCACCATCATTTGATTTGTCGCAACTGCGATCGCACCATCGAGGTGGAAGCAGGACCAGTCGAGGCTTGGATTAAAGAAGTAGCAGAAGAGCATGGGTTCAGTGATTTGACCCATCTTGCTGATATTACTGGTATCTGCGAAGACTGTAAAAACGCTAAAGAAAACTGATCTGGCAACTACCCGCACTAGTTGATCAAAGGCTATAAGTTTGGGGCACTCACCACTTGGTGAGTGCCCCAAACTTTTTAGGTCCTACTAGCTTTTAGTCACTTGGTCGATTGCCCCACCAAAACGACGATCCCGTTGGAGGTATTCAAGTAAAACTTGCCAAAGCGGTTCTCGCCCAAACTCGGGCCAGGGATTAGGCCAAAATACCATTTCCGCATAAGCACACTGCCAAAGCAAATAGTTCGAAAAGCGCTGCTCTCCACTAGTCCTAATCAGCAAATCAACGTCTGGTAAGTCTGGTAGATATAAATGCTTCTGAATTGTTTGTGGAGTGATCCGTTGCGGATTAAGTTTTCCATCCGCAACTTCTTGAGCGATTTTTGCGGCCGCATCAGCTAACTCGGCGCGACCACCATAGTTTAGATTCATAACCAAAGTCAGCCCAGTGTTGTTAGCTGTTAGCCGTTCAGCCCTTTCCAGTTCACTAATCACAGATTTCCATAGCTTCGGGCGTCGACCACTCCACCGTACTCGGACATTCCAAGCCTTTAGTTCATCACAACGCCGCCGTAAAACTTCACGTGAATATCCCATTAGAAAGCGAACTTCAGTAGGTGAACGACGCCAATTTTCTGTCGAAAAAGCGTAGACCGAAAGAACCTTAACCCCCGCCTCGATTGCCCCTGCAATCGTATCCATCAGCGAAGCCTCGCCTGCGGTATGGCCTGCCGTCCTCGGCAAGCCTTGTTGGTTAGCCCAGCGGCCATTCCCATCCATAATGATGGCCACATGCTCAGGGACTAACTGGGCATGGGAACGAAGTGAGGGCGGGATGGTAAGCCCACTTTTTCCTGGGGGTGCAATCTCACTCATCAGCTAGTCCTTCCATGTTGCCTCACCGGCACCGATTTGAGCTTTCGTTCCAAATGCCATTGTGCATAAGTGGTCGCTAAATGCGCAATTTCTTTTTGAGTTTGCCTAGCAGCCGTTTCTGCCAAATCCCAGTCACCGCGTAATAAAGCGGCAGCTATCTGCGAACCTGGCCGTGGTAAATCCATTGCTTCAATCGTGGCACAATCGTCGCAAATACTGCAGCCTTGCGGAACTGAGAAAAAGTTAAGATTAAGGTTCGTCCCGCAGTTGCCGCAGACTCCCAATTGAGGCGCCCAGCCTTGCTGTGCCATCGCCCGAAGCAAGAAAGCAGAGAGTACTAGGTCAGGGTCATGATGACGTCTCGCCAAGGCATTCAGTGCTCCTAATGTCAGGCGATAATGCGAGGGATCAGGATCGTCCTCGGCAAATAGCTGTAACGCAGTTTCCACGATTATGGCACCGGCCGTGTACAAGTCATAGTCCCGGGCGATTAACTGCGCAAAGGGGTAAAGCACTTCCACTTGGGTAAGAATGTCAAGATTCCTACCGCTCAGTAATTGGGCATCGATCACTGAGAATAACTCTAAACGTGCCCCATAACGACTAGAGGTGCGTCTAACCCCTTTGGCGACAGCTCGAATGATTCCTTGGTCGATCGTTAAGAGAGTGATGATGCGATCGGCCTCGCCTAAACGATCGGTTCGCAGCACAATCCCTTTTGTGCGAAAAGTCTTCGCAGCCAATCAGGTTCCTTAGAAACCCAGACGCCCAAGCATCTTCGGATCACGCTGCCAATCTTTGGCGGTACGCACATGCAGATCAAGGTAAACGCGGCGTCCGAGCAAGGCGGTAATCTGCTTGCGAGCACGCTCACCTACTTGTCGCAAACGAACCCCGTTCTTACCAATAATGATCCCTTTTTGACTGTCGCGTTCAACGAACAGGTTAACGTGGATATCCACCATGGTGGGTTCTTCCCCAGCTTTTTGAGCGGCATTATGTGGTGGACGTTCGATGATTTCTTCCACCTGAACGGCTAGAGAGTGCGGTAATTCCTCACGGACACCTTCTAGGGCGGCTTCACGGATTAGCTCTGCAATCATCACCTGCTCTGGTTCATCAGTTAGTTCCCCATCTGGATAAAGCGGAGGCGAGGAGGGCAAGTAATTCAAAATCAGTTCGACTAGTTTTTCCACCCGATCACCACGCAAACCTGAAACCGGAATAATCTCGGCCCAGTTTCCTAGACGATCAATATCTAGCAGATGTTGAGTGAGTCGTTCTGGACTGACTTTATCGGCCTTGGTCGCAACTGCAATAATTGGCGTTTTAGTGCTCTTGAGCTCATTTGCAATAAATTGGTCGCCGGGGCCCACTTTTTGATCCGATGGAAGGCAAAAAAGCACTACATCGACTTCACTCAAGGTTTCTCGCACCATTTCGTTCAGACGCTTGCCCAGCAAGGTCCGAGGACGGTGATATCCGGGAGTGTCAACCAAAACAATTTGGCCATCTTCTCGGTGAACGATACCGCGAATCGTGTGACGCGTGGTTTCGGGCCGATCAGACATAATGGCTACTTTGGAACCCACTAAAGCGTTAGTCAGCGTGGATTTTCCAACATTGGGACGCCCCACGAGGGCGGCAAAACCGGCCTTGAAGTTTTCGTCGTAATCTGGGGTAATAAGACCAGAAAAATCTAGTTCATGGTCGGTCATGTAAATCTCCTCGTTAGGGGGCTAACAGTGCTCGATCCTAGCCAAGCACCGCCTCCTAGGTTACTACTTGCGCTCAGTTTCTGCGTTCTGACGACGAACTAGGTAGGTGGCGACCTGCTTTCTGCGACCCACAGTTTGTCCTGCGATGATCTCTAGTCCCTTGACTTCGATTCGGGTGCCAGGCAGTGGCACCTTGTTGACTTCGCTGGCCACAAGGCCGCCAACAGTTGCGGCGTCCTCGTCTGGCAATTCCAAGTCGAATAGTTCGCCCAGATCGTCCACGGAAAAGCGAGCTGGTACTTCCCACTCGTCCTCACTGAGCTGTACTGGTTCACCTTCTGCGTGGTCATGTTCGTCACGCAGTTCGCCCACCACTTCTTCTAGCAGGTCTTCTAGCGTCACCAAACCGGCGATTCCACCCCATTCGTCTACTGCTAATGCCATGTGGAAAGAGTCGCGCTGCATTTGTCGCATCAGGTCATCGGCGTACATATTGTCAGGGACGAAATGTGCGCGGCGCATAGCTGCCGAAACTGGCGTCTGTGCTTCTTCGGGATCACCTAGCACTCTGCGGGCGCAATCTTTGAAGAAGACGAGGCCACGAATATCGTCAGCGTCCTCGCCCGTTACGGGTAAGCGCGAGAACCCCGAGCGAACAAATAATTTCAGTGCTTTTGAGAGGGATTCATCCTCGGAAATCGTAATCATGTCAGTACGTGGCAACATGACTTCGCGCACGAGTGTTTGGCCTAGTTCGAAAACCGAACGAAGCATTTGCCGATCTTCTTCCGCAAAGAGTTCGGCTTCACCCACTTGGTCAGCCATTTCGCGCAGATCGTCAGCCATTTCGTAGCGAGCTTCAGCTTCAGTCTGAGGGCCTTCTGGCTTGAGTCGGCGTACTACTCCGGCCAAGGGAGCAAAGAGATCGTTAAGTTTAACCGTGAAACTGGTAAGTCCTTGCAGTGCCAGCATGGTGCCGCCCGGCCAGCGAGCCGACACCTGCCTAGGTAGTACAGCCACAAAAAGCATTAAGAGCAACCAGTTTAAACCGAGGGCGACAAGTGCTACCAGCCACCAACGCCAGCCAGCTGCGGCGATTACCAAAGTCAAGAAAATGGTGGCCAAAGTTTGTAGCACTAGGCGAACCGAACGAACCGAGTAATCAGTGTGGGCTCGATCAGTAACTTGAGCGAGGACGATTTCTGCGCCTCTACGCTCATCATCAACTAAGTCTTGTGCGGTAGCCTTAGAAAGTCGTTCGAGGGCGGTTTCCACCGCATTTAACAGACCGGCAACCGCAAAGAACCCTAGTGATACTAGGGTCAGATAGACTGCCGGCAAACCGGCTAAACCATTGGTGGTCATCAGGCTTTGCGCTCCGCCAAGTACGACAACAACAGCTGACGCTGGAGGGTAAACATTTCTTTTTCTTCTTCTGGCTCAGCATGGTCATAGCCGAGTAGATGCAAAATTCCGTGAGTGAGCAAAAGCAGCATTTCTTCAATCACTGCATGGTGGGCTGCTTGGGCTTGCTTAGCCGCAACCTGCGGGCAAATCACAATATCACCCAAGGTGCCTTCGGTAACTGGACTCAAGCTAGTGCCTGGGCGTAGTTCATCCATTGGAAAGCTCATCACATCGGTCGGGCCTTCTAGATCGAGCCAATCAAGGTGCAAGCGCTCTGAAACTTCTGGTTCCACGAACAAAATGGCTAGTTCTACTTGTCCTGAGACGTGCATTTTGCCGAGGACGTAGCGAGCGGCATCAACGAATTCTTTTTCGTCGATTTCAACTTCAGTTTCGTTTGATACTTCAATGCTCATTAGCGGCCTCGTTTGCGTGGATAGTTATTTTTTGTTTGAGTTGGGTGGGCTTCGTCGTGACGATTGTAGGCGTCAATGATTTGTGAAACTAGCTCGTGACGCACCACGTCAGCGCTAGTGAGGTGTACGAACTCGATGCCATCAATGCCCTGCAAAATCCCCTCAATCACGGTTAGGCCCGAGGTGGTGCCACCGGGCAAATCGACCTGAGAGGTATCGCCGGTGACCACGACCTTGGAATTAAAGCCGAGGCGCGTGAGGAACATTTTCATTTGCTGACTGGTGGTGTTTTGGGCTTCGTCAAGAATGATGAAGCTGTCATTTAGGGTTCGACCACGCATGTAGGCCAATGGTGCAACTTCGATGGTGCCTGCCGCCATCAGCTTGGGCAGTGCTTCTTCCTCGAGCATGTCATGTAACGCATCGTATAGTGGGCGCAAGTAGGGATCGATCTTGTCAGTCAAGGATCCAGGCAAGAAACCGAGAGACTCCCCTGCTTCGACAGCTGGGCGTGTTAGCACAATCCTTCTAACTGAGCCAGAAAGCAAAGCTCGGACTGCTTTGGCCATCGCCAGATAGGTTTTACCGGTACCAGCCGGCCCTAACCCAAAGACCACGGTATTCTCATCAATTGCGTTGACGTAGTGTTGTTGTCCTGCAGTTTTGGGACGAATCCGTTTGCCCCGAATACTGAGGACATCCAGGTCCATGTCTTTTGCAGCCGAGGCACGAGCCGCCTTGTTAATCACCATGACGGCATGCGAAACTGCCGCCGCATCGAGGGGCGATCCAGCCTGGGCTAAAGAAAAAAGTTCTTCGAGCAGGTCAGTAGCTAACTCAACCGATAAGGTAGGGCCACTAACGGCAATCTCATTTCCGCGAGGAACAAAATCAACCGTGGGAAAACCAGCTACGATTACCCGCATGATTTCGTCATTAACCCCGAAAATAGCTAAGGGGTCTACATCTGGAGGTAGAGTAAGCACCTTTTTACGCGTGCTTTGACCGGCAATATCTGTCGAGGCAGAATCTACTTGCGCTAAGGAAGTCGTGTCCGGTAGGGACTCGCTATGCATTATTCTCCTTCAATGGCTTACGCTACTTCAACCAGTTTAACAATCTTTAGCACTCGGGGTGGCAATCAAAAGCTGAAGTTGGCTTAGCGCCACAGTCGCTGCGGTGGCTGCCCGCAGCACGGCCCAACCGAGTCGGCAGAGTTTCCCGCCTGCAGATTGCAAGGCTTCGATTTCGCTGTCGCTGATTCCGCCCTCGGGACCAACTATTAGCCAGATCTTGGGGGGCAACTTGGCGGGAATTAGTCGATCTAGAGTGGCTTTCAAATCAGCAGCTTCATGACAGATCAGCACTAGCTCTCCGGCTTCGGTAGCTTGGGCTACCTTGGCCACGAGTTGTTTAGTAGTGGCCATGTCATGCACTTTTGGCAAGGTCGCACGACGCGACTGTTTGGCAGCCGCTAGTGCTAGTTGGCTCCACTTTTGTTGCCCTTTTTGGGCTTTGGGGCCTTTCCAGCGCACGATTGAGCGATCTGCTTGCCAGGGAATAATCTCGGTTGCACCGACCTCGATCATCGAGTGCAAGGCGGACTCATCATCCCCGGACTTAGCAAGCGCTTGTACCACCACAAGTTCGCAGGCCGAGGGCGGGTCGGCATGCCAGGGCGTCGCCACGCTGAAGATGATTTCCGCACCTTGCTGGCCTTGGACTTCACCGGTAAGGCGGAATCCGCTGCCGTCACTGAGATCGAAGAGATCCCCTACGCCCAATCGCATCACCTGCAGGTGCTTGGCAGATTCGCCAGTCAAGGTGGCGCGCTCCCCGACATTAAGGGTGGCTAGCGAATGGTCGTCGCGATGCTGGGGAGGCAGGAAAAAGAGCGGGAGCGTCATGAAGATTCCTTGGTTTTGATGCTAGTTTCCAGCGAAACGATCGCGGAGCTTTTCAAAGACACCTTGGTGCGCGGGAGCAATTTCATCCTCTTCGCCATGAAGTTCTGCAATATCGAGGTAAAGCTTACGTTCAGCGCTCGAAAGTTTGGTTGGAATCTTGACATCCACCTTGACGTGGAGGTCACCACGGCCGCGGCGCTGCAAGCGTGCCACCCCTAAACCGTCGAGGACGATTTCAGTTCCTGGCTGGGTGCCTGGCTTGATGTCTAGTTCTTTTTGACCATCTAGGGTATTGATCTGGATGCGGGTGCCGAGGACTGCCTTGGTTAGCGAAATGCTGACCTGGGTGTAAAGGTCGTCACCCATGCGGCTGAGCTGATCGTGCGGTTGCACATGGAATTCAACGTAAAGGTCTCCGGCAGGTCCGCCGCCGGGACCAGCTTCACCTTGGCCTGAAAGGCGGACACGGTTGCCGTGTTCAATGCCCGGAATGATGTCGATTTCGGTGGTGCGACGGGTACGCACGCGACCTTCCCCAGAACATTCAGTACATGGAGTGGGGATAGTGGTGCCGTGACCAGAACAGGTCGGGCAAGGAACGGCAGTGGTGATCATACCGAGGATCGTCCTCGATTCACGCATAATGGAACCGCGGCCAGCACACTGATTACAGGTGCGAGGACTGGTGCCAGGTTCAGCGCAGGAACCGTCGCAACGATTACAGGTGACCGCAGTATCAACGACGATTTCCTTTTTGCCACCGAAAGTGACTTCTTCCAAAGTCACGTCAACTACCGTTAAGGTGTCTTGTCCGCGACGCCCACGAGGCATCGGGCCAGATTGTCCGGCGGCTGCTCCGGCTGCTTGAGCCATAAAGTTGAAGATATCGGAGGCCCCGAAGGACATGCCACCCATGCCGCCGAAGAAGGAATCAGAACCACCCAAGTCGTATTCTTGACGTTTCTTGGGATCGGAAAGAGTTTCATATGCGACGGTGACTTCTTTGAACTGTTCTTCAAATTCTGGTCCGGCCACATCGGGGTGCAGCTTGCGCGCGAGTTTACGGTAGGCACGTTTGATCTCTTCGGGGGATGCTTCTTTATCTACCCCAAGAACTTCGTAATAATCAGCCACTTTATTCCTTTACTGCGTGTTTTAAACTATTTGGTCAATAAGAATTAACGATCGAGAATTTTCGATAGGTATTTGGCCACGGCTCTAACAGCCGACATGGAGGCCGCATAGTCCATGCGGGTTGGCCCGACCACCCCTAGTTGGGCACTTGCACTGGGCTGGCCATAACGGGAGGTCACTACTGCCACTTCGGCCAGCGCTCCCGCATGATTTTCCGCCCCGATGGCCACTTGTACTTGTTCCACTGGGGTTTCTTTAGCCTCAGCGAACAAGGAAAGCAAGGCTGCTTGTTCTTCTAGTGCGGCGATAATCGGACCGAGGTCGCCGGCAAAGTCAGGCGAAAAACGGGCCAAGTTAGACCAGCCTGCTACCGCTATCTTTTGGGTAGTTACCGGCGCCATTAAGTCCTCTAATGCGGTCGAGATGGCTTGTGCGGCCGGCCGTTCACTTGGCTCTAGTGCTCGGACTAGCTGGGTCAAGACGGTGGGCAAACTTGCGGTGTCTCGGCCAGCACAGTGGGCGTTAAGGGCTAAAGCGAAGGTGTTGAGGAAGTTGGGATCGACCTCGGTGGGCAAATCGACCATCTGTTGATTTACCTCGCCGGCTCCACCGATCACAATAATGAGGGCGCGAGAAGGGCTGAGCGGTACGAGTTCGATGTGTCGCAAGCTAGCCTTGGCAACTGAGGGGTATTGGATCACCGCGGTGTGCTTGGTGAGCTGCGCTAGTAAGCGCACGGTCCGATCCATCACATCGCCAAGCCCTAATGGCTCAGTTAAGAAAGTTTGAATTGCTTGGCGTTGTCCCGGGCTGAGGGGTTTAAGTCGAGCAATATGGTTGACGAACTCGCGATAGCCTCGTTGAGTTGGAACTCGGCCCGCCGAAGTGTGTGGTTGGAAAATGTAACCTTCATTTTCTAGAACCGCCATATCATTGCGAACGGTCGCTGGCGAGACTCCTAGGTTGTGTCGTTCTACTAAGGCTTTGGAAGCGACCGGCTCACTTGTGGCAATGTAGTCCGAAACGAGGGCACAAAGCACTTGCGCGCGACGCGGATGCGCTAATTCGCTACTTGGCATCAGGAGCCTCCTTCCCGATCTAAAGCTGTTTTTCTAGAACTTTTCCACCACAAAAATAGCACTCTTACCATTTGAGTGCTAAATATTTTGCCTGCCGGCTTAACTTTGTGTTGCTTCAAACAATGCTTTAGAAAACTTCCTTATTCGGCATGGGAGGCAGATTTTTTCTTTTTTACCTTTTATCTTCACTTTCATGGATAGATACGGCTCCGATATTTTGGCTCACGACCCGCATGAACACGGGAGTTTTGCCCGTTACGGCCACTCTCGCCCTTGCCCCGCAAATTACGGTGAGGTGTTCGAAGAAGTTGAGACTGGTTGGTGTGGAGCGGTAACCAAGGTAGAAAAGTCCGGCGGCATGCAAGTGGTGGTATTGACTGATCGCCATGGTCGTAGTCGTACTTTCGAGCTCGGTCCTGGCTTTCTTTTCGAGGGCGAACCGGTAATTTTAACTCCCCCGCAACGCGCTCCTAAACAAAGCGCTCCAACTAATGCAGCTGGAAAAATTCGAACTAATTCCGGTTCGGTGGCAGTTAAACAAACCCGCGCCAAAGTTGCCCAAGCAAGTCGCATTTGGGTAGAAGGCCGTCACGATGCCGAGCTGGTGGAGCATGTTTGGGGCGACGACCTGCGGGTCGAGGGCGTAGTCGTGGAATTGCTCGATGGTGCAGATCATCTGGAAGCTATCTTGGCCGATTTTGCCCCCACTTCTCAGCGTCGTGCCGGGGTGCTACTAGATCATCTCATCCCAGGCAGCAAAGAAGATCGAATTGCTAAAGAAATTCGTACCCAACACCCCAGTGATAGCCTACTAATTGTTGGCCACCCTTATATCGATATTTGGCAAGCAGTAAAGCCGGCTCGTCTAGGCTTTACTGCCTGGCCCGAAGTCCCTAGGGGTACCGATTTTAAATATGGCACTTTGGCTGCTCTAGGCTGGCCTGCCAACGACTACAGCGATGTCGCCTCTGCTTGGCAACGCATCTTGCGTTCAGTCCGCGACTTTCGTGACCTTGAGCCAGCTTTCCTTGGTCGCGTAGAAGAGCTCATTGATTTTGTTACTGTCGGCCATTCCTAAACGCTTCCCTTCAAATCGAATGGACTTTGCTTTGTACATCTGCGCTAAGCAGGACCACTCAAGTCGTTTCAGTCCACTAAAAGCCATTGCTACTTGAATACCTTTCGCTAACTTTTCAGGGCTTTACCACCTGTTCCACCTTTGGATACTCTCCGCCCTCGACACGCCTATTCGGAAACGATGGAAAGCCACCACCTGCAATTTATAGACATTCCTCACACTTAACGACAGTTATTGCAAAAACTAAATGTGCATCCTAGACTTAGTGTCATGAAAAAAGCTCTAGTTGTTACTTTTAGCGCAGCCGCACTTGCACTTGCCGGTTGCTCTTCTAATGCAGAAACCTCCACCACCCCAGAAGCAAACGGTTCCACCGCCAAGCTTTCAGTCCTAACTTCTCTTTACCCCCTAGAATTCTTGGCGAAAGAAGTTGGCGGGAATCTCGTTGACGTCCAGACTTTGGCTCCAGCAGGAGTTGAGCCGCACGATTTGGAACTCTCCCCCAAGCAGGTAAACGAACTAGGCCAAGCTGGTGCCATCGTTTATATGAAGGGCTTCCAAAGCGCAGTCGATGAAGCCATCGCCCAGACCGAAGCATCCCGCGCCATTGACATTTCCGAGGCCGCAGAACTAATGCCAGCCACCGGTGAAGGCCACCACCATCACCACCATGATGGCGATGACCATACTGCCGAAGGCCATGACCACGAGGGCGAAGATCACGACCACACCGCCGAGGGTCACGACCACGAGGGCGAAGACCACGATCACACCGCCGAAGGTCACGACCACGAGGGCGAAACCGCTGAAGGTCACGACCACGAAGAAGCCGGTCACGACCACGACCATGAGAATCTCCCCTTCGATCCTCACTTCTGGCTTGATCCTAACCGCATGGCTAAAGTGGCCACGCTGATCGGCGACAAGTTTGCTGAAATCGATCCAACCCACGCCGCCGACTTTAAAGCTAATGCTGCTAAAACTGCCGGCGCTATGAAAGCCTTGGCTGAGGAAGCGGTTAAGAACACTCAGACTTGCGAGCACCGCACCTTCGTAACCACTCACGAAGCTTTTGGATACTTCGCCAAGCTCACCAACCTGGAACAGGCTGGCCTTTCCGGCCTCGACCCAGAATCTTCCCCCAGCCCAGCCCGTCTAGCCGAAATTTCTAAGCTAGTTAAAGACAAGGGATTGAACACAATCTTCACCGAAGAGCTTGTTTCTCCTAAGGTTGCTGATACCCTAGCTAAAGACTTGGGAATCAAAGCCGAGGTTTTGAGTCCCATCGAAACTCAGACGGATCCCTCCAAAGACTACGTCGATATGTTTAAAGGCGATGTCTCGGAACTAGTGAAGGCACTAAACTGTAAGTGAAATCAGCAAGTCTTTCACCCGCACCGGTAGCTTCCCAGCCGCCGGTGCGGGTCACCAATTTAGAGGTTAGTTATGGCTCCTCCCAAATCCTTCATGGGATTGATATGGAGGTGGCCCCCGGCGAAGTGGTAGCAGTGCTAGGACCTAACGGCTCAGGCAAGTCCACCCTAATCAAAGCAATTCTGGGCTGCGCTCCCGTCATCAAAGGTCAAGTTGAACTCTTTGGTAAACCTAGTAAGACCCCCAAAGGGAAGATTGCTACCCAAATCGGATACGTTCCCCAACGCTTCGCCAACCGCGGAGGAATTAGCGCCTCTGCCTTAGAAGTGGTTGAGTCAGGACTTTCCGGACCCAGCCTCTTTCACCAATTTGGTGCTAGAAAGAAAGCTTTAGCAGCACTAGATTCCGTGGGCATGAGCCATAAAGCTCATGATCCAGTCGACGTTCTTTCGGGCGGTCAGCACCAACGAGTCCTCATCGCCCGAGCGCTCATTAGACAACCACAACTTTTAGTAATGGATGAGCCATTAGCGGGGATTGACGCCCAAAGCGCTCACACCCTCGCCGATATTCTGGCTGAGCAAAAAGCCAACGGAGTAGCGGTCGTACTCGTCCTGCACGACCTCGGCTGTTTAGAAAGTCTAATTGACCAAATAGTTTTGCTTACTGACGGCAAGGTGGTTGAGGCCGGACCCGCCGCACAGTTCGCGGCAGAATCGCAGCGTCTAACAGCAATGTCTCATTCCCTATGTGGCGAAACTGGTCATTCACTCTTGGGAGGCGAACACCTATGACAATCTGGTCTGATTTAGCCTTAATGCTCACCTCTCCTTTAATGGTTCGTTCCCTTTTAGTCTCATTAATCATCGGTCTAACTGCGCCGGTGATGGGCACGTATCTAGTTCATAGACGTCTAGCCATGCTCGGTGACGGTATTGGTCACGTAGCGCTCACCGGGGTTGCCCTCGGTTGGCTGGCCGGTTCAATGGCAAATCTGAACCCGATCGACAAACTAGCCCTCCCAATGGCTATCATCGTCTCGCTCCTAGGAGCGATCATGATCGAGGTAATCCGTGCCCGCACCACCACCAGTGGCGATGTCGCCCTCGCAATGCTGTTCTATGGCGGAATCGCTGGCGGCGTCCTCTTTATCGGAATAGCTGGGGGCACTTCAGCTCAGCTAAACTCTTATCTTTTCGGCTCCATTGCCACAGTTACTTGGACTGATCTAATCATTTCCCTACTAATGGCCGCATTTATTCTCTTAGTAGGTATTGGCCTTCGTCCAGCACTTTTTGCCACTTGTCATGATGAAGAATTTGCTACCGCCGCCGGGCTGCCAGTCCGTTGGCTAACTATCTTAATTGCCGCTTCCTCGGCACTAACTGTGGCAGTAGCTATGCGGGTAGTTGGGGCACTGCTAGTTTCCGCCCTGATGATTATCCCGGTGGCAATCGCACAGCTTTATGTCTCCTCTTTCCGCGCCACGATGCGCTTGGCAATGGTCCTTGGAGCCATTCTTTGTGTTTCCGGTTTGACCATTACCTACTTTTACAACCTCTCACCCGGTGCCACCATCGTGGTGCTAGCGATCGTGGTTTATGCGTCAAGTGCGTTAATTTTGTCATTATTCTCGACAATTCGCGGCGCAAAACGCTAAGATATTTACTTAGGCGCTCCTTAGTTGGGGCAAAGTATTGACTTTTTCAGGAGGACGTTTGCTAGAGCAGCTACAACAGCTACCCATCGGCTTAACTATCACTGCCCTAACGATCATAGTTTTCTTCCGTGCTCAGTTAACCTACTGGCTAGGACGACTCGCCGCGGCTGGTGCCTTACGTGAGCATAAAAGCGCTACCTTGAACAAGATTAAACGTTGGTTTGATGGTCCTGCCCCGAAAAAAGGCGCTGACTATCTCGCCCGCTGGGGCCTAATCATTATCCCGTTATGTTTCCTGACCGTAGGATTGCAAACTATGGTTAATGCGGGTGCTGGCATCGTCCGACTCAAATGGCGAACTTACACGATCGCCATGATTCCTGGTTGTATCGCATGGGGTGTCCTCTACGGACTTGGTCTTCTTGCTATCTGGATCTCGGCCTGGTCCTTTATCGGTTCGAAATCTTGGCAACTACTCACCGCTAACTGGTGGACTCCAGTAATCGTATTAGTATTGCTTTCTTCCCTCTTTGTCTGGTGGCGCGCCCGCCGACAAGCTCGCAGACTAGCAACTATCGAGGCCTGAATCTGTACATATGTTTTGGGGTGGAAGCCGATATCGGCTTCCACCCCAAAACATATTTCTAGATTGATAGTTAGCAAACTAATTCAGGCTTCGCATTCTTCGCTGGAAACCGTTCCAATCAAGATTTTCTGGTCTACTCCAAGCTACTTCAGCTAGTGCCGAGAGACGAGGATACTGCAGGTATAAAGCATCCTCTAAACTCCTGACCGTTTCCGACCATAGTGGAGCTTCAATCCCGATAATCTGACTGTGCACTTCAAGGGGAAAGTCTTTTAGCGGATCCCAGTTATAGGCATCAGTTACCTTTAAACCTTTAGCACAGGCCCAAGTTAGTCCGCGAGGATCTTTTAGATTTGGTTTCTGATCAAGATACGCATGTGCCGCATTAGCGTTCAAAAGCTTATATCCCTGAGCTTTCGCTTGTGCCGTCACTTCTTCCCATGATTGCGCACCGATATTATCCGACCAACATTCAATGACATCATTGGGACCAAGCGCTACTTCACAGGCCTCTTGCCACAGCATAACCCGAGAAAAACCGTGCATTTTTGCCAGTTTCACGATCCGATTAAGTACCGCAAGATAGCGTTCCTTACCCAATCGCTTCATCATTTGGTGCGCCTCGTCGCCGCCAAGATGGATTACCTCAGTGCCAAATACGTCCTTAACTTGCAAAATTGCTTGGGTGATAAAGTCCCAGGTAGCAGGCAGGTCGTAGTCTAAGTATGAGTGCCCCACTTGCCAACTCGTCCATGGTGGCACTTTTCCATCTCGATCAACTTGAGCCGAAGCACCAGCGGTGGCTAAATGAGGTAGAGCATGAAGTACTACATGGTTATGCCCTGGGAATTCAAGTTCTGGCACAAGTTGAATGCCTCTAGCGGCAGCATATTGTTTGAGTTCTTTCAATTCGGTTTTCGTATAATAACCGATCTGACCAGGGCCGATACTTTCGAATCCCTGATTAGCAGCGTTAACTTCAGTAAGCGCGTCCTCAGGCTCATCAAAACCCGGATTTTCACCACTTTGGCAGGCACTTGCCCCACCTAAAATGTGAAGAGCCGTGTAATCAGTTTCGTCACCAATCCGGCGCTTAACATTATCCATTTCTAGTCGCCAGCCTTGGTCATCTACCAAGTGCAAGTGACAGACATTTAGTTTATGCCAAGCAGCAATATCAATTAGAGCATATAACTCAGGCACTTCTAGGAAGTTACGAGCCACATCAATCATGAAGCCACGATAAGTAAACCTTGGTTCATCGTAGATCTCTAGGGGGTCACAAAGCTCGCCGATAATCAACTGTGCAGCAGTAACAGTCCCGGCAAAAAATCCGGCCTCGTCACTAGCATGCAAACAGCAGCATTCACGTGATACCCAAAGACGGTAGGCCCCTTTTGGGATGGTCTTCTCTTTTGAAAGCTCCCAGCGAGTGCGAGCGGCCAAAGCGGGATAGCTAGGGTGTAAATGCGTTGCGATTTGTTGTGCCGTCTCATGTGCAGCTCGCTCACGAACTCCGAGTTGCACTGGCTCCGGTGGAAGATCCTGCGGATCCCAGGGTTTAGTTTGGGCAGGCACAGGTAGCGGGCCGAGAAAGTCCGCTACCTGTTGCACTTTGCCATAATTGACTGTGGTCAAAACATTTTCCTTATAGGTTTTGCTGTGCCCAAGACTCTACGCTGAGACCATCGGTCCCGATTAATTTACGCATGTCTCGGCTGATTTCTGAAAGCTCACCGTTGGCCATTCCCTCGTAGGTTGAAGCCCACTGAGAAAGCATGGCCGAATTGACCTCAGGATGAGCAGCTAGCAACCGCTCTTTAGCTTGCTCTAGCGTTTCTGCTCGATACGAAAAGCCAGCCTCATGACGTGAACCGTGGTTTAAGGCACCTACCGCATCTGCTAGAGTCATGGCGATTGGACCGGTAATGGTGTAGGTCCTGCGAGAGTGACCACCACCGCCGCCAGCGGCAATATCAGCCAAAATACCAATCAAACAGTCTGCCAGATCGACTTCTGCCACGAAGGCACAAGCCCCATTTCCAGCAGGACCCGAAATCACCTTATTTTCATCTGCCAGTCCGGGGAGTTTATCGGTCGTAAAGGTGGTGCGCACAATGGTGTAGTCCATCCCGCTTTCCGCCAATAGTTTTTCAGTTTGCGCATGTTCCCTTGCAAAGGGGAAGGAAGATGATTCCTGCGCTCCTTGGAACGACAGATAGACAACATGATGGACGCCAACAGCCTTGGCTGCTCCAATCGTCAATTCATGCATCGCGGCCATATTGTCTGCTTCTACCGCGGGAAACATCAAAAATACGTCACAACCGTTGAGGGCTTTACGCATTGCTTCTGCATCCGCATAATCAGCAAAGGCGCGCTCGCTAGAAGGACCAGCCACAATCTTTTCGGGAGTGCGACTTAAAAGCCTTACATACGTACGGTGCTGGCGATCCAAAGCAGGATCGTCACCGGTCATTACTCGAATACCTGCGCTAACACGCTTACCTACAGTGCCAGTGACACCACTAATTGCAATTCTCATAACGCCTCCTTGCGTTGTGTCGGTAAACACAGTTTACGCTGTGAGAATCCATTTTAACCGATAAAAGTCACTCGTGTTTAGTTAACGCCACATTTTGCGTTGCTTTTTGAATATTTCGTGCTTGCCTTCGGTTATGCAATCCCAAGAGCACACCTATCAGCGCGAGTAACTAGTGGTGGTAGATGCCGATGTGACGACGCCCGTCTCTTTCAATTTCACGCGAGAGATGACGTTTGACGAACTGCGAAAGCGATGGGTACCAGAAGCTCTTAGCAGCCCGCGACCACATGCCAGCACCAGGATCTTGCAGGCGGAAGGCATCGGTTTGCGGGTTATAACCGGTAACCACCATGATGTGAGAGAACGTGGCATTATTGTGCCCGTTTGGATGGTAGCCACCACGTGCTTCTTGCTCATCAACTACCACCGGATAGCCATTTGCAAAGCTATCTTTGATAATCTGGCGAATCTGCGCAACGGTACGATTAAAGCCTTGTTGTTTGACTGCAGTTGGCACATGAATCTGTCGATAAGCGTTGGGGTTCCCCAACCAAGTATTGATGCCCTTAGCAAGAGCTTTGTTGTGGAAACTGGTAAATCCAACCCGGCGAGTCTTCATATAGGTGTTACCGGCCAGCGCATGCTGACTCAGTTTCTCACCGGTCAAAGCAGAACGATAGGCCCCGAGATGACGAAGCACCATTTCACCAGCAGCAGCCCCACAATAGTAGTTGTAATACTGGCCTACCCAAGGCACATTCATTGTCAAAACCTGATCGGTTTCATACAGATAGCCACCTTGGAAGTGTTGACGCCAAGTATTTCCATGACGTTCACGTTGTCCTACCGGCAAACCCAGGGGACCATTTTCGTATCCTTGCGCTGCCCATTTGGCCAAAATCCGGCCAGTTAGTCCGTAGGCTTTGGCCCCATTTTGGTAAGCTCCGCCGTGTTCAAACCACTGAGCTACCCCATTTTTCTTCACGCCATAGGCATTACCACGAGGCCATCCAAGTAACTTCTGTCCCCCATTTGTCCAGTAGTGATAAATCGGACCGTAGATTGCATAAGTTTGTCCTCCACGTCGGATAACCTGTCCATGTTGGTACCACCAAGTGGCATCGTTTCCTCGATAGCTAGCCTTAGGCTGGATAGACCCAAGTTGCTTCAGCTGCGCATTATTGACGTATGGATTTTTCGTGCCGACAATCCGTGGATACTTAACTAGATTTTGGTGACTCTGGTTGTGCATCACCCGGAAGGTGAAGGCCAACATGGTTTGACGATCTAATAAGTTATGCGGCCGGAAGGTGCCATCCGGCCAGCCGGTACTGATTGCACTAGAAGCCATCCAAGCAATTTCTCGATGAAACGGATTAGACCTTGGCACATCTTTAAAGGAGCTATGATTTTCTGCGCTGAGCCGTCCAATTACCTCAGCCGAGCAATTTTTAGCGGACTCTAGAGAACAAAAACGGTAGAGAAAAGCAGCTAAGGCCTCTCGAGTAATTGGGGTATGTGGCCGGAAAGTGCCATCTGCCCACCCAGTGGTGATGTGTTTACTAGCTAGCCAACTGATTTCTTTCGAGAATTGACTGTTAACTGGCACATCAACGAATTGCTGGTTTTTTGGTACCGATGTCCGAGGACTTCCGGCTAAACGATAAAGGAAGGCCGCCACATCTTTTCGATTTAGTAAGCTATCGGGCCTAAAAGTACCATCGCCCCAACCGGTAGTGATCTTTTGCGATTTTGCCCAAGAGATTTCTGGGATGAAGTAGTTATTGGCTGCTAAATCCCAAAATGGAATCACTCGACTTCTTGCTGCCTCAGCTTTAATAACCGGCGATGCTGGCTGCTTGTCTGTAATCTCTACGGGAAGTTTTGTCTCAGTTTGTTCCGTGGTTGCTGGCTTCTCAAGCGTAGGCGCAACCTTCACCGGTTCTTCTACGGTTTGCACCAACTGAGCTTCCGGCGTTACCACCTTCTCCTCGGGAGTAGCGTTATCAGCTTCGAGAGTGGGAGTAAGGGGAACAGGGGTCGATGGTTCTTCAATCGTTGGCGAACCGATGGCGCTTTCTTGCTGGTAATTGCTTCCCGGCAGGTATTTGCCCACCGAAACAGATCCCTCTGGGGTATTTATCTGGTGATTCCGGGAATTATCTATCGCCATAGCTGGCAATGAAACACTAGAAAAGCCTAGCCCGACGGTCAAAGCAGTTGCCCAGAGCAAATGGCGACGCATGTTCCAAGTCCTTTAAATAGCCTTTTGGTGCCCTTCCAGTCTAGTGCCTTAAGTCCCTAGGACAAACCGGGAGCAGAAATATCAAAGGTGATTTTCAACTAAAAAATGCGTCACAGAATCAGCTAGCAACCGGCCCTTTCTAGTCAAAATAATGCGACCACAGAGAGCTGAAGATGGTTGAATCAGACCTTCACGAATGAGCTGGCTAACCGCTCGCGTAACGAACTCGTTTGCAATAAGTCCTTGCCCGGTACGTACCATCAACATAATCTCTTCTAGTCGAGCAGCCTCGGCGTCGATTTCTTCCCCATCCACGGCAGGAGAAATACCTTCTCGCAATGCCTGCGCATACTGACCAGGATGCTTGCGGTTCCACCAACGGACCATCCCAAAATGAGAATGAGCTCCAGGTCCGAACCCCCACCAGTCTCCCCCACGCCAGTAGGCAAGATTATGTCGCGAGGCGTAGCGTAAACCAGTCACTGGGGCTTCTCCAAAACTACGCCATGCCCAGTTGGAAATCTCGTACCATTGGTAGCCTTGAGAGGCGAGCATTTCATCCACGATTTCGTACTTTTCGGCCTGCTCGTCCTCGTCAATTGGGGCTACCTCTCCCCGCTCAATTTGGTTAGCTAATCGAGTTCCAGGCTCAATAATCAAAGAATAAGCACTAATGTGATCAGGGCTTAGCAGTAGGGCGGTATTAACCGATTGCTTCCAATCGTCTAGGCTTTCTCCAGGAGTCCCGTAGATAAGATCAAGACTGACTTGTAGTCCTGCCTCACGAGCCCAACGCACCACTTGTGGCATTCTTAGTGGGTCATGGGAACGTTCCAAGGTTTTCAACACATGAGGGACAGCTGATTGCATGCCGAATGAGACTCGAGTGAAACCAGCTTGTTTCAACCGCTGCAGAATCGGCAAATTCACAGTGTCGGGGTTCGCTTCAATAGTGACTTCCGCTCGTTTTTCGAGGCCGAATGTCTCGGTCAGGGCAGACAGGATGCGAGCAAGTTGATCCGGATCCAGCATAGTTGGGGTGCCCCCACCAAAGAACACCGAGTACAGTTTCCTAGGCGGGTAGCCTTGCTGGCCGAGGGCGTCCTCGGCTTGTTTAATCTCCGCAATCACACTATCCGCATAGGTTGCCAGGTCAGCTCCTACCCCAAAAGTGGTGGTGTAGGTGTTGAAATCGCAATAGCCGCAACGGGTAACGCAAAAAGGGATATGTACGTATGCGCTAAAGGTTCGTTGCGTGGCAGTTTCATCAGCTGGCGGCAGAAAACCGGCAGGCCGATAAACCAGATTGCCAGTAGGAGTTTGGCTCATTTAAGTAACGTGGTTCCTGTGGTGAAAAGTTAGAGAGACGAGAAAAGTCTAACGCTCTTCGCGCGGCAGGCGCACGCCCACAAGATCGTGAACTTGACGACCTGCATCAAGTCCGCGCTGTTCAAACCGAGTAATGACGCGGCCAGAGAATCGAGGAGCATAACCCCCTCGTTCTGGTTCTGGATCATTCTGATCTGGATTTTGCCCCAGATAGGGATTAGCAAAATCTTCTGCCGCTTCTACCACGTCTCGCATGTGCCAAGCGTAATCATCCCAGTCGGTAGCTAGACGCCAAATGCCCCCATCTTTCAAAACGTGGGCAATTTTTCCGGCGAATTCGACTTGCACTAGGCGACGCTTATGATGCCGGGCTTTCCGCCACGGATCGGGGAAGAAGGTCCAAACTTCAGACACGTAAGCCTCTGGCAAAAGGTGAGACAAGACTGCGGTGGCATCAGCTTCAATCAGCTTCACGTTTTCCACTCCGGCGGCTACCGCTTTAGAGACCGTTTTTGCTAAGCCGGGACGCCATACTTCTAGCCCCAAGAAGTTATGATCAGGCCAGCGTTGGGCAGCCGCGATTAGCTGGTCGCCGCCCCCACAACCAATTTCCACAATCAAGGGTTGCTCACTGGGATACTGGGTGGGCAGTTCTAGATCTTGACTAGGGTCGACGGACATTTTTCCGGTAGTACGACCGACCTCGATTAGAAAATCGTTGGCGTACTGGTCCCAAGTGTTCTGCAAAGATTTAGGCATGCGGGTACCACGACGCACGAAAGACTTGGTACGCGCTAAAAAGCGGCCATCGGGCAGGCTCTCGTGCTCCTCGGGATCGAGCATGACGTCTTCAACTTCGCCAGCTACTCTCATTTCTTTTCCTTCCCGGTTGGAGCATCGGAGGTCAGGGCGGCAATGAAGGCTTCTTGCGGCACATCGACGCGACCGATGGCCTTCATCCGCTTCTTACCTTCCTTCTGCTTTTCGAGCAGCTTACGCTTACGGGTAATGTCACCGCCGTAGCACTTGGCGAGCATGTCCTTACGTAGCGCGCGAATAGTCTCACGGGCAATCACACGCGAACCAACAGCGGCCTGCACCGGCACTTCGAACTGCTGGCGTGGGATGAGTTCCTTGAGCTTACTGGTCATACGCACGCCATAGGAATATGCTGCATCCTTGTGAACGATCGCGCTGAAGGCATCGACTTGTTCGCCGTTTAGCAGGATATCTACCTTGACGAGGTCGGCCGCCTGGTCGCCTTCGGGCTCATAGTCGAGCGAAGCGTAACCACGGGTTCGCGATTTAAGTTGATCGAAGAAGTCGAAGACAATTTCAGCCAGTGGCAAGGTGTAGTGCATTTCCACGCGGTCGGTGGTGATGTAGTCCATGCCGAGCATATTGCCACGACGTTCTTGACACAGTTCCATGATCTGGCCGACGAAATCTGCGGGAGTCAAGATGGTACAACGTACGACAGGCTCTCGGATTTCTTTAACTTTACCGCTAGGGAATTCCGAAGGGTTGGTAACTTCGATTTCGGAATTGTCTTCCATGGTGACGTCATAGATTACCGAGGGCGCGGTAGCGATTAGTTCAAGATTGAATTCGCGTTCTAGACGTTCACGAACAATTTCAAGGTGTAGTAACCCCAAGAAGCCGCAACGGAAACCAAAGCCGAGGGCGGCCGAGGTTTCAGGCTCATAAGTTAGCGCGGCATCATTGAGCTTGAGCTTGTCGAGCGCTTCCCGCAAGGCTGGGAAATCGGAACCATCGATTGGGTAGATGCCCGAGAAGACCATTGGTTTGGGGTCCTGGTAGCCCAGTAGTGGGTCTTCAGCTGGGTTCTTCGAACCAGTGACAGTGTCACCAACCTTGGATTGGCGAACGTCTTTCACGCCAGTGATGAGGTAGCCTACTTCGCCAACGCCAAGCCCCTTGGAGGGGGCTGGTTCGGGGCTAATAACACCGATTTCGAGTAGTTCGTGCAGGGCCCCGGTGGACATCATTTGGATGCGCTCACGAGGCTTTAGTTCCCCGTCGACTACACGCACGAAGGTGACTACGCCGCGGTAGGTGTCGTAGACGGAGTCAAAAATCATGGCTCGGGCAGGGGCATCGGCGACGCCTTGCGGAGCAGGGATCTCTTCCACGATCCGGTCGAGGAGTGCTTCTACGCCTTCCCCGGTTTTACCGGAAACGCGAAGGCATTCTTCTGGTTCACAACCGATTAGGGAGGCGACTTCTTCCGCGTACTTTTCAGGCTGGGCGGCAGGCAAGTCGATCTTGTTAAGGACCGGAATAATGACCATGTCATTTTCCATGGCCATGTAAAGGTTAGCCAAGGTTTGTGCTTCGATCCCTTGAGCGGCATCTACTAGTAGTAGCGCGCCCTCACAGGCAGCTAGGGAACGGGAGACTTCGTAGCTAAAGTCAACGTGTCCTGGAGTGTCAATCATGTTGAGGGCATAGGCTGTATCTCCAACTTGCCATGGCATGCGCACCGCTTGGGACTTAATGGTGATACCACGTTCGCGTTCAATGTCCATGCGGTCGAGGTATTGGGCGCGCATATCTCGCGGCTGCACTACTCCTGTGGCTTGCAGCATGCGGTCCGCCAAGGTGGATTTTCCGTGGTCAATGTGCGCAATGATTGAGAAGTTGCGGATTAACTCAGGAGCTGTCGAGGCGGGTTGAATGTGCCTGGTCAGGTCAGGGCCGGGAATCGGTGCCAAAGTAACCTCACGAATAGAATGATGGACATAGTTCAGGCGATATTATCTCACGAGGTCGCCATCTTGGTTTAGCTTTGGCGCGGATTGTGAGGGCTTGTTAGGATTTTCGTGGCTAACACCTCTATTTTGGGAGCAGAAATTTGAGTTTGTGGGATTCTTTAGTGCAAATCCTCACCCGCGCTTTGGGTCGGGCAGGACGCGATATTGTTGATGACGTTATGCGCGACACCTTGGGCACTTCTTCGCCTCGGCGTGGTCGCTCATCATCTCGTCGTCCAAGTTCAAGTAATCGAGGACGGACCACCACTCGTCGTTCGACCTCGACTACTAAGTCTTCGCGAAAGCGCACCACTTCGGTACCAAGTGAAGCAGAGCTGATGCAAAGTGCCGAGGGCGTGAATGTGTGGAATACCGAAAAGTTTGGTTTACCACCATTAACCTATGATCCTCATCCAGACGGCGTAGCGGATCCAGGTGAAGTGGTATGGACTTGGATTCCCTACGAGGAGGATCCAACCCAAGGTAAAGATCGTCCGGTTCTGGTGCTTTCTCGCCACCAGAGCACTTTGATTGTTTCGCAACTTACCAGCAAAAACCACCATCTTGACGAAGAACAGGAAGCTTCTTGGGGTCGTTACTGGTTCGACGTGGGTAGTGGCGATTGGGACGCCCAGCGTCGACCTTCCCAGATGCGTGTTGATCGTCTGTTGGCAGTGCAGGACTACAAGGTACGACGCGAAGGCGGTCGTATCTCCAAAGCTGTCTTCGATCAAGTATGTGACCATTTGCGCGATTTTTATGGGGAATGAGCGGGCACTACTCCCCCGCCTTGTGGTAGAGTTTTCCCTTGGATGACACTCCGGTCGGGTGTGGATTCCAGTCGTTAACCACTCCACGGGTGTCCCCACGCCCCAGTCCCGGTTGCGACACAGCCCTCAACCGACCATGTAGGAACTAACGCACGAAAGTAGCGACAGTGGCAAACATTAAATCTCAGAAAAAGCGTATTAAGACCAACGAAAAGCGCCGCGTGCGCAACCAGGCTTACAAGTCTGAATTGCGTACCTTGGTTCGCAAGACTCGCGAAGCTATTGCAGCAGGCGAAAAGGAAACCGCTGAAGACGCATTGCGCGTTGCTAGCCGTAAGCTAGACAAGGCTGTTTCCAAGGGCGTGATTCACGCTAACCAGGCTGCTAACCGCAAGTCGAAGTTGGCTAAGCAGGTTGCTGCTCTCTGAGCAGATAACAGCTAACGCATACTGATACAGAACACTTTTGGGCACTTACCTTCGGGTAGGTGCCCAAAAGTTTTTGTCTTTTGGTCTGTTTTCCAGCGAAAGAACTGCTCTCTTTCTCCTGCAGTTGTGGTTAGGAGCGCTTAGCGCGCTACACGGTTAAGTTTAGTTTGCAGCTGTGTCTACCTTAAGAAAGTTTAGTTTTTAGTTTGCTTTAGGTACAATGTCCCACATGCAAACTAACTTTCAGATGCCGTCGACTCCGCCTGTAGCCCCAGTTAAGCCTGAGACTAGCGCTGCGAAGCCTTCTTTGGCTCGAGCTATTTGGTTGACGGTGCTGATTGGTTTGTTTTTGACCTTACCGACAGATATTTTGCCTAATCCGATTTTTGGACGTGAAGTCCCAGTCCGCTGGTGGGAGTATCTAGCGGTTGGCGTTACTCTAGTTTTGACCTTTTTGTGGTTTGCGTTGCCGGCAGCTCCGAAGGACCCGCAAGCTGGCCGCTTGGGCACCATTTTGGGCGCAACTTTGTTCGCTGTGGCTTGTCCAGTCTGCAACAAGATTGTGCTCTTGTTGTTAGGAACTAGTGGTGCTTTGGGTTTCTGGGCACCGGCACAGCCGTATATTGCCGCTTTGGCGGTTGCCGCAATGGCTCTGGCACTTTGGTTGCGAGTTCGTCGCCCTAATTGCAGCGCTGAAACTTGCTAGGTTTGAGCGTCAGTTTTCAGGATAGTTGAACGGCAGTACCTACCACTGTCACCATCAACATATTGTTTCCTTGGCCGAGGGCGGTGTAATCGAATTTGGCTCCGATCACTGCATTGGCGCCTAGCTGTTCGGCTCGGGCCTGTAATTCATTTAGGGCTGCTTCTCGCGCGTTGATTAGTTCTTCTTCGTACCCTTGAGAACGGCCACCGAAAAAGTTTCGCATTCCGGCTCCAAAGTCTTTGATGAAGTCCACCCCGTTAACGACTTCTCCGGCTACTAGTCCGAGATAGCGCACGACCTCGTGGCCTTCAACGTGATTGGTTGTAGTAACTAGCATTTTCTTTCCTCTCGTTTTGGCGTTTTTAGGCTGAGCTACTTGCTTGGATGGTCAGCCATGGTTGCCTTCAGAATAAGGCTATTAAGTTCTTAAGCTTCTTTGCTTTCAATGGCATAGAGGCTGGTTACTAACTTAATTGTAGCTGCCTTTAGTCTCTGGTCATATCGATTTAGATTCTACCGGCTCTCACACGGCACGCGTAGATGATCAGTTTTTCGACTGCATGGATTGGATCTCTAGACGCACCTTTAACTGCCGCGTCTGCCTTGGCGGTGGCGGCGATAGCCCCGGCTAGTGAACGGTCATCCCATAATGGGATGTTTTTCTCTACGTATCTCAAGGCCGCTGGGGAAATCCCGATATCTCGGGCAGCTTTGGGGCTAGTTCCGTAGTGCTGCGCCCTAGCGATCTGCCTTAGTTTGGTGGCAATCGCCGCTACAATCAGCACTGGCTCAGTACCGCAAGCGAGCGCAGAACGAAGTAGGGCGAGGGCGTGCCCCATTTGACCGGCGGCAACAGCATCAGCCACATTAAAGGCGGTACTTTCGACCTTGCCCGAGTAATAGCGCTTGACGATTTGGGGAGTAATTTCCCCCTCGGTGTCGGCCAGTAACTGTTTAATAGCAGCGGCTAGTTCGCGTAAATCTGAACCGCAAGCGTCGACTAAGGCACCGGCGGCTTCTTCAGATATGGGGCGCTTGGCTCGGCGCATATCCTCTTGCACCATTTTTACTTTTTGCCAAGGTTGGTTTAGTTCTTTGTCGTCTACGTCCGGGTAGCCTAGTTTCCGAATTTCAGCGAAGACTTTTTTGCCCCTAAGTCCGGAGGTAATGTCTAAAACTAGCCAAGTTTGTTCGGTAGGGTCTTTGAGGTAGTCGGCTAGATCAAGATAGAATTTTTCCGAGCCGGTTCCGGCACCGCTAACTTTTACTAAACGTGGTTCGTTGAAGAGCGATGGTGAAGTTACCGTTTGGAGATATCCTGCTTGATATGAGGATGCTTCAAAATCAGTAACTTCAAGTTCTGGGTATTCTCGTTGCAACATAGCTTTTAGTCGAAACCATGCACGATCAGCAAAAAGCGGCTCTTTAGTAGAGATCAGAACAATTGGAGCCGGTTTTACTCTTGCCCAACTAACGCTGTTGGGGCTTTTTTGAGCTCCAGCCATTTATTCCTCCTCCAAGACCAACTTTGACAAGTAGATCGACTAAGCGGTGTGCTAGTTTCCAAATGTTCGGATACTGCAATACCAAGATACTAACAAAGGCCAGCCCGACTATGGTACCGGTAGCTCCCGACCACCAAGGTATTTCCGCTCCGGGTAAAGTTTCTCCCCATTTGGCAACAAGCCATAATCCGCGTGAGGGCCACCAAAGAAGCGACAAGACTAGTGACGTGCCAAATCCAATGAGAACAGTAAGGGACGCTATCAATCCCCCGAATAAGATCATAGGAAGCAATGGCATGGCCATGAGGTTCAATAAGACGCTCCATAAATTGATGCTTTCGTTTTGGGCAGCGATCAATGGAAATGTAGCTAAATATGCCACCAATGAGACCGAGTAAGCATTCCTGATTTTTTCTTTAGCTTTATTTCTTGCTTGTGCTTTTCGTTTAGCTTCTAGGGCTTGCTTCTTTTCGGCCCTGCGGCTTTTTGCGGGCGGATTCGCAACTATCAGCGAAAATGCGTCGGCTCTTTTTTCATCCAGTTGCGACAAATCATCTCTAAGTTTTTCACTGCCGAAAAGTATTCCAAAGGTCGCCAAAAAGGAAAGCCAGAATCCCAGTTGAAGTCCCATTTGTGGTTGCCACAGTAATAGACCAAGCGCGCTCATAGAAAGCAGATTCATGCCCGTGTAAGAGTTACCTGTAGCTGCCAGAAAAACTCCCATAGCACTCATGGTGCTGGCCCGAATAATACTGGGACTTGGCCCAACGAAGTATGCGAATCCAAGAGTGGCCATTAGCCCCGCTAGTTGAGTGCTTCTTAGAACTACTTTGGGTTTCCAGATTCTTCCATAGCGGCTGGTTCTCGCGATTTTCCCTGCGACCACTGCGGCTAAGAGACAGACTAAACTGACATGGGCACCCGATACTGCCGTGAGATGCGATAGCCCAGTTTTTCTCATCATCTTTTTCGTTTGTTGAGCTACTAGTCTTTGATCTCCCCAGGTTATCGCTGGAACTAGTTCCATCCCCTGCTTCCAGCTTGCGGTCTGTTCCGTGATTTCTTGGGCAAACTTGGTTTTGAAGTTTTCGATTCTTCTTGCGATTGTGGACTTGGCGATAACTGCCTGACTGCTAACGAGCAATTGGAGCTGTTGCCTGCTTAGTTTTCCGTGCTCTGCTTCCAGTTTCCCTTTAGCTTTTATCAGGTCTCCTCGGTGACCTGTTTTGTTTGGTAGGACAATTTTGATTGGAAGTTTGGTTGCGTGACATTTTGGTTGGCAGATTGCTTTGAGCCAACCTTGCGCTGTTTCTTTGCGTTGAAATCCACTCTGTCTTGGTTGAATACTGAGCTGGATTAAATAGGTAATATTGCGGCTCGTAGGTTTCAAACTATTTTGATAGATCTCTTCGCTAAGGATGGCTTGGTGACTTACTGTTAGCGTCATTGCCAGTGACACTGCCAAGGCCAATAATAACCAGCCTAATGTGCTACCTATTTCTGGATTTTTTAGTGCTTTAGGTTCAAAGCGTTTATTAGCCTTCCAGATTAGCCACACAACCACTAGTAATGAAAGCGCCTGAAGACTTCTGATTCCCTCTTGTTGGTCTGGCTTGAGCTGCCAGGCTATCCAATTAGTAGCTAGCCCTACGCATGCGATGGAGGGTAAACGCCAGTCAACTTTTCTATTGATTTTATTAGCCATCTTTGGCGCCTACCATTTAACTCGATCTTTTAGATCATTTATCAGGCTGCTTCCGATTCCCTTGACTCTGGCTAGGTCCTCAAGGTTTTTATATTTTCCATTTTCCTCTCGTTCTTTGATGATCCTAGCGGCGATCGCGGGCCCAATTCCTGGTAGTTGAGTAAGAGTTTTTTCATCAGCCTCATTCAGGTTTATTTTCTCGCCCTCGGTTTTACCTTGCCCTTTTCCTCTTAGGCTGGAGCTAGCACTATTGCTCCCTGAGTTAGAAATAGAGGATTCTGCCCCATTTGGGCCATGTTGATCGTGCGTTTTGACTTCCTCCTTAGTGGGAAAGTTGATTTGTTGTCCATCTTCTAAAATGGCAGCAAGATTAATGGCATTAAGTTCTGCTTCAGCTTTGGGCCCTCCTGCCGATTTGAGTGCATCAATGATTCTGCCTTTGGGTTTTATGGCGTAAACTCCCGGATTTTTTACTGCTCCAGAAACGTAGACTAAAATCTTTGGAATAACCGTTCCCTCTTCGACGGTTTCGTTTTCAGTTACTTTGCCTCCTTGATTAGCACCCTGATCGGGTTGTTTTGCGGAGTGTGTTTTTTGCTTAGTTATGTTTCCTTCCGGTTCCTTTGACGCAATCACCACATAACCGAGGTCGTTACTCTGGCTTGAGACGATCGTCGGCCAGAAAAACCACAGGGCAAGCCCAAGCAGTAATGCCATACCGAAAGCTGCGCGGGAACTTATTTTCCATTCTGATCGCTCGCTACCAAAAGCGGGTGGTAATGGGAAGGAAGGTTCTTCCCCGTTGGTTTGGGCAAAATCCCCGCTGCGATAAATTGCCTTGGTTAAATCGTTCAGTTTTTCGTAGGCCATGCTTCCACTTTGATTAGCGACTAATCGAATACTCAGATGGCAGATCGCTTGTTGTGGAAGATACGTCTTGGGGATAAAAGTCCCGGCCAGCAAAGCCATGGAAATCGCCCTAAGATAATCCCATGGCTAATGATCTGGATAAACTACGGGCTGAGGCTGCCGCTGCTCAAGCTGCCGCCGCCGAAGCCGAAGCAAAAGCCGCAGCTGCAAAAGCTGCCGCCCTTCAAGCTGAACTAGCTGCCGCTGAAGCTGCTGCTGGTGGAGCTGCACCCCAAACAACTCCTGACGCATCAGCAGTAGCAGACTCTGAACCGACACCTGCCCAAGGTCCGGCAGTGGCTGCCCAACCACCAGTGGAAACTCCAGTCGCTTCAGCAAACAACGAAGTTGATTTGGCAGATGCCACCAACCCAGAAAACTCCACTAAACCGGAGATTCGTGACGCCTACAGCCCTAAGGGACTTCACGTAACTCTCGGCGCCTTACGCCAAGATGATGGTTCCCCAGATCCAGCTACCCTAATCAAGGTTCCCTTGGCCATGTTCAACCGCCACGGCCTAGTTGCGGGCGCTACCGGTACAGGTAAAACCCGTACTCTCCAGCTATTAGCTGAGGCTCTTTCTGGAGCGGGCGTGCCTGTGCTGCTCTCTGACGTTAAAGGCGACCTCACCGGTGTGGCACAAGCAGGTACTGGGAGCGAAAAACTCCTCAAGCGTACGCAAGCCAACGGTCAGGCTTGGGAAGCTCATGCTTTCGGCGCCGAATTCATGACTATTGGTGACGCTACCTTAGAGGCTCCTGGCGTTTCTTTGCGAACCACCGTCACCAATATGGGCCCGCTACTTTTGGCTCGTGCCCTCGACCTAAACGAGACCCAAGAGCAAGCATTGCAGCTAGTTTTCGCTTGGGCCGATCAAAAGGGTCTCGAACTCGACGATCTTAAAGATCTGCGCGCAGTAATTTCCTTCCTCACCAGTGATGAAGGCAAAGAACACCTCAAGAGTATCGGCGGCATTTCGCCCGCAACTGCTGGCGTAATCCTCCGCGCTGTTTCCGCCCTCGAATCACAAGGCGGCTCTGATTTCTTCGGAGAACCAGCATTCGATACTGCCGATTTGTTGCGTAAAACCACCGAGGGTGAAGGCGTCATTAACGTTTTGCGCATGCGCGATCTCTCCTCGCGTCCAGCATTAATCTCCACTTTCCTAATGTGGGTGTTGGCTGACTTATTCAACCATCTACCAGAAGTGGGCGATGCTCCCGCTCCAAAACTGGTCTTCTTCTTCGACGAAGCCCACTTGCTTTTCAAGGACGCTTCGAAAGAATTCCTCCGCCAGATCGTCCAAACAGTCCGTCTAATCCGTTCGAAGGGTGTTGGTGTCTTTTTCGTTACCCAAACACCTAAGGACGTGCCAGCAGATGTCTTAGGTCAGCTCGCTGGTCGAGTACAGCATGCCTTGCGCGCATTCACTCCAAATGACGCTAAAGCTTTGAAAGCTACTGTTTCTACCTTCCCGAAGTCGGAATACGACCTTGAGGAACTGCTAACCACGCTTGGTACCGGTGAAGCCGTCATTACCTTCCTTGACGAGGACGGTCGCCCCTCCCCTGTGGCACCTACCCGTTTGTGGGCGCCTCGCTCGGTGATGGGACCAGCTGATGAGCCTGTCCTTAAGCAGATTATGAACGCTTCGACTCTCATGCCAAAGTATGCGAATCGTGTGGATGATCGTTCTGCTTTTGAAGTCTTGACTGAACAGGATGAGCAGCGACAAGCCGCCGCTCAGGCGCAAGCTGAGCAAGATGCTCGTGTCGCGGAAGAAGCCGCAGCCCGGAAAGCTCGGGAAGCCAAGGAGAAAGAGATGGAGCGTTTAGCTCGAACTTCTGGTTCTGGTTACGGCGCTACTCGTCGGACTACCACTTCCTCGCGGGCTCCACAGTCAACGGTTGAAAAGGCTCTCGGTTCACTTGCCCGCAGCGTTGGTACCCAGTTGGGACGCGAAATTACCCGTACTCTTTTCGGCACTCGGAGGCGCTGACTTTATGAGTGAGCTGACCAAGTTTAGCGACCATACTAAAGTTGCGTTTCTCGGCTCTGGCAATATGGCCGGAGCGATTGTTCGCGGTCTAATTGCTGACGGGCATCAGAAAGATTGCGTACTGGTGACGGATCGTTCAGGCAAATCAGGTCCAGCTTTGGCGAAGGAGACCGGCTGCACTTATGTTGCTGAAACTAAGGAGCTGATTGCTCAGGCGCAAATCCTGATCTTGGCCTGCAAACCGCACCAGGTGGCCGATCTTTTGGCTCCATTGCAGCAGGAAATCAAAGACAGTGCTCCTTTGGTTGTTTCCATTTTGGCTGGAACCAGTTGTGAAAAATTGGCCAAGTCTTTGCCCGATGGCTATTCCTCGCTGGTTCGGGTGATGCCGAATGTGGGCGCCGCCCTCGGCCAATCAACTACCGCGGTTGCTACCCAGAGCGCGACTGAAAACGAAGTACAAGCAGTGGCCGACTTGTTTAGTGCCGTTGGGTCTGTCTCGGTGATTGATGAAGGCAACTTTGCGACTTTTACTGCCATGGCTGGTTGTTCTCCGGCTTGGTTTGCTGCCAGTGTGGAAGCATTGGCTCGGGCCGGCGTCGCAAACGGTTTGAGCGCAGCGACTGCAATGAAGGCTGCGGCGGAAGCGATGCGAGCTAGCGCCGATTTGCTTTTGGCCGAGGAAGACCTTCCCTTGGCGGGCGCCGAGGTAATTCGTCGGGTCTGCTCCCCTGGCGGAACCACTGTGGCGGGCTTACAGGCAGCCGAATCTGCAGGTCTGCGACATGTGTGGGCGGCCGCAGTTGAAGCTGCTATCGCGCGTGATACGACTTTAGGCGCTTCCTAGCTTAAAATACTGTATTAAGTGTTCTGGGCCGTGGCCCACCATAATTTCGTGAAGGATGAAAACAACTTATGGCTATTTCTCGAATTGCCCCTCTGCCGTCCGAAACCCCTACCGCCAGCGCCCCTGATCGGGTCAGCGCGGACGGCCTCGAACAAAAATGGGGCGAGGTGTGGCGTGAGGCTGGCACCTACAGTTTTGATGCCAAGGCTGAACGAGACGATATTTTCTCGATCGATACTCCCCCGCCAACTGTTTCTGGTTCTTTGCACGTTGGTCACGTTTTCAGCTACACCCACACTGACGTTCTAGCCCGCTTCCGTCGTATGCGCGGTCAGACCGTTTTCTACCCAATGGGTTGGGACGATAATGGTCTTCCGACTGAACGTCGTGTCCAGAACTACTTCGGGGTTCGTTGCGATCCTTCTTTGCCATACGAACCAGATTTCGTCCCTCCGCATGAGGGCGGTGAAGGCAAGTCGATTAAGGCTGCCGATCAGAAGCCAATTAGCCGTAAGAACTTCATCGAACTGTGCCAGCGTTTGACTGCCGAGGACGAGCAGCAGTTCGAAAACTTGTGGCGTCACTTGGGTCTTTCGGTGGACTGGAACCTTCACTACCAGACTATTGGTAACCGTGCTCGCAAGGTTGCTCAGGCCGCTTTCCTTAAGAACCTTGAGCGCGGCGAAGCTTATCAAGCTGCGGCTCCCGGTCTTTGGGACGTTACTTTCCAGACCGCGGTAGCTCAGGCAGAACTTGAAGCTCGTGAATACCCGGGCCATTACCATGCCCTAGCTTTCCATGGTAAGGACGGCGATGTCGTAATCGAAACTACCCGTCCAGAATTGCTTCCTGCTTGTGTAGCTTTGATTGCTCACCCTGATGACGAACGTTACCAGCACCTTTTCGGTACCACGGTCACCTCCCCAGGTTTCGAGGTCGAGGTGCCTGTTTTGGCTCACCCTGCCGCTGAAATGGACAAGGGCGCCGGTATCGCCATGTGCTGTACTTTCGGTGACCTAACTGACGTGCAGTGGTGGCGTGAGCTTTCTTTGCCAATGCGTTCAGTTTTGCGTAAGGACGGCCGTCTGCTTTCTGAGGTTCCTGAATGGATTACTTCCGAAGCTGGTCGCAAGCTTTATGAAGAGTGCGCTGCCAAGACTACTTTCAGCGCCCGTAAGGCAATCGTGGAGCATTTGGCCGAGTCTGGCGAAATGATTGGCGATCCAAAGCCTACCCAGCGTATGACTAACTTCTTTGAAAAGGGCGATAAGCCACTTGAAATCGTGACTTCTCGTCAGTGGTACATCCGTAATGGTGGCCGCGAGTTCACTGCTGCTGGCAAGAGTGCTGATCTGCGTGATGCTTTGATTGCCCGTGGTGAAGAGCTCAAGTTCCACCCAGACTTCATGCGAGTCCGCTATGAAAACTGGGTTCGTGGTTTGAATACTGACTGGTTGGTTTCGCGTCAGCGCTTCTTCGGTGTTTCCCTTCCTTTGTGGTACCGCATCAATGAAGCCGGCGAGGTCGATTACAACCAGGTTTTGACCCCAACTTTGGATATGTTGCCGGTCGATCCAACCGTCGACGTCCCGCCTTCGTTTACCGAAGAACAGCGCGATGTTCCTGGTGGCTTTACTGCTGAAGTAGACATTATGGATACTTGGGCAACTTCGTCTTTGACCCCACAGATTGCTGGCGGCTGGTTAGAAGATGACGAATTGTTCGCTAAGGTCTTCCCTATGTCGGTTCGTCCTCAGGGCCAGGATATTATCCGTACTTGGTTGTTCTCTACTGTGGTTCGTTCGGAACTTGAATTTGATTCCCTGCCTTGGGAACACGCCACCATTTCTGGCTGGATTTTGGATCCTGACCGTAAGAAGATGTCAAAGTCTAAGGGCAATGTGGTGACCCCAATGGGTTTGCTTGAGAAGCACGGCTCGGACGCGGTCCGTTACTGGGCTGCTTCGGCTCGTTTGGGCACCGACGCTGCTTTCGATGAAGCCCAAATGAAGGTTGGTCGTCGTTTGGCGATTAAGCTACTAAATGCTTCTAAGTTTGCTTTGACCATGGATGCTGATGGGCACCGTGTGCTTCTTGATCCTGCTTTGGTAACGGTGGATGTTGACCGAGCTGTTTTGGCTCGTTTGCGTGAGGTCATTGCGCATGCCACCGAGGCTTTCGAAGCTTTTGACCATACTCGGGCTTTGGAAGAAACGGAAGCGTTCTTCTGGAACTTCACTGACGATTACTTGGAATTGGTGAAGGAACGTGCTTACAACCGTGAAGGTAAGTACTCGGCTGAAGAGGCTGATTCGGCTCGCGCTGCCCTAGCGATCGTAGTTAACACTGTGGTTCGTTTGTTGGCACCGTTCTTGCCGTACAGTGCGGAAGAAGTTTGGTCTTGGTACCGTGAAGGTTCGGTTCACTTGGCTCAGTGGCCTTCGGTTGACGAGTTGTCGACTATCGAGGGCGATGCTTCCTTGTTGGCCGCTGCTGCTGGCGCTTTGACCGCTCTTCGTAAGATTAAGTCTGAAGCTAAGGTTTCCCCGAAGACTCCGATTTTGTCGGCTACTTTGGAGGTCCCGGAGCAGCTGGTTTCTCAGCTTGAGTTGGTTCGTGCTGACTTGATTAACTCTGCCGTGGTGACTGGTCCGCTTGAATTCCAGTCAGCCGAGGTCGAAGCAATCCAGATGGCTGCTAGCGAACTTGGGGAACCCCCAGCAAAACGAAAGTGAGGCGCTTAGCCTAATGTTTGGCTTTGGTCGCGATAAAGATCCGATTTCTGAACCGGATGAGTTGGAAGAAGAGACTTCTTCGGAAGACCTAGAGGAAACGGCTTCACCTAGTACTGACGTGTTGGAATGGCACGGCCCAGTAATGGTCAAAACGGAAGATTATATGACCCTTCCATGGCTATTGGCAGAACGTGTGAAGCGTAGTCCTCACAGCACGCTCATTGAGGTAAAAAACTCGATTGGCCGTGGTTGGCGTCGAGTTTCTGCTACCGATTTTGCCGCTGATGTGATGAGCACTGCCCGCGGTTTAGTTGGTTTGGGTTTGCAGCCAGGTGATGCTATCGCGATCATGGCCCACACTTCGTATGATTGGACCCTACTCGATTTTTCCGCTTGGGCGGCAGGTCTAGTGGTTGTCCCGATTTATGAGACTTCTTCTTCTGAACAGATCTCATGGACCATTGAAAACTCCAATGTGAAGATGGTTGTCACTGAAAACGCTACTATGCGTCGTTTGGTTTCTGCCTCGGTTCCAGAAGGAACTTTGCAATATATTTTCGCTTTGGATGATTCTGGCGTTGTCCGGATTAAAGAAGCTGGCCGTGAAGTAGCAGAAGCGGTTGTCGAAGAGCGCACGGCAGCATTGACTACCGATTCTCTGGCAACGATTATTTACACTTCTGGCACTACTGGGCGTCCGAAGGGTGTTGAGCTTACCCACGGCAATTTCAGTATCTTGGCTATGAATGGTCACGAGTGGATGCCTGAGATTGCCAAACCGAAGGATTCGCGTCTGCTAATCTTCTTGCCTTTGGCTCACGTGTATGCCCGTTTCTTGGTTGTGTTCCAGATTTCTGGCAATGGCGTTTTGGCACATACCCCGAATGTGAAGTCGTTGCTTGATGACTTGGCCAGCTTCAAACCAACCTATTTGTTGGCTGTGCCCCGCGTTTTAGAGAAAATTTATAACTCGGCAGAAGCTAAGGCAGCCAGTTCGCCCTCGAAACGTAAGATTTTCCGTTGGGCAGTAGCCACGGCGATCGAGTATTCGCAGGCTCTTGATACCGAGGAAGGTCCTTCTAAGTCTTTGACCACTCGTCGACTTTTAGCTGATCGTCTAGTTTTCTCGACTCTGCGTCATCTCATGGGTGGCAACGTCAAATATGTGATTAGTGGTGGCGGTCCTTTGGGCTTACGCTTGGGACACTTCTATCGTGGCATGGGCATGACCGTGTTGGAAGGATACGGCTTGACCGAATGTTTGATCGCTTCGGTCAACACGGTTCGTCTGTCAAAGATTGGTACCATCGGTCCCCCGATTTCGACGCTTGGCTTCCGAATCAGTGACGAGGGCGAAATCCAGATCCAAGGTCCCTCAGTTTCTCGCGGTTACCACAATAATCCTGAGGCCAATGCTGAGGCATTTACTGAGGATGGTTGGTTCCGTACCGGAGATATTGGTAGCGTGGATTTCGATGGCTACGTCCGGATTACTGGTCGAGCTAAGGAACTGATTGTTACAGCTGGTGGGAAGAACGTCTCCCCTGCTGTTTTGGAAGATGCCATGCGTGGTCATCCGTTGATCAGCCAAGTGGTGGTCGTTGGTGATAAGCGTCCATTTATTGCTGCCTTGATTACTTTGGATGAGGAAATGTTGCCAATGTGGCTGACCAACCACGGTTTACCGCATATGGACGTAGCCGAGGCTGCTCGCCATCCTCAGGTTTTGGCCGCGCTGGAACGAGCGGTGAAAAAGGCCAATGAGCATGTTTCTCGGGCGGAATCGATCCGTGAAATCCGGGTGCTAGTTACTGACTTTACCGAGGATAACGGCATGTTGACCCCGTCGATGAAGGTGAAGCGTCCGGTAGTGCTCCGTGCTTTCCAGAAGGAAATTGACGAGATCTACGGTGGTCCAGTTAGCCGCGGGCACTAGGCTGTCTTAGCCGCGGGCACTAGGCTGTCTTAGCTGCTGGCACTAGGCTGTCTTAGCTGCTGGTTCAGTCAATTTCTGGCATCTAGGCTACTACTTGGCACCGTCTTAGCTGATACTGCCCGGCTCGCATCCTTTTGGTTCAAGGGCCTTTATGCTACAAGTTGAGCGCGTCCTCAGCTGTCGAGCTTAATAAAGTTTTGCGGGGGCGAAACCAAAACCGGTTTCGCCCCCGCAAAACTTTTGGCTGATTAACCTAAGTGGTAGTAGTCGGCGACGGTATCGACGATTTCTTGGGCTGCTTCCTTGGTAGGCATTTCAGCGAAAACACGTAGCAACGGCTCGGTCCCTGAGAAGCGGATGACGACCCACCCATCGTTCTTGAAGTAGATCTTGCAGCCGTCTAGGAAGGAAACATGATCAATTTCTTCCTTGAAGGTTGGCAGGTCTTTATCGGTGAAGACCTGCTGCATGAGCTTTTCTTTGAGGTCGATGGTGAAGGACAGGTTTGCTTCAACCATTTCGAGTTTGCCATACTGCGCAATCAAGTCAGCGTAGATTTGCGATAGTGGTTTGCCCTTCTTAGCGACCATTTCCACGAGCAGTGAACCGGCATATATGCCGTCTTTACCTGCGATGTGTCCACGTACGGTTAGACCGCCGGAGGATTCACCGCCGATGATGGCGTCGTGTTCAGCCATCGCAGCACTGACCCATTTGAAGCCGACGGGAACTTCAATACATTCTTGTCCGTGGGCTTTAGCTACTCGGTCTAGGAGATGGGTGGTGGCCAAGTTCCTAACGCACGGACCTTCCCATCCTTTATCTTCAAGTAGGTAGCTGTATAGCAGTACTAGGATTTCATTCGGGTGCAAGAATGCGCCGGTGTCGTCAACGATGCCGAGCCGGTCGGCGTCACCGTCAGTAGCAATACCGAGTGCTGCTTGGGAATCGATTACTGCACGTTGCAAGGCATGCACGGTATCAAATGCCGGTGAGGGCATGCGTCCACCGAAAAGTGGATCGCGACGGTCATGGATGGTGTGTAGATCGCATCTGGCGGTCAGTAGGATGGTTTGAAGACAGGTACGCGAAACCCCGAACATGGGGTCAAGGATGATCCGCAGTCCCGCTTTGCGAATCGCGTCGGTATCAATCACTTCCATGATCGAGTCGATGTAGTCGTTCATGGTGGTGGCGGTGGTGATTAGCCCTGCTTCGGTGGCAGCGACGGGATCGACAGTCTTGATCTCATCGGGCCCTAAGGCACGTGCTTTGGTTTGGATTTTGTCGGTAACGGCAACTTCAGCATCGCGCCCGCCCGCGGTGAAGATCTTCATGCCGTTGTAAATGGCGGGGTTGTGGGAGGCGGTTAGGGCTACCCCGTAGGCACAACCCAGATTGCGCACAGTCCACATAATCATAGGGGTTGGTGCTGGTGTGTCAATCAAATGTACGTGCAGTTCATTTGCTGCGAGTACTTCTGCTACCCACCAGGTGAAAGCGTCGGAAAGGAAGCGTCGGTCATAGCCGAGTACGATCGGTTTGTCCGAGACGTTTTCTTCATGGATTAGATCGGCGAGGGCTTGGGCTACACGTTGAACGTTTAGTTTGGTAAATCCCTCGGCGATAATGGCACGCCAACCACCAGTACCGAAGTTGATTTCTGGTTGAGTGGCGGCAACGATGGAAAGCTGATTCGGGCGGAATGCCCCATTGTCATGATTGTGTTCCATGACTCAAATTATATACGCAAACGGGTCTTAACTGTCGGCTACTTTTGCTTTGAGCATCTTCCCTTTTCTCCTGTTATGCTACATAACAATTCTTTAGGGAAAGGTTTTTATTTTCCATGAGTGGGGCGCTATTTCTAAAAGCCTTTGGGGCTTTGTTTGCGATTATGAATCCGTTTGTTAATCTGCCGATTTTCTTGGGTTTAACTGGTGGTTATTCGGTGGCCGAACAAAAGCGTACGGCGCTCAAGACTGTGCTTTCATCGACCATCATGGCGGTTATTATTTTCTTTTCAGGAACCGCTTTATTACGGTTTTTCGGGGTTGATCTGGATAATTTCCGGATTGCTGGTGGCCTGATGCTTTTGATTATTGGCTTGGGTATGTTGCGTGGTTCCGGTTCTACTACCCATGAAGGTACTGATGGTGAGAAGAAAGAGATTTCGTCCTCGAGCGAGTCTATTTCTTTCTATCCAATGACCTTTCCCATGCTGATTGGTCCGGGCACGATTACTACCATTATTGTGTTGCAGGCCGATGGCGCTACTTGGCTTGGCCGTCTCACCGTGTTTGCAGCGTTGGCTGTAGTTTTGCTGTTGGTTGCGGTCGTTTTATATTTCTCAAGCTCTATCTCGAAACACATGTCTTTGACTTTGCGGACAATCATGACTCGTTTAGCGGGCATGATTTTGACTGCAATTGCCGTAGAAATGATGACAGTGGGGCTCTTGAAGGTTTTCCCCGGATGGGGCGCTTGATCGAGGGCGGCTATGCCCAGGCGGCAAAACCCACTAACGCCGCTCAGCTGGCTAAAGCCGCTGAGTTGTCGCGGGTGTGCTCTTACCTGCCAGGACGATACCGCTTGTTATGCACCAATTTTCGCCGTTTTTGTGGGGCCAGGTAAGGACGACTTTTGCCGGTTCCCCAAAATATGTGTGGCTATTTTTATAGCTAGAGGGGGCGTTTACCCCGGTCTTGGGTAAACGCCCCCTCTAAGAGTTTGAGCTTTTAGTTACCGCTCTCCCCTACTTTTCGACTCGTTCCTTTTGGGTGGGGGTCGCTGGTGAGGAGATCACCTTGGCTGGTTCTTTGTCAGCGCTACGCTGGGCACGACGGGCGGCGTCGGCCTCGGCTGCTTGACGGAAGGCGGCGCGTGGCGAGGTGAGCGATCCGAGGGCGACGATTTCCCGCTGGAACAGCATGGCCATGCTCCAGTCGGCGACGATACGTGCCTTTCGGTTCCAGGTTGGCATGGCTAGCATGTGATAGGAGCGGTGTGCGAACCAGGCCATTGGGCCACGGAGCTTGACGCCCATGATTTCGGCAACGCCCTTCATCAGACCGAGGGAGGCGACGGTGCCGACGTTCTTGTGGCTGTAGTTGCTCAAGGGCTCGCCGGCAAGGTGTGCGGCAAGGTTTTGCGCGAGGGATTTACCTTGGCGGACTGCATGCTGGGCGGTTGGCGGGCAGGTGGCATTGCCAGGTGCGGTGAGGTCTGGCACGGCCGCGCAGTCGCCAGCGGCCCAAGCACCTGGCACTACGGTTTCACCGTCTACGACCTGCAAGGCAGCGTTTGCGCGGACACGGTCGCGTTCGTCGAGTGGTAGGTCGGAGTCGGCTAGAACTGGGTTGGCTTTAACACCGGCGGTCCACACGAGGGTGTCGGCCTCGAATTCTTCCCCGTTGGAAAGGACGATGTGCCCGTTTTCGCAGGAGTTGAGGAAGGTATTGAGCTTGACTTCGATCCCGCGAGAGTTGAGCTGCTCGAGGGCGTAGCCGCCGAGTTCTTCACCTAGTTCTGGGAGGATGCGTCGGGCGCCCTCGACCATGACGAAACGGAGCATGTCCATGTCTAGGTTGTCGATGCGCTTAACGGCTGCGCGGGCCATGTCTTCAACTTCGCCGATGGCTTCGATGCCGGCGAAGCCACCGCCAACGAAAACGAAGGTGAGGAGGCGTTCGCGTTCGGCTAGGTCTTGGGTGGAAGAGGCGGTCTCGATCTTGGTCAGGACGCGGTTGCGAAGGTTGATGGCTTCTTCGACCTGCTTGAATCCGAGGGCCATGTCGGCCAAACCTGGGATTGGTAGGGTGCGTGGTTGTGCTCCGAGACCGATGATTAGTTCGTCGTATTCACGAGTGTAAGTTTCAACTTCGCCCTGGTGCTGTTCGCCGGTTTCTGGGCGAATGGTGACCTGATGCTGTGCGTGGTTGATGTTTTCGATCGAACCAACGATTAGTTCGCATCCTTTCAGGGCGATGCGGTGTGGGGCAACTACGTGCCGCGCTTCAATGTTGCCGCCGGCCGCTTCGGGTAGGAAGGGCTGGTAGGTCATGTAGGTGCGGGGATCAACGACGGTAATCTGCACCTGTTCAGGGGTGTAGTAACGGCGTAGGTTTTGGGCGGCAATGAGGCCAATGTAGCCACCGCCAGCCACTAGGACGCGCACTGGAGTTTTCCGTGCTGGGTCCAGTTCGAGTTTCGGGGTGGCATTTAGTGCCTGGTATCCGAGGGCGGAGGCACCGGCAAGACCAGCCGCACCTAAAGCTATTTTCGCAACATTCATTTTTCGCATATAGACAATTTAGCGGATTTAAGCCGTTTTTCGGAGGGCTTTTCCAGTGGATAGGACCACAAAGCTAAGTGGGGTGTCTCACGTGCTAGCTTTGGGGTCCTATTTACTTAGGTGCGGTTTAATGTCTTTCTTACCAGTTGTGGCCATCCAAAATCCCCTCTGCTTTTAGGGGAAGGATTTGAATCCTTTGTGGGTGACGAGGGCACCTTTTCCGGTTTTGTTACTCCAGATAGTGAACCCGTCGGGACTAGCTACGACGACGAAGGGGCCATAGAAATATGGTTTAGCGTCCGAGATATTTTGTCCGTTATATGAACCATCGGCCGCTTCTTGGCAGAGCAGGGCTCCAGTTTGCTGGCCAAATTCGCTGTTTCCATCCTCGTCTATTTCGTAAGAGACGAGTCCCCCGGGTGGACTGACATAGTCGGGTTTCAGGTCTTTAGTCCAGCCGCTGACGATGCAGCTTCCAGAGTACTTACCATCGATTTCGCCCAGGTCGCAGCAGAAACCGCGTTGCTTGTCGAAGAGGGCCACTGTGCCGTAGTCATTTGTGAGAGGAAGCTTGGTGGCGTTAGCTGGAGTCCCTTTTCCAGCGCACTCGTAGGCACCAGGAATTGGGGCTTGACATTTCCCCTCCGCGTTTTGGGTAGTTTTCGCCTGATCTTTGGCGCGCTTGGCGTCGCTCTCATTGGGGAACTTTTGCCGATAGGCTGTCACCACATCTTGTGGGGTGAATGGGTGGTATCCAGCTTTGTTGATTAATGCCCCGTAACCGGTTTTGTGATTCCAGATGGTTAGGCCAGTGTGGTCGGTGGCGAACACAAAGTCACCCCAGTGACGTAGTCCCCCATAGTCGAGGGTTTCAGGTTCTGGGTATCCAGGCAGGTGCGCCCAGATGACGGGTACGTCGTTTTTCTCGCCAAGTTTGGATGGGCCGCTCTGGTCGAGGACGAAGGTGACGGCTCCCCCTTCTTTCGCGTGATATTCAGGTTCTGGCCGGTCTTGCCATGATTTCACGACACAGTAACCACTAGTTTTGGTGAAAGCACAGCCAATGTTCTCAGTGGGAGTTTGAAGTAGCGCGGTTTCACCTTCCCCGATGGCTTGAGCTGGCGGGACCCCGTCGGGTAGTTTACGGCCGGCACACTCATGCGCCCCCTTCACGGGTTCGACGCAAGGACCGGGCAAATCATAAGCAGGATTTCCAGCATTGCTGGCCGGTTTAGGTTCTTCCACGGTGGTGTCCTCGGCCATCACCACCTCCACGGTGGCTTCATCAGTGGCGGCTTGAGAAGTGGCCGTCGGCTCGCTTGTTTTGCTAGTCGAGGACGTAGTTGCCTGCGACCCGCACCCAGCAAGAGCTAGGCTCAATGCTGCAGCTACCGCCAAACCTAGGGAATACTGCTTCTTCATGTCCACCACCTTCTTATCTATTTTTTAGCGTCCGAAGGGTTGGTAGCCTTTTCGGTTGATTAAGGCCCCGTATCCGGTCTTCACATTCCAAAAGGTCAGCCCGGTTTTATCTGAAGCGAATGCGTAGTCTCCGTAATACCAGACGGTCCCGTAGGGCAGAATGTGACCTGCTGGAATGCCGTTGAAACCTGGCCAATCTGGGGCGTCGCTCTTTTGTCCCAGAGTTACTGGACCGTTGCCATTGAGGTGAATATCAACTTGTCCACCTTGGAATTCGTTGTAGTCTGCGTAAATCTCTTTGGGCCAACCGCTTTGGACTAGACATGCCACTCCTGCATCATCAATATCGCAGCCAATGTTTTTTGATGGGGTTTGAAGCGTGGCAACTGTACGTCCGTAACTTTCTCCCACTGTAGGAATAGGCTGGGCTTCGGCTGGGCGACCTTTTCCTGCGCACGCGTAAGCGCCAGGTACTGGTGGTTGGCAGTCATTGCCCTGTTGCGCTGTTTGTTCGGCGTCTGTTTTATCCCCTTCGCGGGTCATCAGATAAGGTTCAAAGTTTTCGGGCATTAGTCGTCCTACCCCGTTGCCTGGCAGCGCTAGAATCCTTGGTCGACTGGTATCTGAAGGAATTACTTTTCCACCCATCATGGGAATTTTCGCAGCGACTCCCTTTGGATAAAACGCTACAAGGCTTCCCATCGCAACATGGTCCACTTCGGCCACCCATTGCATGGCTAAAGCCTCGTTACCAAGGTCGCTATCTTCGAAAGGCCCGCCCTCGAAATGATCCTTGACAGATTGTACTAACTCGAACTGGCCTTTTTTAATTTTGGCAAAAGCACCTTGCTTCGTATCCCAAATGAGGACGTCTTTGTGGGCTTCAATGGTGCCGCCTTCGGCACTAACCCATTTACCCGTTAAACTTTCGTAGTTCCCTTCACGAATCTGATTTAGATTCATCGGGAGTGTCTTTGGCTTCTCGGGAGTTTTCTGCTTACTCTGTTTTGCTTCCGGGCTTTGCTCCCCATCGATCACAACTTCAACGGTTGCCTCATCAGTTGAAGTAGCACTCGTTGTGGGTTCAACAGTTTTACTGGACGAGGACGTAGTTGCCTGCGACCCGCATCCGGAGAGCACAATGGCACTGATCCCAAGAATCGCTAACCCCGTCATTAGTTTCTGTTGCTTCATTTTTCTCTCCGATTTGGTTCGGGCGGTTTTTCTCTTTTAGTTTTATCAGGAATCTTTTTCCCCTGCGAAACTAAATACTGGTTTTTTCTTCCATTTCTTGCCCATTTTGGGCGGTTTTGGGTGATAACATTTGCCTCATGGCCTTTTTGACGGTGGTTCAGTTATTGTTTTGGTTTATCGCCCCTGGTGCGTTTTTGGCGTACTTGGTTAGGTTGCCAAAGCTTGGCGTGATTGCTGCTGCGGTTCCACTGTCTTTGGCCCAGTTGGGGTTTGTGGCATTATTGTCTACTTTCTTCCACGGGATTTATCGTCCTTTTTTCATTCTTTTGTGTTTGCTGCCGATTTGGGTATTGGGTTATGTTCTGGGTCGTTGGATTGCACGAGACAACTCGTCCTCGACCATGTCGGCTTTGGCCCTTTTGTCTGATCTTTTCTTTCGTCCGACCCGTCTGGTAACCACATTTTTGGCGATGCTTTTTGCTGGTTGGACAATTTCGTCGACCTTGTATCGGGCCTTAGAGCCGATTGCTTTGGCACCGGCTTTTTGGGATATCCAGTTCCATAACAATGTCACTCGCCATTTGGCTGAGTCGGGAAATGCTTCTCCCCTGAATATTCATTCATTTTCCATGAATCTTCCGCTAAAGATTAGCGGTTATTACCCCGATGGTTTGCACCTCGTCGCGTCACTTTTAGGACCGAGTCAGGTAATGATGTCTGTGAATCTGACACAGATTGTGGCGGTCTTCTTGTTCGGGGTGGGGATGGTTCTCCTTGCGTTCTTACTTTTTCCTGACACTGCGGCCGCACCGTGGTTGATGGCTTTATGCGTTCCTCTTTTTACGGGGTTTTCTGCAGTCATTCAGACTACCGCCGGAAAGTGGGCTTTTGGTTTCGGTCTGGCGCTTGTGCCGTGGGTGATCGCGACTTTGGTGGCACTTTGGCTTTGGCTGAACGAGGGCGATTCTCTGGCGAAGCATGTCACTTCTGTTTTGGTGCTACTGGCGGCCACTATGTCTCTTGCGATCAGCCATGTGGGCGTGCTTTATGTTTTAGCTTTTACTCTGGTACCAGCAGGGATTTCTTTGGTGTGGCAGGCGCGTTATGAACGCACTAAGAAAGTAGTGGCAATCTTTAGCGCCTTATATTTCTTTGCTATTTGGGGAGCCTTGTTAATGCTGGGTCGAACATTCACCTCAAGCATTAATTACCCTAAGTATTCTCGAGGGCGCGAAGCGATCTGGGAAATCCTTTCGGGCTCAGAGTTTGTGAAACGGTATTTTGTTGAAGCTGATTTAGCAAACACCTGGAGTGTTTTCATTCTGACTGTGCTCGCTATCGTGGTGGTGGCGTTCGTAGGGCCACGTTGGATTCTGGCGAGCTATGCGATAGTGTTCTCGTTCGCTTTTGCCACCTTGTTCTTGCACGTGCCCTACATGTTCTTGCTACAGCCAATCTACAACGACCCCGTGCGCGCGGCAGCTCTCACGTCTATTTTTGGGCCGCTGCTGATTGTGGCGGGTCTTAGAGGCTTGGGAGTGCTTGCCACTCGTTTCTTTCCCCAGAACACTCTGGTTGTTAAGAGCCAAAGCAGTCACTTCGCCCCATTTTTGGCAGTGGCTGTTTTTGCCGGTTTCGTCCTCGGCCTAAATCCTGACCTGAGGGCCCATGAACGATATGTGATTGTGAACATTGAGTCTCGCAAAGCTGGTGAAACTTTGGTCGACCCGGAAGAGTTTGCCATGTGGCAAAGTTTTGCCCACAAGTACCCGCAGGCAGGCGTGCTGGGTGATCCAACCACGGGTGTCCCACTCATGTACGCGGCAACTGGTGTCAAAGCTTTACCTCGTTTCACCTCGTTCGTTTTGAATGACCGCGAGATTCAGCTCTTACACGAAATTGGTCAGAACCCGGTTGCACCCCAAACTTGTGACCTAGCAAAACAGTTGGGTATCCAGTTTGTTTACGATGATGACCACAAGTATATGGGCGGGAAAATCAAACAAATTGAGAACTTTGACGGACTCAAACACATGCTCGAAACGAAAGATGGAATCAGCCTAGTGGCACACACCGAAACGGCTCGCATCTACCATCTTGATAAATGTTTTGGACCACTGAAAAAGTAATCGTTTTGTAACCCGTTATTCCTTGAAAAAACTAGCGGTTTGGTCGGGTAATGGTTGTATTATTCTCTGGTGAGTTCTTCGATTACTACCGCAGTTTCCACCAAAGTCTTGCTCGGTGCAGCCGCTGCCGTGGTGGGTGTCTCGACCCTCGGCGTAGTTGGCTACCAGATTTATCAAAGTAGCCAGGAAGACCCGTATTACACGGTTGAACGAGTAATCGATGGTGACACTATCGATGTCAAGCAGCATGGGAAAACCATTCGGGTACGTTTGCTCAATATTGATACACCCGAAACAGTAAAGCCAGACACTCCAGTACAGTGCTTGGGTCCCGAAGCTTCCGCTTTCCTTAAGTCGCAGTTGCCGCCAGGCACGCAGGTTCGTTTAGAAACCGACCAGGAAAAATACGACAAATACGACCGTTTACTTGCCGGGGTATTTGTCGGTTCAACTTTCGTCAATGAAAAGATTGCCGAGGCCGGGTTCGCCATGCCGATCGCCATCGGTAACAATACAAAGTTCTACCCTCAGATCGAGGCTGCTGCCAACACCGCAAAAGCAAATAATCGCGGGCTTTTTTCAGAAACCATTGGTTGTACCCTGCCTGGTCAGCTAAGAGAAGCGGTCCCCGAAGCCAAAGGCAGTCCATTAGATGCTGGATCTACGAATGCTAAACTTTCAGCTCTCTACTTTGCACTCAAGGTTGAAAACTCATTAGAAGATGCATCAAGAAGCTTGGACGCTCTTAGTCGTTCAGGTCTAGCCGTTTATGGTAGAAAGTTTTCTCGCGAGTGGGCACGCAAGATCACCGGTTCCACTCTTAAAGAAGTCGAGGATATCCAATCGCAGTTCGCTCGTGAGGAGGCGGAAAAGGAAGCAAAAGAACGCGCTAAGCGGGAAGCTAAAGAAAAAGCAGAGCGGGAGGCCAAAGAGAAAGCTGAGCGGGAAGCTCGGGAAAAGGCAGAGCGGGAAGCAAAAGAGAAAGCTGAACGTGAGGCACGTGAAGCAGAAGAACGCGCTAAGCAGGAAGAAGCTGAACGCATTGCGCGTGAACGCGAAGCTGAAGCAGAACGTGAGCGCGAGGCCGAAGCAGAACGTGAGCGGGAAGCTGCTCGCGAGCGCGAGGCACAGGCTGAACGTGACGAAGATGAGGCTCCCCGACGCAAGTCAACAAAGAAACAGCGTTCCCACAAACGTAAGTCGCACAGTTCAGACGATTCTGATGCCCCAGCCGGCTACTACCCAAGGCATGGTGGCCCTCCGGGATACCACGGTCCCCGCTGCTTCGCCCCCGGTGGCCGCTACTGGCGTCCCTGCTAATGCTGATAACACCGCCTTAAAGTTACCTTCTGAGCCTAACCCAAAACTATAACTTGACAGAAGTTACTTTATAGTTTAAAATATATGCTCGAGGTTGAAAGTTAAACCATTAACTTTCGATCTCATGTCGGTTTAGAGCCTCTGTTTTTTAGGCTAGAAAGTGAATCTACTCTTCTGAAATCTATTAACTCTACTTTCGGTTTTGAATCTTCTAGACGTATTTCTAACGTCAACACTTTCGTAGTTAATATTCACCTTGATACGAGTTTTTGCGCTAAGGCACGTCCGAATACGGCAAGCGCATTTACCGCTTTGCAGACATAATCTTCTTTAGTTTTTAGGGATATTTTTCCCGACGATGGTTACGTCGTTATTTATTTTTAGAGCTTTTCTCTCAGCCAGTAAAAGTATTCTGCGCCTCTTACATCTCTAGTAGTTTCCGCTATTTTAGATGCATTTTGATTAATGGGTGACAGCATTTGAGTTTGCGCACTTTCGTGTGCGCCCTGTATTTCGCGCACCCAAAAACTGAAGACTTTCTCCGTCTCAGTTTTGAACCCACATTCTTCCAGCAAGTCGCTGGAGCAATTTAAGGAGAGAACATGCAAGGATTCAAGATCACTTGCCAAATTCAGGAAGGACCCAGCAATCAAAGGATTGAGGGTCATTCACAACGCCTATTTGAGGAGCTAGATTCAAGAATGTATCTGGCACCAGTTAGAGCATCGTCATTTCGCCGAAACTTTTTTCAGGCTGACGAAGATAATATGATTCGTTTTCATGCGATCGTGTTTGACGATCATATTACTCAGGATAATCTGGAAGAACTTTTCTTCCGAGGATTAGATATCTGGCAGCTCGAACTAGCCGGTCGCCCCTTGTTCGAGCCGATCCCTTTTGAGTCAATTTTTAATGACTTGCCGTCTTCTTTTTCAAGTGAACGGAGCCAGGCGAAAAAGATTCGTTTGGAAAGTCTTTGGGAGTTAAGTCAGCGTTCGAGCTGCTTAACCGAGTCAATTGTTCCTAGACTGACCAATGATTTCAGCTCTCTCATTGATAGGGCAGGGAAAACCAAGTTCAGTGATTCTCTAGTTCCTGAGCTTGAGCGGATTCTTAGCGCAACTAGCGATGAGGGCATTCACAGGCCAGCCTTTCCGTACTTTATCTTGTCCAATCAGACTTCAGAATTTGCCGAGCCAGCATATTGTCTTGCCCAAGCTTTGGTTTCAGCAAATCGTGTTGGCACCTCAACTCTTTTTTATCTCGACTTAGATAATCTAGCCGGATCCGTGCATATCAGGCATAGGGAAAGCGTTTTGTTCTTAAATCGAGATTTATTTGAGGCTTTTGCGGGAAATACTTTAGTTGTTTCCTACGGTAATTTCGACAAGGGACATTCTACGGGGTATGACTTCCAAAATGCCTTGAACAAGTTGTTGTCGCTTGCTCGAGAGTATCAACATCGCGTTCAAATTATCTTTGCGATCCCTGCAGAGAAGACTGAGCTTCTGAAGTTAATTCAACGCCAGTTGGGAAGCAAATCATTGGTTCTACCACCGGATAGTTCTCCTGATCCTCATGTTGATTTTCAAGAGGCCTTGAAATATTTGCAAGGGCGCGCTTTATCGTGCGGAGAAACCAATTTTTCTGGTCTTGGAGTTTTACTTTCTGAGTTCGGGCAAGATTGTTCTTCCCATGATTTGGAACTAGTTTTTAATAATTGGTTATCCAACCGCGCTCTTGCCAAACTCTCACCAGAGTATGCACAGGTTTTATCATCTGAACCACAGTTCTCCATTTCGGGTGGGGATGCAAAAGAGGAGTTAGATCGTTTAGTTGGTTTAAAACCTGTGAAATCAATGATTCACTTGGTGATTCAAAGGCTGGAGTTTGCTCGAGAACTTTCTCAACGTGGGCTCCAGGTTCCGGAGTTTAATCCCCATTGTGCTTTCTTAGGAAATCCCGGAACTGGAAAGACTGAAGTGGCTCGTATCTACGGACGTCTTCTCCGTGATAGCGGATTTCTATCTGAAGGGCGTGTGATCGAGCTAAAACCCGGCAACTTTAACTCGCTTCTTTCTCCTGACTTCGAAGAGATGCTCAAAGGCAATGTTGTTTTTATTGACGAAGCTTATGCTCTCTCCCCTTTGCTTGTGCCAAAATTGCTGACATTGATGGAAAATCACCGTCACGAAAGTGTCTTTATTTTGGCGGGTTACCGTGAAAGTATTGAGGCTTTGATGGCTAGCAATATTGGTTTTGCTTCACGCGTCAGCAATCAGATTGATTTTCCCGACTATTCTCCGGAAGAATTGTCGAAAATTTTCGAGTCGATGGTTTCATCCTCAGGTTATCTGATGTCCACGGGTACCATTTCAGCGGTAAACGATTTCTTGTTCCGTGCAGGATCTCCATCGGACCAAGGCAACGCTCGTTTTTGCCGAAACTTGGTCGAGAAATCGATTTCGCGTCAGCAGCAGCGTTTATCACGCACCAAGGATCTGCAAATTTTTTCCGACGAAGAGTTAATGACTCTTCTTCCGGAAGACATTGGTCTCGCTCCCCTCTCGTCCGACCTCTCCGAGGGCGACCTCGGCAAGGATACGACGGAACCAAAAGTAGCCGAAAGCGGACGGGAAAAGCTTGCGTCTTTGATCGGTCTTGAGAAAACCAAGCTTTTAGTTGAGCAGATCTTGGCATATGCTCAAGTTCAACGAATGCGGCGCGAACGAAATCTCAATCACGATTTTATTCCGTTGCATATGGCTTTCAAGGGAAATCCTGGAACGGGTAAAACCGAGGTAGCAAACTGTGTTGCTCAGATTCTTCGGGAGGAGGGTATCCTCAGTCGTGGCAAGCTTTTTGTCTGCGGTAGACAGGATCTGGTGGGTTCTTATGTCGGCCACACAGCCATAAAAGTTACTCAGCTTTTTGAAAAAGCCGTAGGATCGGTTATTTTCATTGATGAGGCTTATTCTTTGCTCGATGCCACCCCTGGGGGCTACGGCGATGAGGCAATCACGACTTTAATTGATCTGATGGAAAAGCATCGTGAAGAAGTGGTTGTAATCTTGGCTGGTTACCCAGAACCGATTGATAATCTTCTGGCTTCTAATCCGGGTTTTAGTTCACGCGTGAAGCATCATGTTGATTTCCCGGATTATAGCGCCTCTGAACTGTTCGAGATCTTCAATCTGCAACTACACCAACGTCATTTCAGTATGGATGAGGAATGCGAAAATGCAGTTTGGAAGGTTTTGGATGGACAGATTGGTGTCAAAGACTTCGGGAATGCTCGATTCTGTCGAAATCTTCTTGAAAACGCCATCATGGCAATGAGCCTTCGTATTTCAAAAATGGACACCCCAGAAGATCTATCGGACGAAGAGCTCTCTCAGCTAACTGCTACGGACATCGCTGAAGCAGCTTCTAAGGTTAGCCACAAGAAAACCAAGCAGAAGATTGGTTTTTCAGCGAACTAGCAGGATTAATTAAATCAAGTTTTGGTTCGGGGCTTGTTTGGAAGGAAATAGCTCTAACAAGACGAGCCCCGAACCAAAACAAGGTAAAAAACAAAAATACTAAATTTTTAATTTGCAAATCAAAACTTTAGCGGACTGTGAAAATATTGATTCAATATTTGCAACCGCACGAAAAAACAGTCCAAGCAGAATATTATGTGAGCAAAACTACTGAAAGGTATCGTCATGCCCAATCCAACTAAGAAGAGCTCCAACTCAGATTTTAATACTTACTTTGACGCGCTAAAAAAATATGTTGAAACAGCTTATTCAACTCGAGCCGAAAGATTTGCCTATCTAGTTGAGTCGCCCGAAAACTCCGAGCTAACACTTTCAGATATCTCCCTAGTTCAAGTTCTAGAACAGATTTTTGAGACTCCAGTAAGAGACTTAGACACAGAGTTACGTAATGCTGGGTACTTTTGGAAAATTTATACTGATTTCCACAATATACATTTCACCGATCCTGACGTCCAAAACGAGACCAGCTCTGTAGAAAGCGCCAAAACCTATATCGAAAATCCTCCTCTGGTTTTCCCTAAGGCACTCTCCGAGTTGGAATCAGAAGATTATCAAGATTTAGCCCATTTTCTTTTCAAAGCATTTCATCCTTTAGATTTTCCATTAATGGAAAAGTTTATTGCAATAAAAGGCGAAGACGGAGTTGAAGATTCTGTCGAAGCGTTTATAAATTGCAATCTACTCCAGAGTGAAAATTCAACTTTCGATTTTGAAACTAACATTTTCAATAAAGGCGAAGATCTTAAGACGTTGTGCGCCTCTGATACCGATAATCCGCTACTGCTTCACTATGTACTAGGCCTTGTCGAAACCGTAGAGGACAAGGATAAGAAGAAGAAAAAAATTAATGAGGACTTTCTACCGTCTATTGCTTTACCGGAGTCGTTTTCTGCTCTCCCATCTGACCCAAAAACCGATTCATTCGATATTAAAGGTGTTTGGTTACTGGCAAATCCTGGGTATGGTGAAGATTTAGCAAAAGTTGTCCAGAAAAACAAGGATGTAAAACCAGAGCTTGAACATACAGCATTAAAGGACCAATACTATCTTTGGCATTGCCTAAGACAAACCCCTAATGAAACTCTTTACCTACCTTGGGATGGCACTAAGCTTGATTATGAACAAGTACCAGAATTAAGCAAAACAAAACCTGAAGAAACAACCCAGCCAGGCTGGTATCGTAAGAAGTCTACCGATTTATGGGACGCTGGGTGGAAAAAATATCAGCTAATGCGTATGGAAGCCTTCCCGTATCGCTCTTTCGATAGCAAATCCTTTGACGGAATCCTAGAAACTCTAGCCAAACAAAAATGTTTTCTACCCTCTCTAGTCGTAAATATCCGTGTACTGGTCGCCCTATTAACAATCAACAAGGATCAAGAATCAAATACGAAAAAAATAGGTCCAGTATTTTTCCCTCGTAATATAGAACGCTGGTGCGACCTTTTGAGAGCGACTATTCCGATCCTCAAACAAAATGAGATTCAAAATAGATATCAGGCCAACAATTTTTCTAGTGAAACGGAAAGCATGGATTTTGAAGCACTGGAAACTATACTCCTAAGCCATTCATCTTTTGGCAAGTCTTCAAATGTTGCCAACATTTCATACGGGAATCGTAGTATCCCAATAGCATTATTAGAGAAACAGCTCCGATCAATAACAGAAAATGCTCCGGCAAACAAAGATATTAGTACAATAGCAAACCTGAGGAAAATATTAGAAGCTAGGAGAAAGGCTATTCCCTTTCCCGAAGATACAAAGACATTCTCACAAAAATGCGAATTCTACCTTACTTACCCAAGGATGAAGCGGCTACATTTCTCTTATGGCACGGACTCATCCGACGAAGAAGTTGCAGCTAGCTTTGCAGCTCTTGAAGCGTTACACAGTCTAATGCTTAAATACACCAAAGATCACAACGGAACAGCGTACCCAATCCCTTCATATTATGAGAAAGAATGCCGTAAAGTAAAAACTCAAGACCAAGCGAAGACTTACTGGACGAAAATTCATAGTCTCCAGAAAGAAGTCGTTAAAACCTTACTTCTTGAGTATATCCCCCTAGAGGATGGTGAGTAGAGCCGGTATTTATAATAATTACAACAACCCTACGCCACATTAATATTTTCTAGGAAAAGCATCTATTGCCCATGCAAATGCCCGACCTTTACTTCATAACTTACAGATTCTGAGAAACTGCGTCCGAAACAAATAAAGCTAGCAGCAACGAACTCAAACCATGGGGGCAAATAATCCACTCCTATTGGAAGAAAGTCCTATATTCTCTCCCCTCAAGACAAATATTGGTGTGCTTAATCTCTTCGCACATTATTCCAATTTTCAACACGATACTATCGGTGTAACTTGGAAGATGAAAAAACCAAATACATGATCGGAGGTGAAGAACCAAAATGGAAAAATGTCAAAAATGCAATTGTGAACTGGGCGCAAATGATAACTGTCCCGATTGCAAACAGATTAAGAAAAAATTACTAGCGAGGCTAGGAATCGTGCCCTAAAAGCATTACTTGAAGAAGAAAACGATTGTTGCATAAAATCAGAAGAGAGCTTTGAATTCTAGCTGAGTTTGCCGCAATATAGTAAGAACAGTAAATCTGATAAATCTAGAAAAATAAATAAATAATCACAAAGCAAATCCTATTAATATTTACTCGATAGTTTTTATTTGAGTTTGCTTGACTAGAATTAACACATTTTAAAATCCTAAAGCTGTCGTTGCTGAGAAGGCCAAATTATTCCTTCAGCGGCGGCAGCTTTAGCTTTTACAGTCAAGCTTCAATATGACTTAGTTATCAAGCGGGAAGCTGCAATGAAGTAGTAGCGTATCTCCGCTGATGCTATTTGTCCCTATTTTGGTACCGACTATTGCGAAACTCGCTCCAGATCATCGCATAATGCAAGAATGACCGGTGAGGCCAAGCCAGTACATGCCTTTGACAATAGCTTTTTTTTCCCCCTCCCTTAAGGTGAATCTAGTCGCCTTTTCTGCTCCCAATATGTTCCAAATACTTTGACTTATGCAAACGAATACCCACCCTAATTTAGAAAATTCGAAACTCGTTCAGATTAGTTAGTTAGGCACGAATGACCTTATACCTTTGGGAAGTTCTCTATCATGATTGGATTCCACCGTCAGCAAGATTACCTTCAGTGCGAGTTCGAACACCCCAATTATTGCTAAACAGTGTAGCTCCATAGAGACCACCTTCACTGCTCAACTTATCAGGATATAGCGGGAATTCATGAGTCGCGCCGTATCCTTAATGATTTCGCTAAAAAGCCTATTTGACAGCATAAATCATCATGAAGATTTCCCAGTCTAAGGCAATTTTCTTCTGTCGAGGCTCTTTAGTCTTGCCCTTGCCAACCCCTATTAAAACTTTGCGGAGGCTGATCAAAAGAAGCGCAACTTGCAGAGCTAGAACATGGCGTCATGTAGTCTCAATAGTCTTGTCGCGTATTTGGATCTCAGGTAAATTATACGTTAAACCTGAATTCGACGACGTCTCCGTCGACCATAATGTAGTCTTTGCCTTCCATCCGGACTTTACCGGCGGCGCGAGCGTTGGCCATGGAGCCTGCTTCCATTAGATCATCGAAGGAAACAACTTCGGCCTTAATAAAGCCCTTCTGGAAGTCGGTGTGAATAACGCCGGCAGCCTCCGGAGCGGTTGCACCCTTCTTGACAGTCCAGGCACGCGATTCTTTCGGACCAGCAGTCAGATAGGTTTGCAAACCGAGGGTATCGAAACCAACACGGGCTAGTTTGTCGAGGCCGGATTCTTCTACCCCAGCGTCGGCCAGCATTTCGGCGGCCTCGTCCTCGTCCAACTCGACTAGCTCCGACTCAAACTGCGCATCAAGGAAGACGGCCTCGGCAGGTGCGACCAAAGCCGAGAGCTTCGCCTGAAGTTCCTTATCATCCATACCATCCGAGTCCATGTTGAACACGTAAATGAATGGTTTGGTAGTCATTAGCTGGAAGGACTTGAGCGCATCCTTGTCCAAACCGGCCTTATCGGCCTCGGCGTAAAGCAACTTGCCGTCCTCGAGCAGGGCCAAAGCAGCCTTAGCGGTATCAAGAAACACCGGTTCAGTCTTCTTGCCACGAACTTCCTTTTCCAAACGAGGAATTGCCTTCTCCAACGTTTGGATATCAGCCAAAATCAGTTCGGTAGAAATGGTTTCAATATCGGCGGCAGCATCCACCTTGCCGTCAACGTGAACCACGTCTGGGTCGGCAAAAGCACGAGTCACCTGGCAGATCGCGTCAGCCTCACGAATGTTCGCCAAGAACTGGTTGCCCAACCCTTCACCCTCGGAAGCACCACGCACAATACCCGCAATATCAACGAAAGAAACGGTCGCTGGAACAGTGCGTTCAGAGTTGAACACCTCTGCCAGCTGATTCAAACGAGGGTCAGGCAAAGGCACCACACCACTGGCATCTCCCAAAAACCGGTCGTAAAACACGTTACGCTGGCCGCCGAGGAAGGACGGGCCAGCGTAACTAGCTACAGTTACTGCACGAATTTGTCAGTGTGTAGGCGATAAATAAAGGCAGCCATTGCCTCACGGCTAATCGGGGCTTCCGGATGGAATGAGCCATCGCCCCATCCAGTTGTGATCCCAATTTGTTTGGCCCACCAGATCTCCTTCCCAAAACCAGTGGTTCGATTAACCACTGTGTCTTTGAAGAGTCTTTGCCCATCTTTAGGCACTAAATACCGGTTTGGCCGGTTCAGCGGATCGCAGATGCTCCCACCGGCACCCTTAGACAGCCAAAGATTCGATTCCTTCATCCGTTTCTGAACAGCTGTTGGCAGAGGAAGTCTAACGTCAAAGTCGCCCTGCGGGAATGGTCCATATCCGAAAGATTTGCTTGTTTTTTGGGAGCATAGACGATATAAAAACGCTGTCATTGCTTCTCGACTGATTGGCTCCTTAGGACGGAAAGTACCATCATTCCAACCAGTTGTAATCCCTGTTTGACGAAGCCACATGATCTCGTTCCTAAATGGATTCGATTTGCCGACATCTTTAAACTCTTTCCCATTAAACTGAGCGGTATTTCGCTCACCTCCATGAGCATACCGATAAAGGAAAGCAGCCATTGCTTCACGAGTAATTTTCTGGTCAGGCCTATAAAGCCTCTGCCCCTTGGGGCCATTCCAACCTGTGGTATACCCCCAAAGGTAGAGATGGTTTATTTCACCCACAAAACCACTTTTTGGCCGCTCAGTCTTGGGATCTACTACATCGGAAAACACAGATTCAAATTTAAGCCGTGATACCCCAGAAGAGATGCGGTTAGTTTTTGGAACAAGGCGGTGTTTACTCTTTCGTCCCACTGAAGAGACTTCACTGGAAAGTGCCCTGACCCGTTTTTGCCATTCCTCACCGCTAATGTGCGAAAGCCAGTAGGCTCCGATTGTCCCATTCGGGAGACGACGACCCCACTGAATATCATCATTCGACTTAACTGTTCGATACGTGGCTTTAGAAACATCCTTACCCATTTTCGCCAGCCATTCGGCGCGAGACATAGCGATCGTAATATAGATTTGAAAATTTTCTGGACCACCGGAAACCGAAACACCATAGCTATCAAAATAGTTGCTCAGTCCCAAAGGTAACAGACCACCAGGCCCTTTGTTCCCTAAGAATCCTTGCCCATTACCGGCCAAACCATTATTGACGTCGAAGCCGTCTTGGATCCCAAGTTGTGCGATAGAAAACTTGTACACGTAGGTAAGGTAGGCAATGTCTTCTCCACGATAGGGTTGATTCACATTAAAGCCGCAGAACACGTTAGGATAGCGACAGACATCCTCCGCTCCAGGACGCGGGTTTTGCCGCATCAAATAACGGTTACGTTCGGCAGCTTTCTGATTCAAATAGTGACTAAACTGGGCATCTTTTCTACTCAAAGATATATCTTTTACCGCCACCGTTTGAATCTTGTCAAAATACTCTTTGGTGTCTTTGGCATATTGCGCATAGCTGTCTGCCATTGCACTGTTAGAAACTTGGGTTTTCCCAATCGGCGCAATAGTGATAGCCAAGATTAACGCTAATCCTAGAGTTAAGAATCGCAAGAATCTTTTCATCAGATTTTCCTTTACTTTCAGAATCGTCTAGTGCAAGGAACAATTGCCAACTCTTCGAGCGCTATACTTTTCCAGCCCAGCTAAACATAGAGATAGCAAATCGCCTACATCATTATTTTGCTACTTACATATATGAATTGCTTGCGGTAGGTAAATATTGTGAAAAAATGGGCAATTCTAATCACATACATCAACGCAAGCTAAGAACGGATTTCAGAAAGTCTCGATGTTTATAATCGACTCTCCGCCTTTAGAGAGCAAAACGTATTTGCCCCTGCAAGTAACGTCAAAAGACGCTGCCAGCAGGGGCAAATTCGTTGAAATCTTGCGGAAAACTACACGTTAAACCTAAATTCGACGACGTCTCCGTCGACCATAATGTAGTCTTTGCCTTCCATCCGGACTTTGCCGGCGGCGCGGGCGTTGGCCATGGAGCCTGCTTCCATTAGATCGTCGAAGGAAACAACTTCGGCCTTAATAAAGCCCTTCTGGAAGTCGGTGTGAATGACACCGGCAGCTTCCGGCGCAGTCGCACCCTTCTTGACAGTCCAGGCACGCGATTCTTTCGGACCAGCAGTCAGATAGGTTTGCAAACCGAGGGTATCGAAACCAACACGGGCTAGTTTGTCGAGGCCGGATTCTTCTACCCCGGCGTCGGCCAGCATTTCGGCGGCCTCGTCCTCGTCCAACTCGACTAGCTCCGACTCAAACTGCGCATCAAGGAAGACGGCCTCGGCAGGTGCGACCAAAGCCGAGAGCTTTGCCTGAAGTTCCTTATCATCCATACCATCCGAGTCCATGTTGAACACGTAAATGAATGGTTTGGTAGTCATTAGCTGGAAGGACTTGAGCGCATCCTTGTCCAAACCGGCCTTATCGGCTTCGGCGTAAAGCAACTTGCCGTCCTCGAGCAGGGCCAAAGCAGCCTTCGCGGTATCAAGGTAAACCGGTTCAGTCTTCTTGCCACGAACTTCCTTTTCCAAACGAGGAATTGCCTTCTCCAACGTTTGGATATCAGCCAAAATCAGTTCGGTAGAAATGGTTTCAATATCGGCGGCAGCATCCACCTTGCCGTCAACGTGAACCACGTCCGGGTCGGCAAAAGCACGAGTCACCTGGCAGATCGCGTCAGCCTCACGAATGTTCGCCAAAAACTGGTTGCCCAGCCCTTCACCCTCGGAAGCACCACGCACAATACCCGCAATATCAACGAACGAAACGGTCGCTGGAACAGTGCGTTCAGAGTTGAATACCTCTGCCAGCTGATTCAAACGAGGGTCAGGCAAAGGCACCACACCCACGTTAGGTTCAATCGTTGCGAACGGGTAGTTCGCTGCCAAAACGGTTGCGCGAGTTAGCGCATTAAACAAAGTCGACTTGCCAACATTCGGCAGTCCTGCAATCCCAATAGTTAAAGCCACAGGCACATTCTACGCCATCAACGCCGAGGGCGGCACCCCACCCGCACAACATCACGTCCCCAAGTCGGGGCTTTACTCCCTCGAAAATGGCAACTAAACTAATGAAAAATCGTTCACCCCGAAGGAGGCCCACATGTCCACTGAAAAACTCTACCTAGCAATGGGTTGCTTTTGGGGCGTGGAAAAGGCCGCAAAATTACTCCCCGGGGTGCACAACACCGAGGTTGGCTACATGGGCGGGCACGCTGAAAACCCCACCTACACGCAGGTTTGCACCGGCCTGACTGGGCATGCTGAAACCGTCGAGTTAGAAATCGACTCGGATCAGATCGATACGGCCCTACAGTTCTTCTTCGAAAACCATGACCCGACACAGGTTGATGGCCAAGGCAACGACCTCGGCACCCAGTATCGATCGGTCATCTTCACCTCCACCAAGGCCGCCTACGAAGCTGCCCTGAAGTGGCGTCAGCAAGCGCAAGAAAAACTCACTGCTGCAGGTTACGGACCGGTCACCACCACGATTTATGGTCCCAACGAGCTTCCCGCATTTTGGCCAGCTGAAGAATACCACCAGGACTACCTAGCCAAGAATCCGGGCGGGTACTGCCCAGTGCACGCCACCGGCATCAAGTGCGGCTAGACCTGCCATGCACCCAGTGCGGCTAGCGCTGCTTCATCTCATGTGCCGCTCGCTAGACCTACTCTGCATCAAGTGCGGCTAGGCCTGCTCTGCATTAAACGCGGAAGGTGCTCACGGCATCAAACTCGACAAGTGCTGTCCTCAGATACCCGACCAAGACCCGCACCGGTCTACTTTAAACAGCACTGACTTTCCCCAACCTCGGATTGGCCTGCCCTAAAACGCGTTAAACTCGCGTTTTAATAGAAGGCATGAGTTTGGTTTCCTTTCTAATGCTGCTACTCGGCCTAGCCGTAGGGGTACTAGCTGGCCTGGTAATAGCCCGCTATCTTTTAGCTCCCACCTCACCGGCAATCACGCCTGCCGAGGGCGGGACTGCCGCTTGGACCGCCACCCAGCAGGATCTCGTCGCCCTCAAACAAAACCTCCAAACCTTGGAGAATAATCTGGCACGAACCACCAATCACACCTTGAAGGAACTTGGTTCCCTCAGCCAGCAACTGGCACTGAATGCGGGACACGACCGCCAACTATTAGAAACCACCAGCCAACTCAAGTCTGCCCTCAGCGCGAACCAATCCCGTGGGGCGTGGGGCGAAGTGCAGCTTAAACGGCTCTTCGAAGTATCAGGTATGCTCCCCCACGTCGATTTTGAAACCCAACAGGCGCTGGCCTCTGGGGCTCGCCCCGACGCCATCATTAATCTGCCAGGTGAGAAGGTCATCCCACTCGATGCGAAAGTGCCCCTAGGTGCCTACCTAGAAGCCACCGCGGTTGATCCGGCCTCGGCCACCTACACCACCATGATGCGCTCGCATGCAGTAGCCCTACGAAATCATGTTAAGGAACTAGAGCGCCGCAACTACCATGGACAAATGTCGAACTCGCTCGGTTTCACCCTACTGTTCCTGCCGCTTGAAGCCTTATTATCTGGAGCGTTAGAAGTCGACCCCAACCTGTTAGAAGAAGCCGCTGGGAAAAACATTTTCCTGGTCACACCCACCTCCCTCTTGGCCACCCTGCGATCAGCTGCCCAGTCATGGGTTTGGGCGCAAAGCGAGGATGACGCCAGCCAGATTATCGCCCTCGGCCAGGAACTAACCAAACGGCTCCAGACCTCGGTTACCCACCTGCAAAAAGTGGGCTCAAACCTGCAAAACGCGTTGAAAAACTACAACCAGACCGTGGCCTCGCTGGAAGGACGCGTCCTACCTCAGGCCAGAAAAATTGCGGCTGCCACTCCCATCGACCAGCTCAAACTAATCGATGATGCGAGCGTACGCACTTTTGCCAGTCCAGAACTGGGGACGCCAGAAAACTAACCGAGCATGCTAGGCGACGTGGTCAGGGCGAGAGCGATCCCGATCATTGTGCACGTCAAGTTTGCCTGCCTCTTTCAAATCAGAACGCAGATTCTTAGGCAAACTGAAGCTAATCGACTCGGTTTGGGTCTCTACCTTTTCCAAATCGTTAAAGCCTTGAGTGGACAACCAAGCAATCACGTCGCGCACCAAAATTTCTGGCACTGATGCGCCCGAAGTCAAACCGACAGTTTCCACGTCAGCAAAGAACTCCGGATCCAACTCATCTGCCCCATCAACGCGAACCCCCTTCGGAGTGCCATTTTCCAAGGCAACTTCCAAAAGTCGCACCGAATTAGAAGAGTTTGCCGAGCCCACCACGATCATGGCATCTACCTTGTCGGCCATGGCCTTAACTGCCCCTTGACGATTCTGGGTGGCATAGCAAATGTCATCGCTCGGCGGATCTTGTAGCTTCGGGAACTTTTCCCGCAAGCGACGAACCGTCTCCATCGCTTCGTCCACCGACAAAGTAGTCTGGCTCAGCCACACCACCTTTTCCGGGTCACGAACCTCAACCTGGTCAACCTCATCTGGGCTACCCACGATCTGGATGCGTTCTGGAGCATGTCCGAAAGTACCCTCGACCTCTTCGTGGCCCTCGTGGCCCACCAAAATGATGTCGTAATCGCCCTTATCGAAACGTACCGCCTCACGATGCACCTTCGTCACCAACGGGCAAGTCGCATCAATGGTTTCCAAACGACGAGCCTGGGCCTGCGCCACCACCTGCGGGGAAACGCCATGCGCGGAGAAAACCACCCGGGCGCCCTCGGGCACCTCATCAGTGTCGTTAACAAAAATCGCGCCCCGCTTAGCCAAGGAACTAACCACAAACTTGTTATGGACAATCTCCTTGCGCACATACACTGGGGACCCGTACAACTCCAAGGCCCGCTCAACAGCTTCTACTGCCCGGTCCACGCCCGCGCAGTAGCCTCGAGGATTCGCTAACAAAATCTTCTTCGCACTCATGTGGAAAACCCTACCAGTCAAACCTGTACTTTCTCAGTAGAAAAAACCACATTTTAATGCAACCATGGAGGACATGAGTCAACCACTTGCTGCTACCGCCCTCGAAACTACCCGGGAAAACCCGTGGCCCTTGCGCCTACTTTCCGAAAAAATGAAGGGCTACATCGATCGCATGTCTCCGACTTGGATCGAAGCAGAAGTAGAGGAACTCTCAATTCGCCCCGGGAACAAAATGACCTTCCTCACCTTGCGTGATCTCGAGGGGGAAGAGCACCTCAAAGTTTCCATGTGGGCAGGGGTTATTGCCCCAGTTAAAGACACCATTGCCCCCGGCTCCCGGGTAGTGGTCTACGCTAAGCCCACTTTCTGGACACGCACCGGCACCCTACAACTTCAAGCCGCTGAAATTCACCTCCAGGGTCTCGGCGAAATGTTGGCACGAATCGAACAGTTACGGGTCGCCCTCGCCCAGGAAGGCATCTTTGACGCCTCCCATAAGAAACCTCTACCAGTCATCCCCCGAAAAATCGGCCTAATCTGTGGGCAAGGCGCGAAAGCAGAACAGGACGTAATCGTTAATGCCCGAGGACGGTGGCCAGCTGCCCAATTCGAAACCCGCTACGCCAATGTCCAAGGCGAGCAGTGCCCACCAACCGTGGTGGCAGCCTTACAAGAATTAGACCAAATCCCTGATGTCGACGTCATTATCATCACCCGTGGCGGTGGGGCCGTCGCAGACCTCCTCCCCTTCTCTGACGAGCGCATCGTCCGGGCAGCATTTGCTGCCAAGACTCCCATCGTCTCCGCCATTGGACACGAAACCGACTGTCCACTCCTTGACCTCGTCGCCGACTATCGAGCCTCCACCCCGACCGATGCGGCCAAGCGAGTCGTCCCCGACCTCGAAACCGAACTAACTGGAGTCCAAAACGCACTGGCCCATGCCCGTACCGCCTTTACCTCACGGCTACGCGCCGAGATGGATCAGCTGGCACAAATCCGTTCACGTCCCACTTTTGCCTCCCCTGCAGGGATTATCGATGCCCATCAGCAAGACCTCGATCGGGCCAAAGAATCCATGGCCGAACGGCTTCGCAACCGACTAGAAGTCGAACGAGTCACCCTCGGTGGTCTCACTCGGGAACTCGCCGCCCTCTCCCCCGGAGCCATCATGGAACGCGGCTACTCGGTGGTTCGCGGTCCAGACAAAAAAGTCATCACTAGCCACACTCAAGCCAAAAAGGGCGACATGCTCCAAATCATGCTGGCTGAAGGCAACCTCATTACCACCGTCCAAATCTCCGCAGCCGGCCTGAAATAACCCAAACTTAAACAGAAGAAAAGGAAGAAAATGGAAAACCAAATGAACCCAGCAGCAGCCAACGGCCAAGTGCCCAACCAAAACCAGCCTGTCGACCCCTCGCAGCTCAGCTATGAACAAGCCCGAGCAGAGTTAATTGAGGTTGTTCGTGGACTCGACTCACGCGATATCCCGCTAGAGTCGGCACTTGCCATGTGGGAACGAGGCCAAGCGCTTGCCGCCCGCTGCCAGCAAGTACTCGATGCTGCTCGCGTAAAAGTAGAAAACGCGGGTCAACAGTAAATGAACCAGTAGCCTAGCGTTAGCGGCCCATGCGACGCTCGCGCTGACCATAGTCACGTAGGGCGCGCAAGAAATCAACCCGTCGCATATCGGGCCAATAGGTTTCACAAAAATAATATTCAGAGTGCACCGACTGCCAAAGCAAGAACCCGGACAAACGCTGTTCACCCGAAGTACGAATTACTAGGTCGGGATCAGGTTGCCCGTAGGTGTATAGGTTCTCGGCAATCTCTTCCACATCAACTTCAGTAGCTGCCTGCTCTAGGCTGTCGCCACGCGCTGCCCGCTTCTTAAGTAAGCGGCGAACGGCCTCGGCAATCTCATCACGACCGCCATACCCCACCGCGACATTGACCAGCATGCCATTGCAGTCCTTAGTACGATCACAGGCGGCAGCCATAGTTTTCGCGGCCTCGCTGGGCAACAAATCTAAGTTACCTACCAGCTGCAGTCGCCACGAGCCACTCGCCGCCAAATCATCTACGGTCTCAGTAATAATGCCCATTAGTTGCTCAAGCTCGCGGCTGGAACGTCCCAAGTTGTCGGTCGAAAGCATCCACAAGGTGACGATCTCAACTCCAGCACTTTCTGCCCAACCTAAAAAGTCAAAGATTTTTCGTGCACCTTGACGATGCCCTGAAGCGGTATCGAACCCGGCCTGCTTCGCCCAACGACGATTACCGTCAAGGATTACTCCCACATGCCGCGGAATCGCCCCAGATTGCGAAATTTCGTGACGCAAACGCCGTTCATAGGCATCGTAAAGCAAATCATTTATGCCCATTCGCGCTCCTTCCGAGGACAACCCACAACAAGTGTCTTTGCGATAACCCTACCGCCTATACCTACTTTGCCTCAAACGGGGTAAAGTTAGCTTTAGACTCACCAAGGAGAGACCGATGTCGCCGAAAGCCGAACGCGAAATATTCACCATGCCCGATTGGGAAGAGAAGCCCCTTCTGCGAGGGTGGATCCACCTAATCAGTGTGCCACTCGTGCTGGCTGCCACCATCGTGCTGCTAATCTTGGCCCCCACTACTGGACGAACCATCGCTTGCGTCATTTACCTGCTTTGCTCCGTCCAACTTTTTGGCACGTCAGCGCTATACCATCGTGGCAACTGGGGTAAAACGGGAGACGCCATCTTACGTCGAATGGACCATTCCAATATCTTCCTATTAATCGCGGGCACTTACACCCCCATCGCAGTCTCTGCCCTTAACCAAACCCAAGCGACCATCCTGCTCTCAATAGTCTGGTCAGGTGCCGCTATCGGCATCCTCATGAGAATCTTCTGGCTAGATGCTCCACGCTGGCTCTACACTGCCCTCTACGTAGTCTTAGGGTGGACTGCCCTGTGGTTCTTATACCCCATTGCGCAAGGCGTTGGCTGGGCAGTGGTCTGGCTCCTAGTAGCTGGCGGACTGACCTACACCATTGGGGCAATCTTCTACGGCACCCGTTGGCCCGGACGTAATGCCAAGATCTTCGGATTCCACGAGTTTTTCCACACTTGCACCATTATCGGCTGGACACTCATGTGTATTGCCGCATATTTCGCAGTTTTAAGTTAGTATGTCACCATTACGCAAATAGCCGAGGGCGCTTTCGCCACTAGTCACCGATGGACTTGTTGACTATGATGCTTGGCTAGCAAACCGTTTTAGAAAAAGAGGAAAAAATGAGCGAAAAACGTTGGATTGACCAAGGTTCCTATGACAAGCTTCAGGCTGAACTAAAAACTTTGACTGAAGAAAAGCGTCCCGAAATCGCCCGCAAAATTGATGAGGCTCGCCAGGACGGCGACTTGAAAGAAAACGGCGCTTACCATGCAGCTCGCGACGAGCAGTCCATGAACGAAACCCGAATCGCTCAGTTGGAAGAACTCCTGCGCAACTGTGAAGTTGGCGAGATTCCTGAAGATAACGGCGTAGTCAGCCCAGGTATGGTTGTCGAAGCAAAAGTTGGCCCCCGCGACATGAAATTCCTATTGGGCATGCGCGAAGCCTCGGAAGACATGGACTTGGAAGTTTACTCCCCGCAAGCTCCACTAGGTAAAGCCATTCTAGGTGCCAAGGTGGGTGACACTGTCCCTTACACCGCACCTACCGGTCGTAAGTTCGACGTCAAGATTCTTTCGGTCACCCCGTTCCAGGGCTGAACCAAAAACGGCTAGCTTTTCAAAGCTAGCTTCACACTTGAACTAAATATAGTTAATCGCCAGTGGACACCCCAGCAAGGGGTTGAACCACTGGCGATTAACTATCTAGATTTGTATCAGGGCTATAGGACAAAAAGTGTGTCTGTAGTCTGATTTTTACCTCTCGTAGTGGTAGGTGTGGTGGAGTTCTTTGTATAGCGGGTATGTTCCAAATATTGGTCCGCCGATTAGGGAGTTGTAGTCTGGGTCTGGGGTTGGGTTGGCAGCTTTTTGGTTGGCTTTAAGGATTTCGTCGTGGGTCCATATTGTGCTCAGTATTGTTGGGATATCTTGTGGATTGTATGAATGGCGATAGCACCACCAGCAGATGGTGGTTAGACGGTGCAGTAAGCTCATTCCCCGGTGTGCGTGTAAGAGTTCACGCAGGGGCGAGTTTATGGATCCTTCGATGAGGTTGTTGGTTGCTGGTAAGAGATCTTCTACCTTTGGTATTTTCCCGTCTGGATAGGCCTCAGGGGTTAGGTAGGTGAAGATATGTCCTTTGGCCAAAAGGTTGTTAAGCAGGTTGCGCACTTTGAGTAGTCGGGCGTGTGTTGGCACGATTTGCCCGTTTTCTAGGCGGGTGGTTTCGGCGAGGAATTCTTTGTAACGAGCGCACCAGGATAGGTATTGATCGATCCATTCGTCTCTGTCGTTTTCGGTGCGGACTGTAAGGAGTTTACGCCCTAGATTTAGGATTTCTCTTCCGGCCGCAGTTCGTGGGTGGAGTGTGGTTTGAGCTCTGATGTTGGTGAACACGTGGAAGGTGCACCGTTGGATTTTGGTGGTGGGCCATAGTTCTTTACAGGCCTTGGCAAAGCCGCTCCCGCCGTCGCAAACAACGATTGATGGGCGTTGTAGTTTACGTAGCAGGGCTTGCCATGAGCTTGCACATTCCCTACGGGCAACATGCCAGGCAAGCACTTTTTGCCCAGCAGCGGCGGCGATTAATACGACTGCTTTGCGCCCAAGATAAATACCATCAACATGAACTACCTCAGTGTATACGGGGCATAGGGGTGCTGCCGGCCAGTAATCCCAGCACCAGGCGGTTTGACGTCGAAAGGTTCTACCTGCGCCAGGTAAGCGGCTTAACGGGTAGGGGTGTAATAGCCACTCAAGGAAGCGTTTCATGGTTTTAGCGCGATTATCGATCTTAAGGCTCGTGCTGGCGTTACACATTGAGCACCTCCAGCGAGTAGTGCCTGAAGTGGTGGTGCCGTTCTTCTTCATCTGGGTTTTACACGTGGGGCATTTTGGTCTACTCATACCCCAATTTTGGCTAACTCTAGCCCCGATTTTTAGGCGTAATCGCAGGCGAAAGTGAGACTTTGAGACACACTTTTTGTCCTATATGAACCCCTACCTCAGGGAACTTGAAATGCCACTTTTACGCATGATAGCGCGGTAAAACCCTTGTTAGAGACACACTTTTTGTCCGACTGGGAAGTTCAGTCAAACCAACTAAAAAACGGGTTTTCCCCTGCAAACACAGGGGAAAACCCGCCTCAGGGACACACTTACTGTCCTATAGCCCTTGTATCAACTGCCGAAGGCGACCTCGGCATATTGGGTTAGATCAGGCGTCAGCTTTCTCTTCCTGATCAGACTTTTCCTCAGCCTCATCCTCTTCCTCATCGGAGTCGTCAGAGTCCACTAAGTACAAGTCCTCGTCGCTGTCTCCTGATTTATTCTCATAGGCATCAGCAGAAGCTGCCCGCGAAATGGCTGCATTGAAGAAGGCCATTACCGGCACAGTGAACAAAGCGCCGAGAATACCAACAAGATAACCACCGGCAGTCACCCCGAGCAAAACTGCGACCGGATGCAACGCTACAGCAGAAGCCATCAGGAATGGCTGGAGCACGTTCCCTTCAAGCTGCTGGACAACTAGAACGATAATCAGCATGATCAAAGCGGCAGTCGGACCAACGTCTACCAGCGCCACCAAGACAGCTAGCGCACCGGCAACAATCGCACCAACCATTGGAATGAAACCAGCCAAGAAAGTGGTCAAGGCAATCGGACCCCAAAGGCTAACCCCAAGGAAGTAGGCACCAGTACCGATCCCAACTGCGTCAATCGCAGCAACCAAAACCTGGACTCGTGCCCAAGCACCAACGGTTTGCCAGCCAGTGTAAGCCGATTCGTGAATCGCTCGACGAGCATTTCGTGGGGTTAGATGAACCAACCAGAGCCAAATCTCACGCCCATCCTTTAAGAAGAAAAAGACGCAGAAAAGAATCGTGATAATCGTTGCCAGGCTCGAAGCGGCAGTAGAAGCGGCAAAGAATGCGCCCGAGGCAATCGAACTAACATTCGCTTTCACTGCGGCGGTCAGCTGGTTGCCCGCCTGCTGAATCCACTGCGTTACCTGAGCTTCTTTCACTCCCAAAGGACCATCACTAATCCAATCCATCAAAGTGTTAAACCCAGCGCTAGCCTTATAAGCCAAGCTAGGAGCACCATTAATCATCTGGCCAATGGCGACAGACAGCAAAGTAGCCACCACACCAGTGCCGATGATTAACGCGGTAAGGGCTGAAAGCGCCCTCGGAAAATGAAGTTTGATAGTCAAGAAGCGAACCATTGGCGCCAGCATTGCCGTAAACAGCAAAGAAATCATTACCGGCACTAGCACCATGGAAAGCTGAGCTCCAAGCTGGATTAGCAGGTAGGAAACACCAGCAATCACTAGGATGCGCCAAGACCATGCGGCAGCTACACGAACCCCATAGCTCACCGCATCTTTTGCGTCACGACGATCCACTTTATAGATCGGCTTTCTGACTTTAACTGACTTATTTGATTTAGTATCAGATAGTAGTTTTCCGAACAAAATGTTCCTCAGATTTCTTAATTGAACTGATATGACTGATCAAAGGCGCCAAAAGTTATCGGATAAAGATAAGCTAGGTAGCCCGATCAGTTAGAAAAGGTGGCTTACTTCAGCGCACCAAACGGAGCATTTCTACTCCCAATTCGGGTTCCAAACGACTCATCCCATCAAGAGTAAAGCCGTTGTCCCGATAAAAGTCTCTCGATTCCCCGTCTTCTCGCCAGACCCAAGTCTGTGCCGGAGCAAGCCCCGGCAAAACGTATTCCAGCAAGCGCACGCGAGCAATTTCAATAATCTGTTTCGGAGAAAGCACCCCAGAATCAGGGAGCAAAGTAACGCTAGCAGCGTCAGGTTCCAAAGGATCCAAAGTTTCGATTTCAGGCTGGACGAGGTCGCCCCCACCCCATTCTGAACGTTCCCAAAGCGGAATAAAGCTTTGACGATTTGGAGCAGGAGCGCCTACCCCAATTTCGATGGCGAACTGTGGATCGATCCAGACTCCCTCAAGTTCTAGACGACGCACATCCGTAATGGTGCGGCCTTCTCCTTCGGTGGGTTTCACGCTGGCACAACCAACTAAACGATGACCCATCATGGCCACCGCTAACCGTTCCCCAATCTGGGGAGCGACAATCCGGTCGTGCCAGCGTTGAATTAGACGATCCTGCGCCCAAGCCATTTCTGGAGTATTGGGGGCATCTGATAGTTCCCAGCCGCCTTCTAGCGAACGACAAAGCGAGCCGAGCTGAGCGATCCCAGCGGCCACGGCATCTGTCCGTTCTGCCAAACGAACCATTAGATCCATCATGTTATTCCCCTATAGTCCAGATACTTGGAGTTTTTAGAGCTTGCCTAGGATATCGGTTACGAAGACCAAGGTGTCGCCGCCCTTAATGCCGGCCTGTGGCACGCCACGGTCACCGTAGCCAAGTTCCGAAGGAATCGAAAGAAGCACACGGGAACCGACACGCTGACCAACTAGGCCATCGTCCCAGCCGCGGATGACCATCCCGACGCCAACTTGGAAAACTAACGGCTGGCCGCGGTCGAAGGAATTGTCAAAGACGTTTCCGTTCCAGACCTGGCCGAGGTAGTGGGCTGCGATCTGGTCGCCGGCTTCTACGATGTCACCGTCGCCCTCGGAAAGCACCTGAACCTGCAAACCAGCAGGAGCGGTATCTTCTTTGAAGTCGATAGTGGGCTTTTCCCCGAAGGGCTGTTCTACATTTAGCATTTCTTCCATACCTTAAAGGATAAAGCACCCTTTCCAGTTTTTTCTGAAAAGGGTGCTTTAAATCTGAAATTTAGGGTTATTTCATGGCAGATTATGCCATTGGCGAGGAAAGCTGAAGTAGCCTCATGCCAAAAACTAGTTGCGGTCGTTCAAAATCGCCAAGTAGCGAAGCAGCTGGGTGTATAGCCAAACTAAGGTGACCATCAAGCCAAAGGCAAGTTTCCAACCAACTACGTCAGGCAATCCACGCTCGACAGCCAGCTTGATTGAATCAAAGTCGCCAATCAAAGAACTGACGCCAAGGAAAACGACGAGCAAAGCCAGTAGACCAGCAACTGGGATTCCGAAAATCGTGCCACCTTCGAGTCCCCAAGGATTATTGATTACTCCAAAGCGGACTAGGAAGAAATCAGCGACTTGAAGTAGTAGCAAGGAAAGCACACCCATTAAGGTGAACTTGGCAAGACGAGTTGAGTTTCGCACCTTCCCGGAGGCGAACAGCCCTAATGAAACTGCGAAGACAATCAGCGAGGCGATCACTGCTTGGAAAACCACGCCGGGGACCATGGTTTCAAAGAGCATCGAGAAGAAGGCCAAGCTGGCGCCTTCACAGATGGCGTAAAGGCTAATCAAGGTCGGACTAATGCTCTTTTTGAAAATGTTAATCATGGCCAAGATGAAGCCGGCAAAAGTGGCGCCAAAACCAACCGTGGTGGCAATGTTCTGGCCGCTCCAAGAGAATAGCAACCATTCGCCTACCCCAGCTGCGATTGCTAGTGCAAACAAGAAAAGCGACTTCATTAGTACCGAGTCATAGGTAACTCGACCCATCTCGCTGTTGGTTGCTGCAGGACCAGCGTACTGGCTCTCAAGCGGATCGTACTGCACCGGCGGAACAACTTGCGGCTGCGGCATCGTGCCAGCATTTGAACGACTTTGTGTTCCCTGACCGGGTGTGTAGCCTGGCATGGTTGGGTAACCTGCTGGCGTTTTAAGTTCAGTCATGTTGCTGAAAACTGGATTGGACATATAAACCCCTCCTTGGGAGCGAACATTGGCTGTCACTCAATAGTGGTACCCCCAGCGGGACTCGAACCCGCAACACATCGATTTTAAGTCGATTGCCTCTGCCAATTGGGCTATGGGGGCGCTTAACGAAAAGTTCGTAAAGCTGGGAGAAGTCTACCACTAAAGGGCCTTTGAACCCAGGGTAGGCGGTAGATTCTTTGTAAAATGATAGCTCAAGTTTTAATAATTCGACAGCTAATAAAGGTTAATAGTGAAAAACGGAGCAGAACGTCAACGCAAAATGCCTTATAAGCAGCAAGGCATTCGCAGTAGTTCGCGATTTAACGACCCTGCTATGCGAGGAATCACACGTCCTCATATTCTTCAGAGTGCTCGTCGTCGTGTCTACTATACGGCTCATTCGAACCAGGAGACCCTCTGGCAGTCATTTAGGCGCAATATCACCAACATTCCTAAGGCTTTGGCGGATGAAACCAAGTCCGGTTTGTTGTTGATGGCTTGCGCGGTTGCCGCCTTGGTGGTCGCCAACTCTCCTGCCCGTCACCTTTACGAGCGAATTTCGGAATACACTTTCGGCCCAGAATCCTTGCACTTGCATCTGCCTGTTTCCCACTGGGCGGCAGATGGCCTGTTGACTTTGTTCTTCTTTGTGGTTGGTCTGGAACTCAAGACGGAATTCGTGACCGGCTCGCTTCGTGACATTAGAGAAGCTGCACTCCCCATGTTGGCTGCTGTTTTCGGCATGATTGGCCCAGCGTTGCTTTATGTCATTATTCAGTTTGGCTCGGAAGAACCTGCCTTCCACGGTTGGGCGATCCCAACTGCGACCGATATTGCTTTCGCTGTAGCTTTGTTGGGCATCTTTGGTCGAGGTTTCCCACCAGCGGCCCGCACCTTCCTGCTTACTTTGGCCGTGGTTGATGACCTCTTGGCCATTATCGTGATTGCAGTGTTCTACACTGAACACCTTAATTTCGTTGCCCTTTTAGCTGCTCTAGCTGCGGTGGCAGTCTTTGCTTTCTTGGTCAATAAGCGAATCACCTATTGGTTCCTTTTGATCCCATTGGGCGTTCTGGCGTGGGGTTTTATGCATGCTTCTGGCATTCATTCCACTATCGCTGGTGTGCTTCTTGGTCTAGTCGTTCCTGCTACCCGTCGCGGTCGCGAGGAACAAATGACGCACCGTTTCGTTCACAAGATTCAACCTTGGTCTGCCGGTGTCGCGCTTCCTCTATTCGCCTTCTTCTCAGCAGGCGTCAATGTTATCGACTCGAAGGGTCTTTGGGATACGCTAGCTGACCCAGTAACGGTCGGTATCATCATTGGTATGCCAATCGGTAAGTTCGTTGGCATTTTCGGTTCGGTTGCTTTCTTGACCCGCATGACGCGTCTGCACTTGGGCAATGGCGTCAGCCTACGCGATATCATGCCGATTTCGATTCTCTGTGGCATCGGCTTTACCGTGGCACTCTTGGTGGCCGGTTTGGCCTTCCCTCCAGGTTCAGAGCACGTACAGCACGGCAAGCTTGCGGTCTTGATCGGTACTTTGATTTCGGCAGTGCTCGGTTCCTTCTTGGTACAACGCCGAGTACGACACCACCGTCACCACTCTTCGCGTCATCACTGAGACTAACTAGCTGCTACGTTTGTGGCCCCCACCTTGCTTTGGGTGGGGGCCACAAACTCGTTTAGAGCACAATCGGATTATTATCCTAAGGTTTCTTCTGACTTTAAAGTTTGCCGGTGGCTACTCCGAGGGCGATGCCGTCAAGAATGTCATGTTCTGAGGTATAGGCACCGGTAAGTTCTCCCCCGGCCTGACGGACCCGGTCGGCTACCTGGGTAACGATTTCTTCCCAGATCAAGGCGCCGGCACCAATTACGTCTGCTCGTTGTGGGTGTAAGAAACCCATCTGAGCTTTTTCTTCAGGGGTAGCTAGCCGCATTCTTTCGGTGGTCTGTCTGATCTCTGGCACGCTTAGGAAAGTACCATCAATCTTTTCTGGTTGATAAGAGTCCAATCCTAAGGCCAGTGCGGTCAAGGAAGTAACCGATCCGGCTAGCCCGACGAGTGTTTTTACTTTCCCGAGGTCGATTACTTTTTCGACCTCGGTCAGCAAAGCTTGTACGAACTCACGGGCAGGAGCTTCGTTAACCTTTCCGGCAAAACGCTCGGTGACGCGGACGCATCCCATATCCACAGAAATCGCCGATTCGAGTTCCTCTGCTCCGAAGGCAAATTCGGTTGAACCGCCCCCGATATCAACAACAAGTTTGGGCAAAGGTAGGTCAGTAGGCAGCCCAGAACTGGCACCAAGGAAGGAAAGAGAGGCCTCGGTGTGACCAGAAATAACGGCTGGTTTAATCCCCAAACGGGCTTCAACCCCAGCTACAAACTCAGCCGCATTTTCAGCATCACGACTAGCACTGGTGGCAACAAAAGCCACTTTTTGAACTTGATGTTCCTTAATCGCTCGCGCGTAATCGTCGATGGCCGCGAATGTACGTTCGAGCGCTTCATCGGCTAGCCGTCCGGTCTTATCCACGTCTTGGCCGAGGCGCACGATTTTCATTTCGCGCACTAGGTCGGTTAATCTACCGTCTTGATAATCGGCGATCAGTAGACGAATTGAGTTCGTTCCACAGTCAATGCCGGCAACTCGCATATTCGTTCCTTATTCGCTTTCGGTTTCGGTTTCGAGCGCCGCTAAGTGTGCAGCTGGCGCTTTCCATAGACCTCGTTCAGCACAGACTTTAATCGTCCAGTCACCGATTGGGTTTACTCCCGGTCCTGCCGCCAGCGCATGTCCAAGCAAGGCATGCAGGCATTTTACCCGAGTGGGCATTCCGCCGGCAGAAACACCTACGATTTCTGGCACGTGGCCGTACTTCTCACGTTCGGCCAGATATTGATCATGGGCTTTTCGGTAGCGTTCAGCTAGTTCTTCGTTTGCCCCGAGAGCCGCGTTCATAGTTTCCATCAAGTGCTCAGCTTCCAGGGTTGAACAAGCTTTAACAGCATCGGGGTGAGTAAGGTAAAAAGTGGTAGGAAACGGCGTGCCATTGTCGAGACGTGGGGCTGTAGCTACAACTAGGGGGATGCCGGCATCGTCACGGGCGGCAATAGCTAGTACCCCGCGTGGTTCCCTCCCAAGCTGGTCGGCAATGATCTCTAGGTCTTTGTCTGTGGCTTCGGTGGGATTCATGGTTGTTCTTTCGTTGGAGTGGTATTTAGAGTTTGGTTAATTTTGTTTGTAGTCACTAGCGAATCGGAGAGCTTGAGGAACCAAGGGCGTACCGGTCCGCTAAGCGCTTCTGCTTGGTTTTGTGAGCGAATTTGTTGCGGTACTTCTTTACCGGTAATCAGATATTGAGTTTCGCCCGGTCTAGCGTATCCAAGTCGTTCACGGGCTTGCGAAGCGACGAAATCGGGATCATTCCATTGCGCAAGACGATCTTTTAGTTCTGCCTGCAAGGCCTTTTGGTTAGCAATTTCTACTTGTACTTGTCGGTATTCCTGCTGATTCGAAAGAAGCTGTTTAATTGGGCTAATTAGAAAAAGTACCAGAACGATTAATAGTAGGATAAAGCCGCCAAGTTGGTAGCTAACTTCCCCGACGGTTCCGTCTGCTTTAATGACCGGAGCGGCTTGTACCGAAGGCGCGCTGTTTCTTGGACGTCTGGCAGCGGGGCGGCGGGCGTAGGCGCCAGCTGGGATTTCTGCAGTACCCCGTTTTTGCCCAGTAGCGCCGGTCTCAGCGGCTTTGCTCCGACCCTTGGTAAGTTTGCTTAGGCTGCGGGGGTTCTCTTTGCGGTTAGTAGACGTGTGTCCCACTACCGAACGCTGAGAACTTGCAGCGTTAGAAGCCGAGTTCGCGGGGTTTTGGCTTGGAGTTTGAGGACGCCGAGGACGCGATATTTCTCGTCCTGTTTGGCTACCTTTTATTTGCCGAGGTCGGCGCGGTCCTTGATTCTCCATGTGGCTATTTTGACGAACCTTTCCGTTCTTTTCCAACTGCCGCGCTGAAAGATTGCTAATAGTGATGACATAAGATTCCCCGGCAGTAATACTGCCGGGGAATCCGAATGCTTTTACCCAGTTATTGGGCTAGTTCAAAGCTATATGGCTCAGAACTTTGCACGTGGGAAGGCGGAACGGCCAGCGTAAACTGCTGCGGTGTCCAAGTCTTCTTCGATGCGTAGCAACTGGTTGTACTTAGCAACGCGCTCGGAACGAGCAGGTGCACCAGTCTTGATCTGACCGGAGTTGGTGGCAACTGCGAGGTCAGCAATGGTGGTGTCTTCGGTTTCACCCGAACGGTGCGAAGTCATGGTGTGGTATCCAGCGCGGTTAGCGTCTTCGATAGCCATGAGGGTTTCAGTCAAGGAACCAATCTGGTTTACTTTAACCAAGAGAGCGTTAGCGGCGCCCATTTCAATACCCTTTTCGAGGCGAGCTGGGTTGGTTACGAACAAATCGTCACCAACTAGCTGGACGCGGTCACCAATAGCAGCGGTGAGGTCGGCCCATGCTTCCCATTCGTCTTCGCTCAATGGGTCTTCAATGGAGACCAATGGGTACTTCGAGATGAGATCTTCGTAGTACTTGACCATGTAAGCGGTGTCGCGCTCTTCACCTTCGAACTTGTAGGTCTTGGTTTCGGTGTTGAAGAATTCGGTGGAAGCAACGTCTAGAGCCAAGGCAACGTCGGCGCCTGGCTTGTAGCCGGCCTTTTCAATAGCTTCGACGATGAGGTCCAAAGCTTCAGCGTTGGAGTCAAGGTTAGGTGCGAAACCACCCTCGTCGCCAAGACCGGTGGAAAGACCGCGTTCCTTAATAACACCCTTAAGAGTGTGGTAAACCTCAGCACCCCAGCGAAGTGCTTCGCGGAAGGTTGGAGCGCCAATCGGAGCAATCATGAATTCCTGAATGTCAACGTTGGTGTCAGCGTGGGAACCACCGTTGAGGATGTTCATCATTGGGACTGGTAGAACGTGAGCGTTCGGGCCACCGAGGTAACGGTAAAGTGGGAGGCCAGCGGAATCAGCTGCAGCCTTAGCAACGGCCAAGGAAACACCCAAGATGGCGTTTGCGCCTAGCTTGCCCTTATTGTCGGTGCCGTCGAGAGCGATCATAGCTTCGTCGATTGCACGCTGGTCAGAAGCGTCTAGGTCAACCAATTCGGGAGCGATGGTGTCGATGACAGCGTCAACAGCGTCCTGTACGCCCTTACCCATGTAACGGTCCTTGTCGCCATCGCGACGTTCAACGGCCTCGAATGCACCGGTGGAAGCGCCCGAAGGAACGCCAGCCTGGGCAAGAGTGCCATCTTCTAGTAGGACCTCAACCTCGACGGTGGGGTTACCGCGAGAGTCTAGGATTTCGCGAGCTCCAATAGCTTCAATACGTGCCACGTGTATCTCCTTTAAATAGTGAATTTGCGCTTTGGCTTTCGCCTGAAAGTAAAGTGATTTATGACTTCAGGCGGTTAAAGCGCACACGTCTAGTGACAGTTACATTCTACTGCCGAACGTGTTCGCCACCATAGTCTTAGGTCCTCTGTTCGCTGTCCGCATTTTTAGCATTTTTCTCGTTAGTACAAGGTAAGATGGGATAACCAGTTGTGACGTCAAACCAAAGACGGTTTTCAGTCATCGCTAGCAGTTGGATCCCAAGCAAAGATATGCTCTACCACATTTGCAACCCAAGTAGCTAAATCTTCGTTTACCACTGGATTACCCCCCATTTTTGCGGTCTTCGGGGCCGGAATCAACACCTGACGTAGCGCCGGTTTCTGAACTGCTCCTGGGTAGAGACGACGCAAACGCGCCGCTTGAGCTGCTCCTAATGTAATCGGAGCAAAGCGTAAATTAGGACCGGCTGAGGCTACTTCTGTCAAACCTGCAGCGGCAATCTGTTGACGCAACTTTGCCACCACGAAAAGTCGTTCGACCTCGGTAGGAATCTGACCATAACGATCCACAAGTTCCGCCCGTACCTGAGAAAGTTCCGCCTCATCATTGGCCGAAGCGATCTTGGCATAGGTTTCCAAACGCAAACGTTCGCCTGGAATATAGGCCGGTGGAATATGAGCTTCAATTGGAAGATCCACCTTGACTTCAGGCTTTTCTTCCTGATGTTCGCCCTTAAAGTCGGCAACGGCCTCGGCTACCATCCGCACATACAAGTCGAAACCGACCCCGGCAATATGACCAGACTGTGCCCCGCCTAGTAAGTTACCAGCACCACGGATTTCCAGATCCTTCATCGCGACAGCCATCCCAGCACCAAGATCAGTATGCGTCGCGATGGTCTTTAGTCGTTCATGGGCAGTTTCAGTCAGCACTTTGTCCGAGGGGTAGAAGAAATATGCATACGCGCGTTCCCTACTGCGACCCACTCGTCCTCGTAACTGGTGCAATTGCGAAAGCCCCATTTGGTCAGCTCGATCAACAATCAAAGTATTCGCATTGGCAATATCGAGGCCGGTTTCCACAATCGTGGTACAAACCAGAACGTCGAATTCTCGGTTCCAGAAATCCACAATTACTTTTTCTAGTGCCTGCTCGCCCATCTTGCCATGAGCGACTCGTACTCTGGCCGAAGGGATCAACTCCGTAATTTTCGCGGCCACGGCATCAATATCCGAAACCTTGTTATGCACGAAAAACACCTGACCGTCGCGCATCAATTCTCGTTTGATCGCTGCGACCATTTGCTTATCTTGCCAGCGTCCCACGTAAGTCAATACCGGATGGCGCTCTTCTGGAGGTGTTTGCAGCATCGACATTTGCCGAATCCCAGTAACTGCCATTTCGAGGGTACGAGGAATCGGGGTGGCCGACATCGAAAGCACATCGACGTTAGCTCGGAGCTGTTTGAGAGTTTCCTTATGCTCGACTCCGAACCGCTGCTCTTCATCGATAATTACCAGTCCCAGGTCCTTGAAGCGTACTTGACCAGTGACCAATGAATGAGTGCCAATAACCAAATCGATTTTCCCGGCCAAAAGATCAGTTTTAATCTCTTCAGCTTCCTTGGTCGAGGTAAAACGCGACAGCGAGGCAACCGTTACAGGAAAACCAACAAAACGCTGTCGGAAAGTTTCTAGGTGCTGCTGCGCCAACAAAGTGGTGGGGCAAAGTACCGCCACCTGCTTGCCATCTTGGATCGCTTTGAAGGCTGCACGTACAGCTACTTCCGTCTTGCCATAACCCACGTCACCACAGAGCAAACGGTCCATCGGGTAGGGCTTTTCCATATCAGCCTTGACTTCCGCGATAGTAGTTAGCTGATCTGGTGTTTCTGGGTATTCGAAAGCGTCTTCAAGTTCCTGCTGCCATGGGGTATCTGGACTAAAAGCAAATCCCTTTGAGGCCGAACGAGCCGCGTAGAGTCGCACCAGTTCAGACGCAATTTCCTTAACTGCTTTGCGGGCTTTGGCTTTAGTTTTTTCCCAGTCTGCTCCCCCCATTTTGCTTAGGGCCGGCGCATCAGAACCAGAATATTTACTGATCCGATCAAGGCTGTCAGTGGGCACAAAAAGCCGATCCCCTACTCCGCCTCGTTTCGAAGGGGCATATTCAACTAGCAGGTAGTCGCGGGTCACTTGGCTAGCGCCGCGACCAGTGGTTCGCGAAACCAATTCTAGGAATTTTCCCACCCCATGCTGGTCATGCACAATGTAATCGCCCGGCTTTAAGGCCAAAGGATCCGAAATAGCATTCGCGACTTTACGCTTAACTCGAGTACTTCGGCTGGGTGCAGTAGTTGCTTTCCGCCCCGTAAGATCGGCCTCGGTAAATACTGCTAGCTTTGCCTCGGTTAGCACAAACCCACGACCATGAGCTTGCCCCAGAGTGTAAATCACGGGATCATTTAGCCCGGCAGGTAACTGAGTGATTTGTCGACTTGGTAGCCCTAATTCTCCTAAGGCATCAGCCATTCGCTTGGCGCTACCATCACCTTGAGTGGTCAATAGAAGCTTCCAGCCATCCTTAATTAGCTGGCCGAGGTCGCTAGTAGCGGCTTTGAAATCACCTCGGTATGGTTCTACATCTCGCGCGCCTAGGTCATACTCCGTGTCTGCAGAAGCAAAAAATGCCGCCAAATCTGCATCCTCTGCGTCCTCGGAGCCGGTTAAGAAATCGCTTAACGAAATCCAACCGTTGCCTTGTGCCACGCAGTGCCGGCGAAGTTCACCAAGCTGGGCAAAAGAAGCCGCTTGAGCTGAAACCGGCACTTGACCACCGGCAGCAGCTGCTTCCCATGCGGCGGCCATAAACTCATCAGTGGTAGCTTGTAGATCAGTCGCCCGACGTGCCATCACCTCAGGGTCGCAAACGCAAATAACACTATTGTCCGGCAACAGATTTGCTAGAGGTTGCATGGAATCATCCAGAACTGGGGCCAAGGATTCCATCCCCTCGACATAGGCCCCCGCTTGGATTTGCTCTAAAAGATCCTCTACACCAGGGAGCTTTTCATAAGCCTTACCGGCAGCATCCTTCACCTTGTCAGTAAGTAGCAGCTCCCGGCAGGGGCCTAGTAATATGCCAGCTTTTACTGTTTCAGTAGAACGCTGATCTGTTAAGGAAAAATACCTTACTTCATCGACTTCATCGCCAAAAAATTCGATTCTGACCGGCGAATCCTCTAGTGGTGGGAAAATGTCAATCAGTCCACCGCGAACGGCGAAGTCGCCACGATTAGCCACCATGTCTTGGCGTCGATACCCCAAGTCCACTAGTTTTTCGATCGTTTCTTCGAAGCCGACTTCTTGCCCAGGAACCAACTGGATCCAAGGAACTTGTCCGATAGAAGCAATAACTGGCTGAAGCCAGCCGCGTACTGAAGTAACTAGAACTTTGATCGGCTCAAGCTGACCGGCCACTGCGTCTGCGGCAAGTTGTCCTGTTTGCGCCGATAACCTAGCAATCACACTAGCGCGAGCTGCCATCGTATCGAGCCGAGGCGATAGTCGTTCATGAGGTAGCGTTTCCCAGCTAGGGAAAACAGCCACTTGCGGCACATAATCAGCCAAGGCGTGCGCGAACTGTTCCGCATCACGCCCAGATGGCAAAACTACTACCGTTAAGTCATTACGAGCGCTGACGCTAGCTACAAAAGGGGGACGAATCCCAGCACAAGCTTTGACAGAAAGGTTAGCTTGAGGCCTAGCAGCTTTGGTTGCAGCGTTATAGGTTTCATCGCGGTCTAGCTGTGCTAGGAGATTTGTTAGCTTCATACCAGCTTTACTTGTTCGAGTGTAGATCCTGTTGTGCAGTTAGAAAACCTTTAGTCACTACCTCGGAGATGGCATCAACCGCTTTCGCGATGGTCACAGACCATTGCGGCAGCTGTTTAGCTGGAAAGTTTGAGAGCACGAAATCTGCCGTGCTCATTTGGCCTGGTGGACGACCGATGCCAACTCGTAATCGGCAGTAGTCTTTGGTTCCTAACGAGTCATTTATAGATTTTAACCCGTTATGACCGGCAGCCCCACCACTTTGTTTCAAGCGTAATTCGTGCTCAGGAAGATCTAGTTCATCATGCACGATTAACAAGTGGGCTGGATCGATCTGATAAAAATCAACCAGCGCTTTGACAATTGGGCCAGAAGTGTTCATATAAGTATCAAGTTTGGCTGCCATGACCTTGGGACCAGGCGCACCTCCGGGCAAAATTCCCAAACGTCCTGAGGCAACTTTAGCCCGTGCTTTATGCTTATTAAAGCTTTCCCCCATCTCATCAGCCAACGCATCTACCACTAGATGGCCGATATTGTGCCGGGTCAACTCATATCGGGGACCGGGATTACCTAGCCCCACGACTAACCATGGTTCATTAGACACTACGAACTCTCACTGATTCACTTTTGGTTCCAAGGAACAAATTTACTGATAGCTCAGGCTAGCATACTACTGTTGTATCTTGCCATCAACCATTTTTAAAACTTGGTCACCAACCATCTGTGCGAAGGGAAGGTCGTGCGTGATCACCATGATTGCCATTCCCTGTTTCGCGAGAGCCCGAATTACCTTGCTAACTTGTTCTGTGGATGCTTCGTCTAGTGCCGAAGTTGGCTCATCGAAACACAAAACTGAGGGTTCGAGGGCGCATGAACGAGCGATGGCCACCCGCTGACATTGACCACCAGATAGTTCCCCTGGGTAGGAATCGGCTTTATCAGCCAAGCCGACCTCGGCAAGCAACTTTTTACCCCGCGCAATCGCTTCATTTTTATCTTGACCATAGGCGTAGATCGGTGCCTCAGTAATATTTTCGAGGGCGGTTCGATGCGGGAAAAGGTTGAAATTCTGGAAAACCATGCCCACTTTTCGATGCCATTCACGGGGATTATCAATCGTGTTTAGATTCTGTCCGTCTACGACAATATCGCCAGAATCAGCAGTTTCGAGTTGATTAATGCATCGCATCAGCGTGGTTTTGCCCACCCCAGACGGTCCGAGGACAACTACCACTTGGCCATTTTCGATTGTCAGATCAACGCCTTTGAGAACTTTGGTGCTGCCGTAGCTCTTTTTCAGATTCTTTACTTCTAACACGTCAAACCTTTCAGCGGTAGTAGGCTAGGCGCTTTTCCAAACGCTGTAGCAAGTAGGTCAAAACTACCACGATTAGCAAGTAAACAATCGCTGGGTAGATCAAGGGCAAGAGAGTGGCAGTACGGTTCATTTCACCTTGTGCCACACGGAGCATATCCACGACTCCTAGCACATATACCAAGGCAGTATCTTTCACCAGGGTGATTACCTCGTTTGAGATCGGAGGTAAAATGCGTTTAACTACCTGCGGCAAAATGATACGACGGTAATAAGTTACGGTGTTAAAACCAAGAGTACGAGCAGCTTCAAACTGTCCAACTGGAATGCTTTCAAGACCACCACGATAGATTTCGGCAAAATAGGCCGAATAGTTAAGCACAAAAGCTAGCAAAGCAGCTGGAAGTCGATCTAGCACAATGCCGATCTGTGCCAACCCGTAGTAGAAAAAGATCAGCTGCAGAACCAGCGGAGTGCCACGCATAATCGCAATAAATCCTTGAGCAAGGAAACGCAAAGGCATGAATCGTGACATCCGAGCGAATGCAACCAGTAGGCCGAGCGGCAATGAGCATAAAAGCGTAACCCCGAATACTTCGAATACAACTAGGATTCCTTGGTAGAAGGACAAGTTTGTCAGCATCGGGGTTACGCTCTTTCGCTCTATTAGGTTTTAGTTCAAGTGAACTGTTATTTTATGTTATTTCAGTTGAACCACTTCTTGGTGATGGTGTCTAGAGTACCATCAGCCTTTGCTTCTTTGAGGAAGCCATTTAGCTTATCAAGTAGTGCTTTGTCGTTTTGACGAACGGCAATGACGAATTCATCCTTGTCACCCATGGTGCCAACTTCGCGGAACTGGTCGCCACCCTTTTGCTTTGCGTAGTAACGCAATAGAACGGAGTCGCCAATGACGGCATCAGCACGACCAACTTCGAGGTCACGTAGCGCCTTGTCGAAGGTGTCATACAGCTGCGGTCCCCCACCTGGTAGCGTAGCGGCTAGTTCCTTATCGGCTACTAGAGTTTCTGCCGCTACCGAGGATGCCTGGGAAGCGATGGTCTTGCCCTTAAGATCATCTAGAGTCTTAATAGGTGAATCTTTCAGGACCAGCACAAGCTGAGCATTTTCCATGTAAGGCTCAGTGGCAGCAACCTGCTTCAAACGTTCTGGAGTAATCGAGTAGCCATTCCAAATCGCATCGATCTTGCCAGTATTAAGTTCCGTTTCCTTCATGGACCAGTCAATGTTTTGGAACTTAAACTTCAAACCGGTCTTGGCTTCGGCAGCCTTGGCTAGATCAACGTCAAAGCCTTTGGTTTCACCATTCTCTTCGAAACCCATCGGGACGAAAGTATTGTCGTAACCGACGATAAGTTCTTTCTTTTCGGTAGAGTCGCCGCTCTGTTCAGCGGTCGCTGAGGTAGCTGCTTCGGCGGTGGCAGCCTTTTCATTCGATGCGGCATCTTTGCTTTCAGCATTTCCACAACCAGTTAGTGCCAGAGCTCCGGCGAGTACAACCGCACCAACTGCCAAATGACGGCGGGCAGCAAAAGTAGATTGTGCCATTGGGTTAAGAGCTAGTTTGCGCCCCATGATTACTCCTTCAAAAGTAGTTAGTGTTTGGTACTGCGACCCTTTGCCGCAACAACTAATACTTTAATGAGTTAACATGTTAATACGCAACACGAAACGAGTGTCTTTAGTCACAGCGGATCAAGATAGTAGCAACTGCCAAAAGTTAACCCCCCTCAAGACAGTGCTCAAGGAGGGGTAAACAAAGATGGCGTTTAAGTAGTAAAAATTACTTCTTTTCCTCAGCTTTTTCGGCAGCTTCCGCTTCAGCTAAAGCCTTTTCGACCACTTCATCTTTGAGGCCTAGCTTTTCCATAATGTCTAGCCCGAGGTCGTATCCTCCTACCCCGGTACCCATGTAACGAGCAACTCGACCGATAGTGGTCACTGAGACACCAGAGACTTCACGTACCTTCCGGTAGGACATTCCTTCATTAAGGAGTGGCACGACTCGCCAGCGATCGGCAAGAGCTTCTAGTTCGGTCGGAGTGCAAAGATCGATCAGAAAAACAGCCATGTCTTCCGGATTATCGATTGCCGCCATAATCGAAGAGAGGAGAGAAATATCTGGGGTGGCATGACGTTCACGACGTTTCATTATCAGTTCCTTCTAACTTACCTAAGCGTGTTACTAGCACACTAGCACATTTTATATCTAATGCACTAGCCGAATAAGTATGAATTTGCTTCTATATTTATGTTTTATCTATCGAAGCGTTGTTGGGAGGACTCTGCCACTTTGCAGCTTTCCCTCTTTTAGCCGGGGTGAAGTTGTTATTAGATTCCCCTATGACAGTTTGGTTGGTTGGGTGGTATTCAGTTTTTGCCGAATACCACCCAACCGCTTAGTTTTCGCTCCCTGCGGGGGCGCTTGGCAACGCTAGCAGGAAGGCAGGAGGTTCGAATCCAGCCTTTTCATAGGCTTGAGCGACAACCTTTGCTACTTCTTCAGCTTTGCCAGCCTCCACTAGCGCAATAGCAGATCCGCCGAATCCCCCACCGGTCATTCTTGCGCCGTGGGCTCCAGCTTGCCGGGCAGCTTCAACTGCGACATCAAGCTCAGGACAAGTAACTTCGTAGTCATGACGTAGCGACTCGTGTGAAGCATTGAAGAGTTCAGCGATCCGATCTAAGGTCGCACCTTCAAGTGGATGTCCTTGCAGTTCGGTAATCGCCTGATTGGTTCGTTCAATCTCAGTCACGACGTGTCGAACTCGTTTGATTTCTTCTGGGTCATCGAGCTTCGCGAGCGATTCATCGAGCTTGTCAGGCGTAATCTCGACTAGTTGCCCAACTCCCAGTTTGGCTGCCGCAGATTCACAGGCATCACGCCGTGCTTTGTATTGGCCGTCGTTGAGTGAGTGGGCCGCACGGGTGTCGATTACCAGCAGTTCAAGGCCGGCAGCGGCAAGGTCAAATGGCACCAGTTCGGTTGAATTATCTCGACAGTCAAGTGCCAAAGCTGATCCTTCGCTACAGCGTAGAGAAGCAGATTGATCCAATCCGCCCGTGGGAGCGCCAGCGATTTCATTTTCTGCTTGTCGGCAAATGTCAACTAACTTGGCTCTGCCTTCATCGTTAGGTTCATTTTCGGTACCGGCAAGACCTAGCTGAGCTAGCTCATCGATGGCAACCGCGGTTGCGCATTCTAATGCGGCCGAGGACGATAATCCGCCACCGCGAGGCACACAGGAGAACAAGGCTAGATCGAAACCTGGAAGAGGGCCATATCCTGCTTGTTCTAGTGCCCAAGCAACGCCCGCTAGATATGCAACCCAACCGGTGACTTCTCCTGGCTGCCCTACAGGTGCAATGGTATCTAGGTCTACCGAGTCCCATCCTTCTGGCACGAATCGGTCCGTCAATCGCATGACACGATCTTCACGCGGACTCGCCGCAACGTAGGCACGGTGTGGAAGAGCAATCGGTAGGCACATGCCACCGTTGTAATCTGTGTGCTCGCCAATCAAATTCACTCGCCCTGGTGCGGACCAGACTCCAGCTGGCTCGTACCCGTATCGTTCGATGAACATTTCTTTGGCACGCTTCGCGCCTTCTTCTCGCGAGACTGGGTGTGACCATTCAAGCTCAGTCATAGTTTTCCTTTCCGAGAGGTCTTATTTCCATACTTCGCGCAAGCGCTGAGCAATCTTTTCTGGGGTGGTATCTGAAATCCATGCGGCCATTCCAGATTCCGATCCTGCTAAGTATTTCAACTTATCTGGGCTACGCTGAATCGAAATTAGCTGCAGGTGTAGTCGCAAATCATCCTTTGCGCTATTTGGTGCTTGGTGCCAACCCGCTACATACGGCAGATCAACATAGCTACCATCTTCACGCTGATGGAAACGGTTACCAGCTTGAAGCATTCGCAAATAGATGTTTGCAAGATCTTTTCGCTCTTCTTCATTCAGTGACGGAATATCTGGCACATCACGCTTAGGGGCAAGATGCATTTCGACTGGCCAGCGAGCTGCAGCTGGCACATAAAGCACCCAATGGTCGGTTTGAGCGATGATCCGCTCGCCACTTTCCAATTCAGCTGCCACGACGTCTGAAAGTAGGTTACGTCCAGTACGTTGACGGTAGTTTCGTGCCTGTAGAAGCATCCGCTGGGTGTATGGCGTAATAAATGGGTAAGCGTAAATCTGACCGTGAGGATGGTGAAGGGAAACGCCAATTGCTTCACCGTGGTTTTCGAAACAGAAAACCTGCTCAATTCCAGGTAGCTGAGAGAGTTCTTCGGTTCGGTCTGCCCACGCTTCAATTACTGTTCGCATGCGCTCTTCACCCATTGAAACCAAATTTTCTTCCAGCTTTGGGCCGAAGCAAATAACTTCACAACGGCCAGCAGCGGGTCGTTCTGCAAATAGTGGGTTGCCGTTCAAATAAGTCACTTCATCCGGCACACCTGGCACCTGCATTAGGGAAGAGAATCGATTTTCGAATACAACCACATCGTAGTCCGTATCAGGGATTTCACCGTCCTGATAGGTGGCTCCTTCACGCGCCGGTGCGAATGGATTAGCATCAGCTGGGGGCATGAAGGTTCGATTCATTCGATGCGCCGCCATCGGAATCCAATCACCGGTTAAAGCGTCAAAACGCATGATCGGACCAGTGAAAGCGACCTCGTTACCTTCCGCGTCAGTCTGGGGAGCGAAACGATCCGTTAGTGGCCTGGGATCGTCTAAACGACGAGTCTTTTCACCACTGACATATTCTGGCGAATCATCAAAGTAGAAAAAATCTCGCCCATCAGCCAGCTTAGTCGCTGTCTTCCGCACCTTTGCAGTCATTTCTGATATCTCCTAGATAATCACGAGTGAGTGTTAACGCATCAAAATCAATGCAATACAACACACATTTTAAGGCTAGGTCACCATAAAACCAAATTCTGCTTAGCTCCCTTTCATACCGTGCTCAACGGTTCATCTCATAACCTGTCTGAGTTAGGAATAGAGCGACATCAGATTCTTTTTGCACACTGAATAATTACACAAATAGGGGTAAGATAGTGGGCAGTGCGCTATGTTGCCCACGTATTTGACGGATTCAAAGAAGAGGACCGCTCATGCAAAGGAAATATCCTAGTAGGTGGTTGGCCGCCGGCCTAACCCCCTTTGTAGCATTTGCTATGGCTACCCCATTGGCAAGTGCAGATACAAGAAATTATGGAGAGTTCTCAGTAGTTGATTTACTCAAACCACTGAAACTTGACGAAAGAACGGCTGACGATACTGAAATTCCAGTCGCTGTTACAGCAAACGGACAGGTATTCGGTGCTCGTAAAGTTAACAATGAGTTCCCTACCGCGGAAGACTTGTCGCAGCCTTTAACGACCGGCACTCGATATTTTATCGACTGTAGTGCGAGCGAAGACGGGGAAGGTACCCAGAATTCACCTTTCAATTCTTTTACTAAGGTCAATAAGAAAACCTTCATGCCTGGTGATCAGGTCCTGTTAAAAAAGGGAGCGACTTGTACAGGTCAGCTACACCCACTTGGTTCTGGTACTGCTGATAATCCAATTACGATTTCTGCATACGGCGAAGGAAACGAGTGGGCGAAGATTGACGGTAACGGCGTTAACGCTGTAGTTCAGCTTACTAATCAGCAGCACTGGCGAGTTCGTAATCTAGAGCTAACCAACTTCACCAATGACAACCGTGATTATCATGATAGTCGTCGCGGCATTGTCGTCACCTGCATTGATAAAGGCGAATGTACTGACTTCAAACTACAGGGTAACTTCATCCATAAGGTGTATGGCGCTCCCCGTAAGGACCTAAATGGTTCTGGTGGTATCCAATTTGAGGCGGATCACCAACAGCCCAATGACAAGGTTCCCACTTACTTCACCGGTGTTGAAGTCTCTCACAACGAAATACGCGATGTGTCTCGTTCTGGTATCAATATGGGCTCGCGTTGGCGTACTCGTCCGCTAGTTGGTGGCTCTATTCGCGACAATGCTTTCCAGCCATTCGGTCCAATGAAAATTCACGATAACATCGTGACTGATGTAGGCGGCGACGCCATCGTTGTCCAGTTTGCTTCTGGTTCTGAGGTTTACAACAACTCAGTTTGGAACGTCAACCACCACGCTCACGGCAATGCCCCAGCAGGCAACAACGCTGCTGTTTGGGTGTGGGACGCAGACAACGTTAAGTTCTACAACAACCACGTTTTCAACGCCGTCATGCCGACTGGCACTTGGGACTCGACCGCATTCGATGCCGACTACGGTTCATATGGAACAGTATTCGAGCGCAACTTGACCCACGGCAATATGGGTGGTTTCTTCCTATTCTGTGGTTGTGGCGGCATGTCCCTCGGCACCGTAATTCGTTACAACGTTTCGTTAAACGATGGTGCTGGCGCAGAGAGCCACAACCAGGGTCCTCGTACCTTCTTTATGGCAGGTCAGGCAGACGGCAAGGTGTACAACAACACCTTCGTTTTGCCTCCAAACGTAACCGTTGACAAGGGCGCTTCCGGCTCAACTGCTAGCTCGTTCTTAAATAACGTGCTTTACGCACAGGGGCCAGTCAAGTTCCAGGTTAACGATGAACTCCGCAACATCCAAAAGTGGTCTCATAACATTTTTGCTGGCACACTACATGGTTGGATTGCTGATAAGGACGATCAAACCAATACCGTTCTTTCAGGTCTAAAGCCAAGCGATAAACATGGCATTGAAGGCTTGGCAGTACGAACTCAGGCCGGTGCCCACGCTGGTTTGCCAGTGGCTGATCCTGGCACTAAAGACATCTTGGGTAACCCAGTCCCAACTGGTGTTGCACCAGACCTTGGTGCCGTCCAGTTCACTCCTGTTCCAGCAGGAGCAGATGGCACTCTATTCAATGGCGGCTTTGAAAATGCCCCAGCATCTCCGGTTTGGAGTCTCACGAACGCCACAATTTCAACTGACGCTAAGCGTGCTGGCGAAAAGGGCTTGCAACTTTCTGCCTCGGCAAATGTCACCCAGCAGGTTAAGGCTGCAGCTAATGCAACTTACCGTCTTCAGGGTGCAGTAAAGACCGTTGACGGTAAGACTCCGAAGATCGAGGTTATCAACCACCGCGATATCTCAGCAGTCGCTAAGAGCGTTGGCGAAAAGCAGGATGATTGGCAGCCAATCTCGGTTACTTTCCGTACTGCTTCTGATGCGCGCAACCTGACTGTCAAGATCTCTGGTGACGGAGGCTACGTCGATGACCTACAGTTGGTGCGTGTTACTGACTATATGAACGATGGTTCATTTGAATCGACTGGCAATACTGTATGGACCACTTGGAACAACGGTCGTAATAAGAAGAATGCTGTTTCTGGTAGCTATGCCATGCGTGTTACAGGTGCGGGCTCAGCTGAAAACCAAATGCAGTATGTACCTGAAACTAATGTCAAATATGAACTGTCTGGTTTTGGTAAAGCAGACTCTGGCAGCATCAAACTTGGTGTGAAGGGCTTTGGTGCCCCTGAACAGGGCGTAGACTTCACCGATAGCACATGGCGGGTAAAGTCGCTACAGTTCACCCCTACTACTGATCCATTCACTGTCTACTGCTACAAGGCAGATTCTGGCGATGGCTACTGTGATGATTTAACCCTAACCAAAGCTTGGGATGCAAAGCTGACCAAGGTTGAAGCAAATGAACCTCCAGCGGAACCAGAACCTGCCCCGGCAGATCCTGCTCCTAAGGAAATTGAACCATTGCTAACCTTGACAGGCGATTCGCTTGTCGATCAAGGTGCTTCTTTTGCCGTTAACGTGACAACTGCTAAGAAGAGCTCCCCAGCCAAACTAACCTTTAGCTGCGGTATGCCAGAGATGGATGTAAATACCAATGCTGAAGGCAAGCTAGTAGAACAGCAGATTGAAGTACCACGTTCGACCCCAGCAGGTGCTTGTACCGTAACCTTTACCCAGGGCGAATATAGCTCATCAGCCAACTTCACCGTGGTTCCTTCGCTGCCCCACCCAGTCGAAAATAACCGTTTGACTGAAATCAGCGCTAAGAACCACTTCCAAGCTCCGGCTGCTAAAGCATTTGATGGTAACCCTCGTTCGATCTGGCACTCTGATTGGTCCAGCAATGCTGGTTCCTACGGTGACAACTGGATCCAGGCTAAGTTGCCTGAACCGATGATGCTTGATGCTTTCTCCTACCTCGCTCGCCAAGATAATTCTTGGAACGGCGTAGCTGATAACTACAAGCTTCAGGTCTCCGAAAATGCCAATGGCCCATTCAAGGACGTCAAGATTGGTCGTCTTCAGAAGACCCGTTCGAAGCAGATTGTTCTCCTTGATACCCCAGTGAAGGCAACCTACGTTCGTTTGTTCATCGTCGATGATCACGGTCAAGAAGGCGTTAACGAAGGTGGCCGTATTAAGAACTTCGGTTCTGCTGCAGAAATCCAGTTCTCGGCACTACCCGAAACTACTCCTACCCCTGATGCCACCACTGAACCAACTCCGGAAGCAACCACTGAGCCAAGCAAGCCTGCTCCTCTTTCAGCGACACTTTCGCCAGTAGAGGTTCCAGCCAATGGTGAAGCAAAAGCTGCTCTTCGTTACGAAGGCGAAGGTGGCACATTCACCGGTAGCGGCCGCATTGAAGACAAAGATGGTGCTTCCAATGGCGCTGTCGCTGGTTACATCGGTGGCGGTAACGGTACCGTAACTGTTCCGGTTTACTCCGAAGTTGACGGCGATCGTCAGATCGAGTTCCAGTACATCAAGGGTGACGACTCTCGTAACATCACTCTTGAATGCGGTGGACGTACTCAGAATCTGAACGATCTACCTCAGACTGGCGGCTACACCACTCCAGGTAGCTACACCATCACTTGTCCAATGCACAAGGGTAAGAACGATCTTAAGTTCTACTCTTCTGGTCCAGCGGTAAATGTTGATGCTTTGGTATTGCCTGTTTACGATGGCCCAGAAAAGCCACGCCAGGAAGCAACTTCGGTTGGTAAGTGGCGTCAGGTTGACGTTACTTTGGAAAAGGGCGGTGAGCGTACTTTCGAACTCGAATATGCTGCCACCGAAGATGGCTCCACTGAGGTTACTTGCCCAGATGGTTCAACCAAGACGGTAGCGCTAAAGGCTGGTGAAACGACTACTGAGTTCACCTGCCCGGCACACTTTGGTGAAAACCGTTTCGTCTTTGGCGACTTCGGGTCAGCTACTATCAAGGCGATTAACCTTGCATACCCACAGCCTGAACCAACTCCAGAGCCAACTAAGGAACCTACTGTTGAGCCGACTCCGGTCCCAACCCCGGCTCCTACTCCGGCACCTGAGCCGACCAAGGAACCAACTGTTGAGCCGACCCCGGCCCCAACCCCGGCTCCTACTCCGGCACCTGAGCCAACCAAGGAACCAACTGTTGAGCCGACCCCGGTCCCAACCCCAGTTCCTACTCCGGCACCAGAGCCAACCAAGGAACCAACTGTTGAGCCCACTCCGGCCCCAACCCCAGTTCCTCCGGTAAAGCCTGCTCCGACTCCGGAAAAGCCGAAGCCACCGGTAAAGCCTGCTCCGACTCCGGAAAAGCCGAAGCCTCCGGTAAAGCCAGAGCCAACCCCGGCTCCTAAGCCTCCGGTTAAGCCTGAACCGACTCCGGCTCCTAAGCCTCCGGTAAAGCCAGAACCGACCCCGGTTTTGCCTGATCCAAAGCCTGAGCCGAAGCCGCTTCCTCCGGTTAAGCCGAAGCCTCCGGTAAAGCCTGAGCCGACCCCGGCCCCGGTTAAGCCTGAGCCAAAGCCGCAGCCAAAGCCAGAGCCGAAACCGACCCCGGTCAAGCCTGAGCCAAAGCCGCAGCCAAAGCCAGAGCCGAAACCGACCCCGGTCAAGCCTGAGCCAAAGCCGCAGCCAAAGCCAGAGCCGAAACCGACCCCGGTCAAGCCTGAACCTAAGCCGCAGCCAAAGCCAGAGCCCAAGCCGACCCCGGTCAAGCCTGAGCCAAAGCCGCAGCCAAAGCCAGAGCCCAAGCCGACCCCGGTCAAGCCTGAGCCAAAGCCGCAGCCAAAGCCAGAGCCCAAGCCGACCCCGGTCAAGCCTGAGCCAAAGCCGCAGCCAAAGCCAGAGCCCAAGCCGACCCCGGTCAAGCCTGAGCCAAAGCCAGAGCCCAAGCCGACCCCGGTCAAGCCAGGCGCTAGTGTTGCGAAGTGTGTTGGTACTTACTCCAACCTCCGATACAACCCATTCAAGGATGTCGGTCGTAACGATCTCTTCGCATGTGAAATCGATTGGTTGCGTTGGCGTGGCATTACCACTGGTTGGGCAGATGGCACGTTCCGTCCGCTGAACAACATCAGTCGTGAAGCAATGGCTGCATTCCTATACCGTTTGGCTGGTTCTCCTGAAGTTGCTACTTCGGGCAAACCGTTCTCCGATGTAGACCGTAGCAACATGTTCTACAAGCCAATCACCTGGATGCGCCAGGCTAAGATCTCGACTGGTTGGGATGACGGTAGCTTCCGTCCTCACGATCCGATTAGTCGTGAAGCAATGTCTGCTTTCTTGTACCGGTTGTGCCAGAGTAACCCTGACGTTTGCTCCAAGTCGGTCAATCCGAAGAACTACAGCTTCGCTGCTACCCCGCGCAAGCCGTTGTTCAAGGATGTAGTAAGCACCAACCTATTCGCTAAGCAAATCTCTTGGATGCGCGAAGCTGGAATCTCCACTGGTTGGGCAGACGGTCGCTTCCGTCCTCGCGATCCAATCCACCGTGACGCGATGGCAGCGTTCATCTTCCGCATGGTTAACAACGGACCTAAGAAATAACTCTAAGGTTCAACCATAGCTAAGAATGGTGGGGGAAAACGAAAGTTTTCCCCCACCATTCTTTATTTATTGCCCTACTTTCGACGCGTCTTCCCCAATCCGAAGGAAGCATAAATAGATCTACTTCATTGCTTGCTACTCTTGATAGATTGATTAAGCGAATTTTTAGCTTGTTTCTGATATTGAACGTGATTCGGATTCATCTATGATGCAGCTAAATTATTATTTCCTTTCCCAGAGTATCGAGAGGAAATAAGTTCAATAATTACTCTTCCAAAAGAGCAAACGTTAAATGCACTAAAAGTTAAGCGTTCTTGCATAAACCTAAGCAATCCGATTTAGACTAAGAATGTAGAAAACCTATGATTCAATAGTGCTTACTAGTCGAATTGGCTCGATTACTTTAGCTCAGTTCTAAACCCTTTTGTACCCCTGCCGCTTGTTGCACAGTTACCCCCTACAACTTACATAGAATCTCAAGATTCCATTACCCCTAGAAATAGTGAACACGAATATTGGCCGAGGACGACAGTTACTTTTCCCGTCCTCGGCCAATATTTATAGGTACCTATTATTCTGCGTTTCCGTTGTGGACCATACGGAAGATGAAAGCGGCCATCGCACGACGCTCAATAGGCTGAACCGGACGATAAGTACCATCAGCCCAACCAGTCGAAATATTCGCACGACGCATCCACGCAATCGCCTTATGATGCAAAGTCTTAGCATTCACATCCTTAAACGGAACCGGCTCATTAACCACCAACTTATTAGGGTTAACATGCTTCGAACACTTATCTTCAAACTTCGCACAGAAACGATACATAAACGCCGCCATCGCATCACGATTAACCGGCTGATACGGACGATAAGTACCATCAGCCCAACCAGTCGAAATACCAGCATCATGCATCCACTGAATCTCACGCCAGAACAAAGTCCGCTTCTGATCCACATCCTTAAAGACCGGACGATAACCCTTCACATCAGGACGACCAGCCAAACGATACAAGAACGCCGCCATCGCCTCACGATCAATCCCAACCGCAGGACGGAAAGTCTGATCCGAATTAAAACCAGTAGTAATACCAGCCTCATACATCCACTTAATCTCACCAGCAAACAACGCACCAGAAGGCACATCCTTCGCAACCGAGAAAACAGGAACAGACGCACGAACCAAGAACGGATCCAAAACCTCAGGCTCAGGCTTAGGCGCCGGCTTCACCGGAACAGGAACCGGCTTAGGAACAGGCTTAGGCTCTGGCTTAGGCACAGGCTTAGGTTCAGGCTTGACCGGGGTCGGCTTGGGCTCAGGCTTTGGCTGCGGCTTTGGCTCAGGCTTAACCGGGGTCGGCTTGGGCTCTGGCTTTGGCTGCGGCTTTGGCTCAGGCTTAGGTGCTGGAACCGGAGCTGGCTCCTTAGTCGGTTCAGGCTTTACCGGAGGCTTCGGCTTAACCGGAGGAAGCGGCTTCGGCTCTGGCTTCGGATCAGGCAAAACCGGAGTAGGTTCTGGCTTAACCGGAGGCTTCGGCTGCTCTGGGGTTGGCTTGACCGGTGGCTGAGGCTTCGGTGCCGGTTCCTTGGTAGGTTCTGGCTTAACCGGAGGCTTCGGCTGTTCCGGAGTTGGCTTAACCGGCGCCGGGGTCGGTTCAGGCTTTACCGGAGGCTGCGGCTTTACCGGAGGTAGCGGCTTAGGCTCTGGCTTAGGATCAGGCAAAACCGGGGTCGGTTCAGGCTTAACCGGAGGCTGCGGCTTCGGCTGCTCTGGAGTTGGCTTAACCGGAGGCTTAGGAGCTGGGGTCGGTTCAGGCTTAACCGGAGGCTGCGGCTTCGGCTGCTCTGGAGTTGGCTTAACCGGAGGCTTCGGCTGCTCCGGAGTCGGTTCCTTAGTAGGCTCAACAGTAGGCTCCTCAGTCACTTCAGGAGTCGGCTCAACAGTAGGCTCCTTCGTCGGTTCAGGAGTTGGCTCCTCAGTCACTTCAGTAGTTGGCTCCTCAGTCACTTCAGGAGTCGGTTCCTTAGTCGGCTCAACAGTAGGCTCCTTAGTAGGCTCAGGAGTTGGTTCAGCCGTAGCTTCCTCAGTCGCCTCAGGGGTCGGCTCTACAGTCGGCTCTGGTGTAGGCAGTGGTCCCAGGTTAATCTGAGCTACCGAAATCTCTTTACCTTGCCGGAAAATAACCGAGCACTGTCCACTGGCCATTGGTGCTGTGAGCTGCAGCAATGCCATCATGTCTGATGTGATCGAAACCTGTTGTTTGCTGCCGTCACAAGCGAACTCGACCTCGGCATTCCCCACCTTCGAGCCCAAGACACCTACTTCAAATTCGCTGCCAGGAGTAATAAGCGCTTCGTCTGCCAAGAGCACTGGAGCTTTAAGAGCACCCTCCGGAGGGGTCACTCCCAGCCCAACTCCACCAAGATGAGAGTCAAAACCAGTCACAAGTTTCAAATCCGCAAGGCTTGCAAAATCACCGTCGCCCCAATTGGAAAGCACTTCGAACTTTACGTACCTACCCGACACTGTCCTGTCGCCCTCGGCCAAAGGAATCAGTACCGGCTCAACTTGCTTAGGCAAAATCGTCTCAGTAACCATCCGGAAGTTGGCATTATCATCCGACAGATAAACCTTCACGTGCTTCGGTCGCCCATTGTCTCCACCTGAGGCAATAGGACGCCCAGTAACTTGAATCGCGCTCAATTCTACGGTCTTACCTGCATCAACCACGAGCCAGTGCGGAGCTTGCGCGGCCGGCGCCATCCACTTCGAATGCCAGAAAGTTTGCAGATTTCCGTCAATCGCGTTGACCGCCCGACGCCCATCTTTATCATGCTCGGAAGATTTATCCACCAAGCTCAATGAATCTGCAAAGAATTTTGGTGTGGACTTTGGAGCCACCACTTGGGCGGTCACCTCTCGCAAAGTGTTACCATCCGCCCCAAAAACCTTCACTGCTAGGTCCGAGGACGAAACCCCAGCTGGAATGTTCCCCACAGATGGCAAACACACCAACGCCCTACCTTGCGCATCCGCCCAAGCAGCCCCAGTCGAAATAGGAGCAGCTTCACTATCGATCGCCAAGGCCGTCACACGAGAATTCGGGGCAGTGCCCTCGGCAGTCAAGCAAAGTGCCTGACCGGCCTCGGCAAATAGACCCGCGTCCTTTACTTTAGACGCAGCCGCGCTCTGACTAAAAGCACCAACCAGCGGTTCATGTGCAAACGTTCGGCCGGCAAAACCACGCACCGACTGGGACAAAGGCAAAGCGGTACCAAGTAGGCCGTCCTCAGACTGCAACTGGTATCCAGCTGGATCATGCCCCTGAGGATTTACAAAAGAAACCTGCCCACGAAGTGTCTCGCTTGCTTGCGAGGGCGGAGTAAAACCAGTGAAAGAGTTGTGGTGAATGCTTAGGCCATCATCAGGCTTAACAAAAGACACGTTTGCGCCTGGTTCAGCAAAAAGTACATTGTTAAAAACTTCAACTTGTGGATTCTTCCCCCAAATATCCGCCCACATAGATACTGCTGGAGTGGAGGCAGAGACGTACGCCGTATTGTTAAACAGACGCATATTGACAATATCGCCACCACAACCGTGCATCAGCCAACGAGTATGGTCATTAATCGACACATTGCCGTAAACGTCAATATCGTGAACGCCACCAAAACCATCGCCTTGAATGGCATCTGGACAAAGTAACAAGAATCCACCCTGGTTATCATGCGACAGATTGTGCCGCACAACAATGTCAGTAGAAGCATGATCAACGTCGTATGCCATCGAATCATACTTATTACCAACCCCACCAGAAACAGCATTATGCTGCAAAACGATATGGTCACTATTGGCCATCCAAATGCCTGCGTTATAGGCCTCAACCCCAAGGTTAAAGTTATCTAGCTGATTCCACTCGGCCACCCCATGCTGAATCCCAGTCAGGACGATGCCGTCACCGCCAATGTCCTTTAAGCGATTCCCACGAACAAGCACATTCTCATTAGGGGTGTATTCCTTCGAGCAAAGGTTTCCCCAGCGTTTCAGCATTGGACGCCGACACCAGTTTGACCAGAAGTAAATACCTTCACGAGAAACATCTTCAATCCGGTTATTCTCAATAACCAAATCTTTAAATGCCGAAGGAGTGTTCTGCCCTAAAGAATCAATCACAATACCGCCCGAAGCATTCGGACCCTTACCAATAAATGCTCCTGGTTGCGCACCTTTAGTGGCTGGCATGTATCCCTGAACATTGTGAATATAAAGATCACGAACCTCGATGCCATGCAAGACTCCCCCATCACGGGAAACTAAAGATAAACCACGTCGCTCGTTTTGCTTATCTCCAGGAGCTTCAAGTTCCAAATCTTCAATCGTCAGATACTCGTTGTTTAAGGCAAGCAACGCATTCTTATCACCATTAGCGTCAATGCGTGCCCGCTTAGAAACATCACCATACGCACCCACGTAGATTCGAGATTGAGCACTTCCTCGACCGTTAATCTGTACCTGCCCGCGGCAGGTCACGCCGCGTTTAAAGAGTAAAGATTGCCCTTCGGCTAACGTCACAGAACTAGCCGCTGCAGATGAGTTAAACGGTGACTCAAAAGACCCGTCACCATTGGTCTGTGCAGAACAATCCACATAAAAAATACGACCACCGCTTGGCTGATCTGCCATTGCCGAGGGCGTAGCCTGAGTCAAACCTGCGGTAGCTAAAGCTAGTACCGCAAAAGATGAAAAAACACTTCTAGAGATTCGTCGTTGAATTCGCATAGCTTAATAATAACTATCCCAAAGAAATAATGTCATAAATATCACTAAAATAGGGCCACAAGTCCTAATAATGAGAGCATCTTTGCTATTTTGGGGGGCATGAGCGAAGAGAAAACCGAAGTCCAGTTTGTAACTGATGCAGACACCACCATTGCGGGTGAGCAGATTGAGCTACCAAAAGCCCCTGCTCAAAGCACCTACAATGAACTAACCACTGCCCAACGCTACTTAGTGCCGGCTCCCAGCCTCAAGCAAGTTTGGCAAGAGCCTAGCCTAATGGACAAGGTAAACTCGGCTCTTCGTTGGTGGAATGGTACTCGGCTCGGACGTATGCTGGCACGTTACTCCATCCAGCGCGGCGCTCTCATGAGTGGTGGGATTGCCTATTCAGCTCTTTTCTCAATCGGTGCAGCCCTAACCATCGCTTGGACAATTCTCATGGCCATCCTCGGTGGCGATAAAGCCCTAATGGGACAAGTCGTCAAAAATGTTAACCAAGCGATGCCTGGTTTGCTCTCGACTCCGCAAAAAGATGGACTAATCAACCCCGACAACCTTGTCATGGATTCCTCGTTCTCCGTGGCCGGTGTTATCGCTATTATTACCCTAATCTTTGCCGCCACTCGCGTGATGGCAAATTTAAAGATCTCACTGCGTTCAATGTTTGGCATTGCACGATACCCCGATAACTTCCTAATCGAAAAGCTCAGGGACATTCTTGGCTTTCTCATCCTCGGTGTTGGCGTTCTGCTTACCACCATTCTTGGCGTAGTCGTATCTAGCCTTGGTAGCACCATTCTCGACTTCATCGGCCTTAGTGGACAATTCGCTCAGTACTCCTTAAAGATTGCTTCCCTACTAGTCGCAGCACTTGTCGACGGCTTTGTTTGGTGTACTCTCATCGCCTTCGTCTCTGGGATTAAAGTGCCCCGCAAAGATCTCCTACTAGGCGGCGCAATGTTTGGCGTATTCTCAGGGATTGTCCGCTACCTAGGAACCACTGCCGTAGGTTCTGTCCACGATCCCCTACTAGCCTCATTCGCGGCACTAGCCACCCTAATGCTTTGGGTAAACCTACTAGCCCGTGTGACTCAGATGGTCGCCGCTTGGACAGCTAATCCGCCCTCGCCTGCAGTACCAACTATTAAAGATGAACTACACCTAAATGACCGCCCGAACTACGTTAGTTTGAGCGCCCCAAATACCCTTGCATGGCCTCATCAAACCATGACCGGTTCAATCGATACAGATCCTACTTTGGACCCGAAGCGTCCCGAACCAGAACCAGAACGTGAGCCCTACTGGGGTGGCCTTGTTGGTAAGCTCAAAGCTTGGCGTATCTCCCGCTTGCAACGAAAGATCTCCAAAGCACAAGATCGACTTTAATCCTTCAGCTCCACAGCTCATGTTCTTATATGCCAGTTCCGTTAATTGATTCGGTCTAGCCAGAGGACTAAATCGGAATTAATCAAGCAACCCCAGTAAAGGTTAAATAGATTAATAACAGATTTAATGCGCAGATGATCAAAGTGGATACCAAAGATGCGACGCGAAGCCAAACGCCATCGCGATACTTCCCCATCAGTTCCTCATCAGCGGTGTAATGAACTAACGGTATTAAGGCGGCAGGGATGCCAAAGGAAAGCACCACTTGGGAAATAACCAATGCCCAAGTAGCGTCAATTCCCCCGCCAAGAATAATCAGAGCTGGGAGCAAGGTAATCAATCGGCGAACCAAAATAGGGATTCGAATTTGCAAAAGCCCCTTCATGATTTCAGAACCCGCATAAGCCCCAACTGAAGTAGAAGCTAAACCCGAAGCTAGCAAGCCGATTGCAAATATCACGCCCACGGCCGGCCCTAAATGAGCAGTAATTGCGGCATGCGCACCCTCAATAGTGTCGGTGCCTTCCACTCCACGCAGTGAAGTAGCAGCCAATAGCAATAGCGCAATATTGACAGCCCCAGCCAAGATTAATGCCCAAGTTACATCCCACCGACTTGCTTGCAGGAGACGATCAGTTCCTTCTTGGCTCTGGCCATGCCGATCATTTACCAGAGTCGAGTGCAAATATATCGCGTGAGGCATGACAGTAGCCCCCAGCATAGATGCCGCCACCAATACCGAATCAGAACCAGCAAAACGTGGAACCAATCCATTGAGAGTGCCCCTAAGCGAAGGTGGATCGACGAAGAGTCCGGCTAAGAAACCGATCGTAATAATGGCTAAAAGCGCAATCACGGCCATTTCAAAACGATGCTGAGTACGCTTATTTTGCAGCATTAATAGCACCATGGAAATGATGCCAACAATGACCCCACCCCAAACTAAAGGCAGCCCAAATAACAGGTGCAAAGCTACTGCCCCACCGATAACCTCGGCTAGATCCGTTGCCGCCGCAACAATTTCAGCCTGCGCCCAAAACGAAATACGGGCGGGTTTTGACAAACGCTGTCCCAAAATAGTGGGCAAAGACTTTCCCGTAACTAACCCTAACTTGGCAGACTGGTACTGAATCAATACCGCCATTAGATTAGCCAATACCAGTACCCAAACCAAGGTATACCCATATCTGGCACCAGCAGTAATATTAGCTGCCACATTTCCAGGATCGACATACGCCACGGCCGCTACAAAAGCGGGACCCAATAATGTAATCAGGTGGCGATGACGAGGTGCCCCCTCATGGCGAATTTGCCCCTCAGCAGACGTTTTAACAGCCTTGGATGGAGATACCGTACCTGAGTCTAGATCGGCATCTGATGTACGCTTAGGCGGCAAAGTCGAGCTCATAGATTTGACCTCACAAAAATGGGCAAAGAAAACTGAGAAAAATCCTCAAGTAAAGAAAAATTAGTGCCCCCGAGACGATTCGAACGTCCGACACCCGCTTTAGGAGAGCGGTGCTCTATCCCCTGAGCTACGAGGGCAATGCCCATTAGTGTACCAAATAACTGAACAAAAACCAGACAGATAGTTTTAGGGCCGCCCAAAAAATTGGACGGCCCTAAAACAAGTTAACGTTTATGCGCGATTCCAGGGAGCAGTGGCTCCCCCATTGAGCTTTTCAAGTTTCTCTTGCGGAACCACCATCACTGGGCACGTAGTCCGTGCCAACAGGGTATGAGAGGTAGAACCAAGCAATAGCCCCGCGAAGCCACCGCGTCCGCGACGCCCCACTACGATCAGATCTACTGCAGTAGAGAACTCCGAAAGTAGCTCCGCAGGGTTTCCATCCAACACATGTCGACCGACTTGAATATCACGATCACCAACTACCTGATCTACCGAGACATCAAGGCCAACCCGAATATCATGCATTACTCGTTTACGATCAACTGAGGGTGTCATCCAGGCCATCAAGTGGTTTCCAGTAGCAAAAGGAACGGCAGAAGTTGCTTGCAACTTTGCACCCCAAAGTTCGGTCTCATCGACTGCTTTACGCAAGGCGGTCAAAGCTGTATCAGAGCCATCAACCCCAACCACAATCTTTTTAACTGGAGTAAACGGGCTGCCACCTTCAAACTTGGGCACTACTACAACCGGGCACTTAGACTTTGCGGGCAATGACGCAGAAACAGAACCCAAGAACCGATCAGCAATACCCTGTGAACCGGTAGTGCCAATCACTAGCAAAGATGCCTCGTTGGAAGCTTCCAACAAAAGCGCTGCAGGATCACCCGGCTGTACTACCGAGGTCGCTTCGACACCTCGTTCCTTAGCGTAATCACACGCTTTCTGCGCAGTCTCTAAAGCCAAATCGCGAAGCTTACCATCGTCTACCATCAGGTAGCCCCCTTCCATTCCGGCAGGGGTCAGAGAAGGCAAATTGTATGCGACTAAAACTTGTAACTGAGCATTAGCAACTTTGGCGCGACCAACAGCCCAATCCAAAACTGTCCAGGATTCATCTGAACCATCGGTACCTACCACGATAACTTCGTTGTTCACCGTGAACCTCCTTGTTTAGTTCCTACAGTATAACCTCCGCCACAATGGTAGTAAAACTAAAACAGGCGTTTAAGCTCGAAAGCTTAAACGCCTGTTTTAAAAGTTTTAGAATCAGCGCATGCGGTAGAAACGATCGCCACCGCGAACTGGCACAACCTCAACACCCTTACCTGGACGTGGAGAGTGAATCATCTTGCCGCCGCCAATGTAAATACCGACGTGGCCTGGGTGCCAAACGAGGTCACCTGGCTTAGCTGCTGCTGCAGAGACCTGAGTACCATGACCCCGCTGAGCACCAGAGGAGTGAGGTAGGTTGATCCCAACTTGACGGTAAACATAAGAAGTGAAACCTGAGCAGTCAAAGCCGGAAGGAGTGGAGCCGCCCCAACGGTAAGGGGTACCGAGGTAACGGAAAGCAATACCGACTACTGAAGAGCTACCAGCGCTGGATACTGCACGTGGAGCCTCTTTAACTTCTGCCTTAGCAGCCGACTGCGACGAGGTGTTAGCAGATGAGTTATTCGAAGGTGCCGCAGAACGAGCTGCACTACGGGTAGCGCTGCGGGAGGCGGAACGGGAAGAGCGGGCACTCTGTGCTGCTTCTTCAGCTTCACGCTGAGCCTTTTCTTCGGCTTCACGACGAGCCTTAGCTTCAGCCTCAGCAGCCTTACGGCGTTCAGCGCGAGCATCAAATACCTTGACCTCAACATCTGCACCTTCAGCATCCCACTTGGCATCCTTAGCAACAGCTACTGGAGCATTAACTGCAAGAGCAGCCTGTGCTTTCTGAGCTAGCGAAGAAACGTCAACAGTAGCAGCCCCGGATTCTACTGGGGATGCCCCTGCAACACCTGCACCTGCGATGGCGGATAGAGCTAAACCAGTGGTGGTTGCAGCTGCCATGGTACGTGCGCCGCGGCGGGAGTCATTCGGACGCTTTGCGGCACGATGACGTACCTGCGAGGTCTTCTGCATATTTGTTTTCCTCCGAAGTTTTCGGCACAGACTAACTAAGCCTGCTTTATTTACGGGTTCAATGATAACCAGAAAGTTTCGAGAATGTCACGTTTTGATTACATGAAACGTCTTATGTCGTCGTGATTTATTCCGCTACCAGTCTGCTTTTGCCACAATTTGGATTAGTCGCGAACGAATAAATGCATCGCTAAAGCTACTGGAATTGAAACTTCACCACTTGGAGTTTCCAGCAGAATATAGCGGTTTTCGCGACGAATCATCACTTCCTTCTCAGGCAATGCCCCAATCGAAATCATCTGATCGAGAATCGATCGTTCAGCCTGTAAAGGTTCCCCAATGCGAATCAGAACACATTTTTTAGCTTCTGCCGAGACACGGAGTTCACTGCAAGAAAGACCGCGAGGATCACGCAAAGATTTATCGTCATCTAGCGAAGGAACCAAATTACCAAAAGGATCAACTTCAGGATCTTCCAAGACGGCAGCCAAACGCTCTGAAACATATTCACTCATAACATGTTCCCAACGGCATGCCTCTTGATGCACTTGACCAAGTTCAAGTCCAAGCGGGCCTACCAACAAACATTCCGCCAGTCGATGACGGCGAACAACCGAGGTCGCCCGGCGCCGTCCCTCATCAGTAAACGAAAGTCGACGATGATCAGTCAAAGCAACCAAACCATCACGTTCCATCCGCGCTACCGTCTGCGAAACAGTAGGTCCCGAGTGCCCCAGTCGTTCCACGATGCGAGCGCGCAAAGCCGGCACGCCATCCTCTTCCAACTCATAGATGGTTTTCAGATACATCTCAGTGGTATCAATAAGGCCGCTCACAAGAACCTCCATCAGTTAATAGCGCAACCGGTCACATGGATTTTTTATCATGTCGCGAAAACTTTTTCCCCAAGACCTCATCAACTTTATTTGCCTAGTCCGAAATCGTTTTCACCGAACCCAACAGAAACCGCGTAGTAGAGCCAAAATCGTAAATGCTTTTTATTTTCACCCATGTTTCAAAAAAGAAATAACGAAAGAATAAATAATCGTTAGTTAGGTCGATTTTAGTAAAACAGGTGGTGCGTAATGATTGATTTTGGAAAGAGAGTACAGTTTTTCTAGTTACTCAGTTAACGTCTAAAATTAAGTTACACCAGCAAAGACTAACGATGCTTCTTTTGTTTCTTAGCTTTTTGTTTAATCTCTTTAGCGTCCTTGGCCTGCTGCTGACGGGCAAAAGCTTCCTCGATTGAAATTGTCCTAATCTGATCTACGGCTTCGGGATGCAAACCTAGATAACGATCTCTAGGTCCAACAACTTCTACAAAGGGTGCTTTCGAACGCATCTGCAGGTCAATCCCCCACTTACGGAAAACGATCATGCCAACCACACCCGAAACAAGCAAGCAAGCAATCGAGCCTACTCCTAGGCCCCAGCGAGCACCCCAGTTTTCGCTAATCCATCCAATGATTGGAGCTCCAACTGGAACCGTCCCCAAAAATACCATGGAGTAAATGGACATTACTCGCCCTCGAACCATTGGGTCACAGGAAATCTGAATAGCCGCATTTGCTGAGGTAATCATCGTCAAGGCAAAGAAGCCTAACGGTACCGCCAATACCGCAAACACATAATAATTCGGAGCCAAAGCCATGATGCCTTCAACTACCCCAAAACCGAAAGCAGCAGCCACAACTGTTCTAACCCTAGGAACTGCTCGCCTAGCGGCTACCAAAGCCCCAGTTAAAGAGCCGATCGCCATTACCGAGCCAAGCAGACCAAAATCGGCAGAGCCCCGATGGAACTCCACATTGGCCATCACAGCGCTGGTTAACTGGAAATTCAAGCCTAGGCAGGAAACCACCGAAGCAACCACCATGATGGCAACAATGTCACGGCGAGCCATAATATAACGTAGCCCTTCACGGATTTGCCCCGAGCCACGCTTAGGATGAACTGCCGGATGAAACTCCGTTTGATCCATCACGGCAAGAGCAATGATGGGACCTAACAACAAAGCCGCATTTACTGCAAAAACAAGCCACGAGCCCATCCAGGCTAAGGTATAACCGGCAACTGCTGGCCCAATCATGCGAGCAAGATTAAACGATGCCGAATTTAATGCCACCGCATTAGGCACGGAGCGAGGCGGAACCAGCTCATTAACAAAAATCTGACGGGCAGGATTATCAAAGGTCTGAACTAAACCGCCCAAAAACGCCAAAATATAAAAATGATATAGATGAGCGACTTCAAAATATAGCAATAAGGAGAGAATCATGGCGATCAACGCCATGGCACCTTGAGTAAATTGAATTAGACGCCTTCGATCAAGACGATCAATTACTTTGCCCGCATAAGGAGATAAGAAAAGCTGCGGCAAGAACTGTAATGCAGTCACAATTCCAACTGCGGTCGCGTTCTTGTTAGTTAAGTCTGTGAGCACCACCCAGTCTTGGGCGACACGTTGCATCCAAACGGCAGTGGCAGCAAAAGTTGTGCCAATAAACCAGATCCGATAATTCGGAATGCTTAAAGATGCAAATGTTTTAGACAAAACTCCCCCAAATGAAACGACTAGTTTAATCCTAGCGCGATTTTAGCTTCAGCCCCAAAGCGTTAGCCAGAACGAGGGAAAAGAACGAGGACTCAGTCCTGTTTTGCACTTTCGTCCGCTTTAGCTTCAGCGTCCTCGTCAAGCCAAAAATCTGCTGGATTCAGAACTTCCATGGTCAAGTCATTAAGGCGCAATGGCTCAACTTCCCATGGCGAGTCAGTCCGCTCGGCATCGGTTTCCGAGTGCGCTCCACAAGCGTGAGTGAAAGCAACTAGGCGACCGTCCTCGGTAGAGAATTCGTTACCGCAGACCCCATATGATTTCCCGAGCGTACCAGCTAACGGCAACATGAAAGCACAGGTCTCACAGTTTTGGGCGAAACGATGGTTGCCGCGAGCAGTACGCAAAGTTTTCTTCCAACGCCCTGCAACAGCATTAGTTGCCTGTTCTGACATTACCCGAGGACGATCAAGCATTAGACGCGTTTCATCACCTGCGTCAATATCTTCATCCTCTGCTCGTACACTGCCCAGCACCAGACGTTCATCGTTTGCTAGGTAAGGTACAACGTCTCCACGCGACACGTCAGAGGGGCGAAGGCGCTCTTCCCAAGGAACCCACGGTGGTGCTAAGAGCGCGCCCTCGTGAGGAATCATTTCTACTTCACAAATCGTGGCCACTTTACTGCGAGGGACGCGAGCCATGGTAACAGCCCACACCCAGCCCACATATCCAGGGTGCAAGCATGCAAAGTAATGGGTTAAAAGTCGTTCCCCATCGGCATGAGAACCGAGGTGATCACCAACGTGACCTGGTCGTGCCAAGTCGAGTGCTGCTTCACGAGCCTGTTCAACGGCAGCTTGCAAAACCGCATCACGACGCGGCTTAGCTTTTTTCTCTGCGCTGGCAGGGGTCTTGTTCGCAGCTTTTTTCTCCACTTGGCAACTCCAGTTTAGGCGTCGAACTCGTGAGCCAAAGCGCGTAGCAACTTAGCTAGCTTGCGGCCGTTTTCAGGGTAACGTCCGCGACGCAATGGTTCAGATGTCTGATCCAGTAGCTTAATCAAATCCTCAACTAGAGGAACCATTTCTTCTGGCTTACGACGGGGGCCGCGAGTATCCGCTGGTTCTGCCAAAACTTCAAGTGACAAAACCTGAGGACCGCGACGGCTGTCCGCAAAGCTGTAATCAATCTTTGTTCCAGGACGTAAAGTGCTTACCCCTTCCGGGAGCGCACTGGCGTGCAAAAAGACGTCTTTTCCGTCCTCGCCAGTAACGTAGCCGAAACCCTTACGCGGCTCGAACCACTTGACCTTCCCAATTGGCATTTTTCTCTCCTCGTCCTAAAAACAACTGTCCCCATAATAACCATCTCGCGCTAGTTTTGGGAGTTTTCCTTGCTCCCTGTGCCCTTGGCGAAATCAATTCTGGGGACGAATCAGGCGCTATCTTGCTGAAAATAGCTTTCCGATTCTTTACCTAGAAGAAACTATTGTGCGTCCTTAACACGCTTTTTCCAAACGGAAAGATTAGTTAAAGTTCCGCAGCGGCTTCTAACCAAGCCATTTCTAGTTCTTCAACTTGTTCATTGGCCGCTTGCAAATCGCGTCCAAGCTGCGCCAACTGTTCTTGTGCTTTTTCTGATGTCATCGCTTGGGCGGAAACTTCTTCCAACTTGGCATGTAGCTTTTCAACCGCCTGGTTAGCTTTTTGCAGTTGGCGCTCAAGCTTATCCGCTTCTTTTTGCTTCAAACGTCGTTCGGCGGCACTCAACGTGGACGAAGCAGCGCTGTGCTCGTCCGAAGCTACTTGGTCGCCAGCAGTTTCGTCATTCGATTGCTCAGTCTTATCAAAACCTGTAAGTGCTACATTGGCACCTTGTGCTTGCGCACGACGCATTTCAAGATATTGTTCGACTCCCCCAGGCAAATCTCTCAGCTTGCCATCACCGAGCAGAGCAACTTGGTGATCGGTAACGCGCTCCAATAAGTACCGGTCGTGGGAAACTACCACCAGCGTTCCAGGGAAAGAATCGAGCAGATCTTCCATGGCCGCCAAAGTATCGGTATCGAGGTCGTTAGTGGGTTCGTCCAAAAGCAAAACATTTGGTTCGCTCATTAGCAATCGCATAAGTTGCAAGCGACGACGTTCTCCACCTGATAGTTCCTTAACCTGAGTCCATGCCCGCGATTTGGTGAACCCAAGGCGTTCGGTAAGTTGGGATGCGGTCAATTCTTTTCCCCCAACGGTAATCGTGGCAGCAACTTCATTGACGGCCTCTACCACCCGCAAGTCGGCTACCGCATCGAGTTCGTGGGTAGCCTGCGAAAGGGTGGCGATTTTTACTGTTTTTCCGGTCTTGACTCGGCCAGCCGAGGGCGGCAAGACCCCTTCAAGCAAACGCAAAAGAGTGGTTTTTCCAGCCCCATTAACACCCACGATCCCGACACGTTCGGCTGGCGCCAGCCGCCACGTAACCTCATCGAGAATGACCTTTGGTTCACCTTCAGGCTGTGGGAAAGACAGAGAAACGTCCTCGAGGTCGACTACGTCCTTCCCGAGCCTTGCGGTTGCCATCTTTAACAGTTCGACATTGTCACGCGGTGGTGGCACGTCAGCGATAAGGGTTTCCGCGGCGGCGATTCTAAAACGCGGTTTGGAGGTTCGAGCAGGCGCGCCTCGACGCAACCAGGCTAGTTCTTTACGTAACAGGTTTTCACGCTTTTGAGCCGCAAGATCATTTTGTCGGGCGCGCTCGGCCCGAGCTAGGACATAGGCTGCGTAGGAACCATCGTAGAACTCGATTCGCCCCGGTAACTGCGGCCGACCGTTTCCGAGTTCGATTCCGGGTACCACTTCCCATACTCGCGTGCACAGGGCATCAAGGAACCAACGGTCGTGGGTAACGACTACTAGGGCGCCTTTGTTTTTACCACTGCCGCTAAAGCGTTCTTGGAGATGGCGCACGAGCCAGTCAACGCCCTCGACATCAAGATGGTTAGTGGGTTCGTCTAAGCAAAGCACTTGTGCTGGGGCGGTTAAGGCGGCTGCTAGTGCGACTCGCCGTCGCTGACCGCCTGAAAGATTAGCGACCAATGCGTCAAGTGGCACGTCCGCTAATAGTCCCGTGTGGATCTGTCGGATCTTTGGATCGGTAGCCCATTCATGCGCTTCTTTACCTGCATGGATTGCTTCGGCCACCGTCATTTCTGGGGTGAAGTCATCCTGCTGGCTGAGCATCGCGATTTCTACCCCGCCGGTAACGGTACGAAGCCCCGAGGCGATCTCTCCGGTACCGGCAAGGATCCGCAAAAGCGTTGACTTGCCCGCTCCATTTGGGCCTAGGACGCCCACGCGAGCGCCAGCCTCCAAACCTAAGGTTATGTCATCGAGCAGAATCCGAGAACCAGCTAGAGCGCGTACTTGTTGTAATCCGATTAGGTGCATTGCTAGCAGCTTCTCCTATTTTTCTACCGGGTAGATTTGGGTCAAATCTTGTGAAAGTGTTCCCTGTCCTTGGGCGTCCACGCGTCCCCCAGGTTCGGGACCAGTCAAGATCAGGGCTTGGGCAACCCCCGGTTGTTGGCTCATTTCGGCCTGAACAATTTTAGCTGCCGCCTCATCGGGTACAGCAATCGCAATGGTTGGTCCTGAGCCAGAAATGAAGGCGTGCAATGGGACCGGTAGCCCCCATGCGAACTGCAGTAGTTGATGTACGTCTTCTCGCAGGCTTAGGGCGGGAATCATTAAGTCGTTTTGCAGGGCCGAACCGAATCGTTTCCAGTCTTGAGGGTCGCCATTTTGGGATTCCAATAGGTCGTGGCAAAGCTGCTTGGGCAGCTCGTTAGGCAGCGAGGTTGGCAGTTCAAGTTCTGGTCGGCCCTGCGCTTGCGCTTGCCAGTGAAGTTCATCGGCCGCTCGGAACACCGCAGGGGTGGAGAGGCCTTGTTGATTGGTGACCATTACCCACCAGCGTTTTTCTCCTGCCGGTAGTGATTGCAGTTCATCACCGCGGTTGGTTCCGAGGGCGTTTTCCCCGTGCAGGCAGAAGGGAACGTCTGCCCCCAAAGTAGTAGCCAAAACTTCTAGTTCATCAAGGTTCCAGCCAGCTTGGAAGGCTTCATTAGCAGCGATTAGTGCGGCTGCGGCATCGGCACTTCCTCCGGCCATACCACCGGCAACGGGCACTCGTTTGACCACCAAAATATCTGCCCCGAATGGCAGATTAGCGGCCGCTTGGAAGGCGTGTACGGCCCGGTAAGCTAAGTGTTTTTCAGGGGCAAGGTCGACTAGCTCTGGATCTAGTTCGAGGGCATCCCCCGCTTGGTTTTCAGCCAACTGGCTGAGAGTTATTTCCTGATCATCGCGTACCCGAACTAAAACGCTTTCTCGCAGCGAAAGGGCTTGAAAAACCGTGAATAGCTGATGATATTCCCCGACCGTATCGGGGGCTTGACAACGCAGCAGGAGGTTTACTTTTCCGGGCGCGCTCGCCAAGGCCCAGCGTCCTGGCACCGCTGACCCGCTAGCAGCATCTTCCGTGGTTTCTACCGCGGTAACTTTAGCTGTCGAGAGCACCTCGAGGCCTTCAGTTTCAGTCTGGTTTTTCGCTTCCGCCAAGGCGATGAAGTCGTGTATTTCAAGTTTTTCGCCTCGTTGGCTAGAATCTACTCCGGCGAGTTGAGCAATCCGATCGACCTCGGCAGAACTTCCCGCCCATTTGGCGAGTGCAGAACGCAAAGTCTTACGACGCTGGCTGAAAGCGGCGTCAATAGCTGCAAAGACTTCTTCCCGGCTAGCTTTGGTGTGGGCTTTGGGATCGAGCTCGGCCGGCCATTTAACTAGCTGGACGAGGGCGGAATCCACATTCGGGATCGGCCAGAAAACATTTCGTCCGATGGTGTTTAGTCGTTGCGTTTGACCGTACCATTGAGCCTTCACGGAAGGAATCCCATAAATCCGACTGCCAGGCTTTGCCGCGAGGCGATCTGCGACCTCGGCCTGCACCATCACTAGCACTTCTTGCAGGCTCGGTAGCGCAGCGAGTAGCGAAAGGATCACTGGAACAGCCACGTTGTAGGGCAGGTTTGCTACCAGTTTGGTTGGTGGCGCGAATTCTTCACTACCACTAACACGTTCTGCCAGTTCTAAATCAGCCAAGGATTTTACTGCCAGAGCATCTTTCGTTAAGACCCTCAGATTGGCCGCTTTTTCTCCCGCACGAGATTTGATGGTAGTTGGTAGGGCGTGTGCCAGGAGTTCATCAATCTCGACGGCGGTAACTTGTGCTCCAGTTTCAAGCAGAGCTAGGGTCAAAGAGCCCAGTCCAGGGCCAACTTCGAGTACTTTATCTTCGGACTGAACTCCCGCGGCTCGCACGATTTTACGGACGGTGCCAGCGTCGTGAACAAAGTTTTGTCCACGAGTTTTGGTTGGGCGAACCCCTAAAGCCTCGCATAGTTCGCGGATTGCGGCGGGATTTAGTAGCTCTAATTCGCTGTGCATTAGTTGTCCTTAAAATTCACTGTTTCGTGGGAAGAATAGTTTGCGGCCACGAGCTTGCTCCCCTAGTTTAACTAAGTTATTCAGCTCGTGGCCGCTAAAAGAATCAGTCGGTTTAGTACCAGTTGTGTGAGTATGAGTGGCCGAGGGCGTTACACGGGGTCCCGTAGCGTCCCTTGATGTATCCCAAGCCCCACTTGATTTGCGTTGCCGGGTTGGTGCGCCAGTCAGGGCCAGCGCTTGCCATCTTGTTGCCTGGCAAGGACTGTGGAATCCCGTACGCGCCCGATGAACGGTTGAGTGAACGGTAGTTCCAGTTGGACTCACGAGTCCAGAGCTTTTCGAGGCACTGGAATTCGGAGTTTGACCAACCTTGCTGGGCTACCATGCCCTTGGCCAAGAGTTTGGCGGACGCGGGAGTGGTACCGGTAATGCTTTCGGGAACTGGGACATCGGCGAGTAGGTCACCGGTCTCAGGATCGAGAGTCGGCGGAGCAGCCTTTTCCTTAGTGCCCTTCAAGACCATTTTGTCTACCGGAGCAGCAATTTCGTGGCGTTCGACCTCGGTTTCAACTACCACTTGACCGTCACGGGTTTCGCGGTAGATGGTGCGGGAGAAGCGACCTGGGATCCCCTCATTGGCAACTTTTTCTTCGCCCTTCCAAAGTCTAGGATCTTCTTTTTCAATGGTTTTGAAAGGAATTTCCGCTTCTTCGGTAAAGTTACCGCGCGTGACACGGTGGACGTCGATGGTCATCTTGGAGCCGTTTTTGGCGAGATCGACTTGGTCTAGCGGGCTAAGCTGAATTTTGGCGCTAGCTAGCACCTCGTCGATCTTTTTACCTGGGGCAATTACTACCTCAGTGGTATTGCCGTCGGCGTTGATCGTGGCATTCACTTTGCGATTTGCCAAGGTTTCTAGTTCTGGACGGGATTCGCCACGCGAGGCGGCAATCATGGTGTCATGCCCACGTGCCGCTAGATCGGAAAGAAGCTCGTCCGAGGATGAGGCGGTAGTCCAGAGGGTGATTGGGTTCTGTCCAACTTTGACTGACACATTCTTGGCGCGTGAAACGCTAATCCGAGAGCCAGTTAGCAGACGTGAATCCAAGGCAGGGGTAACTTGATCGTGCGGAGCTAGTTCCACTCCGGCAGCGTCAAGTGCTTGGGCTACCTGGTTACCAAAAACTGAGACTGGACGGGAAACGCCGTCGACTTCTAGGGTAACGTCATGGTGCGCGGCTGAAATCTGGCTGGCCGAAAGACCAATTACCGCGGCAGCACTAACTGCCGCAACGCTCCAGACAATACGTGGATTTGGTTGCCAGCCTTGGGGACCGGGCAACCATTTTTTCCACTCCATACCAGAGAGGCTCATCGAACTCCGATCTTACGAGAACATGCTGGCCACTGCCCCCATCCGGAGCGGGCCTGCAAAATTTTGGCGCGTTTTAACTGTTCAGCTGGGGATGCCTGACTGGGCAAGCCCGAACCGCCTACCGAACGCCAAGTGGAGACGGTGAACTGATATAAGCCATGGTAGAGGCCATTGCTGGAAACTGCACGAGGATTGCCGCCAGATTCACAGCGAGCTAGTGCGGCCCAAACACCGGATCCTGGGGTAGCTTTTTCAGCTGGAGCTGCCTTCGGGGCGCGACGAGACTCGTTGTTAGAGCTCTGCTGCTTGCGAGCGCTACGTTTGTTGGAAGATTTGCTATTGCTACGCTCTTCGCGGGCAGTGTAAGTCTTCTTTGGCTCGGGTGGCACCTTGGTACCCACCTTGACAACCTTAGCGACTGGCTGGGTAGTAACTTCGTTCTTAACTTCTTTACTTTCGGTTACTTGACCATCAACCTTGGTTTCCGCGATTGTGATAGTACGTTCACCTGGCTTACCTTCTTGAGCCACCTTGGTGGTACCGCGTAGCAAGGAGTCGTCTTTTTCTTCCTTAGTTTCAAAGTCGACTGGTTTAGTTTCGGTACGTTCTTCAGTCCGAACTTGAGTTACTTGTAGTTTTAGTTTGCCATTTTCGGCACGCAAAGTTGCTTTGTCTTTTGGCTCTAGCTTTACCTTGGCAGTATCGAGGGCGTCTGCCATGGTTGCCCCAGCAGAAAGATTCACGGTTTGGGGCTGTCCCCCAATAATCATGTCGAGCTGGCCAACCTGATCCAATAGCGGCAATTCAGGAGCACTCTCGGTAGCAGTGGCTACCAACTGGGGCTGCTTGCCTTCTGATTCAAGAGTCTTAAAAATATCTTCAGCGCTCTTTGAGGTAGTCCAGATTTCTTCCGGTTTGCCATCTACCAAGACAGTGTATGGCTTGGCCTTAACCACGGTGATCTCGGTGTTGTCGGTCATTTTGGTGCCAGGATCTGGGCTGACAGTGTCTTTATCCGTCACTTTGATGTCGTTGGCTTCAAGCGCATCACCAACGGTACCCATCCACTGTGAGGAGGTAATAGTTTTACCTTCGTAGTCAATCTTGTAAGAGTGATGCAAAGAAGCGGCAGCTACTGCGCCGCCACCGCCAACTGCTAGTAACAAAGCAGCTGCGGCACCAATGATAATTCCCTTTTTACGGTTTGGCTTTTCTTCGGTCGCTTTGGCATCAGATGCGGCATTTTCTGGCGTAGCAGGTACCGCAGGAGTTTCAAACTCGGACATACAATCCTCATTAGTAGGCAATAAGATCTACTCAAGCGTAACCGATTTGTTACCAAATGTTTATCGCAAATGAGTAATTACACTTTAGCGCGCTCGCGGTCACTCCGCGTGTTCTACCAAGTGCCATACACCTCATTGGTATTGTTTGTAAGTTGATTTGCCGCACTTTCCTCGGTTATCGACCACAATTCAGCTATATATCTAACGGTATGTGCCATTACATAAGATGCGTTTGGACAGCCACGCCAAGGAGCCGGCGTTAGGTAAGGAGCATCAGTTTCCACTAGCACTAGTTCTCTGGGCAATACTCCGAGGGCGGCCCGCAATTCTCCATTCGCTGGGTAGGTAATCGGACCGGCGAAAGAGGCATACCAGCCGTTTTCTTTCAGCACCTCTGCCATTTCTCGGTCACCTGAATAACAATGGAAAACGGTTTTTTCCGGAGCACCAACTTCTTTCAAAATAGCAATAGTGTCCGCATGAGCGTCCCGATCATGAATTTGTAGTGGCAAATCCAACGCCTTAGCTAACTCAATATGCGCCCTAAATGATTGCTTTTGTGCTTCGCGACCCGATTCTGCTGTACGGTAATAATCGAGGCCGCTTTCCCCGATCGCGACCACATTTTCGTCTGCAGCAGCATCACAAACCGCATGAATCGCACTTTCAAGCGACATCGAATGATGTTCTTTTAGATCTGGGGTCATACCGTCTGGGCTTGGATCCGCAAACCCAGCGTGCAAGGCTGCCTCATTAGGATGAATTGCTAGCGCCACCTTCAGCTGTGGATATTTTCTAACCATCGCCAGCATCGGAGCAAAATCCATTACCTCGCAGGCACAGGTAATAATCCGTTCAATCCCGACTTGTGCCGCTCGTTCTAGCTGTGTCTCCAAGGCTAGCTTTACCCCATCCGCTTTAGGGATCTCACCTTCATGAAGAGGCAAGTGGGTATGGTTATCGACTACCGGCGCTGCCAGAGTTTCGGAGAGTTCTGGCCAAGGACGAGGTTTACGTTTACTCATTTAGCCATCATATCAATTGAAACTTTTTGCTCACAACTGCACATTTCATAGCCAAAATGACATTATTGCTCGCAATTTAGCTAACAATTTTTATTTGTGGCAACAAAGGCGTACAGTGTGACTTGTACCAAAGGTGGTGAGGATATGAGCGAATATACAAGCAGCAATGCTCTCCGTTTGGTCCCTAGCATCCAGACGGAGTCGAACGTCGTGCCAGATAGTTTGGCTAGCCAAATCTCACCGTTGCGCGCCGCGGAACCCGATCTACCACCTTTTGCCTACCGTCGATTCCCAAGTTCTCACCCCGCTTGGCAGGGACGCTGGTCGCACGAACCTAGGGAAAATAGCGACGATTCTCGCCCACTAACTAGTTTTGCTTCCTCTTCTTTAGTTGCCTCCCAAATTCTTTCTGCCGAGGCCGAGGCTCGATACGCTAGACAAATCGAAGTAGGCGTAGCGGCCCAGCACGCCATCGAGTTAGCCCGAAAGAATCCAGAAGTTGCTCGGCTCCATGAAGAAGAACTGATTACCTTATGGGAACAAGGCGAAGAGGCCTTTCAGATTATTCTTCGAGCCAACTTTGTCCTAGTTATCCGCACTGTGCTCGAATTCCTCCCCTATACCCAAGCTAATCGCCGCGGCGAATTATTAGCGGCAGGGGGCGAAATGCTGCGACAGATGTTAATGAAATACGACTATTTAGCAGATGGCCCGTTTGCCAAGTTTGCTCGTTCCCAAGTGCGTCAGGCCATTTGGCAAGCAATTTGTCGCCCTTAAACCTTGATTCGATAAACCAATAAAATTAGTTGTGGGCGGAGAACCTAGGTTCTCCGCCCACAACTAATTCAAGCGAAATATTTTTCGCTCACTCCCATTCAATGGTCCCCGGTGGCTTGGAAGTGCAATCCAAGACCACGCGGTTTACCTCTTCTACCGAGTTGGTAATTCGGTTTGAAATACGAGCGAGCAAGTCATATGGCAAACGAGTCCAGTCAGCGGTCATGGCGTCCTCGGAAGAAACTGGGCGCAAGACGATGGGATGACCGTAAGTGCGGCCGTCACCTTGAACACCAACGGAACGAACATCGGCCAAAAGTACCACTGGGCACTGCCAGATTTCTTCGTCCATGCCGGCAGCAGTTAGTTCTTCACGAACAATCAAGTCAGCAGCACGCAACGTTTCAAGACGATCAAACGTGACTTCACCAATGATACGAATGCCCAAGCCTGGGCCTGGGAAAGGCTGGCGAGCCACAATCTTTTCCGGTACCCCCAGCTGACGGCCAATTTCGCGGACTTCATCCTTAAAGAGGTCGCGCAAAGGCTCAACCAATTCGAAGGTGAGGTCATCAGGCAAGCCACCAACATTGTGGTGCGATTTAATGTTCGCAGTGCCTTCACCACCACCGGATTCGACTACGTCTGGGTAAAGAGTACCTTGCACGAGGAATTCAATGTCCTTGGCGTTGTCCCCGGCCTCGGCCAATAGCTGACGCTGAGCTGCTTCGAAGGAACGAATGAATTCACGACCGATGATCTTACGCTTTGCTTCTGGTTCGCTCACCCCAGCTAGGGCGTCGAGGAAACGCTTGGATTCATCAATGGTAACAACCTTGATGCCCATCGAAGAGGCGTAGTCCTGTTCAACCTGTTCGCGTTCACCGGCACGGAGCAAACCGTGATCGATAAAGAAACAAGTGAGCTGGTCACCAACCGCCTTGTGAACCAGCGCTGCGGCGACTGAGGAGTCCACGCCACCGGAAAGAGCACAGATAACCTGCTTATCTCCGACCTGGGCACGAATCTTTTCAACCTGCTCATCAATGATGTTGCCGCTAGTCCAAGTTGGTTCTAGGCCGGCACCTTCATAAAGGAAGTTTTCCAGCGCCTTCTGACCAAATGGTGAGTGCTTAACTTCTGGGTGCCATTGCAAACCATAGAGCTTACGGGCTGGATCTTCGAAGGCTGCAACTGGAGTTTCCTTGGTAGAAGCAGTCACTTGGAAGCCTTCAGGAGCTGCTTGCACCGCGTCACCGTGGCTCATCCAGACCGACTGGTCTAGCGGAGTGCCAGCGAAGAGGCAAGATTCGCTCTCTACCTTGGTGTCGGTGTGCCCGTATTCGCGAGTACCGGTACGGCCCACTTTGCCACCAAGGGCAGCAGCCATGGTCTGGAAACCGTAGCAAATACCGAGGACGGGGATTCCGGCCTCGAAAATCTCTGCGTCAATGCTGGGAGCGCCTTCGGCATAAACCGAGGACGGACCACCCGAGAGGATGATTGCCGCTGGATCTTTTTCCAACATTTTCGCTACCGGCATGGTGTGCGGCACGATCTCTGAATAAACTTTGGCTTCACGCACGCGTCGGGCGATCAGCTGGGCGTATTGCGCCCCAAAATCAACTACAAGTACAGGGCGCAGTTGGCCACTGTCGGTTTTTAGAATGTCACTCACCCTCCTAGATTACAGTGCTTGGCGAGGTTATGAGTGCCTAAAAGGGAACTAAATTCGCCCAATGTGTTAGGTAACATACGCGCTCGAACGTCTACTTTGCGCTAATCCCACTAACATAAGGGCTGTAAAGGTAATCTACCCCGTGGGAAGGATGACTAAGGTGCAAAGCCTGTCTGTACTAACTCTTACCCCGGTAGCATCGCGTGACGCGATCGCTGTCGGCCTGGCCGAACTAATCGAACGCCAAGGGAAGGAAGTGAATCTCTGGCGCACGGTGGGAAAGCCTCGTCCTAGTGAAGTTTTCGGCGACATTCTCCCAGTAGCTTCTTACGCAGAAGTGCTTGAGAATCGTGATGCTGCTTTGGAAAAGGTAGTTGAATACAGCCGCGGCCTATCCGGTTTCTCTTTGGCTCTAGGTTCCAACTTTGAAGGTATGAATGGTTGGGACGAATTCGGCTTCAATGCCGAGGTTGCCGCTAACGCAGCGACTCCAGTGCTTTTGGTACTTTCTAAGGCTGCTGGTTGCCCTTGCAAGTCCTCGCGCGCAGCTGCCGCTTCCTTAGCTCAGGCTCACGCTACCTTGGCTGGCATTTTGGTAGTTGACTGCCCTGAACCTGCCGTTCAGGCCGCTCATCTTGGAGAAAAACTAGCTGATCTTAATGTGCCAGTAATCGCTGCTGGTCAGATTGAAACCGCCGAGGCCGCTGCCACCTTGCGGGCCGCTTTCGGCGAACACCTCGACCGCGTTTTGAACGCTGAAGTCAACCCAATCACCACCCCACTACAGTTCCAGTTGGGTTTGGTGGAACAGGCTCGCAAGCAAAAGACCACCATCGTTTTGCCAGAACCTGATGACGATCGTATCTTGCGCGCTACCGAACAGCTTTTGGCTGCTGATGTTGCCAACATTGTGTTGGTTGGCGAAGAAGCTCAGGTGCGTGCTCGTGCTACTGAACTTGGCCTCAATATTGAGGGCGCCAAGGTCGTTTCGAACCACGACGAAGAACTCGTGGAAAAGTACGCTACCGAATACGCTAAGCTCCGCGAAAAGAAGGGCATGACCCTAGAAAAGGCTCGCGAAGTTGTCCAGGATGTTTCCTTCTTCGGCACCATGATGGTTTACTTTGGCGATGCTGACGGTATGGTCTCGGGCGCTGCTCACACCACCGCTCACACCATTGTGCCTTCTTTCCAGACCATTAAGACCAAGCCTGGCACTGCCATCGTTTCCTCGGTCTTCTTGATGTTGATGCCAGATCAGGTTCACGTCTACGGTGACTGCGCCGTCAACCCGAACCCAACCCCAGAACAGTTGGCTGACATCGCTATCTCCTCGGCTCAGACCGCTCGTGATTTCGGCATTGATCCGAAGGTAGCCATGATCTCCTACTCCTCCGGCGATTCCGGTTCCGGCCCAGACGTTGATGCGGTTAAGGAAGCAACTCGTTTGGCCAAGGAAAAGGCTCCTGAGCTCGTCCTCGACGGTCCACTCCAGTTCGACGCCGCCTACGACCCAACCGTCGCTGCCGCGAAGATGCCGAACTCCCCTGTGGCTGGTCAGGCCAACGTTTACATCTTCCCCTCCCTGTCCGTGGGTAACGCCCTTTACAAGGCCGTGCAGCGCACCTCGGGCGCTACCGCAGTTGGTCCAGTTCTCCAGGGCTTGAAGAAGCCAGTAAACGACCTTTCGCGTGGCGCTTTGGTTGAAGACATTGTTAACACCGTAGTAATCACTGCGGTCCAGGCACAAGCTCACTTGCAGTGAGCTAACCGCTTAGTAGTAAAAGAAAGATTTATTGATGACTGCAGCAACTGTTCTAGTTATTAACTCTGGTTCCTCCTCCATTAAGTACCAGTTGGTCGATCCCGCAGCTGGCACCTCGCTCGCTTCGGGTTTGGTTGAACGTATTGGGGAAGAAACCGGTCACATTGAGCACAAGTACGGTGAAACCGTAAAGGAAATCGACGGCCCAGTTCCCGATCACGGCGATGGTCTACGCAAGGTCTTGGCCTTGTTTGACGAGGTCGGCCCGAAGCTTTCGGAAGCTAACATCGTCGCTGTCGGCCACCGTGTCGTTCAGGGGGGTAAGTACTTCTCTGGCCCAGCCATTATTGACGAGGCCGTAGAACAGAAGATCCGCGACCTGTGCCCACTTGGCCCACTTCACAACCCTGCTCACCTCAAGGGCATCGATGTGGCCCGCGAGCTCATGTCGAATGTGCCTCACGTAGCTGTTTTCGACACCGCTTTCTTCCAGGGTCTACCTGATGAAGCTGCCACCTACGCCTTGAACAAGGAAGTTGCCGATAAGTACGAGATCCGTCGCTACGGCGCTCACGGCACCTCCCACCAGTTCGTTTCTGGCGCTGCTTCCGAATTCCTTGGTCGCGATGATCTCAAGCAGATCGTTTTGCACCTTGGCAACGGCGCTTCCGCCTCAGCCGTAGTCAATGGCAAGGCCGTTGACACCTCGATGGGCCTGACCCCACTCGAAGGTTTGGTCATGGGTGGCCGTACTGGCGATATCGACCCAGCCGCAGTGTTCCACTTGGTGCGCGAAGCCAAGATGTCGGTCGAAGAAATCGACAACTTGTTCAACAAGCAGTCCGGCCTCAAGGGTTTGACTGGCGACAATGACATGCGTGGCGTTCGTGAACGCGCTGAAGCTGGCGAAGCTCAGGCTCGCCTTGCCTTGGACGTTTACCTCCACCGCTTGCTCAAGTACGTTGGTTCCTACACCGCCGTCATGGGTGGCCTAGACGCCATCACCTTCACTGCAGGTGCCGGCGAGAACGACAGCCACTTGCGTGCCGAGTTGGTCGCCCGCCTCGCTCCATTCGGGGTGAAGTTGGACGAAGAAAAGAACAATGTTCGCTCCAAGGAAGCACGGGAAATCTCCACTCCGGACTCCACTGTCCGCGTCTTGGTTATCCCCACCAACGAAGAATTGGCGATTGCTCGCCAGGCTATGACTTTGGTGTGAAAACACCCTAGTTTAACTTCGCGTCTCTGACGCCAAAACCGCTACCGGACTTGGTCCGGTAGCGGTTTTGTTTTCCCCTTTAGGCACGTGGTACTTCACTAGCCGAGCTCGTCCTCGGCTAGCATATTTTCTCCCGAAAACTTGCGCCTCGTGGCATAATCAAAGCATGCATTTCAACAATATTTATCGTCATGGTTTTGTTCGAGTCGCAGCGGTTACCATGCCTTTGGTGCCTGCTCAGCCAAGCAAAAATGCGCAGACTATTATCGAAATTGCTAAGGAGCTCCATGAAAAACAGGTAGCTTTAGCAGTTTTCCCTGAACTTTGTATGAGTGGCTATGCCATTGACGATTTATTGTTGCAAGATCGCCTAACCAACAGTGTCGAGGACGGTCTAGCGCAGATTTGTGCTGAAACTAAAGATTTAATGCCTCTCCTTGTCATTGGGGCCCCGGTGTTAATCAACCGCCGTTTGTATAACTGTGCGGTGACCATTCACCAAGGTGAAGTTTTGGGGATCACGCCAAAGACTTACCTGCCTAACTATCGAGAATTCTACGAGAAGCGTCATTTTACTTCCGGTCATGAACTTCGCGGGCCACAGTATCTAGAGCGCTTTGCCGGTACTGATGAGGTGCTAGTTGGACAGCTCATTTTCAACTGTGACAACCTGCCTGATTTTGTACTCTTTAACGAAATCTGTGAAGACATGTGGGTACCGGTACCGCCATCGTCTGCGGCAGCTTTACATGGGGCCACCATTTTGACCAATATGTCTGGTTCGCCCATCACCGTGGGCAAGTCGGCCTCGCGTCATTTGCTGTGCCAGTCCCAGTCCGAACGTTGCAATGCGGCCTACGTTTATGCGGCTGCTGGGGAGGGTGAATCTACCACCGACTTGTCGTGGGACGGACAAACCATGATCTACGAAAGTGGACAGTTACTGGCCCAGTCCGAGCGCTTTGTTACCGGTGTGCATTACTCTTTGGCTGATATTGACGTCGCGAAGATTGCTGCCGAATATCGTCGCAATGGTTCCCTCGATGACAATCGCCGAGTCTTGGCCGATTTAACGAGCGATGAGGCGGGCGATAATCTTCGCTTGCCGCACTCCTTGGTCAATTTCTCCCTGTCAGTGCCCGAAGGCGAAGTCCCCTTCCTCAATCCGGTTGATCGATTCCCATTCGTGCCAAATGATGAAAGTCAGCTGGCACAAGATTGCTATGAAGCCTACTCGATTCAAGTCCATGGCCTGATTAAGCGCCTTAAGGCGATTGGGGACGCTAAAGTTGTGATTGGGGTTTCTGGGGGTCTTGATTCTACCCATGCCCTGATTGTGGCTGCGCGCGCGATGGACTTGATGGGTCGTCCTCGGACCGATATTTTGGCATACACCATGCCCGGTTTTGCGACCTCGGCACGAACCAAGTCGAATGCGGAAAAGCTCTGTGAAGGTCTTGGCGTTAGCTTCGAAACGATTGATATTCGTCCCGCAGCTACCCAGATGCTTAAAGACTTGGGGCACCCGTACCATCCGGGGGTAACCGACGACTCGGTCTACGACGTGACCTTTGAAAATGTGCAGGCTGGTTTGCGCACCGACTACCTCTTCCGCTTGGCCAACCACTTGGGTGGCATTGTCTTGGGCACCGGCGACTTGTCCGAACTTGCCTTGGGCTGGTGTACCTATGGGGTGGGCGACCAAATGTCTCACTATGGAGTCAATACTGGCGTGCCCAAGACTCTGATCCAGCATTTGATTCGCTGGGTAGTAGCAGATCGTCAGTTTAACGATGAAACTAACGAAGTTTTGCTCTCCATTTTGGACACCGAGATTTCCCCAGAATTGATTCCCGCAAAGGAAGGCGAAAAGCCGCAATCCACCCAAGACAAGATCGGCCCTTACGCCTTGCAGGATTTCAATCTGTTCTACCTATTACGCCACGGCTTCGAACCTTCCAAGATTCTATTCTTGGCTAACTCTGCATGGAACCAGGCCGAGGTCGGAGATTGGCCACGAGACTACCCGCAGGAAGACCGTATTGCCTATTCTCCGCAAGAGGTTTACCGCTGGTTGCGTTTGTTCCTCTGGCGTTTCTTCGCGAACCAGTTCAAGCGTTCTGCCCTACCTAATGGCCCCAAGGTGCTAGCGGGCGGAGCCTTGAGCCCCCGTGGCGATTGGCGGATGCCTTCTGATGTCTCTGCTCATGAATGGGTAGCAGAACTTGATCGGGCAGCTACCGAGCTAGGCCTTGACGTCAACTAAGAATACCAACCACTTTTGCCCCCACTTGGGTGGGCGAGGATAGACCCAACTTAGTAATCGGCTGCTGGTTTTTCAATCGGCAGCCGATTAGAAGTTTCTAATCTTATTTACCACACCGGTGATATTTCCATCTTCATCTACCCTCAGATTTTGCATGTAGATAGTTACTTTGCCTTCTTCGTAATGGCCGGACTGACGGGCAGGAACCTGAATTTCAACATGATTAAAAGTGTTCAGGAATCTAGTGTCCCAGCTGGCCTGATCAAACAGGTAACGGACCGTTAATTCTTTATTAAGAGCAAACGGCTCAGGACAGCCCCATTTATTTTCCGATTTGTTATTGCATTTCTTCAGGTACTGTTCTGCGAGTATTCCGGCAGTCCGTTTCAATTTTTCGGTAGGTTTAGGATGATCCGCCCTTTGCACGTACTTCATGGCAGACTTTGCTAGCGAAATGTCTTGCTTTTCCCCATTTTCATAGAACCCATTAGGCCAGGTTTCTTGCACCTGATAAGTCCCCGGGTAAACATAGAACCTTAAGCCGATCGATCGCTCTGCCGTTTGTAAGGCCAATGCGGGACTTTCCTTCACATTTGGACGGTGCAGCCTAACTGTAGTGGTCTGGTTGCCATGTTTGATTTCATACTCGGGAAAAATAGCCGCCACGGTGATAAAAGGAACATAAAGTACTGGGAGAATCGTCGTATCGTGTAGCAACCAACCTTTATCGTTCTGCACAAAAGAAAATACAGCTCTATTTTGGTCCAAAAATGGTGTCGAAAAATGACAAATTACCCGAGCTTGTCGCACCTTATTTGGCACTAACACCAACTGTTCAGGCTGCTTCTGAAAAATTTCTACCTGCCACTTAGCCGGATCACAAGATAGCTGGGACCAATCAACCGATTTATCTGGAAAGGCCTCAAGCAGTTCTAAGGAACGTGGACGCAACCTAAAATCTTGTTTCAAAGCATCAATATTCCATGCTTGTAAATGAGAAACGATAGTTTTGGCAGTCTCGATGGCTTCTGTTTCCGTTAGTGCCTGCGCCTTTTTAGAAAGAAATTTAGCTTTACCAAAATCAGTATGTTTAACCGCCTTTTCAGCTCTTTGCCGGTTTACTTCCCCGTTCGATGAGGAGAAATATGCATAAGTATCATTCGCTCTGCCTAGATAAAAACGCTCATATGCGCTAGAGAAGAATGGAAGGATAGAGCCAGAAAAGTAATATCCTAACGCAATAATGATGACCAGATAGGTGAAACCATATTTCTTCAAGTGTTGACCAAGAGTTCTGCGAAAAGCCCTGCGCCTGATTTTCCAGTCAATCTTAGCGAGGGTGGCTTCATCAAAGTCACCAGTCATTGGATCATACCCATAAGAGTGCTCTTCTGCTTCCATTCCAGATAAGGAACGGTTTGCTGCTGATTCGGTTTCAGCATTAACCGGGGGCTTTGTAATTTTTGCTTCGCTCTTTTTGGGATCTCGATGCGATTTTCGCGAGCTAGCGGGGTCGGGCGAAAAGTTCCCTGAAAATGGCGACCATTTCCCCATCGGCTTCTCCTTCTATCGCAACAATCCTGTGCCCAATTCTAACGGTTGTTAGGTGAAGATACGTTTTGACGCCCTCGGTCAATCTTTCCGAGGGCGTCAAAACTGGCTTGATTCTAACTCTTAGAGAGTTTCACGCACTGCCTTAGCAGCAGCCACCATATTGGCCAAGGCTGGCTCAACTTCGGCATAACCGCGGGTCTTCAAGCCGCAGTCTGGGTTGACCCAAAGCGCCTTAGCTCCGAGCGCATCAACCGCGGCCTGCAAGAGAGTGGTTTGTTCTTCCACCGAAGGAATGCGAGGCGAGTGGATATCGTAGATACCTGGGCCTAGCTGACGACCGAAACCGTGCTCGGCCACTGCTGGCAGAATATCCATGCGCGAACGAGAAGCTTCAATCGAGGTAACGTCCGCATCCAAGTGATCGATTGCGTCGACGACTACGTTGAATTCGGAGTAGCACAAGTGAGTGTGGATCTGAGTTTCATCCGACGCGCCACCGGTAGCCAAGCGGAAGGAATCAACCGACCACTTGAGGTATGCCGGCCGGTCTGCCGCCCGCAGTGGGAGGAGTTCGCGAATCGCTGGCTCATCTACCTGCACCACGTTGATGCCGGCCTCTTCTAGGTCAGCGATTTCGTCGCGCAAAGCCAATCCTAGCTGGTCAGCAACCTGACCCTTTTCTTCGTCATCACGAACGAAGGACCAAGCCATGATGGTGACCGGACCCGTAAGCATGCCCTTCATCGGCTTGTCAGTCAAGGAAGCCGCATAAGCCGACCATTCGGTGGTCATTGGAGCCGGACGGGTAATATCGCCCCAGAGAATCGACGGACGGGTGCAACGCGAACCATAGGACTGGACCCAACCGTGCTGGGTGGCACTGAAGCCTTCCAAAAGTTCGGCAAAGTACTGCACCATGTCATTACGTTCCGCTTCGCCATGGACGAGGACGTCCAAGCCGAGTTCTTCCTGCAACTTGACCACGTGGGCGATTTCGTCCTTCATGGCCTGCTGGTAATCAGCATCCGAAAGCTTGCCGGCGCGGTGTGCAGCGCGGGCAGCGCGGATTTCCTTGGTCTGTGGGAAGGAACCAATCGTGGTGGTGGGCAATGGTGGGAGTCCCAGTTTGGCCGAGGCCACTGGCTCACGCTCTTCATAAGGGGTACGAGTACGATCGGCATCGCTGACCTGGGCCACACGTTCACGAACTTCAGCACGCTTGACGCCAGGGTGGTTAGCACGTTCTTCACGCAAACGACGATCGAGTTCGAGTTCGGCCTGAACGGCATCCTCGCCCTCGGCTAGCAAACGAGCGAGTACCTGTACTTCGCCCACCTTCTGGTCAGCAAAAGCCAACCAAGAGCGGAGCTGCTCATCAAGAGCGGTTTCGCGCTCAACGTTATGAGGCACGTGCTGCAAGGAAGTCGAAGTGGCAACAACTAGCGGAGTGTTTTCTGGCAAGGCAGCCTTCACCTGAGCAAGCTTTTCGGCAGCCACGTCAAGGTTGGTGCGCCAAATGTTACGGCCAGAAACCACACCAGCCACAACGGTCTTGCCACCAAGTTCAGCCAAGGCCTCGGCTGCTGGGACTTCGCCTGCCACCAAGTCAAGGGCCACACCTTCAATGAAAGTAGGGGCCAAAATCGGCAAGTACTCTTCAATCGAACCGTAAGTGCCGGCAACCAAAATCTGAGGACGCTCTACAATCGCGCCCAGCCAAGAGTATGCTTCCTTCACTGCTTGGGCAATGGCGTAGCCATCAACTTCCCAAGTATCGCTGGCCAAAGCTGGCTCGTCCAACTGTACCCACTGGGCACCAGCAGCCTGCAGATCCATGAGCAGGTGGCCATAGGCATGGAGCACATCGCCCAAACGATCTAGCGGCGAGAAACCTTCCTTAGCGTCATCGCTGGCCTTAGCAAGCAACAAGTAGGTAACTGGACCAACTACCACTGGGCGTGGAGTGACACCTGCAGCCACTGCTTCACGCACCTGGTTGGCGAGGTTCTTGCCAACATAGTCAATCTTGGTATTTTCGTCGATTTCGGGAACCAAGTAGTGGTAGTTCGAATCAAACCACTTGGTCATTTCCTGAGCTGCCAAATCACCCTTACCGCGGGCTAGGGTGAAGTAGGCGTCGAGGTCGAGGGAGCCGTCCTCGGCCAACAAATCCTGGAATCGAGGAGGTACCACGCCGAGGGCGGCAGAAACTTCCAGCATCTGATCGTAGTAGGTGAAGTCAGCAATCTGGGCAGAAGGAGCAGTTAAGCCCAGTTCTGCTAGGCGGTCGCGAGTCTGCTGGCGTACTTCCTGTGCGGCAGTTTCCAAAGCCGCCTGGTCGCTCTTGCCGGCCCAGTAGGATTCGAGGGCCCGCTTGAGTTCACGATTGGCACCGATGCGAGGGTAGCCCAAGATAGTGGCTTGGGGTAATGGTTGATTCGTCATTTTCTTCCTTTGATTATGTTGGTGATGTTGTCGAAATGGTCTTTATAAAACTGGGGGGAGGCGACGCAAGCACTGGGCTAGTAACTCATCGTTTGCCAGATTTTCGAGGTCGGTTTGGGGCCGCCACTGCCGTACTCGCAGATACTCGAGAATATCCAAAGCTGGTCTGGTGCGATTGAAGGTGTAGAGGTGGATGCCGGGGGCGCCGGCGTCCAGCAGGTCGGCAATGAATTCCAAGGTGGCTCGAATGCCGTGGCGGGTCCGCAACTGTGGATCCGGTTCGGTTAGCAAGGTGCGAAGTTTTTCAGGCACCTCTACCCCAGTCAATCCTTGTAGCCGGTTCAATCTTTTCAGATCGGTAAAAGGGATTACACCCGGCACAATCGGGAGGTTGATTCCGCGGTAGGCGCAGGAGTCTAGTAGCTGCTGGTAGTCTGCCGATTCAAAAAATACTTGGGTGATAGCCCAGTCGGCACCCGCGGCAGCTTTTTGCCCTAGCGCGTCAAGAGTATCTTCGCGAGCTGCGGGGGAACCGGCAGGATAGGCGGCGACACAAATGTCGATAGCTTTGGCGTCTCCCAAGTGTGACTGGGAGGTTTCACGCAATAGATGTACCAGTTCGGAGGCATAGTTTAGTCCTCCGGTGGGAGCTTTCCATTCGGTTTCTCCACGCGGCGGGTCACCACGAAGGGCTAAAAAGTCACGGACGCCTTGGTCCATCATGCGCTTAATCAGGTCAGCTAGCTCACTGCGAGTTCGCTGTACACAAGTCAGATGAGACAAGGTGGGCAAACCGGCGGCTTGGACTTCTTTGATCACTTCTAGTGAGCCTTCGGCGGCACTGCCACTAGCCCCGAAGGTAACCGAGGCATAGTCAGGAGCGATTGCTAGGAGTCGATGAATTTGTGTCCAAGTGCTGGAATCTGGAGAAGGCTGACGCGACGGAAAAAGTTCAAACGAGACCACCGGACGGCCTTTGTCGTTAGGCCGCGGTGCCTGTCGGTAAAGTTTTGCGATAGTCAAGGTTTCCTCCATCGATTCTGGCGGAAGCACCCGCAAGCAGTTGCTCGGGTTGCTGCGGCGTCAAGGAGCCAGATCTCTCAGCCGCTCTGGATGGTTGCCTCATGCTAACACAAGAACACACTAAGGCACAAATTCAAAACGGGGTTTCAATACCCATAGCTTCAGTCTGGAAGTACCCGCTCACCCTCCCCCTAAAGGTCAAATCTCCAGCAACCTAAAATTAAAAAGTGGGACGAAAAACTCGAATCTGAGTATTCGTCCCACTATGCAGGAAATCCTAGTTTTTATCTGACTTATTGCTGTTCGCGGTCCTTAGCGATTGCCGCTAAAACCGTTGCTACCGCCTCTTGAGGAGTATCAACCAACTGAAGTAGATCGTCCTCGTTATCACTAATCATGCCCGCTTGGAGCATCGTGGTACGAATCCACTCAAGCAAACCGCTCCAGTAGGCTTTGCCCACCAGCACGATCGGGAAGTGCCGTACCTTCTTGGTTTGCACTAAGGTGGTGGCTTCGAACAATTCGTCCAAAGTTCCAAAACCACCTGGCATCACAATAAAGCCAGAAGAATACTTTACGAACATGGTCTTACGAGCAAAGAAGTAGCGGAAGTTGATCCCTAAATCCACCCATTGGTTCATCCCTTGTTCGTGTGGCAGTTCAATCCCTAAACCGACAGAACGACCGCCACCTTCGAGGGCACCACGGTTAGCTGCTTCCATGACCCCAGGTCCCCCACCGGTAATTACCGCATAGCCTGCTTGTGCCAAAAGCTTCCCCACTTCGCGAGCCTGCTGGTAGGATTCCTCTGTTTCTGGGGTACGGGCAGAGCCGAAGACTGACACTGCCGGACCAAGTTCTGCCAAAGCTCCGAAACCTTCAATGAACTCAGATTGGATGCGCATTACCCGCCAAGGGTCCGAATGCAACCATTCAGCATCGTCACCAGTAGCCAACAAACGTTCATCGGTAGTTTGCTTGGGAATCATCTTCCCCCGCAGAATCGTGGGGCCTTTCAAATAAGCATCACGCTTTTCCATTTGTCTGCTCCTTTCCGAAGCTCAAACACCAACCTTGGTGCGGGCAGAACCCTAGTTAAATAATTCTGTCAGGATTTAGATAGTTTTGCTAGCTCAACCAGTTACGTAGCACTGCTTCGCAATGCTCTAATTGCGAAACCGGACAGGCCTCTTCGTCGGTGTGGCACAGCATAGGGTCACCTGGTGCGAAATTTACGGCAGGAACCCCCAGTTGACTAAAACGAGAGACATCGGTCCAGCCATACTTTGGGCCAACCAATCCCCCGGCTTTTTCAACCTCTGACACAAATTCTTGCGCTAGTGGCGCGTCTAGGCCCGGTCTGGCGCCCTCGGAAAGGTCTTCAAGTTCCAAGTCGTACTCGAAATCCGCCAACCAATCCTGCAATCTCGCTAGTGCAGTTTGTCCGTCACATGCAGGGGCAAATCGATAGTTAACTGTCACGACGCATTCATCTGGAATCGAGTTCTTGGCAATACCGCCAGTAATCCACACTACCGACAAGGATTCACGGTATTCCAGCCCATCAACCATCACCGGAGGCAAATCAACTTGTTCGATTCGATTGATTAGCCGAGCAGCTTTATGAATGGCATTATCACCTTTCCAAGCTCGGGCCGAATGAGCCGCCTTACCCCGAACTTTTAAGCGAACACGCAAAGTTCCGTTGCAACCGCCCTCGAGATTTCCAGCAGTCGGTTCACCCAAAATGGCAAAATCCGCTGCCATTAGCTCCGGACGACTCTGACTTAACTTTCCGAGGCCGTTTTTCTCGGCTTCTACTTCCTCATGGTCATAGAAAATGTAGGTGATATCGTACTTCGGTTCAGTTAAGGTTTTGGCCAAATACGCAAAAGTAGCTAGGCCACTCTTCATGTCCACGCTGCCGCGGCCCCACAAATGGGTCTCGCCCTCGATTTGCCGCCACTGTGCTGGCACGTTATTGGTATTTTCGCTGATCGGCACAGTGTCGGTATGCCCCGCTAAAACTACTCGTTTTTCCCTGCCCAAATTGGTGCGCGCAACTAGCACCTGCCCCACCTTGGTCATCTCCAAATGATTAGTATCTGCTAGATACTTTTCCAAGAATTCGGTAATTTCAGCTTCTTCGTCCGAAACTGAGCGAATCGAGACGAGGTCAAAGGCTAGTTTTGCTAAATCGTTGTCAGTGGTCAAAACCATCACCTGTCTTTACTTACGAAATTCCAATAGACGCCAAGCTCCGATGGAATCAGGAGCAAACTCGATAGTTACTTTCGCAGGCAGAGTCTGAACCGGAACTACCAGTCGCGTTAATCCACTGCCATCACCTTTTAGTTCTTTAGGTTCCTCTTGGTTGAGAGTCAACTTCGCCTGGCCTTCCCCCACAAATTCCAAAACCACCGCGGTAGTTTGAGCATCTTGGGCGAAATCGAAAGTAGTTGGAGTTACGCTTTGAACCAGCTTGATTTCCTTGGGCACCACGTTACTACCCTCAGCCAGATTCATATTGACTGGTTCCTCAGCTAAGGTTTTTCGCATCTTAGCGATCTTCCCTAAAGTTTTTTGAACGTCATCAACATCCGATTTGGCCGCTTCTTTCGGAGTTTGTTTTACTGCCGGATAAAAATCGTTTTTCCCGATGTCTTCACAACCTGCTAGGCCAAAGGCAGCAGAACCAACTAGCAATACGGTGAGGGCAACACGACCAGCTTTTCGTGGCCGGTTTAGACCTTGTTTCATCTCTACTCCAGTTAAAGCAAAATATTCTGTTCCCATATTAGCAGGACAAGATGAGGTCACAGTGAGCTTAGCGCAGGGTGGAATCTTAGCGTTTAGCTTAGGTTTCTAACGATTTATTGGGATAATGAATCATCTGTTATTTGGTCTCATTCCATCCATTTTGGATTCTGAGAAAGAAAGACAAGGAGGCCCTAGGTGGCTAACAAGATTGATGAAAAAGCAATCGAAACTTGGATTGCCGGCGAAGTCGATGCTGACGATCGTCAGACTCTAACCGATATGCTTGCGGCCGCAAAGAGTGGTGATGAGGCAGCTGCGACGGAACTGGCTGACGCCTTTAGCGGTGAGTTAACTTTCGGCACTGCCGGTTTACGTGGCCGCTTAGGCGCTGGCCCTAACCGGATGAACCGCTCTGTAGTAGTTCGAGCAGCCGCCGGCCTTTGCGCCTATTTGGCCGAAACAGTTGGACCAGATTTTGAAATTGTAGTCGGCTATGACGCTCGATATGGTTCAGCTCAGTTTGCCAAGGACACCTGTGCAGTTGCGACTGCGATGGGCGGTAGGGCACTCTTGCTGCCTCGGGCGCTCCCCACCCCGGTGACTGCCTATGCTTTGAAATATATGGGTTCAGATGCGGCTGTCATGGTTACTGCCTCCCACAATCCTCCCAAGGACAATGGCTACAAGGTTTACCTCGGAGGGCGGGCAGTTTCTGGCAGTGGTCAGGGCGCCCAGATTGTGCCACCAGCCGATAAAGAGATCTATGCCAAGATTCAGGCAGCTCCCGCAGCTAACCAAATTCCCCTAGCCGAGGACGGCTGGCGAGTACTAGGTGAAGATATTGTTGAATCTTATATTGCCCAAGCAGTTTCCTTAGCTGCCCCGGGACCAAAGGATCTCAAGATCGTTTTGACCTCCATGCACGGTGTGGGCGGAGAACCAGCAATGGCTGCTCTGCACCAAGCTGGTTTTACTCAGGTTGAAGTGGTCCCAGAACAGCATGAACCAGACCCTGATTTCCCCACGGTTTCCTTCCCTAACCCTGAGGAGCCAGGCGCCCTCGACCTCGCCCTTGCGTTGGCAGCAAAAACTGATGCGGACTTAGTGCTGGCCAATGATCCAGATGCTGACCGTTGCAGCGCCGCGATTAAGGACGTGGATAACCCAGGTCAGTGGCGTCAGCTGACTGGCGATGAAATCGGCTCCCTTTTGGGCTGGCAAGCAGCAGAGTTCTACGCTGAAAATGCCGCCCAGGCAAAAGAAGATGACCTTCACCCATTTGCCCCAGCAGCGGTTGGCACCTTAGCTTGTTCAATCGTTTCGTCTCGACTTTTGAGTCAAATCGCCAAGTCTCATGACATGAACTTTGCTGCTACCCTAACTGGTTTTAAGTGGATCTCTCGCGCCGAGAACCTAGTTTTCGGTTACGAAGAAGCAATCGGTTTCTGTGTTGATCCATCTCATGTACGCGACAAGGACGGTATCAGTGCCTGTCTGCGTCTGGCTTCGTTAGCCCAAGTCCTCAAACGTGAAGGCCGCACCTTGCAAGATCTACTAGATGATCTGGCTCGCGAACATGGTTTGTATGCCACCGCCCCGCTTTCGATCCGAGTTGAGGATTTGAGCTTGATTGCCAAGGGAATGAAGAATCTTCGCGAAAACGGTCCAAAGACCTTAGCCGGTTCTAAAGTAGTTGAATACTTCGACCTCGTTAATGGTTACCAAGGCCTACCCGGCACTGATGGTTTACTATTCCGCACCGAGGACAACGACCGAGTGATTGCTCGCCCATCGGGTACCGAGCCCAAGCTAAAGTGCTACTTGGAAGTCGTAATGCCAGTTAAGGCCGACGATGACCTGTCACAGGTACGTAAAGCTGGTGCAGCTCGTTTGGACCAGATTAAACAGGATATGCGTTCTGCCCTAGGTATCTAGTCTAAGTGCTTTGGCGCCCCAGAAATCTTTATCCATCAAGTTTCTGGGGCGCCAATCGCTATTCTCCAAAGCAAAGAAGAATCATTGAATATTCAAGGGCAACTAGCGCTTAACGCCTTACTCTAAGCGCCTGCCGTCAAAAGTTACCCTTGTCTTTTTCTTGCCGTTAACCTGAGTGAAGGTGGGAAGAAGCTTTCCTTCCCACCTTCCGATTCAGTCTAGGTTGATAACTGTTAATTATCTTCCTGGCGTTCCTTCTTCTGCGCGGCTTTTCGCACTTGCTGGGCGCGGGCGCCCGAACGATTAACTTTCTGACCCGAAGAAGTCTTTCGGGTTATCCCCCGCCCGACTTGTCTTGCCGCTGAGGGTATGTAATGCACGTATTCTCGGAACTTACCAAGGTTTAGAGACTTTTCGTACCGGTGTGACAACTGGTCGTAAATCGGCTCGCACTTGAGCACAGTTGCAATCAACATGCTGATTGCGCAAGCCCCAAGCATAGGAGGCAGCATAGTGGGGTTGCCGGTCATTTCAGTAACCAAGATTAGACCGGTAACAGGAGCACGGACAGTCGCGGCAAAGAACGCTGCCATCCCAACCATGGCTAAGGCTTTGACCGAGGGCGGATTGCCAGGCTGGAGCTGTTCGGCTACTAGGCCAACAATCTCCCCGGCGGTAGTCCCAATCACCAGCATGGGAGCGAAAAGACCGCCCGGGGTAGCTGCCGCATAGCAGATAGGCCCTAGGATGAAGCGAATGAAGAAAATTCCCAGAACAAAAAGCAGGGTACCGTGTCCCCAAAGAGCTTCCTGGGTAAGGTTGTCACCGCCGCCAACAAGCTCTGGCGCAAACCAACCAATCAGGGCAATCACGACTGCCACCGAACCAGCACGGATCCATACTGGGAGGTCTAGAGTGTCCATGAACTTAAGGCAGAACATAACGTAGTTATTGTAGATAACTCCGATAAAACCGCAGACAATGCCAACGGCTACTACCCATGGGATATGCAAGTGTTGGGGGTTTGGAATCGCTCCAATTTTAAAGTCCGTCCCGTCGCCGACAAGCAAAGTCGAGGTAAGGAAGCCGCAGCTCGAGGCGGTCAAGGTCGCTAAAGAGGTTCGAATATCAAACTTCTTAACCAGTTCTTCCAAGATGAAAACGCCACCGGCGATCGGGGCATTGAATGCGGTTGCCAGACCGGCAGCAGCACCCGCACCGACTAAGACTCTAAGATCTTCTTTACTTAAATGGAAGATTTTGTTAAGAGTAACTGCGACAGATCCACCCATTTGAACTAGCGGACCTTCGCGACCAAGCATCATGCCAGAGCCAATCGCTAGAATCCCGCCCATGAACTTTACTGGCAAGATGCGCGAGCGCCCGGGCGAAATATGTCCGGCTACTACTGATTCAACTCGAGGAATACCGCTGCCTTCGGCATGGGGTTCAACATAGCGAACCAAAGCGGCAGCTAGCACGATTGAGATTACAGACACAACGAAGTAAATGGTGAAACCACCAAAGTCAATCTCTGCAGCCCAATCTGCCGCGAAGAGTCGGAACTCAGACGCTAGGTGAAGACAAATTCGGAAAGTTGCCGCAACAATCCCAGTAAATAACCCAACCAGTGCTGCAATTGCAGTCAAAAGAAAGAGGTCTAGTGTTGCCGCGGAGGGGGCGTGGCGAAATTTCACACCCAAGATCCTTTCTGCTTAGAAGCCGGTTGGGACTAGTTAGTTACCTGCTAGTTCAGCCAAGATTTTAGCCGAGGCCGACAATCCCAATCGATTTGCTCCTGCAGAAACCATTTCCAAGGCAGATTCTGCGGTACGAATCCCACCTGAAGCTTTCACGCCCATCTGCGAGCCCACGGTTTCGCGCATTAACTTAACAGCATGTACCGAGGCGCCACCTGCTGGGTGGAAACCGGTAGAAGTTTTCACAAAGTCCGCACCAGCCGCTTTGGCCGCTTCACAGCAACCGACGATCTGGGCATCATCCAAGGCAGCAGATTCGATGATGACCTTCAAAACATTGGTACCAACTGCTGCTTTCACGGCAGCAATTTCAGCTTGTACCAAGTCAAAGCGTCCCTCGAATACCTGTCGCAAGTTGACGACCATATCGACTTCATCGGCTCCCTTAGCGATAGAATCAGCAGCTTCTGCCACTTTAACTAGCGCCGCGTGCGCCCCCGAAGGGAAACCACAAACAGTTGCTAAGTGCAGCTGCGGAGGAACGACTACTGGTAGCTGATTAGGGCTAACACAGACCGAGTAGCAACCGAGCTTTGCGCCCTCGGCCACCAATTCTTGGACCTGAGCAGCAGTTGCAGTGGGGGCCAAAAGTGTGTGATCAATCAGGGCGGCAAGTTCAGCAGCGTTCACGGTATTCTCCTATCGATGTGCAGTTCCGCCTAGATTTTACTCTGATTAGCGGAAAAATGACACCCTTTTGGGGGCTAAGCGCCTCACTTTTCGGCAAATTTAGCGGCAGCTAAACGGTTACCTTCATCGAATAGTTCATCCATCTTCGCATTTGGACGATAGGTGAGCTTTGAAACGACCATGGCGATCACTAGGTTGACGATGAAGCCTGGCAAAATTTCGTAGATGTCGAAGATGCCACCAGTTAGCTGTTTCCAGACAATCACGGTGATTGCCCCGCCAACCATGCCCGCAATCGCACCGGTGGACGAAAGCTTGCGCCAGTAGAGGGAAAGAATGATGGTCGGACCAAATGAGGCCCCGAACCCTGCCCAAGCAAAGGCTACAAGCAACAAAATGGTGTCGGATGGATTCCAGGCAAGTAGCATTGCCACCATAGCCACAATGAAGACGGCGACGCGGCCGATAATCACACCATAGTTACCCGAGAGATCTTTCTTGGTAAATACGCGATAGATATCTTCTACTAGGGCTGAGGAGGTCACGAGCAACTGGCTAGAAATGGTGGACATAATCGCGGCTAGAATCGCGGCCAACATAAAACCAGCGATTAGTGGGTGGAACAATAGCTGACCGAGGGCGATAAACACGGTTTCAGCATTTTCTAGATTGTTTCCTTTAGCGGTGTAGGTGGCGATGCCAACTAGAGCAGTCATGCCTGCCCCAACGACGGCTAGGAGCATCCAGCCAATGCCGATCCGACGCCCAGCGATTGCTTCTTGCGGGTTACGCAAAGCCATAAAACGCACCAAGATGTGGGGCTGTCCGAAATAGCCTAGCCCCCATGCCAACGAGGAAATAACCCCAACCGCAGTGGCGCCGGCAGTAAAGGAAAGCAAATCTGGGTTTACCGAAGTTACTGCGTTGAATAGGTTGTTTACTCCCCCAAGTTCAATAATGCCTACCAGCGGCACCATTACTAGCGCAGTAACCATCATGATGCCCTGTACCAAGTCAGTCCACGATACTGCCAAGAAGCCACCAACCATGGTGTAGAGCAAGGTAATGAAAGCAACGAGTACCAGCCCTAGACGGTAGTCTAAACCGAAGGAAGACTCGAAGAAAACGCCGCCAGAAACCATGCCCGAAGAAACGTAGAAAGTGAAGAACAACAGAATAATAATGCCGGAAGTAATCCGAATATAGTGTTTGCCTTCTGCTAGTCGATTCGAAATGAAGGAAGGAATCGTAATCGCATTCGAAACCACTTCAGAATGGGCCCGCAAACGAGGAGCGATGTAACGCCAGTTAAGCCAAGCGCCGACCGTCAGACCGACCGCAATCCACATTTCTTGGACGCCAGAAACGAAGATAGCGCCCGGAAGCCCCATGAGCAGCCAGCCGGACATATCGGAAGCACCTGCCGAAAGAGCCGCAACTGCGGGACCAAGCCCACGGCCTCCAAGCATGTAGTCATCAAAGCTAACAGTCTTACGGTAAGCCCATAGACCAATCAAGACCATAGCGGTCAGGTAGACGACCATGGCGATCGCCTGGAAAACCAGCGGTGAAAAGGTAAACATGGAGGCTCCTTAAATGTGAAGGCGGGCACGATTTTAGAGTTACTATACCATATCTTAACTTTTTACCAACTACAAGAAACCGCTTATTTGCAAGCAAAAGTCCCAAGTAGAAATATTTGCATCAAGAATGCTATATTATCTAGTTGGGACTTTTGTCGCACCTAGAGGGCTTAAATTAGAGTTCTTTTAACTATTCTCTTTAAAAAAGCTCTCTTTTCTGCCCATGTTAGTTAGCCAAAATTAATGATTGCTGACTCGTCCAAGTTCGGTGCCCGCAGCTACGATGCCGCCCTCGACCGGTCCTGCAGAGATCTTTACGGCCGCCGACAATTCAGCCAAAGCCGCTTCAAATTTTTCGGGGGTATCAGTATGCAGCGTAAATAGTGGACTACCAGCTGTAATCTGTTCACCGGGCTTGGCATGGATCTCTACTCCTGCACCCGCTTGCACACTGTCACTTTGGCGCTCTCGCCCAGCACCTAGCCGCCATGCAGCCAAGCCCACCTGCAGAGCATCCATTGAAACAATCGTGCCAGACTCAGAAGCTTGCACCTGCTCAGTATGCCTCGCCACCGGCAATGGAGCGTCTACCTCGCCGCCTTGCGCCAGAATCATTTCGCGCCATTTGTCCATCGCCCGACCGTCTTGTAAAGCCGCTCGCACACCACTGGCATCTTTCCCGGCAGCCTGAATCATTTCTTCAGCTAATCGCACGGTCAAATCGACCACGTCTGCAGGTCCACCACCGGCCAAGACCTCTAAAGATTCACGCACTTCTAAGGCATTACCAACAGTTAAGCCTAACGGTGTGTTCATGTCAGTGAGCAGCGCGGTCGTTTTAACCCCGAAATCTGCCCCCAAATCAACCATGGTCTGCGCTAATTCTTTTGCCTGGGACTCTTCTTTCATGAAAGCGCCAGATCCGACCTTCACGTCGAGCACTAGGGCAGCTGTCCCCTCGGCAATCTTCTTCGACATGATCGAGGACGCGATTAGCGGAATCGTGGCGACGGTGGCAGTAGTGTCACGTAAAGCGTAAAGCTTGCGATCAGCTGGGGCTAAATCAGCGCCGGCCGCACACACCACTGCTCCCGGCCCGTGATCTAGTAGCTGGAAGATTTCATCATTTGAAAGATTTGCGCGCCAACCAGGGATGGCTTCCAATTTATCGAGAGTGCCCCCGGTATGTCCTAGTCCTCGTCCCGAAAGCTGGGGGACGGCAACTCCAAAGGCAGCCACTAGTGGCCCGAGCGGCAAAGTGATCTTATCGCCAACTCCCCCAGTGGAATGTTTGTCTGCAGTAGGTTTGCTCAATGAAGAGAAATCTAGCCGTTTACCAGAGGCCAACATGGCGGCTGTCCAAGCCTTAATCTCTTCTCGGTTCATTCCTTTTAAGAAGATAGCCATGGCTAAGGCAGACATCTGTTCATCGACTACTTCACCTTTGGTGTAAGCGTCAATAGTCCAGTTGATTTCTTCTTCAGTTAGTTCATGCCCATCACGTTTTTTGGCGATCACATCTACGGCAGCAAACTTCATCGTTACACGCCTCCTTGGCTTAGCGACTAGTCAGGTGGTCCGGTCCGAATGCTTCGGGCAGAACCTCATTCATAGTTTTTAATCCGGAAGGCATTTTGAGTACCAGTTCCGGCCCTCCATGCTCATACAAGAGCTGTCGACAACGACCACAAGGGACCAAAAGGTTTCCTTGTCCGTCAACGCAGAGGAAAGCTACCAGTTTACCACCACCGGTTAACTGAAGTTGACTGATTAAGCCGCATTCAGCACAGAGGGTGGCACCATAAGCCGCGTTTTCCACGTTGCAACCGGAGACAATCCGGCCGTCCTCGGTTAAAGCGGCGGCCCCAACCTGGTACTGAGAATATGGCGCATAAGCCTGCTGCATTGCTTTGGTAGCAACTGCTAGCAGCTCCTCCCATTGCACTTCGCTTAGGCTCATTCTGGGTAGGCCTTACCTTCTGCTGCCGGAGCACGCACAGCACCGACGAAACCAGCAACTGCTAGAACGGTAACCACGTAAGGCAACATGAGCATGTATTCGGCAGGAAGCGGCGAACCAACTGCCTGCATCACTGAGCCGAGGTTAGTGGCAAAGCCGAACAAGAGAGCCGCGGCAACTGCCCCCTTAGGGTTCCAGCGACCAATAATCATGGCGGCTAGGGCGATGAAGCCGTTACCACTAGACATGTTCTTGGAGAACGCCAAGGAAGCACCAAGGGTGAAGAAGGCACCACCAAGGCCGGCAAGAGCGGAAGCCGCAATAACGTTAGTCCAACGCATGCGGTTCACCTTGATGCCAACCGTGTCAGCTGCCTTTGGATGCTCACCACATGCGCGGGTGCGTAAACCCCACTTGGTGTGGAACAAAGCCCACTGCAAACCGATAACTGCTACGTACATCAGATAAACCAAAATACTTTGGTTGAAGAATAGCGGCCCCAAGAAAGGAATATCGGCTAGGAATGGGATCCGAAGCTTAGGTAATGAGACGACTTGGTTGAGGGTCGGGCTGGACTTTAGCACTGTGGAGTACATAAAAGAAGTTAGCCCTAAAACCAGCATGTTCAAAACCACGCCAACAATAATGTGGTCAGTACGTAGCTTAACGGTGAACAAAGCAAGCAGAACGCCAACTAAAGCACCACCTAGAGCTGCGCCCAAAAGACCGACATACGCGTTATTGGTAAGCGACGCGACAACTGCTCCAAGGAAAGCGCCGAATAGCAACTGACCTTCAATCGCAATGTTGATTACGCCAGTGCGTTCACACACCACACCTGAAAGTGAACCATAGATCAACGGAATCGAGAGCGTCAAGGCTCCAACAAGTAGCGAAACGATTGGCATACGTGCGTCCGGCTTACCGGCCACAGTCCAAACTAGGAACGCAAGAACGAACAAAACGCCAACTACGAAGAGCGAGCCCTTCAGCTGTGGCTTGCGCGCAGCGGCCTGCTTCCAGGAGTAAGCGGCGGCAGCTAGGTTAATCAAGAAGCAGACAATCACCGTCAGTCGCGCATTGAGCACGAGATCAGGGATGTTAAACCAGCTAGTGGCACCTTCAAAGGCTAGCCGAGAAACGCCCTCGGCCCGCAAAGCTAGCAAACCGGTCAATAGTGCGAGGACGGAAGTGGTGATCGGGTCACGCAACTTCATCTTGGTTTTGATGGTAGCCACCGTTGGTTCATTTGGCAGCGACATCTGGGGGGCATTAGTTGCTTGGCTCATTTGCTGGCTCCCTTGGCAGAGGCGCTGACAGCCTGGCTGGCAGCTTTCTTGGCTTTAAAGTACTTACGAGCTTCCGAAGCGGCAATCAAAAGCACGATTACTGCTTGGGTCACTTGCACGATGTCGATAGGAATATTGGCCGAGGCTTGCATGGTAGAACCACCAGCATTGAGGGCACCAAAGAGGAGACCAGCAAGTACCGTCCCAAGTGGCCGGGAACGACCGAGTAGAGCCACGGTAATCGCATCGAAGCCGAACGAGCCGGCGGTGCCGTTGGTGAGGAAGTGTTCGGTACCAAGCACCGGAGCAGTTGCGGCCAAACCAGCTAGCGCCCCAGAGATAACCATGGTGGTGAAAATGACTCGGTTAACGTTAATACCAGCAGTAGCTGCGGCCGACGGGTTCTCACCGGCCGCACGCAGCTCAAAGCCAAAGGTAGAGCGTTCTAGCAACCACCAGACAAAGACTGCAGCCAAAAGAGCAACGATGAAACCCGCGTGCAGTCGGTAGCTACTCCCTAGAAGTGGTGGATACCAGTCGTTTTCATTGATTTGAATCGATTTAGAGGGAAGCCCGTCACCAATCAAAATCGGCAACTGCAAAAGGCGATTCAGGAACTGGAACGCAATCGTGTTGAGCATAATCGTTACGATTACTTCATTGGCTCCAACCCGAGCCTTAAGGTAACCGGGAATCGCACCCCATATCGCGCCACCAATCACGGCCGCTAGGATAGCCACAATCAGGCCAATCACCGGAGGCAGGTCGAGGTTGACCCCAACGATAGCGGCGAAAATAGCACCGAAGATCAGCTGGCCTTGGACACCAATGTTGAACAAGCCGGCTCTGAAAGCCACGGTGATGGCCAAACCGGAAATGATTAGTGGAGTGGCAAAGACTAGGGTTTCAGTGATTGGGGCGAACATGCCAGCGGCGGTGCTAGCTTGCCAGTCGAAGAGTGAACCGCGGATTAGGGAGGTAAAGAATCCGCTAAATGCGGTACCTGCCGCGGCAAAGAAGTCGGAGGGACGGGCAAAGAAGTAGCTGAGGGTCTCTTGGACTTGAGCGTTAAAGAAGACCACGAGTAGGGCGCCGATCAGGAGAGCTAAAACAATGGCTCCGGCAATCGTGCCAGCATCTGGGCTGAAGATTGACTTCATTACCCGGTTGAAGCGCGAAGGTGCCGCCGGCGTTTCGGGGCTGGACTTTGCGCCAGTTTCTTGGGCTTGGGGTTCCAGAGTCACTTGGCTTCCTCCTGAGTATTTGCTACTCGTGCTTGGGCTTGATCCAGAGGCACCCCAGCCATCATTAGGCCGAGGACGTCACGCGGGGTATTGGGAGGCACTACGCCTACCACTCGCCCGTGGTACATTACCGCAATCTTATCGGCCAAACCAACGACTTCATCGAGTTCGGTCGAAACGACCACGACTGGGATTCCCTCATCGCGTTCGCTAATAATGCGGGAGTGAACGAATTCGATCGAGCCGACGTCGAGACCGCGCGTTGGCTGAGAAACTACAAGCAGTTCTAACTTCTTCGAGATTTCACGAGCCAAAATAGCTTTTTGCTGGTTACCACCGGACAGAGTGGAGATGCGGTCGTGGATCGAAGTGACACGAACATCGAACTCTTCTCGTAGCTTTTCACAATGCTCATTAATCACTGCTGGTCGCATGTTGATGCCTTTAGCAAATGGTTCCTGATCGTATTGATCCAGAATCATGTTCTCGGCAATCGTAAAGGTGGCAATCATGCCATCGTGGGAACGGTCTTCGGGTACGAATCCGAGGCCGGAAACTAGGCGATCCTTAATCTTAAGTTTGCCGAGGTCGCGACCATTAAGGGTCAAACTGCCTGCAGCTAACTGTCGCGAGCCGAGGATGGCTTCCGTCAGTTCAGTTTGGCCATTGCCTTGAACACCCGCAATACAAAGTACTTCTCCCCCGTGAACGTCAAGAGTGACGTCATCAACGAGCCGCTGGCCGTTGTCGGAGGTTACGGTGAGATTCTTTATTTGGAAAAGGTTGTCGGTTAGTTTTGGTGCATCCTTGCGAACAGTCAGGTCAACTTCGCGACCGACCATGGCAGAAGCAAGTTCAGTTTCGGAAGCTTGGGGTGATGCGGTGCCCACGACTTTACCGCGGCGAATCACCGTAATCTGATCGGCAACTGCCTTTACTTCACGCAACTTGTGGGTAATGAGGATGATGGAGGTACCTTGTGCCCGAAGTTGGCGCATAATCTCCAACAGTTCATCTGTTTCTTGGGGAGTCAGTACCGCGGTAGGTTCGTCCAAAATCAAAACCGAAGCATCACGGCTTAGCGCTTTGATGATTTCCACACGTTGTTGTGCACCGACTGGCAGGTCTTCGATATAGGCATCGGGATCAATATCGAAGCCGAAACGATCAGAAAGTCGCTTTACTGTTTCGCGCGCTTTTGCTAAATCTAGGCTTCCAGCTTTGCCAGTAGGTTCATAGCCGAGGGCGACTGATTCAGCCACGGTGAAAACGGGCACTAGCATGAAGTGCTGGTGAACCATGCCGATTCCCGCTGCGACCGCGTCCCCCGGGCCAGAGAACTTTACTTGTTTGTCGTCGATGAGGATTTGGCCTTCATCTGGCTGATACAGACCATAGAGGATATTCATTAGGGTAGATTTACCAGCCCCATTTTCCCCTAGCAGTGCGTGGATAGTGCCTGGTTCTACCACCACATCAATATGGTCGTTAGCCACTAGCGGACCAAACACCTTAGTTATCCCGCTTAACTCCAGCTTCATACAAGCTCCCGATGTGTTCGTGTAAAAAAAACAAAGACGTGACCCTAGCATAATGCCTAGGGCCACGTCTTGGCTAAAGCTAACTAATGATTGCTCTAGGCAATCACCGTTTTATCACTTCGGGGAGTTCGGGGATTCAACCTTCAAAGACCCGTCAGCGATCTGCTTGCGTAGTTCGTCGAGCTTGGCGCGCAAGTCATCCGAGACCTTCGAATCGAAGTCGTGGAATGGAGCAATGTCGACACCCTTGTTTGCTACGTTACCAACGTATGGGTCAGAGCTGAATGGCTTGCCATCAACTAGATCCTTGGTGGTATCGAAGACAGCTTCGCCGATTAGCTTCATCACCGAGGTGAGGATGAGCTTGGAATCGTTCGGGTTGGTGAGGACGCCGTCGGAGTCAACCCAAACCACGGAGATGTTCTTGCCACCATCGTTGGCTTCCTTAGCAGCTGCCAAAGTACCTGCGCCAACTGGACCAGCAACAGGCATGATGATGTCTGCACCCTGGTTGATGAGGTTGGTGGTAGTAGCCTTGCCCTTGTTGACATCAGAGAAGTCACCGGTTGCCTGGCCATCCTGCTTATCCTTGTCCCAGCCGAGTAGCTTTACGTCGGTGCCGTGGTCAGCGTTGTAGCGCTTGATACCATCAGCAAAACCATCAGCAAAGATAGCGGTGGTAGGAAGTTTCATACCGAGGTAGGTACCAACCTTGCCGGTCTGAGTCATGCCAGCAGCTGCGTAACCAGCGAGGAATGCTGCTTCAGCAGTGTTGAAGACTAGTGGCTTGAAGTTAGGTAGCTTGTCTAGTGGCTTGCCGGCCTTCTCATCGAAAGGTTCAGCAGAGTCAATCAAAGCAAAGTCGACATCTGGGTGAGCCTTAGCAGCGTTGTAGGTGGCAGAAGCCAACTTGAAGCCAACAGCGAAGATCAAGTTGCACTTTTCGCCGATTAGCTTGTTCAAGTTTGGTTCAAAGTCAGCATCCGAGTTGGATTCGGTGCTGGCGATCTGGATGCCCAATTCTTTCTGAGCACGCTGCAAGCCTTCGAAACCGGACTGGTTGAAGGACTTATCGTCGAAACCACCTTCGTCAGATACCATACAGGCCTTGAAGTCCTTAGCCGAAGCTACGGGAGCAGCAGTGCCTTCAGCAGTGGCAGTCTTTTCTGCCTCTGGTGCTGCACTACATGCACCGAGCATAAGTGCGAGGCCAGCGGTTGCTGCCATTGCACGCATAGAGTTTTTCATTGCGTTTCTCCTTGGTTGTTGCCCCCATAGCGACGGGGACGAGAATATTAATTCCTGTGGATTATTCTTCGGTGTCTTCAGCTTTTTCTTCAGCTTCAGCGTTTTCTGCGCCTTCTTCACCTTCGCCCTCTTCGCCTTCTTCTTCAGCAGGAAGTTCAACCTGTGGGATGGCGACGGAAGCGACAACAGTTTCTGGATCAACACTGGTTTCAATGTTTTCTGGCAAGGTGAGGTCTTCGACGCGAAGTACCGAACCATCTTCGAGGCCTTCGACCGAGATTTCGATGGTTTCTGGGATTTCGAATACTGGTGCGGACACAGCAAGGGTCATGGTTTCCAAGGAAGCCACGGTGCCGTCTGCGCTTTCGCCGGTGAGGACGATAGCGACGTCAACGTCAACCTTTTCAGAGCGGTTGATCGCAAGCAGGTCAACGTGCTGTAGGTTGCGGGTAACTGGGTGACGCTGAACGTCCTTAACCAAAACGAGTTGGCTTTCGCCGCCTTCGATTTCAACCTGGATAACAGCGTTAGCAGAACCCTTGAGGATCATGAAGATTTCGTGACCTGGAAGGGTAACGTGAATTGGGGCGTCCAAGTGGGACGAGTAGATAACTGCAGGAACGCGGCCAGCAGCGCGGGTACGGCGGGCGAAGCCCTTACCAAAATCAGAACGAGGCTGTGCAGCCAAACGGTTCAATGCCATTTTATTTTCCTCCGAGAAGTGAATTTCATTATTCGCCTCGGAATGATCGCACTTTCGCGCGGCCTAGTCGATTACGGATCAACCAAAGAAGATGGTCTCCCTCGCCGAGGCAACGTCGCTATCCTAGCGGATCACCCCTGATTAGGCGACTCCATCAAACAAAGAAGTGACCGATCCGTCATCGAAGACTTCCCGAATTGCTTTGGCCAAAAGCGGCGCGATGGAAAGTACGGTGAGCTGCGGGAACTTCTTTTCATCAGTTAATGGCAAAGTATCAGTGATAATCACTTCGCGAGCGCCGCACTTGGAGAGGCGTTCTGGGGCTGGTCCCGAAAGGACGCCGTGGGTAGCAGCAACAAGCACGTCTTTCGCTCCGGATGCGAGCAATACCTTTACGGCCTCGGCGATGGTGCCGCCGGTGTCGATTAGGTCATCGGTAATCACACAAGTGCGACCCTGCACGTCACCAACCACACGATTAGCTACAGCCACATTGGGTCGGGTGGTATCACGAGTCTTGTGAACGAAAGCTAGTGGGCAGCCGCCGAGCTTTGCGGCCCATTTTTCAGCTACACGGATACGGCCGGCATCTGGCGAAACAACACATACTTCATCCAAAGAAACGCGGGTCTTTACGTAATCAACTAGGACGTCCATGGCCCATAGGTGATCCACTGGACCATCGAAGTAACCTTGTTCCTGCGCCGCGTGAAGATCGACGCTCATTAAGCGGTCAGCACCGGCAGTCTTGTAAAGATCAGCGACCAAACGAGCGGAAATAGGTTCGCGGCCTAGATGCTTTTTATCTTGACGCGAGTATGGGTAGAAAGGAGAAACTACAGTAATACGCTTTGCCGAGGCGCGTTTGAGCGCATCAACCATAATTAGCTGTTCCATTAGCCATTCATTAATGGGGCTAGTGTGGGACTGAAGCACGAATACGTCGCAACCGCGGACCGACTCATTGAATCGAACGTAGATTTCCCCGTTGGCAAAGTTGTATGCCGTGGTAGGCAATAGTTCGATGTTTAGGTTTTTAGCGACGTCTTCAGCGAGCTTTGGATGCGCTCGCCCAGAAACTAACACTAAATGCTTTTCACCAGAGGTGATAATACCTGTCATTGCGGCGCATCTCCTTATTCTATTTATTCTCTTTGACGGGCATGCCAGCGTCGATGGCATTTACCGAGTCTTGTTCTTGCGGATGACGACGATAGTATTCGGCTTCTAGTTCCGCGAGTTGTTGGGGATCATTACATCCAGTTACTTCCCAGGTATCCGCAATCAGATAGCTCTGAGCAGGCAAACCAGATTCAGTGGCGATACCAACGAGGTCGGTCAAGTAAACCTCACCTTGAGCGTTGTCGCTACCAAGTTTTTGTAATGCCTCTAGGGCAAAACGACCATCAAACACATAAATACCTGCGTTAATCAGGTCGATCTGTCGTTGTTCTTCGGTGGCATCAGCATGTTCTACGATGGCTACGAGTTTTCCGTCTTCTTCGACTAGTCGACCGTATCCAGTAGGATCTGCCAATCGCGCACCAGCAACCGAAACGGTTGCGTTTGCAGCTTCATGCGCCGCTACAAAGTTTTGTAAAGTTTTCCCCGAAAGTAGTGGCACATCGCCACTGGTGACCACCACTGGTCCATCAAGGTTGTAGTCTTTGTCCTGCAACTGCTCTAAAGCGCAGGCTAATGCTCGACCAGTTCCTGGGATTTCATCTTGATCAAGCGGGATTGCGTTGGGGGCTACCTGAGATAAGTGTTCAACGACCATATCGCGTTCATGACGAACCACTACCCCAAGAACTCTTGGATCTAGGGCTTGCGCAGCGATAATAGCTCGTTCTAGTAAAGATTTTCCTGCAAGTGGATGTAAAACTTTAGGTAGCGGGGACTTCATTCGCGTGCCCTTACCGGCCGCTAAAATAATGACTGCTGCTGGACGCATTCTTTACAAGCTTTCTTTTGCAGGATTCCACACTCAAAAGTGAACCAACATAGCTGATTCTAGCAGGTCAGTTAACAACATGAATAACATGTTATTTGCTCCGCCCCCAGGATTCGAACCCAGACCACAAGGCACCAAAAGCCTGCGTGCTACCATTACACTAGGGCGGAAAGTCCGTCGTCCATTATGCCGCCTTAACACCTCTTTCGCAAATCGAGAGCCTTATTTTAACTCACATCCAACCCTTTTGAGACTAGCGCAACTTTCCAAACTAAATTAGGACACAATTTTCTAATAGACACAGCTTTCACCTAAAAGCTCTTCAGGTATAATAGTTAAATGCATAACACTACCGATTTGAACCCCCAAGCAGCCCTAAGTATGCGCAATCTAGTTCGCGTCTTTGGCGACTTTGTCGCTTGTCGAGATATCTCTCTCGATATTCCACGTGGCTCGTTTTACGGAATCGTGGGCCCAAACGGTGCTGGTAAAACCACTATGCTGTCCATGGCCACCGGTATGTTGCAACCAACTGCTGGACAAGTGAGTGTACTCGGGGTAAATGTCTGGCAAGATTCAGAAAAAGCAAAAGCTTTACTTGGCGTTTTACCTGATGGAGTCTTCACCTTCGACCGTCTATCCGGCCCAGACTTGGTAACGTACACTGGATTACTTCATGGACTTCCAGCCAATCTAGTACGTGAGCGGACTGCCGATCTACTCAACGCGTTAGGGCTGGAAGATGCCGGCGACAAATTGGTCTTGGATTATTCCGCCGGTATGCGCAAAAAGATTTTGCTAGCTTGCGCTCTAGTTCACTCCCCTTCCGTCCTCGTCCTCGATGAGCCTTTTGAATCGGTAGACCCCATCTCGGCCGCAACGATTAAAGAAATGTTGCACAGCTTTTGCCAAAAAGGCGGAACGGTAATCCTCTCTTCCCACGTAATGGATACCGTGCAAAAGATTTGCACTCATGTGGCAGTGATCGATCATGGTGTGGTTAAAGCTGCCGGAACTTTGTCAGAGGTCGCACAAGGTCAAGATCTTGACACCCGGTTTGAAGAATTGGTGGGTCGGCATCGCGAGGGTGGTGACATTGCATGGTTAGCACCCTCGTTAGACTAAGACTTCGCTCAACTTGGAATGGAGCCAAACGCCAAACTTCTGTGCTAGTTGGCATCATCATTGGCTTGGTCTACGCCTTAGGTGCATTGGTTGGCCTCAGCGTTGCCGTTGTTTCAGCCTTGATGTATCAGTCCAGCGCCCCCTATGTGCCATTAGCACTGATCGGCGCACAAGAAGTCCTAGTAGTGGCCTTAATTCTGATACCCCTGCTTTATACCGGCTTCGACCGGACTCTTTCGCCCGAGTTATTTTCCCCGTTTTTAGCCCCCTCGAAAAAGCTAGGAAATTCTCTTTTAATTGCCGCTTTATTCCCTGTTTGGTGGCTATTTTTCCTCTTATTATCGTTAGCTCCCTTGGCCGCATGGATAGTTGTGGGAGAACCCTTACTTGCCGTAATCAGTGTTTTCGGGAGTCTATTAGGATTTGCGATTACTTGGATGTTGTCACGAGCTTTAGGGGCCAAACTAGGATCGTACTTTAGGGAACGGCGGGGCAAGCGTGAACTTGTGTCGACTATCGGAGCACTCCTCCTGCTTACTGTCGGTGTTTTTGCTGGAGTGGGCTCGAACTACTTAGCCAGCTTGCAGATTAATTGGATGGCTATTTTTCAGACCATCTATCAGGTTCTGCAGTTCGTCCCGTTATTTTCGGCCTTCACTTTGCCACTGTTGGCACAATCGAGTAGTTGGCTGCTAGCCGTCGTCGTATTCGTAGTTAACTTGGCGCTCTTAGTGCTGTTGTATTTTTGGTACCATCGCGAGTTGGCTTTTGCGATGCATGGGCGGGCCGAGGGCGGGGTGCGCCAGATTAACCGCCCTCAACAAGTCGCTAAGACTGCAACGAAACAAAGCCACAGCCACCCCTTAGTAATGGCTGACCGCTTTGCGCATTTAGGCTTAAGTCCAGCCAGTAGTGCAATCGCCGCAAGGTCGTGGCGTTATTGGTTTAAGGATTCACGCTACTCTATGTCGTTGCCCGCAATCATCATGTTGGATGTCTTAGCAGTGATAACTGCTCGTTCAGACTTCATGAAAATCGATGATGGCACAACCCTCGCTCCCTTTTATTTCTTTATTGTTTACGGTTCCCTTTTACTGGGCATCTCACTGATGACCACAGTTTCTTTGGATTCGACCGCACTTTGGCATCAGGTGGTTGCTGGTGTTCCAGGTAAAACGGACTTATTGGGACGGGTCGTGGCAGCTTTCGCTTGGCAGTTGCCGTTGAATTTGATCGCGTTAATCGTCTTGCCAATGTTGGTGCCACAGGTTTCGTCTGTCTTATTAGCGGTGCTAGTTTTCGCCTTTTGGCTCTCTGGAGCGAGTGCCGGGATTTTTGCTGGCGGAAACTGGGTCTTAGCGGTTAAGTCTCCGAAAGCTGGTGCTTTTAGTAATGAGGGCGCAGGACATCAATTTTTCCAAGCGCTGATGATGATAGCGATTTCGATTGTCTCGATGATTTTGGCGATTCCACCGGTAGCCCTGTACTTTGCGCTAGCTAATTTCGTTCCCACTTTGACTTGGCTGAGCGTAGTATTCAGCTTACTTTGGGGAGTTGGTTCTTTATGGCTTGCCATTACCTCAGGTGGTAAGGCTTTAAGCAGAAAGTATCCATATTTTTTGGAAAAGCTACGCAGTTGGCCAGGGCATACCCCCTAACTTCCATTTTTCTTGACTTACTTAAACAGATTTTCCTTTATTTTGTGAGGTTTCGGGTGAATTAGTCTTATAACTCGCACCTTCTGCCCTCCTTCCTTAACCTTGATAGTAAGCATGGAGCTTTCTGCGATTATGGCAATCGCTTTTATTCAACGCAATTAAAGGAAAAATATGGCTACTCTACAGTCTGAAATTTTGAGGCTGGTGGGTGGAGCAGAAAACGTCACCTTCTTGACACACTGCGCTACTCGTCTTCGCTTCACTTTGGCTGATACATCTAAGGCAGATGTTGATGCCCTCGACGCCCTCGATGGCGTCCTCGGCGTGGTCCCTCAGGGAAACACTGGTGTACAGGTAGTTATCGGCGGCGGTGTCTCTGCTGTTTACGATGACATTATGCATGAACCTGGCATGGCTCAGCGTGGCAGTAGCGACGATGATGACGAAGATGGCGAAATGTCTGATGCAGCTGTTAAGGCTGCAGCCCGCGCTAAGGCTAAGGGCAAGAATGCTTATGTCGACGCTTTCTTCGAGTACTTGTCTGATTCTTTCCGCCCACTCTTGGGCGTTTTGTTGGGCGCCTCCATGTTCATCACCATTGCCGCTATTTTGGATGCAATGGGTTTGGTGGACTTCCGCGATCCTAACAAGGGCGTTTCTTGGCACTTCTTGGATGCCATGTGGCGTTCCGTTTTCTACTTCCTACCAATCATGGTGGCCTACAACGCGGCTAAGAAACTGCGCGTAGACCCATGGGTTGGCGCCGCCACTATGGCTGCGGTTATGACCCCGAACTTCATTGGGCTGCAAACTTTGGCAGCTCAGGGTTTCCCTTCAACTCATTGCGTGGAGAATGAAACCCTTCATACTCAGCAGTGCACTGCAACCATTTTCGGTTTGCCAATGCAGCTAAGTGATTACGGTGGCCAGGTCTTCGTTCCTTTGATTATGGTGGCGATTTTGGCACTGGTTTACCGCCTGTGGCAGAAGGTAATTCCAGCAACCGTTCACATGGTTTTCGTTCCGTTCCTCACCATGCTGATTATGATCCCAATGACCGCTTTCTTGATTGGCCCATTGGGCATCTGGTTGGGTAACGGCCTCGGTATTATTTGGCGTTCTTGAACAACTCCGTACCGTTGCTCTTTGCGATTATCATTCCACTGCTCTACCCATTCTTGGTGCCACTAGGCTTGCACTGGCCACTAAACGCCCTCATGCTCGTCAACATCAACACCTTGGGTTACGACTTCATTCAGGGCCCAATGGGTGCTTGGAACTTTGCTTGCTTCGGTACTACTGCCGCAGTTTTGATTCTTTCTTCACGCCGTGGCAACAAGCAGCTTCGTCAGACCGCCATCGGTGCTTTGGCCGCTGGTTTGCTCGGTGGTATCTCGGAGCCTTCGCTTTACGGTATCCACCTACGTTACAAGCGCGTTTACCCACCAATGTTGGTCGGCTGTTTCCTCGGTGGTTTGACCATGGGCATCTTTGGTGGTGTGAAGGCTTCTGCCTTCGTCTTCACCTCGTTGTTCACTATCCCAGTATTCTCCCCCACCGTGCTTTACATGGTTGGTATCCTAGTAGCCTTCTTCGGCGCTTTGGTTGCCACTTTGTGGCGCGGTTACGAAGAGCCAGTTAAGGCCGAGGTCGCTGCGGACGCTAAGGAAGCTGCTTCTAAGGCTGAAGCACCTGCGGCTGCTGCAGCCGCTGCTACCTCTGCTGGCACCGCCACTGCCGTAGCCACTAAACCAGCGAAGACCGCTTTGCTACCTGATGCGGTTACCGAAGTAACTGCCCCACTACAGGGCAAGGCTATGGAACTAAGTGAAATCCCAGATCCAGTCTTTGCCGGCGGCAAGATGGGCAAGGGCGTTGGGGTTGACCCCACCGGTAATACCGTGGTCTCGCCGGGAGACGGCACTATCGTAGTTGCCGCTCAAACCGGCCACGCATTCGGAATTCGCTTGGATAATGGCATCGAGCTTTTGATCCACGTCGGTATCGATACTGTCACCATGAATGGTGAAGGTTTTGAAGTACTAGTGGCTAAGGGCGATCGCGTCAGCGCTGGTACCGAGCTGGTTCGTTTCGACCGCGCGAAGATCGAAGCTGCTGGCTTCTCACCGATTACTGCAGTCTTGGTAACCAACTCCAAGAAGTTTGCAGAAGTTACCGGCCCACTAGCCGATAGCGCCGTTTTGGGTGCTCCGCTATTGCAGACCACTGCAAAGCCACCGAAAACTGAAGCCTGATTTTCTGGTTAAATAAGTTTGGGCCTCCCGCTTTTGGGAGGCCCAAACTATTAGCGGGCAATTCGTCTAAACGACTTCAGAGAATTATTTTGGGGCAACTACTGGTTAAGTAGTTGCCCCAAAAGCTTTTGTTTAGTCTTGATAGACGACCGTCAGTGGTGCATGGTCAGTCCAACGCGTGTCGTAGGAAGAGGCCCGACCAATCTCAAAACTGGTAGCTTTCCCAGCGAAATCGGGAGTAGCCATTTGGTAGTCGATCCGCCAGCCAGCATCATTATCGAAAGCTTTTCCTCGCTGTGACCACCAGGTGTATGGCCCTTGGGCTTCAGCTCCGGCTAGTTGACGTTGGACATCAACCCAACCATCGCCAAACCATTTATCTAGAAAAGCAATTTCTTCGTCCAAAACTCCGGCGGTCTTATTATGATTAGACTTCCAGTTTTTGATGTCTTTTTCGGTGTGAACGATATTGAAATCACCACAGACTACCGCGCTTTGCTTCTTCAAGTCCTGCAAGCGCTGGCTAACTAGAGCCAAGTGGGCATATTTCTGGTCCATTTTTTCAGTGCCGACCTGACCTGAATGCAAATAAGCGCTTACTACCCGCAGCTTCCCCATAGGAGTATCTACGGTAGCTTCAAGCCAGCGCCCGGTATCAACCGGAGGTTCTTCTTCTTGGACTCCGAAAGTTACCTCAGAAAGCGGAGTTCGTGAGGCAATCGCAACCCCAGCGCGACCTTTTATCTTGCAGGCCGAGGAGACTAGGTGCCAGTCTTCAGGTATTAGTTTCCTGAGAATGTCATCAGGGGCGCGAACCTCCTGCAACAAAACCACGTCGGCGCTGGTTTGTGCCCACCAGCTTTCCATCCCCTTGCGCATGGCAGCGCGAATCCCGTTGACGTTACAGGTAGTGATGGTAAAAGTCATTAGTTCCTCTCAGCGTTGACTAAAGCGACGAGTAGCGTGGGTCAGACGAGCAACGACCGATTCCAGTGCAGTTTCGACCATTAGTTTTAACTGCTCATCGTTCATCCCGCTCATAATTGGCTGGTAAACCTCGGCAAAAAAGTCTAGCCCGCCCTCGGTATTATCAACGAATGATTTGGGGAAGTATTCTGCCTGGTGCTGACCTTCGATCCACAGCAAAATGTCATCTTTGGACGAGGGCGGCAACGGCTCGGGTAGCCATCCACGCACTAGTAAGAAGGGGGCAGCCATTTCTTTGCGGATAATCACCGGGAACTCATTGAAAGTGGCGAAAAGAGTTTCTTGCTGTTCACCCACTTCATAACCTAGTTCTTTCAAAGCGGCTTTCATCCGCTCCAAGGTGACATGAGTGATCTCGTTGCTCATTCGGTTTCCTCCGCCTCAAAGTAGTTCGGGAACCGTGCAATGAGTTCCTCTTCCAGTTGTTGTGCCATTGCGAGTGAAACATTGACGAACATACTGACCTGATCGTCGCTCCAGGTACGTAGCACGATCGGGTACTCAGCCACAATCTGTAGCTGATCGTCCGATTCGCTATCAAGCGGTAGCAAAAATACCTTGGGGCCGAACTTAGTTGAGTTCCATTCATTGGTAAACTCGCGTAGCTTGGGGGCTTCTTCCGGAGGGAAGGCAGCATTGAACAGCACGCGTTCATAGCTGACACCACCGTCATCTAGCCCGAAGATAACTACTGCTTGCCCGTATCCAAGCCCAAGTTGGTCTGGGCCTGCGGGCGCATAATTTAGCTGTTGGCGGTCTAGTTCCGCTTCTAGTCGGCTTAAAGTTAAGGCTTGTAGTTCTGCCATGGAAACCTCTTTTCTGTTGGTATCACCTTAGCAAAGTTGTTTCTAATCAGGGCAGCAAGATGCCTATGAGAAATATTTTTTCCCATAGGCAGAATGCAAAGTGGTTTTTGCTACTGGGCGTTTCTCTCAGCAGCTTCTACCACGTTGGTTAGTAGCAGGGCGCGAGTCATCGGCCCGACTCCGTTTGGGTTTGGTGACAAGTAGGAGGCAACTTGGTCGACCCCATCGGCCACATCTCCACTTAAACGAGCAGGTTTACCTTCACCTTGCGAGACTCGGCTAACACCGACATCGAGGACGATGGCCCCCGGCTGCACCATTTCTGGAGTAATAATGCCTGGTTGTCCCGAGGCCGCGATGATAACTTCAGCGGCCAAAGTGTGGCTGGTCAGATCTTTGGTACCAGTGTGGCAGGTGGTGACAGTGGCGTTTACCGCTTTGCGACCAGCAAGCAGCCCGAAGGTGCGCCCAACGGTCACTCCCCTGCCAACCACACAAATATTTTTGCCACCGAGTTCGATGCCGTATCGGGTCATTAATTCCAAACAGGCTCTAGGGGTGCAAGGCAATGGTGAGTCGATCTCTTCATTGACGCCAAGGACGAGCTTCCCAAGATTTAATGGATGAAGTCCATCAGCGTCTTTAGCCGGGTCAATCGCCAAAAGCACTCGATTAGTATCAACCTGCTTGGGCAACGGTAGCTGCACAATGTAGGCCGTAACAGTAGGGTCCTCGTTTAGCTCTTGTACCTTGGCCAGAACGTCCTCGGTACTAACGTCGCCAGGTAGTTCCACCTGAGTGGATTTGATTCCGATTTCTGCACAGTCGCGGTGTTTACCGGCCACATAAGCCTTCGAGCCCGGATCATCGCCCACTAGAATTGTGCCTAGATTTGGTTCAATCCCCCGGGCCTGTAGTGCTTTAGCTCGAGCGGCAAGTTCTGACTTAATTTGGGCGGCAGTTGCTTTCCCGTCGAGAACTTTCGCCGGGCCATTCCAAGGTGCTCTCATTTAACGATTTTCCTATCAGACTAGGTTGCCGATTTGCGGGTAAAGGGGGAAGTCTTCGGTTAGCTTCTTGACTCGGTTTTGTAGCTGGCCGAGGTCGGCGCCCTGACCGTTGATCAATGCCTGAGCAATAATATCGGCAACCTCAGTGAATTCTTGGGCGCCAAAGCCACGGGTGGCCAAGGCGGGAGTGCCGATGCGCAAGCCGGAGGTGACTCGTGGCGGCCTAGGATCAAATGGCACGGCATTGCGGTTGACGGTAATGCCGACCTCGTGCAAGAGGTCTTCAGCCATCTGCCCGTCGAGCTTACTATCACGCAAATCTACGAGAACTAGGTGCACGTCAGTTCCACCGGTGAGCACCTTGACCCCCGCTGCGGCCACATCTGCTTGGTTGAGGCGATCGGCAATAATCTTGGCGCCTTCCAAGGTGCGTTCTTGCCGCTGTTTAAATTCTTCGGTAGCCGCCATCTTCATGGCGACGGCCTTGGCCGCGATGACATGCATCAAGGGGCCACCTTGCTGGCCTGGGAAGACAGCGGAGTTGAGTGCTTTCGCGTGTTCGGTGCTACCCGAGAGAATCATGCCTGAACGCGGACCACCCAAAGTCTTGTGAACAGTGGTAGAAACTACGTCTGCAAAAGGAATCGGGCTGGGGTGCAGATCGGCGGCAACTAGACCAGCAAAGTGAGCCATATCGACCCAAAGTACTGCCCCGATTTCATCAGCAATAGCTCTAAAAGCGGCGAAGTCAATGTGACGCGGGTAGGCTGACCAGCCAGCAATCAATACAGTCGGACGGTGTTCGAGGGCGGTTTCGCGGACCCGATCCATGTCCAGCAGGCTGGTTTCTTTTTCTACCCCATAGGCAGTTGCGTGGTAGTTTTTGCCGGAAAAGTTTAGATGCATACCGTGGGTCAGGTGACCACCGTGGGCTAGCGACAATCCGAGGAGGGTATCCCCTGGCTTAGCGAGGGCGTGAAGTACTGCCGCATTCGCCTGGGCGCCAGAATGTGGCTGCACATTGACATATTCGGCTTTAAATACTGACTTGGCCCGGCTAATGGCTAGTTCTTCAACGACATCTACGTGTTCGCAACCACCATAGTAGCGACGACCCGGATAACCTTCAGCATATTTGTTGGTTAGTACCGAGCCCTGCGCGGTAAGTACCGAGGGCGGTACGAAGTTTTCCGAAGCGATCATTTCGAGCGTATCGCGCTGGCGGCCGAGCTCGGCGTCAAGGCATTTGGCGATCTCGGGATCGAAAGTGGCTAGGTCTTGTTGCATCACACTATTTTCCATGCCGTTAGTCTAACTGGTTTCGCTATTTTTCGTCTTGCTAACTTTTATTGTTTTCCAGTTTTTGGGGCAAAGTTTTGGGGCCGAGGATTACTCCCCGACCCCGAAAACTTTGGGTGTTTTTAGCCCTTAACTGAGCCGGACATGAGACCACCGACAAAGTACTTGCCGAGGGCGATGTAGACCAGCAAGGTTGGGATCGACGCAATCAATGCGCCGGCCATGGAAGCACCGTAGTCGGCCATGATCGAACCGTGTGCGAGGTTGTTCAGGGCGACGGTGACGACTGGATCCTTCGAACCACCGAAGAAGAGGGCGAAGAGGAAGTCGTTCCATGCCGAGGTGAACTGCCAAATCAAGACCACCACGAAGGATGGAATGGAAATAGGAAGTACTACTGAGAAGTAGGTGCGGAGCATGCCGGCGCCATCGACGCGGGCAGCTTCAATCAATTCACCGGGAATGGTTTCGTAGTAGTTACGGAAAATCAGGGTGGTAATCGGAATACCGAAAACCACGTGCATCATGATTAGGGTGGGAATCCCAAAACCGATGCCAGCATTGGTCACCAAGTTCATCAACGGAATCATTACGGCCTGGTAGGGCAAGAACATCCCGAAGAGAATCAAGGTGAAGACAATGTTTGCACCGGGGAAACGCCATTTTGAAAGGACGAAACCGTTCATCGAACCCAACATGGCGGAGATGATGGAAGAAGGGATCACCAAGGAGAGGGAGTTAATCAAGCTGGGGTACAAAGTATCCCATGCTCGTCCCCAGTTGGTGGCATCCCAAAGTTGGGGCAGCATCCAAGTGCGCGAAGGGTCCGCATCGGCTGAAGTCTTGAAGGAGGTTACGAACAAAACGTAAACCGGAATCAAAACGAGCGTGAGGGAAGCTAACAACAGGATGTAGCGGACGAGTGTTCCCCACGGGAAAACGTTTTTCTTAGCTGTCTCGTTCATCGCTTAGCACTCTCCTTAGAATCGTGGATCAAGTAGGGCACCACGAAGATCGCCACGATGACTAGCAAAATCGTACCGATGGCGGCAGCATTCGAGTAGTCATTGTCAGTCATGGCGTTGAACATATCGATCGCTGGCACCTTGGTTGAGTAGGTACGCTGATCGGTAATCGACATAATCAAGTCGAATGACTTGAGGGACATGTGGCCAATGATGATCACAGCCGAAAGGGCGATCGGAGCAAGCTGGGGGAAGATGATTTGCTTGTAGAGCTGCCATTCGGTAGCCCCGTCAACCCGGGCAGCTTCACGTAGTTCGTCGGGAATCCCGCGGAAGCCAGCTAGGAACAGAGCCATCACATAACCAGAAAGCTGCCAAATAGCAGGAAGCGCAATGGCCACTACACCAAAGGTGATGTTTTGTGTCCAGCTGTTTTGCAGGAAGCCAAGTCCTACTTGCTGGAAGAGTCGGTTCAAACCGGAAGCGGTTTCGCCTTTTGCTGGGTTCAATAGCCAGCGCCAAACTACACCGGAGGCCACGAAGGAAATCGCCATCGGGAACATGAAGATTGACCGGAAGATTCCTTCGCCTTTGATAGGACGGTCAAGCAACCAAGCCCAGAGGAACCCGATCAACAAAGTACCGACTAGGAAGACCACAGTGAACAGCAACAGGTTGATCAAAGAGTGCTGGAAGTCGGGGTCAGCAAAAAGCTTACCGAAGTTGCTAAATCCCACAAAGTCGCTGGGCTTACGTCCAGATACTTGCGCGGCAGTGTGGGTGTCTTTCATGGAGGTGATGATATTGGCACCAATCATGCCGTAGACAAATACGCCTACCAAAATGATTGATGGAGAGATTAGCAGTAGTCCCGGCCCCCATGAAGAGATTTTCGACTTGGACGATACTGCTTTGGTCTTTTTGGCCATAAGTTGCTTGCTCCTCTCACTGAATTCCCCAGCGCCTTTGCGGGGTTAGCTATCAGTTCGATTAATTTCATTAATCCGAGGGCGCTGGCGCATGTGCCAAACGCCCTCGGATTAATAAATATTGCTTACTTTGAGGCGGTTGCCTTGACTAGGTCAGCCTGGAGCTGAGCGCCATCAGAAGCACCCTGGATGAACTTGCCCAAGGCATCGTTGATCGAGTTGGACACTGGGGCAGGAAGCGCAGCGCCGTGAGCGATCGAGGAAACGATGGTGTCCTTAGCGAAGTCCTTCATGGCGGACTGCTGGTACTCGGAGAACTTGGCGAGGTCGTCTGCGCTCAAGTCAGAACGTGCTGGAATGGAACCCTTGATGGTGTTGAATGCCACCTGGCCTTCCTTGGAGGAGCAGGTCTGCAACCAATCCTTAGCGTTGTCTGGGTGTGGTGCCCCAACTGGTAGGGTGAACGAGTCAGCTAGGAAGTTGAAGGTGCCAGCGGTACCCGGGGTTGGGAAGTAGACGTAGTCTTCTGGCGACTTCTTGTTAGCTGCGTTGAAGGCGGCAAGAGCCCAGTCACCCATGACGTTGTAGGCTGCCTGACCTTCAATGACTGGCTTCATAGCTGGTTCCCAGTCCTCGTTTGCCAAGGACTTGTCAGCTAGGTCAAGGATCTTGCCATAGTGTTCAATGGCCTTCTTGACACCGTCGCCGCCCCAGTCAGTCTTGCCGTCGAAGAGGCCGGAGTAGCCTTCGGCGCCTAGGTCAGCCAATAGAATGTTTTCGAATAGGTTTAGCTGAGTCCAAGCCATACCCACGGTAATTGGGGTCTTGCCGGCCGCCTTTACCTTTTCCATGTCAGCAATCCAGCCGTCTAGGTCAGCGGCGGGCTTAGCTGGGTCGAGACCAGCAGCCTTCAAAACTTCAGTGTTGGCCCAAACCACGTTGGAGCGGTGAATGTTGGTAGGAATCGAGTAGATCTTGCCATCAACAGTCAAGCGATCTAGCAGAGTCTTGGGGAAAGCATCACGAAGCTTGAACTCATCGTAGAGGCTGGAAACATCTTCGAGGTATCCAGCGTCAATAGCTTCCTGAAGTTCTGCACCAGCGTGTGCCTGGTAGGTGTCTGGTGGATTCTTGGCTGCGAGGTCGGTAGCAAGCTTTTGCTTAGCCTGGGAGCCACCGCCACCGGCGATTGCCTTGTTTACGAATTCAACTTTCGGGAACTGTTCGTTGAAGACCTTAACGAGGGCGTCGAGGCCTTCCTTTTCACTACCTGCGGACCACCAAGTGACGACGTCTACTACCTGCTTGCCGTCACCGGAGCCGGAGTTACCCGAATCGGCGTTTTCTGAGCTGCCGCCACAAGCGGTCAGCGACAGGGACATAGCGGCTACCAATCCAATAGCCAGAGCGTTACGACGCATTTCCTACCTCCGTAGTATGGGCAGCTGCTTTGCTGCCGATAGGTTGCCCCCAGCGGTTGCTAGGTTGCTTTAGTTTTCGTCCATCCACGTCTGTGTGGTTGGGACTTAAGTTTTAGTGTAACACCCAAAGAGTGGTCTAGATAACTGAAAAGCGAAAATTGCTCAAACTGTTATTAACAAATGAAAATTCCTTAACAAATTTTCCCTTGTTTTTACGAATATTACTGCTTCTTTTAGGCACTAACGGGGGTGGGGTAAACCGTTTTTAGGTTTACCCCACCCCCGTTAGAAGTGGTCTAGAAAGTTTTAAGTTTTCGCTTAAAACTAGCTATTTCAGAGCACACCGAGTTCGCGAACAGCATCGCGCTCTTCTTCGAGAGCCTTGATGTTACGTTCGATGCCGGCGCGGGTAGCGTCGGAGATTTCGAGACCCTGAACGATTTCCCATTCGCCACCATTGGAGGTGCATGGGAAGCCGAAGACTAGGCCTTCAGGTACACCGTAGGAGCCGTCGGAGGCCACACCAGCAGTTACCCAATCGCCTTCTGGAGTGCCATTAACCCAGTTGTAAACGTGATCGATGGCGGCGTTGGCGGCCGAAGCTGCGGAGGAAGCACCGCGGGCTTCGATGATGGCGGCGCCACGCTTAGCAACGGTTGGGACGAAGTATTCATCCAACCATGCGGCATCAACTAGATCAGCAGCTGGCTTGCCTGCAACGGTAGCGTAGGAGACATCTGGGTACTGGTCTGCAGAGTGGTTACCCCATACAGCCATCTTCTTGATGTCGGCTACTGGAGCGCCAACCTTTTCAGCCAACTGTGCGATAGCGCGGTTGTGATCAAGACGCATCATGGCGGTGAAACGGGAGGCAGGAACATCTGGAGCGGCCGAAGCTGCAATCAAAGCGTTGGTGTTGGCTGGGTTGCCGACTACCAAGACGCGAATGTCGTCTGCAGCGTGGTCGTTAATGGCCTTACCCTGAGGACCGAAGATGCCACCGTTTGCTGCCAATAGGTCAGCGCGTTCCATGCCCTTGGTACGAGGACGTGCACCAACGAGCAAACCGACGTTGGCGCCTTCAAATGCCTGGTTCGGATCGTCGAAGATGTTGATTTCCTGTAGCAATGGGAAAGCGCAGTCATTGAGTTCCATGGCGGTACCTTCAGCCGCCTTAACTCCCTGCGGGATTTCCAACATGTTTAGCTTGACAGGGGTGTCAGGGCCGAGAAGGGCGCCAGAAGCGATGCGGAACAACAGGGCGTAGCCAATCTGGCCAGCAGCACCGGTGACGGTTACGGTAACCGGGGATTTCGTCATGAAAAGACTCCTTTAATAGACAGTCTGCGCGGCTTCCCGCGCCTTCTTTGGGTAATCGTTTGATTCACCCATACCCGCAGTTCGGGCACTGCTTCCAGTTTAGCCTCCCTATGGCAAAGATGACACTGGGGCACCACTTTTCTTTTCTCTTGGGTTTCGTTCTCCCAATGGCCGAGGACGTCCTCGGCCAGCATGAGTGACTAAGGGCCCGAAAATAGCTCACAGGAATGTGATGGTGCGCATACCAAATTATTTCCGTAAGATTAGAGAGGTAATCTCCGACTAGAAGGAAGTATGAGATGGGCAAGGGAAAAGATAAAAAAGTTGAGTTCTGGGAAGCGGATCCGCGTCTAGCTCTCCTAGTAGATGACCACTTTGATTTGGCGGCATTTGACCGGGAGGCAACCCCAGGTTGGGCTGGAAGCGAGAAAGACTACAAAGACTATCTTGCCCTTCGAGCTAAGGAACTAGATGACCTCCAAGAAAGGCTCTTCGCCCATGGTCGGACCGGCCACAATGAACGAATTCTTTTAGTGACCCAAGGTCTAGACACCGCTGGGAAAGGTGGTTTAGCCCGTCATGTCATGGGCTTGGTCGACCCACAAGGTGTCAAGCTAACAGCCTTTAAGAAACCTACCGAGGCCGAACAGAAGGAACATTTCCTTGAGCGGATTAAGCGCGCGCTTCCTGGCCCTGGCATGATTGGCTTCTTCGATCGTTCGCATTATGAAGATATTTTGGTGCCAGCCGTGAACGGGGCACCGGCCGAAATGCTCAATGAGCGAGCCGCGGAGATTGCTCAGTTTGAACAAGACCTGATTGCCGACGGTTGCCGGATTATCAAGGTTTGCCTCATGGTTTCATATCGTGAACAGGGCCGTCGTCTCCAAGCTCGTCTGGATCGTCCAGATAAGTATTGGAAGATGTCTCCCTACGACTTGGTGGTTCGTTCCCAGTGGTATCACTACCAGTCGGTCTATCAAGCCATGTTGCGTTCAACTTCGACCGATGCTGCCCCGTGGATGGCCATCCCGGCTGACAATAAGTGGTACGCTCGTGCGGCGGTAACCGAGGCTCTGACTCGTACCCTCGAAGAAATGGATCTGGGTTGGCCAGAAGCCAATTTTGACATTGCGGAACAACGTCGCATTCTTAACTTGACGATGCCACCGGAAGATATTTCAAAGGAAAGCAAACGCGCCACCCAAGCTGCCGAAAAGGCTGCTAAGGACGAAGAAAAAGCAGCTAAGAAGGCGAAAAAGGCAGAAGAAAAAGCCAAAAAGGAAGCCCTAAAGGCTAAAGCCAAAGAAGCTGAGGAAGCGAAAAAAGCAGAAGCTACAAACGCCGCAGCCAAAGAAGAACAGACCGAGGCGAATGACGACCCAAAAGTAGTTAAGGCCGAGGCCACAAAGACGGCTGAGGTCAAGACAGACGATAAGTCGAACGAATCAGCCAAGGCCAAAACAAATGCCAAGTCTGAGACTACAGCCAAGGCCAATGCCGCTAAGAAGTCTGGTGGAACAAAGCGCACCACGCGCAAAAGCACCGCGAAATCCAAGACTACAAAAACTGGTTCAACGCGGGCAAGTAGCAGCAAACGAGCAACTACCGCCAAGCGGAGCACTAGCACTAAACGGACTAGCGGAACGAAACAAGCCAACGGTACCAAGCGGGCCACTTCCTCCAAGCGGAGCAGTTCGACCAAGCGCAGTGCTGCAGCTAAGCGTTCTACAGCGACCAAACGGGCCACTGGAACGAAACGCACGACCAAGGCCAAGTCGAAGTAGCCGGTTTTAACTTCACAATTAGTTTTCCCCCAACCAAAACTTTGGTTGGGGGAAAACTAATTCAGCTTTTTCAGCCGCGGTTTTCGCGGTAGTAGCGGATGAGTTCCTGAGTGGAATCGTCCTGTGCCTCTAGTGCAGCTTCATCACCAGCAACTGCTGGGTAGATCTGCAACGCAAGCTGCTTACCAAGTTCTACGCCCCACTGGTCGTAGGAGTTTACGCCCCAAACGGCACCTTGTACGAAGGTGATGTGTTCGTAGAGGGCAATCAACTGACCAAGCACGGATGGGGTCAAAGCCGGAGCCATAATCGAAGTGGATGGCTTGTTGCCGGTAAAGACACGAGCCGGAACGATTTCTTCAGCGGTTCCTTCAGCGCGAACCTCTTCCTCGGTCTTACCGAAGGCGAGAGCCTTGGTTTGAGCGAAGAAGTTGGACAAGAACAGCTCGTGCACGTTCTTTTCCCCATCAGCAAGTGGGTAGGCACTACGAGCAAAAGCAATGAAATCAGCAGGAATGAGCTGAGTGCCCTGGTGGATTAGCTGGTAGAAAGCGTGCTGACCATTGGTGCCAGGTTCGCCCCAGAAGATCTCGCCGGTGGCGTAGTCAATCTGAGCTCCATCCCAACGGACCGACTTTCCGTTCGATTCCATGGTGAGCTGCTGTAGGTAGGCTGGGAAACGGTGAAGCTGCTGGGCGTATGGCAATACGGCGTGCGAAGCTGCTCCGAGGAAGTTCACGTTCCACACGTTGAGCAAGCCCATGAGCAATGGCACGTTCTTCTCAGGTTCAGCCTGCTGGAAGTGGACATCCATGGCGTTGAAGCCGGCAAGGAAGTCAGCGAAGTTATCTGGGCCGAGGGCGATTGCTAGGACAGTGCCGATAGCGCTATCAACCGAGTAACGGCCGCCAACCCAATCCCAGAAACCGAAAGCGTTAGCCGGGTCGATCCCGAATTCAGCCACCTTATCGAGGGCGGTGGAAACGGCGACGAAGTGCTTGGCAACAGCTTCGGAGGTGTCATCGCCCTGCAAGGCGCCCTGCGCCCGCAAAGTGTCTAGCAGCCAAGTGCGAGCCAAGCGTGCATTGGTCAAAGTTTCTAGGGTGGTGAAGGTCTTTGAAGCCACAATGAACAAAGTGGTTTCTGGATCCAAATCAGCAGTCTTCTGGGCCACGTCAGTAGGATCGATGTTTGAAATGAAGCGGCATTCGAGGCCTTCCTTGACGTAAGGCTTGAGGGCTTCGTACACCATGACTGGGCCGAGGTCGGAACCACCGATGCCGATGTTCACCACGTGAGTGATGGACTTACCGGTAATGCCCTTCCACTGGCCTTCACGCACCTTGTTGGCAAAGTCGTAGACACGGTTGAGCACTGAGTGCACATCGGTAACTACTTCTTGACCATCAACCATTAGCTTGTCGGTTGCTGGACGACGCAGCGCGGTGTGGAGTACTGCGCGGTCTTCCGTGTTGTTGATGTGGTCGCCTGCAAACATCTGATCGCGACGGCCAAGCACATCAGTTTCATCGGCTAGGTCTAGGAGGTTCTTGAGGACATCGTCAGTCAACAAGTTCTTCGACAGATCAACATGTAGGTCAGCTGCATCAAAAGTAAACTTTTCGACTCGCTGACGGTCAGAGTCAAACCAGCCACGTAGATCTGGTTCGAGTTCCGACTTTAGCTGGGCAAGACGAGTCCATGCTTCAGTGATAGTGGGGTTGATCGGGTCTTTCATGAGGCTCCTTAAAATTGTTTGAACCAAGGTTTCGGGTGTTAGCTACCAACCGCAACAAGAGCATAGGGCGAAAGCAGAAGCAGACCGATTCCCACTAATAAGAAGAAGAGGGCATCTATCCACCATTGCTTTGCCGCAAACCAAGCATCGTCACCCCGCCAAAGAACGCGGGATAAACCTGCCAAGATGCTAGCTGCAGCGAGTATCCGAATAGCAAGGATTAGCTGTCCGGCAAATGCTAAGCCGGTGATGGCAATGAGTAAAGCTACCGAGATGATCGAGGCAGCCCACACCCAGAACCGATTTTTATTCACCCTAAGATTGTACCTGTTAGTGGAAGAAGTGACGAGCTCCAGTTAGGTACATGGTGATTCCAGCAGCATTTGCGGCATCGATTACTTCTTGGTCACGGATCGATCCACCAGGCTGCACAACAGCTTTGACTCCTGCATCGATTAGGATCTGCAAGCCATCAGCAAAGGGGAAGAAGGCATCCGAGGCCGCCACGGCTCCGCGGGCCCGCTCGGGGGCAGATTTAGCTTGTGCACCTCGCGCTCCCCCAGGCGTGTCAATCTCTGCAGCAGCATCGCCAGTGGAACGGGCCCCTAGAGTGTTGGCACGTTCGACCGCGAGTTTGCAAGAATCAACGCGGTTTACTTGTCCCATGCCAACGCCCACCGAGGCGCCCTCGGATACTAGCAAAATCGCGTTCGATTTCACGGCTCGCACAGTGCGCCAAGCAAACTCAAGGTCAGCCAAGGTGGCTTCATCGGCCGGGGTACCAGCAGCTAGAGTCCAATTAGCGGCACTATCAAAATCGCCGTCCACATCGTCAGTACGCTGATAGAGAGCACCTCCCGAAACTGGACGAACTTCATAGCCGCCGCGCTTCGGTGGCTTCACTTCAAGGAGGCGCAAGTTCTTTTTGCTCTGCAAAACTTCCAAAGCCTCTGGGGTAAACTCGGGAGCCAAAACCACCTCGGTGAAAATCGGCTTGATCTGCTCGGCCAGCTCCAAAGTCACCGGACGGTTTGCGCAAATCACGCCACCGAAAGCTGAAACGGGATCGCAAGCGTGAGCGCGACGATGCGCCGTAGCAATATCGTCAGCAATCGCAATCCCACAAGGATTAGCATGCTTGATTACAGCCACGCAAGGTTGTGGGTGATCGTAGGCGGCACGCAAGGCCGCGTCAGCATCAACATAGTTGTTGTAGCTCATTTCCTTGCCGTGGAGCTGGCGGGCATTCGCAATGCCGGCTTCTCCCCCATCGGTGTAAAGCGCAGCAGCTTGATGTGGGTTTTCGCCATAGCGCAAAGTGGCTTTCTGTTCCCAAGTGCGAGCGAGCTGGGTTGGTAGCGTTCCCTCGTCCTCATTGAGTTGTTGTGCCATCCAAGTTGATACTGCCACATCATAAGCAGCAGTATGGGCAAAGGCAGCAGCTGCCAACTGGCGACGGTCGGCTAGGTCGAAACCTTCTCCCTTAGCTGCCGCAACCACGGCCTCGTACTTCTGGGGATCAACTACCACTGCCACCGAAGGGTGGTTTTTAGCGGCCGCACGAACCATGGAAGGTCCGCCAATATCGATCTGTTCCACGCACTCGTCAAAGTTTGCACCACTCGCAACCGTTTGAGTGAAGGGGTAAAGATTGCAAACCACTAGATCGAATGGGGCAACCTCAAGTTCTTCCAGCTGTGCGACATGGTCAGACTTACGACGATCCGCCAGAATGCCAGCATGGACCTTTGGATGCAAAGTCTTGACGCGCCCTTCAAGGCACTCAGGGAAACCGGTAACGCTTTCGACCCCAGTAACTGGTAGTCCGGCCTCGGCAATCTTGGCGGCAGTCGAACCCGTAGATACGATTTCTACCCCGGCGTCAACCAAGCCCTTCGCAAGTTCTAGAAGCCCAGTTTTGTCGTAAACCGAAATGAGTGCACGTCGAATCGGCACAAAGTTCAAGGTAATTTCAGGTGAGGTGAAAGCGCTCATTAAAGCCCCCATATGCTCGGTGTAAGTACAGTTTCCTACACCCCCAACGCCCAGGCGTGCGACGCATCAAGGGGGACCAGATCGCTTCCCAGTGGTAACCACTTTTTCGCGCCAGTTACGATCCGTGCCCAGTCTAGCAGGTTTGTTTTAACTTGCCACGTCTGTTTCAGGCAGGTTCATTCGTTTCCGAAACAGGGGCGGTTGCAGGCTCATCCCCTACGGGCACTGCTCGCAAGCGAGTGCTTAGTTTGATCCGCTTATCGCGCGCCCAAGAAACGACCGTAGTGCTAAAAATGAGCCTGGTTAGCGCATACGTTCCCCATGTTTCCAGCCAAATGATGGGGAAAGCAACTAGGAACCGAGGACCGACCTGCTGCCAATAGCCATCCCCCAAGGAACCGCTACTGGTCCAAAGCCAAAGGGCTAGAACGAGGGCGAAAAATACCCCGGATACTAACAGCACGCGCCAGAGTTGCGCTAAGGTACGCCGTGAACGCCAAGCGCCATAGATCCCAAAGGCGAAAAAGACCGGCCAAAGAAATGGCCAAAACCCTGGGGTTTGCGAAGGAAAGACCGCTAATACTGGAATCGCTGGAACCGTTACTAGATTTGCGGTAGCAGTGCTTTGCCAGGCTCCCACTCCCAAGTAAACCCCAGCTCCGCTAGTCCAGGCTGCAGCCCAAGCAAGTAGCACTGGGAAGAACATTAGTTGCAACAAAATTAGCAAGATGTTCTCGGTGCCAGAACCGCCCAACATTTGAGTCACCAAGGTTAGTCGCGGCCATGAAACGGCTAAGACAACAACTGCAAAAACGAGAGTAAAAGCCACCAATGCCAGCAATAGTTGATAGCCCATTTCTAGCCCACGGAAAATGTCCCGAGGAAGGTTGCAAATCCAGTTAAGCACCGGGTCTTTCCGTCGTTCGTCTCCGACCATGCCAAGAGTACGATCTTGTTCTCGGCGGTAGGCACGGATTTGGCTCAACGCTCGCCAAACTATAGCTACGAAGGATACTAGGCCAGCACCTAAACAAACTTGAAGAAGGCTGGGGACGCCAGCCGTAGCTCCAATAACCAAAGTTGAGAGCACGAAACCTAGAGGAAAGAAAATAAGTGCGCCCATTTGGCACTGCTTGCGCAATTTCAAAGCCAATTGTGATTGCAATAAAATCAGCAAAGTAGCTCCGCTAGGTAGCAACGTCATTACGCCACTGGGCAGATTAAGTCCCCCGAACAAGGCGGCTGACCACATTTGGGTGGCATATCCCAGCACAGTTGTCCAAGCGACGTTAGAGAGCCAACGGTTATCTGCTTGTAAAGCGTAGGTGCCCGAAACCAGCATCAGGACGATCGCCCAAGAGGAGAAAGCTACTTCTACTCCTGCCAAAAAAAGACGTGACCAGCCATGTGGCATCGTCAATTTTGGTTGGGCGCTACCCGAAACCGTGGTGACTTTACTAGGAGTGGAAAGAGTGGTTTCCTCTGCACTCACGACAAAGCAGCCCGTGCTAGCTCAGCAGTTTGAGTTGGAGTTTTACCAACCTTTACTCCCACAGCTTCTAGCGCTTCAGCTTTAGCTGCGGCAGTCCCCGCAGAACCGGAGACGATAGCACCAGCGTGTCCCATCGTCTTACCCTCAGGGGCGGTAAAGCCCGCAATATAAGCCACTACTGGTTTGGTGACATTTTCCTTGATATAGGCGGCAGCGCGTTCTTCCGCATCGCCCCCGATTTCACCAATCATGACGATTAGTTTCGTTTCCGGATCAGCTTCAAAGGCCTTAATCGCATCAATGTGGGTGGTACCAACAACCGGATCGCCACCAATACCGATACAGGTGGAGAAGCCAAGATCACGCAGTTCGTACATCAACTGATAAGTCAAAGTACCGGACTTGGATACCAGTCCAACGGGACCAGTGCCGGTGATATCGGCAGGGGTAATACCGACATTTGATTCCCCTGGGGTAATAATGCCAGGGCAGTTAGGGCCAATCAGGTTAACGCCATGATCGGCTGCGTATTGCCGGAAAGCGACCGCATCAGCGACCGGCACGCCCTCGGTAATCACTACAACTAGATCCAACTTGGCATCGACTGCTTCAAAAACAGCATCTTTAGTGAATGCGGGTGGCACAAAGATGACCGAAACATTAGCCCCAGTAGCTTCCTTCGCAGCTTGTACCGTTCCATACACCTGTACTTCATGCGTACCGTTGGCAACTTCTGCTGCTTTCGGACCGTAACCAGTTACTTCAAAAGAAACGGTCTGGCCGTCCTTACGAGGATTCACCCCACCCACAATATTGGTGCCCGCATTGAGCATACGGTTGGTGTGTTTCATCCCTTCAGCACCAGTCATCCCTTGGACTAGTACTCGAGCATTTCCATCTAAGAAAATCGACATGTTTAGTCCTTTCAGGCTTGTGGGCGCGCAGCGGCGGCTAGTTTGGCGGCAGTGGCAGCAGCCCCGTCCATGGTGTCACAGGTGGTCACGAGAGGATGGTTGGCTTTGGCTAAGATTTCTCGACCGGCCTCGACTCGGTTGCCATCAAGGCGAACCACGATTGGCTTAGTCGCTTTATCACCCAGAATATCGAGGGCTTGAACAATCCCATTCGCGACTTGATCGCATGCGGTAATACCACCGAAGACATTGACGAGGACGGAGCGAACTTGTTCGTCTTCCAAAATTAGTTTCAAACCTGAAGCCATCACTTCAGCGTTTGCGCCACCACCAATATCGAGGAAGTTAGCAGGTTTAACTCCGTCAGCTTCACCGGCGTAAGCCACCACATCCAAGGTGGACATAACTAGACCGGCACCATTACCGATCACGCCAACTTCACCGGCTAAACGCACATAGTGAAGACCGAGTTCTTTAGCTAGCTGTTCGCGAGGATCCGCGGCACTTTCATCCACCAAGGAAGCGTGTGCCTGGTGACGGAAAGAAGCATTGTCATCAAGTGACACCTTCGCATCAATCGCGAGGCATTCTCCTCTTGGGGTCATAACTAAGGGGTTAACTTCCACCAAGGTGGCGTCCTCGCCCTGGTAAACCTCCCAGAGTTTAACTAGCACCGGAGCGACTTTTTCATGATTCTCAGCTGGAATCTTAGCTGCCTCACAGATTTCTAGTGCCTTTGCATGATCAATCCCGACCTGCGGATCTAGCCCAATCTTGGCCAAGTCGTCTGGATGTTCCTTTGCCAAGGTTTCAATGTCCATCCCGCCTTGGGCGGAGCACATGCACAAATGACGGCGATTAGTTCGGTCCAAAATGATTGAGAAGTAATATTCCGAAGCAATATCACAAGCCTCAGAAACCATTACCTGCCGTACTTTATGCCCCTTAATATCGAGGCCGAGGATTCGGTCGGCTTTTTCTTGAGCCTCAGCAGCAGTCTTTGCTAATTTCACGCCACCGGCTTTTCCGCGACCACCAGTTTTCACCTGCGCTTTAATCACTAGCAGAGGCACATTCAGTTCTTTTGCCGCGCTTTCAGCATCCTGGGCGGTGGTCACTACCCGATCGGGTAACACCGGCACATCATAGTGTCGGAAGAGCTCTCGAGCCTGGTATTCGTAGAGGTCCAATGTGGTTCCTTTCGGGCCGATCAAGGTAGTTTCGGCAGAGCTAGCAACTAGTTACAGCTCTACGTTAAACGTCATTATCTATTGTGCCACTTTCTGCCCAGTGCGCACGTCACAAACCCGCAAGTTTCTAAGCTAGTTTTTATTCGGGCAGTAGCATGTCCAGTCACCTATTTAGTGAGCAGAAGAAGCGTTTTATGATTCTGGGCTAGCCGGCGTCGATTCTATGGTTGTAGGTGCTTCTACCGTCGGCACTTTCGCGTCCTCGGGAGTTACGGTTGGTACTTTTTCACCACGATTCGGTAGGACTATTCCTTCATTTGGATTATCCAAAACCACCACCGCGTGCGGTGCGGGGGACGTGGGCGACAAAATATTCGCCGGCAGAGCAGCTAGCGCCCAAACAAATAAACAGAAAGCTGCCGCAATCCCCGCAGCGATCGGACGGCGCCACTTTGCTTCCAAGGAATGGAGCCATGTGCCTACGTCGTAACCGCCTCGCAGTTGCCAGTCTTTCAAAATGAGCCACCAGCAAAGCGCCGCTGCGACAAGCGCCGTTACCACCGTTACCAACAAACGAATAGCCGCGCCCCGCACGTCGCTGACTGGCCCAAACCAGTGTTCTTGCACCAAGTAGATGGGGGCGATGGCCAAGAAAGTGCTGAGCCACCATCCGCGCCCTCGGCCCACGAAAATCTGGGCAAGGGCAGAGAGCAAGTTTGTCGGCAAAGTCAACAAACCGATTAGCAACGCCAGCAAAAGCAGCTGCATGACGATGATCAGAGTGACTTGGAGGTTAAGCGTGGCGGCCCGAGGAATGAAATATCCGAGGGCGCCCACCCCACCTAACGCCAATACCAAAATGGCATACGACCAAAAACCTTGGAACTCATTTTCCGTGGCTCCATCTCGCCTAGTCAACGCAAATAGTCCGGCAGCAAGGGCAGCTCCAAGTAGAAGAGGGTAGCCCGCACCCCAAGTAAACCAACGCGAAGGCAGATCGACTTGATGTTCCGGTTTAGCCAGCCACAAGGAGAGCATAATCATCACGCCAAGAATTAGGGCAACTACGCTACTCAAAGCAAAATGCCGGGTATTACTTGGACGTTTACGTTCTAACGGAGCACTCACCCAGCCGAGGGCGGCCATCACCCACGGCCAAAGCAATACAAAAATGGCGTAAGCACTGAGATACCAAGTGGCTTGTAGCCATGGCCAGTTACCGCCTACCGCCGCGATTGCCTCGCTATTTTTCGAGGATTGTGCCCCCGTAAATGTGAGTTCCCAGGGCAGGTTCGCGTAAAAGAAGGTGCGCAGAATCTCGGGTCGTCGTCCCGCACCAGCTCCACTAAAAGCGGCAAGAGGCACCACCCAAAGAAGGAAAAATAGCAATGCTGGATAGGTGTTTCGCAGCTGTAGATTCCACTCTTGCCAGAGATTAAAACGACCAGTTTGTACTGCTTGTTGGCAAAGTCGCCAAGTGTACGCGAAGCCGAGGACGAGGCCGCTTAATCCCGCGGCTGCCGGACGCAACCACCACCAGGTGGGCCAGGCAAAGCTGGCCGCATAAGCTACCAGCGCCAGCCAAAATGACAGCCGAAGCACTGGGGCATACTGGGTAGGGAAAAATTCTGGTGCAGGCACCCGAGTAGTTTGGGCGGTAGTGCTTTCTACCGTTTCTGTACTAGTACTCATTAAATTGCCGTCACCTTCTTAAATCTGGCCATAATACGCTTACTGGTGCCGTTGTCGAAGTCGATGTGATAGACCAAGGAAGCACCTTGTCCGCTGGTTTCTCGCACGGTGCCATCACCGTAGGCACTGTGTGTAACTCGGGTTCCGGCCGGATAGTTGGGCCAATCACCGCTGGCCCCGGCCGAGGCTCCACTTTGTTGCTGGCGTTTGGCCACGCGGGCCGCAGCGGTGGGACTAACCGGGCGTTCACTACCTGTGAGAGTGCTTCTTAGACCCTGGCCCGAACCAATCGCAGGGGCAAAATCGTCATCCTCACTGCGAGGAGCGCGCACGTGTCGGTAACCGCCTACTCCTCCCCCATAGTTTTCCCGTCCGGAACGAGGGTAGCTACTACCATAACTTCCTCCCCAGCCGGTGGAGACGAAGGGGTGGCTGGGCACTAGGGTGCGATCGGTTTCAAGCACAATCTCAGCTGGCAATTCATCAAGGAAACGTGAGGCAACTTTCTCAATACTCTTGCCCCAAGCGGTTCGCATGTGAGCGCGGGTGAGGTACAAGCGCTTTCGTGCGCGAGTGATCGCCACATAGGCTAGGCGGCGTTCTTCTTCTAGCTCGCTTTGGCTGTACATGGCTCGCTCATGCGGGAAAGTTCCGTCTTCCATCCCGGTCACGAAAACCACGGGGAACTCTAGACCCTTGGCGGTGTGCACGGTCATCAGGGTGACTTCGCCCTGGTCATCTTGGTTAGGTAGCTGGTCAGTATCCGAAACTAGCGCCACTTTTTCGAGGAAGTCTGCTAGGTGATCGCCTCGCTCAACGTCTGGTGGTAGTTCTTTTTCCAGCATGTTTTGCAATTGTTCAAACTCGCTGGCCACAGAGTGGAGTTCTGCCAGGTTTTCGATCCTAGAGACGTCTTGGAGATCAGTCGAGGCTCGTAGGGCAGCAAGGTAACCGGAAACATCTAGGAGGTGATCGAGGAGGACGGCCACGCCCTCGGCAATTTTCAGGCGCGATTGGAAGATCATGGCTGCGAACTCGGCGAGGGATTTTTCGGCGCGAGTGGACAGTCCAGTAACCGGCGGAAGTTTGCCGATTTGAGGCCACAGTTCGTCGATTTCAGCTTGCACGGCTTCACTGGCATTGCCTTGCGACAGGACTAGACGAGCCATGGCCGCCCCGGTGCTCTGCTGGTAGGTGTTGGCCCACTCGTTGACCATGGCGATGGCTTTGGCACCAATCCCCCGTCGGGGGGTGTTGACGATGCGGTTAAAAGCCACCACATCATCTGGGTTGTGGGTCAACTGGAGGTAAGCGATAGCGTCCTTGATTTCGGCGCGATCGTAGAACTTGGTGCCGCCAACCACGCGGTAAGGAATTCCGTTGCGGGTTAGCGCTTCTTCAATCGCTCGCGATTGGGCGTTTGTTCGGTAGAAAACAGCAAAGTCACCGTATTGGTATTGCCCGGCCAATTCGTCAATTTCTTTAATGATGAAGTTGGCTTCTTCGCGGTCCGAGGGCGCGGCATCGATGACGATTTTGTCGCCTTGACCGAGGTCGGACCATAGTTCCTTGACTCGACGGTTTTGGTTTTGGCTGATGATGGCGTTGGCGCCCGAAAGAATGTTCTGGGTGGAACGGTAGTTCTGGTTCAGGGTGATAACCCGAGCATTCGGGTAGTCCTTTTCGAACTCTTCGATATTGCGGATGGTGGCGCCGCGGAAAGCGTAAATGGACTGGTCGGAGTCACCCACCACGGTGAGTTCTGCCGGTGGCACCCCGTCGCTGCCGTCGCCGGTGAGTAGTGCGGCCAGCATGTACTGGGCGTGGTTGGTGTCTTGGTATTCGTCGATGAGGATGTGGCGGAAGCGTCGGTGGTACATTTCTGCCACGGCTGGCTGGGTTTGCAGTAGCTGTACCGTGAGCATTATCAGGTCGTCAAAGTCGACCGCGTTGGCTTCCTTGAGGCGTTCTTGGTAGCGCTGATAGACGGTCACTAGGTGCTGCCCGAAGGGATCTGCCGGAGCAGATTCGCCGTAGGCATGCGGGTCAACGAGTTCATTTTTTAGGTCGCTGACGCGTCGGGAAAAGTTCTTTGGTGGGAACTGTTTCGGGTCTAGGTTTAGGTCTTTACAGACCATCGTCATTAGTCGTTGCGCGTCGGTTTGGTCGTAAATGGTAAAGGTTGATTTCAGGCCGAGGGCGTCCGCGTGCTTGCGCAGAATCCGCACGCAAGCCGAGTGGAAGGTGGATACCCACATGCCCCTCGCTTGGTTGCCAATCAGGGCAACGGTGCGTTCACTCATTTCTGCCGCAGCTTTATTGGTGAAGGTGATAGCTAGGATTTCAAAGGGGCGCGCTCTACCGGTGGCAATCAAGTGTGCGATGCGGTGAGTCAGCACTCGAGTTTTGCCTGAGCCGGCACCGGCCACCACCAGCAGGGCGGAACCGCCATGAGTTACTGCCGCACTTTGCTCTGGGTTTAGCCCAGTCAATAGTTTAGTGATTTGAGCGTTGCGTTCAGCTTCTAGTTCTGCCGGGTCAAGGTATTCCCCTGCCGGGCCGAGGGCGGGATCATAGCCGGCTCCGACCTCGGTTGGCACCATCTGCGCGGCGGTGTTTGCAGCCATTTGCGCCCACAAATCAGCCCCTTGACTGGCGCCCATGTCGCCTAGGTTTAGTCCGGGGAGTACTGCTGGTGAAGGCTTTGAAAACTGCTGATCCATAGTGCCTCTAGATTAGCTTGTGGCCTTTAAGGGAGCAGGGAGCAACACGGACGAAAAAGGCGACTTGAAAGAAATCGCTAGCTAGACCACATTTTCAGTACTTGTCTGTGACCAGCGCAATGTGTAAAAATAGGGGCGAACACGGGAGCCCGGAAGGATCGGGCTGAGAGGAAAGCTTTTCGCTTTCGACCGTTTGGACCTGATCCGGGTAATGCCGGCGCAGGAAGGTTTCCTCAAATTTTCCGTGCCCCTCTCGCGAGGATAAAAGTTATTCTCGTTCGCATTTTGCAAAAGGAGCACATGATGGCTAACTCTGCCTCCTCATGGCGCGTAATCGACATTGTTACTGCCGCAGTTCTAGGCGTTGCCTGCGGTCTCATTTTCTTTGTTTGGAACTCCGTCGGGGGTAACTTGTGGGGAATGTTTGATTCTCTCACCCCTGGTTTGGGCGGTCTGGCCGTGGGTATTTGGCTACTCGGTGGCGTTTTGGGTGGCCTGATTATTCGCAAGCCTGGCGCCGCCTTGTTTGTGGAAGTTTTGGCCGCAACCGTTTCCATGGCGATTGGTAGCCAGTGGGGCATCTCAACCATTTACTCCGGTATCGCTCAGGGTCTTGGTGCGGGCATTGTTTTCGCTCTCTTTGGTTACAAGCGTTTCGATTTGCCGGTCGCTATGTTGGCCGGTGCGGGCGCTGGCATTGGTGCTTGGACCTTGGAAATGTTCGTAGGTGACACCCCGAACTACATGATGGGCTTTAGCTACAACGCAATTTATTTGGTGAGTTTGATTATCACCGGTCTTTTCTTGGCCGGTCTGGTAGCTTGGCTACTAACTCGCGCTTTGGCTTCTACTGGCGTGCTTGATCGCTTTGCCGCCGGGGCTAATGCGCGCGTGGTTGACTGATAATGATCCTAAGAAAAGATAACTAGTCGTGGTAGCCAAAGTAGTGCGGGACTGAGGCTACCCAGAGTCGAGGGCGAGATGACCGGTGCCAGCGTAGTTGCGAACCAGTGGGGTTGGCGGCACGCTTCGCGACGCCATTTCGCCCTCGATAATCTTTCTTTGGAGATTTCTCCCGGGGAAAAGGTGCTCCTTTTGGGGCCTTCTGGGGCGGGGAAATCAACTTTGCTTCATGCCTTGGCGGGGGTGCTTGAACCCGATCAGGGTGAAAGCCATGGCGAGCTACTTTTGGATGGCCAGCCGGCCCAATTGGGCCAAACGCAGGTGGGGCTCGTGCTCCAAGATCCTGCCAGTCAGGTGATTGTGGGCAAGGTCGGCGATGATGTGGCCTTCGGCCCTGAATCTCAGTGCGTGCCCCGACCAGAAATTTGGCAACGAGTCCAGGCTTCTTTGGCCGCAGTCGGCTTAGAAGTGGGTTTTAATCGACCGACCAACGCTCTGTCTGGCGGGCAGAAACAACGTATGGCTTTGGCGGGGTCTTTGGCGATGGGGCCACAGTTGCTGCTACTGGACGAACCCACTGCGAACCTTGATCCAGAAGGCATTTTGGAAGTGCGCGATGCCATTTTGGCGGTCCAAGCAGCGACCGGTGCGACTTTAGTGGTGGTTGAGCACCGCGTACCGATCTGGGCAAAGCAAGTGGATCGCATCATTGTCTTAGAGCGTGGCGGTGGGGTTCGCGCTAGTGGCCGACCAGATGAAATTTTGGCGGATCTAGGTCAAGAACTTTCCGAGCAAGGCGTTTGGATTGAGGATTTCCAGCGCCCTACTCCCCTACCTAAGTGGTCTGCGAAGAAGCCGGCTGACGCCGGCACCCCAATTCTTTCAGCTCGCGATTTGACCATTGGTTACCAGGCAGATCATCCCGTCCAAGAGAAATTGAACTGCGATATTTTGGCTGGGATCTCCACTTGTATTACGGGAGTCAATGGTGCCGGTAAATCTACTTTGGCTTTAACTATGGCTGGGCTTTTGCCCGCTCTTTCCGGCCAAGTTTTGGCTGCACCTACGCTTCGTCGTCCGCACCCAAATGATCCTCGGCCCAGAAAAGCCCTTTGGGGTAAGCGCCGCAAATTTAACAAAGTGTTGGCCGATACTGGTTTGCTGCCACCTGATCCGCATGATTGGGAATCGAAGCATTTATTGCCGCGCATAGGTACGGTTTTCCAGGCTCCCGAGCACCAGTTTCTAACAAGCACGGTTAGGCAAGAATTGTTAGTCGGTCCCCTCGCCCTGGGCGTAAATCAGGCCGAGGCGGAAGCGAAGGCGGATGAGGTCTTGGCCCGTTTGGGACTGCTGAAATTAGCGAAAGCCAATCCTTTTACGCTTTCGGGTGGGGAAAAGCGTCGCCTGTCGGTGGCCACGGTTTTGGTCAGCTCACCCCAAGTGATTTTTCTTGATGAACCAACCTTTGGTCAGGATTTGAAAACTTGGCGAGAGTTGGTGGCATTACTCAAAGACTTGGTCAATCAAGGGGTTACCTTGGTTTCAGTCACCCACGATGAGGCCTACTTGGACGCCCTCGGACAACAGATTCTGCACGTTGATGAATCGGGGGTGAAAGTAATTGGCTGAGCAAGGTGAAGCAACTTTTTATGTCCAACCCGATCCTAGTTTGCCAGCGGTTGATTTGGGGCCATACGGCGCTCCAACGCTGACTAAGCCTGAGACTTTTTTGGCTAGCGTTAATCCCTTAGCGCGTCTGCTAGCTTTGGCCCTACTTTCAACCCCCTTAATGGCCAGTGTGGACTGGGTCAGCGCATTGGTCGCACTAGTATTGGAACTACTAGTTCTGTGGGCTGCAGGCGTCAACCTTTGGTACTTACTGAAGCGCACTTGGTTCCTGTTTTTGCTGGCACCGTTTACTGCAGTGACGATTTTGTTTTATGCCCATCCGGCAGGTCAAACCTATTGGCATTGGGGTTTGATTCATATTTCTGAAAACTCGGTTCAGCTGGCTTTGGCTAGTTTGTTGCGTGTAGTGACTTTAGCTTTGCCAGCAGTGGCTTTGTTCTTGCATACGGATCCCACTCGGGTAGCTGACGCGATGGCGCAAAATGGCGGTCTGCCTACGCGCTTTGTGTTGGCGTCCTTGGCGGCGGTACGCATGACTGGGCAGCTAATGAATGAGTGGCGAGTGATGGAACTGGCGCGTCGTGCGCGCGGTTTGGCAGACGGTAATCGCTTTAAGCGTTTTGGGCAGATGACTTTTGCCATGTTGGTGATTGCTTTGCGTCGTGGTGCTGATCTTTCCACGGCCATGATTGCTCGCGGTTTTGGGACGGGGGAACGTAGTTGGGCTCGTCCTTCGTTATGGCGTGCTCGCGACTGGGTGGCAGTTTTTGTTGGTCTGGCGATTTCCCTGTTGGCCCTGTCAGCTGCTGTTTGGGCGGGCACTTTCCGCTGGTTTGGAGGCTAAAATGCCTCCCACTAAATTGCCTGATGTGTTGTCAGATTCTGCTTGGCAGCAACTTTTGGCCGAGCTGGCCCAGCTTGAGAGCACGCGACCAGTCCTTTTAGTGGATGGTCCTTCTGGTAGTGGGAAAACCACCTTGGCCACTTTTTTAGCGAAACAGCTTCCTTTGGCCCTCCCCCAGTGGGCTGACCTGCAGTTGGTTTCGCTGGATAGTTTTTACCCTGGTTGGCAGGGCTTGGCTGCCGCGTCTACCATGCTGGCCGAGGACGTCCTCGCCACGCAAAACCCCGGTTTCACTAGTTGGGACTGGGAAGCAAACCGGCCTGGCACCTGGGTGTCGATTTCTCCTACCCGACCACTACTAGTTGAAGGGTGTGGGGCTTTGACCCGACAAAGTCGGCCGTTAGCAGATTATGCCCTTTGGGTGGAATTGCCTGAGACAATCCGCAAGGAGCGTGCTTTAACCCGCGATGGGGACACTTTTGCCCCGCACTGGCAGGAATGGTTAGCTCAGGAACAAGCCCATTGGCAGCAAAACCGCCCTTGGGAGCTGGCTGATTTATCTTTACCGCTAAACGATGTGTCGTCTGGCTGCCCAGCGCGTTAGTTCGTTGCGGTTGGATAATTGTAGTTTTCTGAGCACGCTGGACATGTGCGTTTCGATGGTTTTTACCGAAATGAAAAGTTCGGCGGCCGCTTCTTTGTAGGTGTAACCGCGGGCAATGTAGCGCATGACTTCCCGTTCGCGAGCCGAAAGGCTATCTAGTTCTTCTTCCCCAGTGTCAACCTTGGCGGTACCAAAAGCATCGAGGACGAAACCGGCTAGCCGAGGCGAGAAGGCGGCATCGCCTTGCGAAACACGTTTTATCGCGTCAACTAGTTCGTCTGCCGGAATACTCTTGGTGACATAGCCGCGGGCGCCCGCTCGGATTACCCCAACCACGTCCTCGGCCGCATCCGAAACTGACAGGGCTAGAATCCGACAGTCTTGGTTTGCGCAGGCGCGAGCGACCTCGATCCCGCCTCCCCCATTGCCACCTGGCAGGTGCACGTCAAGGAGAACGACCTCGGGCTTTAAGTCGCGGATAGTGCTAATGGCCGAGTCGACATCTACCGCGGTCCCCACGACTTCTAGTTCTGGGTAATTGGCTAAAGCCCCGCAAACGCCGCTGAGGAACATGGGATGGTCATCAACTACCACTAACCGGAGGGTTTGGTTTGCTGCGCCTGCCTGCGGCTGGGCAGACTCGGTTTGCGCCCCGACCACGTCTTCGGGCTTTTGGTCCAAGCCGGCCGATTCGTTGGGTAGTTCAGCTTTGGACGGCGTCATGATGTTTCCTCAGTTTCTTGGCTCGTTTCCATCGATGGTAGACAAATTTGCACTTCGGTGCCTTGGGCTAGTCGCTTGTATTTGACCTGACCGCCATGATTTTGGGCGCGCTGCAGGAGTGAGTCGCGGATCCCGTGCCGGTCTGCCGGTACCTGTTGGAGCTGGGTTAGATCGAAGCCTTTCCCATGGTCGCGCACGAAAATTTGTAGCTCAGGGGTAGTTTCGACATACACACTATAGGGTGGGCTGGCGTGTTTGGCCGCGTTTGTCAGGGCTTCTTTCAGCAAGGAGGTAGCCACCGGCGCGATCTCTCCCACTGGCCGGTCTTGCGTAGTGACTACTTCAATCCGGCAGTTCCATTCGTCCTCGATTTGGGCGGCCACTTGTTCACAAAGTTCCCCAATATTTTGGGTTCGGGGGTCCTTACTTTCTTGCTGGCCGAGGGCGGTTTCCTGCCTCAAACCGACCTCAGAAGCAAAATTGTTTGGACGATTTTGGGGCATTTCGCTGCGGTCTTTGCCTTCATAGAGCCAGGCACGTAGCTGTCGTTCTTCTCGGCGAGCAAGCGTGCGAACTTTTTGTTCATCACCTGCATTGCTTTGGATTAGGGCCAGAGTTTGAAGTACCGAGTCGTGTAGGTGCGCGGCAATATCAGCGCGTTGCCGATCGGCCACGGCTTTGGTTTCTACTTTTGAGATTTGGGTGCGGATTGTTTTCCATAGTGGAGCCCCGATCAGCACTATGGTGAAAAGAATGACCAAAAGAGTGAAAGCGATTTGAGCAAGTTCCCCAGGCTGATTGTTAGGCGCTAGCCAAACGATTAAGGCAACAACTACCAGGGTAATGCCAGTGCCAATCTGGGCCCAGTTGATGGTTTCTTTTCCTAGGTTTTGCCAAGCTAGCCAGATCCCAATAAAAATGACCAAAATACTGGCCAAAGGTACTATCCCTTTGCTGGCAGGAGAAGGAACTACAGTACTCGCGATAATTGCCAGTGCACTGATTAAGGCCACCCCAGCTAGGGCTAGAAAGATTTGTCTGGTGACTTTCGTGGCTGGGGACTTTACGTGTGGCTCCTTCACGAGTGGTGCCGCCACCGTAATCCGCGACGCCTCTACCCGATTATCAGCGTTCGCACCTACCCAAGCTCCAGTATTGGCACCTTGTGGAGACCTCGACCATGAATCTGGAGGTATCTGACCGTATTTTCCGCGTGGAGGATTCCACCCAGGAACCATGGCCCCAGGGTTTCCTGGCGGTAAATACGTTTGCTTTTTCACCCTTACAGTCTGCCATGCTTTGGCTTTTTTCTCGATTCCCTGAAGCTTTTACGGGGGCGAATCAGGGGTTTTTCAGGGGTGTCCCTGATACCGCTGGGGCCAACTTCCACGGGAGAATAGTTACATGACAAACAACGGCTATTACTCACAGTCCCCGAAAGGGTTTTTTGATTCAATCCGCGCTAGCGGCTATTACCGAGCTTATCCTCGCGTGCTTGGTGGGGTCTGCTCGGGTCTTAGCCACCGCATGGGCTGGGATTTGACGCTTTTGCGAATACTTTTTGTCTTAAGTTTGATTCCTGGTTTCGCTGGAGCCCTCGTCTATTTGGTGGCTTGGCTTTTGCTTCCCGAGGGCGCTACCGGCCGGATTCCAGCCGAGGACTTGTACTTTAAGATCAAGCACGATTCCAACACTTGGATCCCAGTGGGGATTGGCATTCTAGTGGTGCTCTTCTTCGCTGGCTTGGTCAGCTTGAATTTGCTACCGGTTATCTTCCTGATCGGATTATTTGTGCTGGTTCTTTGGTTGTGGCAAAAGTCCAATCAAGGCCAGTCCCCTTGGCCCCCATTCCAGGCTGGACCAAGCAATCCGAACCAAGGCCCACAGGGACCAAACGGATACCCGAACCAAGGTCCACAAGGGCCCGGCGGCAACCCAAACCAAGGCCCACAAGGCCCAGGTGGATACCCCTATCAGGCACCATACACACCAGGCCCAGCCCAGAGCTTCGATCCCGAAGGGGCTGGCACCACTTCCGAAACGTCGAATCCGTACCGGCCAGGATACGTGCCGACGCCAGCAAGCCCAGATCCCTCGATTCCAGATTCTGCCACCGGTTCTTCTGACGCCGAGCCTTCCACGGCAGAAGAGCCGCAAGCAGAAAAACCTCAAACAACTGAGTCGACGATTAACCACGAAAGCGATTCAGCCACTGACCAAGATTCAGCCTCTCAGTTTCACCAGACGAAGGAGAACCCCATGTCGCAGCAACCTCCCTACCCAAATTCGTCGGAGGGTTTTGCCTACCGGCAGTCAGCACCTCAAGCTCCGCAAACCCCTTGGCAGAGCCGGCAAACACCCTCGGCCCGCTTCAATATGTTATTGCTGGCAGTGCTCTCTTTGTTCTACGCGATCTGCATTTGGTTCGGTAGTGGCAACCAAGCCGAGCCTGATAAGTGGCTCTTAATTGCTCTGTGCGGCACGATTGCGATTGTTGGCTTTGCTCTCATCACCATTGGAATTCGCGGTCAACGCGCTGGCGTCCTCGGGATTGTCGCCTGGATTGTCATGCCAATCTTTGTGATTACCGCCGGTTTAACGGGGATGGCAGTCAACTTCGAAACCCGCGATCTGGCCAAAACTGCGATGGAACAGTTAGCTCCAACCGATTCTGACACCACGATTTTTGGGGAACGAAAAATTTATGTGCCCAAGGATCGCAAGGTAACTTACAAAGTAGAATTAAATGCCGGCGATATTGATTGGGATGAGGTTCCTGGGCAACTCGTCCTCGTCAATTACACTGGCACGGCCACCCAAAATGACGACGACCAGCTAAGCGGAGTGAACTTGAAAGCAACCTTCACCAATGGTGATATTGCCGAGGCCGACACCTACCCCACTAGCACCATCACGGTTCGTGCCGGAAAGATTACTTTCTTGCCAGGTAATGACTCGACAGCCCCTACCCCAAAGCAACCGAAGGAGGGAAGCATGACTAGTCCCACCCCAGAACAGCCTAAGGACAAGGTCAATCGACCAAGCGAAACCACCGAGTTGCCGCTGCCAACCCCAGGGCCGAAACCGGTTCCTCGTCCCGAACCGGTGAAGCCGACCCCATCGGTCGACAGCCAACCAACTCCTAGCCAGAAAGTGAGCTGATCATGACTTCCCAGAATATGGAAACCGCTCAGGTACCAGTAGAGCAGGAAGATCGTAGTCTCAACCCGTGGCCCATTTTGGGCGGGGTGGTGCTCTTGTTCTTCGCGATTGTGCCACTGTTGACCTTATTTGAACTGGCCGTTAACTGGACCTATATTTTCGCAGCGATCCCATTGACGATGGCGGTAATTTTCGTTTACCTCGCCTTCCAGTTCAAAAAAGAGTAGCTGCAACTATAAACTAGGGTTCAGCCCGCCACCTTTGGCTCGGGTTGGGCCCTAGTTTTCTTTGAAGGGAGTTGCGATGAGTGAGCAGGTACGACCTCGGCTGGTGCTTTTCGATATGGATGACACTTTGGTAGTTACTCGTGCCGTCAAATGGCAGCAGCATCAGTTCGTGGCCAAGGAAGAGTACGGTTTGGACTTGAGCGAAGAAACGTTGGCCCAGCATTGGGGTCAGCCTTTTGGCCCAATGCTTTCCGCGCTCTATCAGCAGGCGGCTCCCGAGGCAGAGTTGATTGCCAACTATCGCAAATACCATGATCTTTATCCGAAGTTGGAACAGCCCGGAGCTGTTGCTGGGGTGAAAGCGTTGCTCGCCGCTGGCTATCAGGTGGGGGTGTTAACTTCCATGATTAACGAGGTCGCCGCCGCCGATTTGGCCCGCATGGGGTTCCCGATTGATGATTTCGCCATGCTATTAGGTGCGGATAATACCGAGTTCCACAAGCCTGACCCTCGGGTATTTGCTCCAATTGCCGACTATGCCAGCCAGCAAGGTTGGGATCTTTCCGAGGTCGTTTATGTTGGCGATGCCTTAATCGACGAGGTGGCCGCCAGTGGCGCCGGGCTAGGCTTTATCGGTGTCACCACAGGAATGGCTCAGGCGGAAGATTTTCCGGCCGGTACTCCGGTGTTTCCGGGAGTGGCTGCAGCTATCAACAGCCTGCTCTAGGAGGGCCGCAGGCAATACCAGCTTATTGAAAACATGAAGGTGGTGGGGTAAACCGATTTGGTTTACCCCACCACCTTTAGGTTTGCTCCTCGTCTAGCTAATCAGAAACGGCGAGGGATATTGCGGAGGTTGGAGCGAGCCATAGACATGACTTCCCCGAAGCCACCGTTGAGGATTTGCTTGGACATGGCGAAAGCAAAGCCCTTGGCTTGTCCTAGTTCAATCTTTGGTGGGATGGAAAGGGCATTCGGGTCAGTGACGATGTCGATCAGACCCGGACCTGGCTTGCTGAGTTCTTCCGCCAGAACTTGTTCCAGCTTCTGCGGGTCAGTGACGCGCACTGCTGGAATGTCCATTGCCTCAGCAATGGCGGCAAAGTTCATTTCGTCGTTGGTGGTTCCGAAGTCGACTAGACCATCAACAATCATTTCGAGCTTAACCATGCACAGTGCCGAGTTATTGAAGACCACGGCCTTCACGTTGAGGTTTTGTGCCTTAATGGTCTGCAAATCGCCCAGCAGCATGGAAAGACCACCATCACCACACATGGCAATTACTTGCCGCCCTGGGTCGGCTACTGCCGCACCGATTGCTTGTGGTAGCGCGTTTGCCATTGAACCGTGTAGGAAGGAGCCAATCACGCGGCGCTTGCCGTTAGGAGTAATGTAGCGGGCTCCCCACACATTACACATACCAGTGTCGATGGTGAAGACGGCATCATCCGAGGCCGCCTCATCCAGCTTGACGGCAGCAAACTCTGGGTGGATCGGAACCAGCTTGGAACCGTCCTCGGTGTAGGCACCAACGACCTTATCCATCAGATAAGCCTGCGACTTGAGCTTCTTATCGAGCCAAGTACGGGAGGTCTTCTGCTCTACAAGCGGCAAGAGTGCATCGAGGGTTTCCTTCACATCAGCTTGCACCGAGATATCACAGCGGGTGCGGCGACCCAAGTGGAGCGGGTTGATATCGATTTGGGCGGTGCGAACCTTTTCTGGCAGGAAGGTGTTGTACGGGAAGTCGGTGCCCACCAAGAGCAGCAGGTCGGCTTCCTCCATGGATTCTTGCGCCGCCCCATAGCCGAGCAAACCGGACATGCCCACGTCGTATGGGTTATCCCATTGGATCCATTCTTTGCCGCGGAGCGAGTGCCCCACTGGGGAATGCAGTTTCTCAGCCAAGGCAATAACTTCGTCGTGAGCACCACGAGTACCCGCGCCACAGAAGAGCATCACCTTATCGGCCTCGTTAATTGCCTGCGCGAGGTCCTTCAGGTCTTCTTCGTTCGGCAGCACGCGTGGTTTGCGAGGATGTGCCATTGATAGGGCCTGACCCGAGGGCGCTTCTTCTTGGGTGACCGTCGACGGGATGGTTAGCACGGATACACCAGGGGCACTGAGTGCCGATTCGATGGCAATGCGCGCAACGCGTGGCATCTGGTTCGGATCCGAAATCATTTCGGAGAATACCGAGCACTCGTTGAAAATACGATCGGGGTGGGTTTCTTGGAAGAACTGGGTACCGATCTGGGTAGCGGGAATGTGGGAGGCGATGGCCAAAACTGGAACACGGTTGCGCTGGCAATCGTAAAGTCCATTAATCAAGTGCAGGTTACCTGGGCCGCAAGATCCGGCACAAACTGCGAGTTTGCCGGTGATTTCGGCATCGGCTCCAGCAGCAAATGCAGCCACTTCTTCGTGGCGAACGTGAATCCAACGAATTTTCTTGGAGCGTCGAATCGCATCAACAATGGGGTTTAGGCTGTCACCCACAATGCCGTAAACTCGCTCAACTCCTGCTTCTTCTAGCTGTTCAACTAGCATTTCTGCAACTGTGGCCATGGATGACTCCTTTGGTTAGTAACAATACTTACTTACCAAGTTACGCCCATCCATGGCCACTTGCAGGTCGAATTTTTACTTGCCGTAACGTTCTAATTCTTCGGCAATAATCGCATCGTCGAGCTTAACGAAGACTGGCTTTGGCTTCGAGATTGGAGTTCCAACCTTGACTTCGCGCGGTCCCCAAGTTGGTACCTGGGTGTAGTCGCCAGTAATGATTGGATAATCGAGGTCGGAGCCGTCCTCGCGCTTGATGTCGAGGTCGATTACTTCTTCGATGCGCGGCATAGGAGCCACGTTCCCTTCCCCACCAAGCACTTGGTCAATGGCATTGGCTGCGAATGGGAGGAATGGGCTGAGCATCAAGTTGAGGTCGTTAACTACGCTGGCCAAGGTGTGCAGGATGGTGGCGAGGCGTTCGCGCTGGCTTTCATCCTTGAGCTTGAATGGTTCGGTTTCGGTGACGTAGCGGTTTGCTTCGCCGACCAAACGCATGGCAGCGCCCAAAGCAGCCTTCTGGCGGTGCTTTTCGATCAGGCCACCGACCTCGGCGAATCCTGCCTTAACTTGGTCGAGGAGCTTCTGATCGATTTCTTCGAGGGCTCCAGGCTGCGGGATTTCACCAAAGTTCTTGGCGATCATGGCGGCGGTACGGTTGACGAGGTTGCCCCACCCGGCCACGAGTTCGGAGTTGGTGCGACGAACGAATTCGGCCCAAGTGAAGTCAGCGTCCGAGTTTTCGGGGCCGGCAGCACAGATGAAGTAGCGGAGGGCATCGGCCTGATAGCGGGCGAGCATGTCACGCACGTAAATGACGATGCCGCGCGAGGAAGCAAACTTCTTGCCTTCCATGGTGAGGAATTCGGAAGAGACTACCTCAGTTGGTAGGTTGAGTTTGCCGAGGTCGCCCGGTTCGCCACCCTTATCACCTTCACCGTTGTAGCCGAGCAGTTCGGCCGGCCAGATTTGGCTGTGGAAGACAATGTTGTCCTTGCCCATGAAGTAGTAGGACAGAGCTTCTGGGTCATTCCACCACTTGCGCCATGCTTCTGGGTCACCAGTTCGGCGGGCCCATTCGATCGAGGCCGACAAGTAGCCGACTACCGCGTCGAACCAAACGTAGAGGCGCTTACCGGGCTGGTCTTCCCAACCTGGTACTGGGATGCCCCAGTCGATGTCACGGCTCATCGCACGAGGGCGAATGTCTTGGAGGAAGTTCTGGCTGAACTTGATGACGTTTGGACGCCAAGTGCCGGACTTTTCACGATCATCGAGCCAGGCAGAAAGCGCTCCAGCTAGGGCTGGAAGGTCAAGGAAGTAGTGATCAGTTTCGATAAACTTAGGGGTTTCGCCATCGATCTTTGACTTTGGGTTGATTAGGTCGGTGGGATCGAGCTGGTTACCACAGGCATCACACTGGTCACCACGGGCGCCCTCGGCCCCACAAAGCGGGCAGGTGCCTTCAATGTAACGGTCTGGGAGGGTACGGCCAGTAGCTGGCGAGATGGCACCACGAGTGGTCTTAACGAGCATGTAGCCGTTATCGCGGACAGTTTCGAACATGGCAGCTACCACCTGGTAGTGGTTGCCGGTGGTGGTGCGGGTAAATAGGTCGTAGGAAAGACCGAGGGCGACTAGGTCCTCGACGATTAGTCGGTTGTTTTTATCTGCAAGTGCTCGGGCGGTAATTCCTGCCTGGTCGGCGGCGACTAGGATCGGGGTACCGTGTTCGTCGGTACCGGACACCATGAGGACGTCGTGGCCAGCCATACGCATGTATCGGCTGAAAACATCCGATGGGACGCCGAAACCGGCGACGTGTCCAATATGACGTGGGCCGTTTGCGTACGGCCATGCTACTGCAGAAAGAATTCGACTCATGGGGTACAGTCTAGCGCGCTAAGGTAGACTGCTTCCAATGGTCGACTAAATGTCACAAGTTTCTGTGAAAGGTAAAACATGAAACGAGCATTAATTGTAGTTGATGTGCAACCAACTTTTTGTGAGGGTGGCGCGTTGGCGGTAGCAGGCGGAAATGATGTGGCTGCTAAGATTCGCGATTTCGTGAACGAGTATGCCTCACAATGGGACGTTTTGGTTTCTACGCAGGATTGGCATATTGATCCGGGCGACCATTTTAGCGATAACCCCGATTTTGTCGATACGTGGCCACCTCATGGGGTGGCGGGCACTCCTGAAGCGGAACTTCACGAGGCAATCGCTCCCCTCCCTTTTGATTTACAGGTTAAGAAAGGCGAGTATACTGCCGCCTATTCTGGCTTTGAAGGCAAGGACGAAAATGGCGTGTTGCTTGCAGATTTGTTGCGTGAGCATGGGGTCGAAGCTGTTGATGTGGTTGGGATTGCCTTTAGCCATTGTGTTTTTGAGACTGCTAAATCAGCATTTGAAGCAGGCTTTGCAACTAGAATTCTGCGGGATCTGACCGTTGGGGTTACGCCCGAGCTGGAGGCGCAAACTGAAGCAAAGCTAGCTGAACTTCAGATTCCTTATGTGCCGGCCCAAATGGCACTCAACTAGCATCTGGGATTTTTCCGAGGGAACTGGAACGAAGTTGCTCGTAAATTTCTTAAACAAATAGCGCTACTAGCGACCTATGAAGGTGTTAGTAGCGCTATTTGTTTAAGCTTCGTATGCAGCAAGATCTGTTTAGTTCGCAGGCAGGTTGACAGGCGAGAAAAGCAAATAGCCTGTCAGAGACCGTCCGGTGGAAGCTATCGGACTCTTGTGTCTTAGCCGTTTGCTTCAGAGTGTAGAACTGCCTCGTATAGTTCGTTTTTCGAGACCCCAGCTGCTGCGGCTACTTGTTTCACGGCAGCTTTGGTCTTAAGGCCGTCTTCTCTAAGTTCTTCAACTTGAGCAACCAGTTTTTCGATAGAAACTTCGGCCTCGGGGGCACCGGCTACGACTAGACTAATTTCACCTAGTACTTCGCCTTTGGTGGCGGCCACGAGTTCAGCAAGAGTCCCGCGTTTCACCTCTTCATAGGTCTTGGTAAGTTCGCGGCACAGAGCGGCTTTACGTTCGGCCCCAAAATGGTTAACCATTACTTCGAGTGTGCCGTGGACGCGCTTAGGGGATTCGAAAAACACCATAGTGCGTTCTTCTTTAGCTAGGGATGCGATCTGACGTTCGCGTGCGCTGTCTTTACGCGACAGGAAGCCTTCAAAGGTGAATCGATCTGTTGGGAGACCGGAAAGGGCTAGCGAGGTGAGAACTGCCGAGGGGCCGGGAATGACCGACATGGGAATGTTACGTTCCAACGCAATCTGGGTTAGGTTATAGCCTGGGTCGGAAACAGTGGGCATACCGGCATCAGAAATAACGAGGACGCGGGAGCCGTTCTGTGCGGCTTCAACTAGTTGTGCTGCTTTCTCTCGTTCGTTGTGCTCATGCAGGGAGATTAACCGACCGTTGATTCGTAGCTCGAGCCGATTCGCAAGGTTGAGTGCTCTACGGGTGTCCTCTGCCGCGACTAGATCCGCTTGGCTGAGGGCTTGCCTGAGACGACTAGAAGCGTCCAAGGTATTGCCAATAGGGGTACAAGCAAGCCAGATAGAACCGGCGGGTTGTACGGGAAGACTTCGCTGTGTATCCATATCTCTCTAACCTTAAAAATAAAACCGTGCCAATTCTAACAGGATAAATGAATCTTAGTTTGGTTTTAAAAGTGGTGGACTTAGGGGATCAGGAATTAAGAGAACCCCAGAGCAACTGGCTTTGGGGTTCTCTGGGGTGGTGTGTTGTTTTTGGGTGTGTTTTTGGGGCCCCCCAGCACGTGTTGTGTTGGGGGGCCCTGTTGTGGTTTGGTGTGGCGGTGTCCTACTCTCCCACAACCTGGCGGTTGCAGTACCATTGGCGCTGGCGGGCTTAGCTTCCGGGTTCGGAATGGTTGCCGGGCGTTTCCCCGCCGCTATGACCACCACAAGTCTTTTATTCTTTTTTGTGGTTTGGTGTGGTTGGTTGTTAGCCGTATAGTGGACGCGTTTTTTGTTTTGTGTTGGTGTTTTGTTGTTTAGTTGTTGGCTGATTAGTACCGGTCGGCTTGTTGAACACATTGCTGTGCTTCCACGTCCGGCCTATCTACCCAGTAGTCTGCTGGGAGCCTCAAAAGAAACCTTATCTTGAAGCAGGCTTCCCGCTTAGATGCTTTCAGCGGTTATCCTTTCCGAACGTAGCTAACCAGCGATGCACCTGGCGGTACAACTGGCACACCAGAGGTTCGTCCGTCCCGGTCCTCTCGTACTAGGGACAGGTCTTCTCAAGTTTCGTGCGCGCGCAGCGGATAGGGACCGAACTGTCTCACGACGTTCTAAACCCAGCTCGCGTACCGCTTTAATGGGCGAACAGCCCAACCCTTGGGACCTACTCCAGCCCCAGGATGCGACGAGCCGACATCGAGGTGCCAAACCATGCCGTCGATATGGACTCTTGGGCAAGATCAGCCTGTTATCCCCGGGGTACCTTTTATCCGTTGAGCGACACCCCTTCCACAAGGTGGTGCCGGATCACTAGTTCCTGCTTTCGCACCTGCTCGACTTGTCAGTCTCGCAGTCAAGCTCCCTTGTGCACTTACACTCGCCACCTGATTACCAACCAGGCTGAGGGAACCTTTGAGCGCCTCCGTTACTTTTTGGGAGGCAACCGCCCCAGTTAAACTACCCACCAGGCACTGTCCCTGGTCCGGATTACGGACCGAGGTTGAGATGCGCACTTGAACCAGAGTGGTATTTCAACATTGACTCCCCAACCACTGGCGTGGCTGGTTCATAGTCTCCCACCTATCCTACACAAGTCCAAGCGAGCACCAATACCAAGCTATAGTAAAGGTCCCGGGGTCTTTCCGTCCTGCTGCGCGTAACGAGCATCTTTACTCGTAGTGCAATTTCGCCGAGTTCATGGTCGAGACAGCAGAGAAGTCGTTACGCCATTCGTGCAGGTCGGAACTTACCCGACAAGGAATTTCGCTACCTTAGGATGGTTATAGTTACCACCGCCGTTTACTGGGGCTTAAATTCACAGCTTCACCAACCGAGGTTGGTTGACCGTTCCTCTTAACCTTCCAGCACCGGGCAGGCGTCAGTGCGTATACATCGACTTGCGTCTTCGCACGCACCTGTGTTTTTAGTAAACAGTCGCTTCTCTCAATTCTCTGCGACCACATTCCGCTGCCAACCGCAAGGGTTTTGACGGGTGTGGTCCCCCTTCTCCCGAAGTTACGGGGGCATTTTGCCGAGTTCCTTAACCATGATTATCTCGATCGCCTCGGTATACTCTACCTGACTACCTGTGTCGGTTTGGGGTACGGGCGGTTCTAACCCTCACGTCGAGGTTTTTCTTGGCACCACAGGATCACTCTCTTCCAACAATAGTTGTCATCATCAGCTCTCACCCTTGTGCCACCCGGATTTGCCAAGGTGGCGGGCTGCGGCTTTAAACGTACAATTCCATCTGTACGCGGAAGCTACCACTGTGCGTCACCCCTGTTAATACGCTTGCCTACTACCAAACCTGGTCCCAACACAAAAAACTGGTCAAACAATCCGAAGAAAGTAAGACAGTCCAAAGTGGAGGTTAGTATGTTTGATTCAGCATGGGCGGTTTAGAACCGGTACCAGAATATAAACTGGTTATCCATCGACTACGCCTGTCGGCCTCGCCTTAGGTCCCGACTAACCCAGGGCAGATTAGCTTAACCCTGGAACCCTTAGTCAATCGGCGGACAAGTTTTTCACTTGTCATTCGCTACTCATGCCTGCATTCTCACTCCCATGTCGTCCACCATGGTTCACACCAGGGCTTCTGCCAACATGGGACGCTCCCCTACCCATCACAACGCCTGAACCACGAAGGCTTAGCTAAAGTTGTGATGCCACGGTTTCGGCGGTGTACTTGAGCCCCGCTAAATTGTCGGCGCGGAATCACTTGACCAGTGAGCTATTACGCACTCTTTCAAGGGTGGCTGCTTCTAAGCCAACCTCCTGGTTGTCTGAGCAACTCCACATCCTTTCCCACTTAGCACACGCTTAGGGGCCTTAACCGATGGTCTGGGCTGTTTCCCTCTCGACTACGGAGCTTATCCCCCGCAGTCTCACTGCCGCGCTATCACCTTACCGGCATTCGGAGTTTGGCAGATCTCAGTAACCTGTGAGGGCCCATTGACCAACCAGTAGCTCTACCTCCGGTAAGAAACACGCGACGCTGCACCTAAATGCATTTCGGGGAGAACCAGCTATCACGGAGTTTGATTGGCCTTTCACCCCTACCCACAGCTCATCCCCCCAGTTTTCAACCTAGGTGGGTTCGGTCCTCCACGACGTCTTACCATCGCTTCAACCTGGCCATGGGTAGATCACCCCGCTTCGGGTCTAGAGCACGCGACTATAACGCCCTATTCAGACTCGCTTTCGCTACGGCTTCCCCACACGGGTTAACCTTGCCACGCACCGCTAACTCGCAGGCTCATTCTTCAAAAGGCACGCCATCACCCCTAAGGGCTTTGACGGCTTGTAGGCATCCGGTTTCAGGTACTATTTCACTCCCCTCCCGGGGTACTTTTCACCATTCCCTCACGGTACTATGCACTATCGGTCACCAGAAAGTATTCAGGCTTACCCAGTGGTCTGGGCAGATTCACACGAGATTTCACGGGCCCCGTGCTACTTGGGAAACAAAACACGCAGGTGACACCACTTCAGTTACGCGACTTACACGCACTATGGTAGGCCATTCAATGCCTTTCACTTACAATGTCACTTTGTAACTACGCCACCAACCGGCAGACTGGTGATGTTTGCTCCCACAACCCCGCTAACGCAACCCCTGCCGGGTAATCACACGCTAACGGTTTGGCCATCATTCGCGTTCGCTCGCCACTACTAACGAAATATCTTTTCCTACGGGTACTGAGATGTTTCACTTCCCCGCGTTCCCTCCTACACCCTATGTATTCAGATGCAGGTAACCAGACATTACTCTGGCTGGGTTCCCCCATTCGGACATCCCCGGATCAACGCTTATTCGCCAACTCCCCGAGGCTTATCGCAGGCCATAACGTCCTTCATCGGCTCCTGGTACCAAGGCATCCACCGAATGCCCTTAAAAACTAAACAAACCAGAACACAAAATCAAAAATGTTTAAGTATCAATTAAGATGCTCGCGTCCACTATACAGTTAACAAACAACCACGCCCCAACCCCAAAACACAAACCAAACAAAACATTTGATAACAGTTCGTGTTTTAAAGAAAAGCGCAAGAACAAAACCCTAAAACGGTTTATTGTTCCATAACCCGACAGCATCCTCGTTTTGTTAAATGCCAACCCACAGTTTCAAAGGTTGAAAAAAAGGTACACAACCAAACAACCACTAGCGTCAAACACCACCCAAACAAACCAAAAACCAAAGCCCCAAACAAACATGGGAAACAAACCCCGGTAATCAGCCCAAAAGAGCAACTAAACTAGCAGCCAAACGCTTGGCCATAAAAATAAAATCTAAGAAATCCTTAGAAAGGAGGTGATCCAGCCGCACCTTCCGGTACGGCTACCTTGTTACGACTTCGTCCCAATCGCTAATCCCACCTTCGACCACTCCCTCCCGCAAGCGGGTTGGGCCATGGGCTTCGGGTGTTACCAACTTTCGTGACGTGACGGGCGGTGTGTACAAGGCCCGAGAACGTATTCACCGCAGCATTGCTGATCTGCGATTACTAGCGACTCCGCCTTCATGGGGTCGAGTTGCAGACCCCAATCCGAACTGAGACCGGCTTTAAGGGATTCGCTCAACCTTACGATATCGCAACCCTCTGTACCGGCCATTGTAGCATGCGTGAAGCCCAAGACATAAGGGGCATGATGATTTGACGTCATCCCCACCTTCCTCCGAGTTAACCCCGGCAGTCTCTCGCGAGTCCCCACCCGAAGTGCTGGCAACACGAGACAAGGGTTGCGCTCGTTGCGGGACTTAACCCAACATCTCACGACACGAGCTGACGACAACCATGCACCACCTGTACACCAGTCCGAAGACCACCACATCTCTGCAGTGTTCCAGTGCATGTCAAGCCTTGGTAAGGTTCTTCGCGTTGCATCGAATTAATCCGCATGCTCCGCCGCTTGTGCGGGCCCCCGTCAATTCCTTTGAGTTTTAGCCTTGCGGCCGTACTCCCCAGGCGGGGCACTTAATGCGTTAGCTACGGCGCAGAAAACCAAACGGCCCCCCACACCTAGTGCCCAACGTTTACAGCGTGGACTACCAGGGTATCTAATCCTGTTCGCTCCCCACGCTTTCGCTTCTCAGCGTCAGTAACGGCCCAGAGACCTGCCTTCGCCATCGGTGTTCCTCCTGATATCTGCGCATTCCACCGCTACACCAGGAATTCCAGTCTCCCCTACCGCACTCTAGTTTGCCCGTACCCACCGCAAGCCAACAGTTAAGCTGCTGGTTTTCACGACAGACGCGACAAACCGCCTACAAGCTCTTTACGCCCAATAATTCCGGACAACGCTTGCGCCCTACGTATTACCGCGGCTGCTGGCACGTAGTTAGCCGGCGCTTCTTCTGCAAGTACCGTCAAACAATCCAAAAATTGCCCTGCGTCCTTACTGAAAGAGGTTTACAACCCGAAGGCCGTCATCCCTCACGCGGCGTCGCTGCATCAGGCTTGCGCCCATTGTGCAATATTCCCCACTGCTGCCTCCCGTAGGAGTCTGGGCCGTATCTCAGTCCCAGTGTGACCGGTCACCCTCTCAGGCCGGCTACCCGTCAAAGCCTTGGTAGGCCATCACCCCACCAACAAGCTGATAGGCCGCGAGCCCATCCCCCACCAGAAAAACCTTTCCACACCAAAACATGCGCCCTGATGTGAATATCCAGTATTAGACATCGTTTCCAATGCTTATCCCAAAGAAGGGGGCAGGTTACTCACGTGTTACTCACCCGTTCGCCACTAATCCACGGTGCAAGCACCGCTTCATCGTTCGACTTGCATGTGTTAAGCACGCCGCCAGCGTTCGTCCTGAGCCAGGATCAAACTCTCCGAACAAAAAACTTTATCCAGAAAGAAAAAACCACCAAAAAACGGTGGCAATCCCAACCAAAAAACAAAAAAACTGCGTAAACAAAAAACAAAACAAAAACACTATCGAGTTATCAAACAACAAACCCACAACCAACAAAACCAAGCAAAACACTCGGCCCCATCAGAAAGAATCAGGCTTTATCGCCGAGTCACAATCTTAGTCCAACAAAACAAACAATGTCAAACCAAAAACCAGCGACCCTCATCACATCCAACCAAACAGGCCTTCAATGACAACCACACTTCACAAACGCTCCGTGTCGGCAACGAGGAGATACTCTACCACCAAACACCCCAGGGTGCGCAAACTGAAAAAACACCCCTTCTTTTCAATCCCCAAAATGGCGGTATTTTTTCTCTTTTTTCGTCTACTACGTCAACTCCTAGTTCTGCTTTTCTTCGCTCTAAATTCCAGTTTTTTACCCCTGTTCACTGGCTCACTTTTCCATAGTTGCTCATTTCCTTAGACCTAGCTTTCCGCTATTTTCCGCGCTTTTCACCAACTTTATTCGCATTGAGTTAGCTGGCACACGTCTGATTTGCACTCTCCCCTAGCCGCCGATTGCCCGTTACTACCAATCGAAATTGCAGATACAAAAGAGCTGGTAACTACCAGCACGGTAGTTACCAGCTCAAAAGCTAACCAGAATAAGTAGGTGATTAATGCTCAGCTACGGTTTCCTGGAATATAGGTTTCAGTTAATGGCATGGATGAGTCCGGAGCAAAATCCCAGTCCGAAGGTGCCAGCCCAGCCGCTACTAGATTTGATCCTAAGGCGGCAATCTGTGCTCCATTGTCAGTGCAGTACTTAAGCGGAGGCATCCGCACTTCAATGCCGGCGGCACTAGCCCGTTCGTCTAGCAAGGAACGCAAGCGGGAGTTTGCCGAGAAACCACCACCGATAACAATGGTTTTGACATCATGGGCTTGGCAAGCCGCGATCGCCTTGCTAGTCAGCGAGTCATTTACAGCTTCGCTAAAGGCAGCGCAGATATCTTCGACGGGTAGCTCCTCACCCTGCTTCTGCAAGGTTTCAATGTAACGTGCTACTGCCGTCTTGAGTCCTGAGAAAGAGAAGTCGTAAGGATGCTCTTTCAAATCTTTAGGACGGGAAAGCCCACGCGGGAACTTAATAGCTTCGGGATTTCCCTGCTGAGAAAGACGATCCACGTGGGGACCGCCAGGGTATGGCAAACCGAGAAGACGACCAACCTTATCGAAGGCTTCCCCGGCAGCGTCATCCAAGGTGCCGCCAAGTTCCACGATATCGGTAGCGATGTCGTTGACCAGCAGCAAATTCGAGTGTCCCCCCGAAACCACAAGTCCGACAAAACGCTCAGGGAATTCTCCATGCACTAGTTGGTCAACCGCTAGATGACCAACTACGTGGTTTAAACCGTAAAGAGGTTTTCCCAATGCCGAAGCCAATGATTTCGCAGCACAGTTACCAACCGTTAGGGAACCAATCAAGCCAGGGCCAGCAGAACAAGCGATAGCGTCAACTTCGGAAAGTTCCACCCCAGCTTTTTCTAGTGCTGACTCTAAGGTAGGCAAAAAAGATTCTAAGTGAGCTCGTGAAGCGATTTCGGGAATGATTCCCCCGTATCGGGCGTGCTGGTCCATCGAAGAGGCAGTCACGTCAACTAGCAGTTCATGGCCACGAACCAGAGCAACACCAGTTTCATCACAAGTGGACTCTACCCCTAAAACTAGTGGCAGATTTTCCTTGGTGCTCATCTTTTCCTTCTTTCTAACCAAAGATTCCAAATAAAAAGTGCTCCCGTTTCAGTGAGGTGGCGTCCTCGGCAAGAAAGTATCGAGGACGCCACCTGACTAAACAAGAGCTAAATCAGATGCGCTTAACCAGCGGGAAGGTGATGGTTTCGCGAATACCCTGACCGGTAATAGCCATGAGAAGACGATCAATGCCCATACCCATACCACCTGCTGGTGGCATGCCCTGTTCCATGGCCTGCAAGAACTCTTCGTCGACCTCCATTGCTTCTGGGTCGCCGTTTGCTGCATCCAAGGACTGCTGTTCAAAGCGCTCGCGCTGAACAACTGGGTCGTTGAGTTCGGAGTAGCCGGTCGCAAGTTCGAATCCGCGGACGATCAAGTCCCACTTTTCCACCTTGCCTGGCTGGCTGCGGTGCCCCTTAACTAGCGGGGAGGTGTCGACTGGGAAGTCACGAACGAAAGTTGGCTCCCAGAGTTTGTCACCCACGAGTTCTTCCCAGAGAACTTCCACGATCTTGCCGTCAACGTAGTAGTCTTCGACCTCGACCTCGTGCTTGTCAGCTAGTTCAAGGAGGTGAGCGCGTTCAGTCTGTGGAGTAACTTCCTCGCCAAGAGCCTCGGAAAGGGATTCGTACAAACCGATCTGGGCCCACTCGCCGCCGAGGTCGTACTCGGTGCCGTCAGGCAAAGTCACCAAGGTGGAACCAGTAGCTGCCAGTGCCGCATTCTGGATAATGTCCTGGGTGAGCTGGGCGATGGTGTCGTAAGTGCCGTATGCCTGGTAGGCCTCCAGCATGGTGAACTCTGGGCTGTGCGAGGAGTCTGCGCCCTCGTTGCGGAAGTTACGGTTGATTTCGAAAACGTTTTCGATGCCACCGATCAAGCAGCGCTTGAGGAACAATTCCGGAGCGATACGCAAGTAGAGATCAGTATCGTAAGCGTTCATGTGGGTCTGGAATGGACGAGCCGCAGCACCACCGTGAATGTTCTGAAGCATCGGGGTTTCGACCTCGATGAAGTCATGCTGGTCGAACCACTGGCGCAAGCTCTTGACCACGGTCGAGCGGGTACGAACCATGTCACGGGCGCTTTGACGCATGATCATGTCAAGTTCACGGCGACGCACGCGCTGTTCCTCAGACAAGGAAACTTCAGTGCCGTCCTCGGCAGTGTAAGTCTTAGGAAGCGGACGAACCGACTTGGCAGCTAGAGCCCAGGCGGGAGCGGTTTCAAAAGTACCTGCGCCAGAACCTGCTTCGCCATTGGTGGCCATAATAGAAAGTTCGCCACGACGGGAAGCGATGACGCGACCGTAAACAAATAGGTGGTCGCCGAGGTCGACATCAGTCTTAAACGCAGAAAGAGAATCGACACCAACTTCCGCGGCCGAAAGCATGGCCTGAAGACGCTGGCCAGCACCATCGGCGATGGTGACGAAGCAAAGCTTGCCGCTGTTACGGATAAAGACCACACGACCAGCTACCCCAACTAGGGTGTCGGTTTCTTCGCCGGCGCTAAGGTGCGAGAACTGTTCGCGAACCTGAGCAATGGTGGTAGTTACAGGAAGTTGTACCGGGTAGGGATTAACCCCTGCGGCCAACATACGATCACGTTTTTCAACTCGGACACGAATCTGTTCCGGAGTATCGTCAGTTGCTTGAGTAGAGTTCTTTTCTGCATTCACGCGAACAGTTTAACGCACCAATTAAAGTGCTGGCACATTCAGCACGCAAAAACTTGCGCAACGGCACACTATTGAGGGCGGGGAATGCCACTGGAGCGTAGCGGAGCGCTTTCGCTCGCTCCCCCAGTTTGCGTTGCCCCAACCGGATCAACCTGACCGGGCTGGGCGCTTTGAGAAATAATCTGATTCTGCTTATCAACCAACACAACGTGCGGAGTAAAGTCTGCCAAATCCTGATCCCAGACATACGCGTAAGCAATGATGATGACGATATCGCCAGGATTAATCAGGTGGGCAGCAGCACCATTAATTTTGATTTCACCTTTGCCTGGTTCCCCCGCAATGGTGTAAGTCGAAAGTCGAGCACCATTAGTAACATCGACAATGTCGACTTTCTGCCCGACCGCAATATTGGCTGCTTCGAGCAGGTTGCGGTCAATGGTTACCGAACCAACGTAATCAAGGTCAGCTTCCGTGACGGTTGCGCGATGAATTTTGCCGCAGAAAACCTCACGTTGGAAGTTAAGTGCAGGTGTCATTAACCCAAAACCACCAAAGTATTATCAATCAAACGAGTTGTGCCTACCCAAGCTGCCAAAATCAAAACGGCAGTGGTGGCTTTGCCATCAGTTACTGGAACGAAAGTAAGGGGATCAACTAGATCGACGTAATCGACCTTAACGCCTTGCGCCTGGTCCATTACCGCATTAGCAGCTTCGAGTACCTTGGTGGCAGATCCAGTCTGAGCAGCGGCTGCTCGTCCCTGATCGAGCGCCTGGGAAAGAGCCAGGGCAGACTGGCGTTCTTCTGGTGAGAGGTACTGGTTGCGGCTCGACATGGCGAGGCCGTCGGCCTCACGACGAACTGGTACCGACACGATTTCGACCGGCATATCGAGGTCGCGAACCATCGCCTTAATTACCGCCAACTGCTGCGCATCCTTCTGACCGAAGATGGCGTAATCGGGCTGAACGAGGTTAATCACCTTGTTAACAATCTGGAGCACTCCCGCGAAGTGAGTGGGACGGGTGGCGCCCTCGTATACCGAGCCCAAAGGACCGGCGGACAAGGTAACCTGCGGGTCGCCTTGAGGGAAGACAGTCTCTGGAGAAGGAGCGAAAACTAGATCGACCCCGAGAGTGGCAAGCTTCTCCACGTCAGCGGAAAGAGTACGCGGGTAAGCCGCAAAATCTTCCCCGGGAGCAAACTGCAGTGGGTTCACAAAAATGGAAACCACCACCACATCTGCCAGTTGCTTGGCTCGACGAACCAGATCGAGGTGGCCTTCATGTAAAGCACCCATCGTCATTACGAGGGCGGTGCGCTGACCAGCTCGACGATGGCCCAGCTCGGCCAAAAGTTCATAACGAGTGTGGATTACCAGAGGCTTTTTAGTTTCGTTCACGCGCTCAATCCTACTAGGTTTGTCACCCAGCAAGAAATTTGACGACCGATTTCACACAAGGAAAATTCTCCCTGCGAACCAAACCATTTTATTGGACGTCAGTTTCTTCGGTAATAGCCTCTAACTCTGGCGCCACTTCTTTAGCCCGACGCAGCCAAACCCCTGGGGTTTCCTTTTCACGTCGCTGTTGCGAAGCCTGCGCCAAATACTCCCACTGACTTAAGCAGTAATCGGCATCAACGTGATTGAGCCCAAAGCCTTCCCCACCGGGAACCAAGTGAAGTTGCAAATCGGCAAGTCCCCTTTTGCGTTCCCAAGGTCCTTGGCTTAAACCCACCGACTGAATATGCTCATAAAACACCAAATTGGCTGCGTGAGTGGTCCAACCGTGACGAGTGACTACTCCCATGGGAGTCAAACTCATGGCATTACGGCGGAAAGAGAACCAGTCAAAGATTCGCGAACGCGGTGGATTCGCAGTAAAAGACACAGTTTTTTCCCGAGTGCCGTGAAGCGCTTCCGCCCAAAAATCCTCAGGGTTCTCCACTTCCATATCACTGGTTAGGATCTCCAAGACACCGCGGACGGTTTTCTCATCAGCCACCGGCAAAAGCACATTGGATTGAGTTTTTTCTTTCGCATCTTCCCCACCGGAATACCCCGGGGTAACGATCTCGACTCGCCACCAATTCGGCTTGCGCCAAAGCAACTGCTGCGAAAGCTTAATCGCGTGGATCCGCCCTGGAGGAATGGTTTGAGCCCGAGTTTCGGTTAAACCACGATGCAAACGGATGCCATCGGGAGAAAACGCCAGTCGGAAACCGAACTCCTTATTCAAGCGTTGCCAGAGGAAACCAACCGCACTAGAAATGATCACAAAAATCACGACCACATTAGCGCTCAGAGCCTCAAGGAACTGTCCCAAATCGAGCCAGAAGGCGCCCACCACAATCGCAATAATTAGCACCACCAGCAGGACAATATTGACTACGAATCCCATTGACCGGAACGTAGAACGGAATAACAAGTCGTTTGGCAGTCGGAACAATTCCGTTTCAGGAGCTACCGGAGCCGAGAAACTGCTCGTCCGAACCGTCAGCTCAGATTCTTTAGCCGCTTCCTTTTGGGCCTGGCGACGAGCCACTCGCGAAAGAGGTTGCTCCACTACCTCGGAAGTGGTGGGCAAAGCGTCCTCGCCCTCGGAAAGCTGAGAAGAAGCGGGAACATTCGCGTCCGTCGGAGCGGCACCCACCCGCAAACCCGCGGCCCGAGCCAAAAGCTCAGCTCGCAGACCCTCCAAATCAGATTGGGGCAATAACCCCAGAAGAATATGAGAGTTGTCCCCGCCGGCAGCCTCGATTCGTAAATATCCCAAACCAAAAATGCGTCCCAAAAGTGGCAAGGTGATATCAACTGCGGCCAAACGCGAGAGTTTAATTTGGCGTTCATTGCGCATGAGCACGCCCCACTTATAGTGGACCGCTTCGTCTGTGATGGCATAGCCCATCATCCGCCACGCAATAAACGAATAAATCGCAATTACAAGGAGCAAACCAGCAAAAACCAGCATGCCGTAAAAGAACAGGTTGCTCCAGTTAGTGCCGGCAGCTTTTACCGCTCGGCTAATATCACGAAGGGTCTGGTAGGTGAAAAATGCTAAAAGTGCCGCAATCGTTTTCCATGCTGACGTCAGCGGAGTCAGCCAATGGAGGCGACGCCAGTTAAGTTGCTGCTGCGCCATTTAGATCCCTGCCATCAAAGACTCGCCGCGGGCAGAAAGAGTTTCGCGCAAACGATCCGCTTCACTCTGCGGCAATCCGGGGATGGAAGCATCCGAACTAGCCGAGGCCGTATGCAATTCAACGGTAGCTAAGCCAAACCAACGCTGGAAAGGACCTTGTTCCATATCTACATATTGCATGCGGCCGTATGGAACAACCGTCATGTTACGGAACATGATGCCGGTGCGGATATAAAGCTCTTTCTCGCCCTCGTAATAGCCCATGGCCCGGACTTGGCGCGGAATTAGCCAAAGGCGCCAAACGTAAATCACTAGGCTCAAAATGGCCAATCCCAGCATGAAAAACTGCCAGAAAGTCCATGGCCCCCAAATAAAGAACCAGATGACGCCAATAATCACCAAAGTTACTAGCAATGAGATTGTCTCACTGAGCATTCGTAACGACGTTAGCTTCGGAGAAACCGGTCGATATTCGACACCTTCAGGGTTAAACAACTCTGCCATTACTACTCCTTTGGAATTAGCGCGGAATTCTTAGAGTACATAAAAAATAAATGTGTTTCAAGTTACGCAACTATATGCCAAAGTCGCTGAATTTTTAACCCACTTCACCCCGAATTGGCTTTAGCATAAAAACACGCTTAACATAGCGTGTAATACTCTCAACGAAAGGTGTCACCTATGGGCGTCAGCGACGCTCCACAGTGGTTAATTTCGGCCTATGTCCGTAGTGCCCAAGCAGTCGGGGCCACCAGCGACAAAGAAGCCTTAACTAAGTTCTGTCAGACCCTATTAGAACGTTGGTCCAGTGAGGGTCGAGTTTTCCATAATCTCCGCCACCTGATTAATACTTTGGCTGCACTTGATGAAATCTCTGGGGTCTCACATGATCCCGACATTCTCCGTATGGCCGCTTGGTACCATGGAGCCGTTTTTTCCACCGAGGAAACTCACACGCAGGCGCGTGACGCTGGCGAAGTGATGGCGCCCTCGGCAGACTATGCCCGCCAAGACCTTGAAGCGATGGGCGTCCCCACTGAAAACGTGGAACGCATCTGCCAACTTATCTTGGTTTTAGGCAAACACACTGCCCCAGCAGACGACATCGATGCACACGTGCTAATCGACGCTGAATTGTCCATGCTGGCCGCTACTCCACAGGAATACCGCGACTATTGCCAGGCAATTGCGGAAGAATATTCCCATATTCCAACGCTTCGATTCTTGTGTGCGCGTCGAGCAGTAGTTTCTCATTTGCTCGCTAGGCGCCCACTGTTCACCTCTCCCCTAGGCAACCAGTGGGAAGCGGGAGCAAAACAAAATCTAGAAGCTGAGCTAGCAAAGCTAAACGCGAAGCTGGAAGCCTTTGCCAAGGAAGAAGTGGCTGCTGCCCAGGCTGCAGAAGATTCCACCTTGGGTGCCAAGCAGGCCGAGGCCGAAGAAGCTAATAAGCTCGTCTGTCCGGTGGAAGATCTGCCAGCGACCTCGACCATTATGATTAAGGCGATCAAAGCCGCCAGCCCTGAAGCTGACGATTTGTCTTACTCGCCTGTTGGAATCGCTGACCCTAGCGAAACCCCAGAAGACATGGCTCCGAGCAACTCGGTACTGGGATTGCCACCAGAAAAGGACATCCCTGCTTTAGCTCGGATGAGTCTGGCGCAACGTCAAGCTGAACTAGCACAAAAAGCTAAGGATTCTGCAAGGGAACAACAGACTGAGTCTGCCACAACTGATTCCAAGACCGACTTGGACACAAGATTCGTGGTCGATTCAGAAATCTCGAAGATCACCAGCACCCTTGAGGAGCTGCCGGATGATGAGCCACGCGATCTCGTTGAGATAGAATCACCCAGCAATGAATCCTCAGAGGACAAATCAGAGACGGAAAACCTCGAAAATTCGGGGGCAATTCGCCAGTCTATTTTTGCCGCAGTTAAAAGCGTAAACGAATCTGAAGCTAAGCCCGCTGATTTGGCACCTGCTGCCGACTCGGAAGCTGATCTTGCCCCAGTAGAACCTGTCGCTCAGTCTATCGAGGACGCCCCTTTGGCCCAAACCAACGAGGACGCTCACGCCGAGCCTGAACTCGACCCGGTAGTCACAACCGGCATCCATAGCACGAAAGAACAGGCACCAACCGAGCTTTCCTTGGAAGAAGAGGAAGACGATCTTGCCTCCGAAGGTGGTTCCAGTCTGGAATCTGCAGTTGACTGCCTAGATATCGCTGATAAGAAGCGTGTAAAAAATGGGGGACGTCGTCCTGGTGAAGCAGTGCCAACTATGACTCCACCAGCAGACGAAAAGTAACTACCCGTTCGCTTTAAACAACTAGCATTCATTTTTAACGAATAGCGTCTAGTTATCCACATCTGGCTTTGGCCACAACGATGCGGAAACGCTGGACGCTATTCGTCATTTTAGGCACAAACTTTAAGGGTCCGAAAAACTTAGCGAAAGGATCCTGATGACAACTTTTCAAGTAGATGCCAGCCAAATTAGTGCTGCTGGGGCAAACGCAGCAGCCACTGGGAATCGGATTAGAAGTGAAGTTGCTGGTATGCTGGCGCAACTTCACGCCTTAGAAGGTAACTGGCAAGGCGCCGCACAAATCTCTTTCAATCAGTGCGTAAATGAATGGCAAGCAGTTCAAGCTCAAGTAGATACTGCGTTGGAATCGCTAAGCCAGCGGCTATTGTTCGCTTCGCAAACCTATCAGCAAGCTGAAACGCAAGCACAAGCACTATTTGCTCACTAGCAGGGCCTGTATGCCCAAGTAAAAGAGTTGCGCTAGCGAGTAAGTCTTTTTAACGCTAACTCTTAGGGACTTGCCTACCGGTAAAAGAGATATTCGCTCTAGGTACGGCACTACCCAAAGCAATAGCTGATACCCACAAACTAAGCTCAAGTTGAAAAAATAAAGTAGACGAGGGTAGCTTCAGCTTTTGGGCATCATGATTTATTCGCTTTCGCGCACACTTCGCAAACAATCTGCATCTTAAAATACGACCTGAGGGACAAAAAGGGTGGGGCTAAGGATTTCTCCTTAGCCCCACCCTTTTAGGTTTAGCTAGCTACTAAGCTCAGGCTCAGTACATGCCACCCATGCCACCCATGTCACCTTCAGGTGCAGCTGGTGCCGGTGGTTCTGGCTTATCAGCAACCACAGCTTCGGTGGTCAAGAACAGACCAGCGATGGAGGCAGCGTTCTGAAGTGCAGAACGAGTTACCTTAACTGGGTCGGCGATGCCGGCTTCGAGCAAGTTAACGTACTCGCCAGTGGCAGCGTTAAGGCCTTCACCAGCAGGTAGGTTCTTAACCTTATCGGCAACTACGCCTGGCTCCATGCCAGCGTTGGTAGCAATCTGCTTGAGTGGAGCTTCGATCGCGGTGCGTACCAAAGCCACACCGGTTGCTTCGTCGCCTTCCAAGGTAACGCCGTCAAGGACCTTAGCGGCCTGGATTAGAGCAACGCCACCACCAGCGACGATGCCTTCTTCCTTAGCAGCCTTAGCGTTACGCACGGCATCTTCGATGCGGTGCTTGCGTTCCTTGAGTTCAACTTCGGTAGCAGCACCGGACTTGATGACGGCAACGCCACCGGATAGCTTAGCGAGGCGTTCCTGTAGCTTTTCGCGATCGTAGTCGGAATCGGACTTTTCGATTTCGGCCTTGATCTGTGCAACGCGGCCTTCGAGCTGTTCCTTGGAGCCAGCGCCATCAACGATGGTGGTTTCGTCCTTGGTGACAACGACCTTGCGGGCGCGGCCTAGTAGTTCAAGGTCAGCGTTCTCAAGGGAGAGGCCAACGGTTTCGGAGATAACCTGGCCACCGGTCAAGATAGCCATATCCTGCAACATAGCCTTACGACGATCGCCGAAGCCTGGAGCCTTAACGGCAACGGACTTGAAGGTGCCGCGAATCTTGTTAACTACCAAGGTAGCAAGTGCTTCGCCCTCGATGTCTTCAGCGATGATGGCCAGTGGCTTGCCGGTCTGCATGACCTTTTCAAGCAATGGAAGAACGTCCTTGACGTTCGAGATCTTGGATTCGACCAAGAGGACGTAAGCGTCTTCGAGGACTGCTTCCTGACGCTCTGCATCGGTAACGAAGTATGGGGACAAGAAGCCCTTGTCGAAGCGCATACCTTCAGTGGTTTCCAAGGTGGTGTCGAAGGAGTTGGTTTCTTCAACAGTGATTACGCCAGCATCACCAACGGTGTCCATGGCCTGGGCAATCAAAGCACCGATTTCTGGGTCGGCTGCAGAGATCGAAGCAGTAGCTGCGATTTCTTCCTTGGTTTCGATTTCCTTGGCGTCGGATAGCAGCTGCTTGACGACAGATTCCACGGCGACGTTGATGCCACGCTTTAGCGCGATTGGGTTGGCGCCAGCAGCGACGTTGCGGAGACCTTCCTTAACGAGGGCCTGAGCCAAAACGGTTGCGGTGGTAGTACCGTCACCAGCGACATCGTCAGTCTTCTTGGCAACTTCCTTAACTAGTTCCGCACCAATCTTCTCGAATGGGTCTTCCAGATCGATTTCCTTAGCAATGGAGACACCGTCGTTGGTGATGGTGGGGGCGCCCCACTTCTTGTCCAAAACGACGTTACGACCCTTTGGGCCCAAGGTGACCTTGACGGTATCCGCCAATAGGTTCAACCCGCGTTCCATGCCACGACGTGCTTCTTCGTCAAAAGCAATAATTTTTGCCATTGTGATTATTCCCTCCGCTATGCGGTGTCAGTGGTTCCGCCATGCCCGCGACGGACGGTAGCTAGTGGAGCGTTCATTTCCCACTCCGCTAAATACCTCATATTGGAACCGATTGGTTATCACTCATAGGCTTTGAGTGCTAACGTCAAGTTTGGCACTCTCCACCTAAGAGTGCAAATCACTGCGGGACACCTCACCTGATGGCGAACAGGGAATAAAACTACTCTTGGTAATCCTTACGCAAGAGGACGACAACGGTCTGCTTATCCTGCGCGGTGTTATCGAACTTAACGTCCTTGATTCCCAAGGTTTCTGCCACCTTTTCAGCGGCAGGCTTGAGAGCCTCATCCGGGTAATAAACAACTGAAGTCTGCGATGCCCAACCATTAGCATTGGTAGCTTCTGGAGCTTTGTAACCGGCTTCTTCCAGCTTCTTAGCGGTACGGCCAGCCAAACCGGCAACCTTCGCACCATTTAGCACCTGAATCTTGACATCAGCCTTGTTAGGCTCTGGGCTCTTCTGCCCCTCTTCACCTTCAGGCGTGCCGAGGTTTTCACCTGGCTCGTTAGTGTCTGGTGGTGCTGGCGCTTCTTCAGTTTCCCCTTCGCCCTCGGCGGTAGAAACTTCGGTAGTGGTAGCTGCCGGTGGTTTTGAAGCAGATTCGTCAGAAGATCCGCCCGCGGTCATTAGATACATGGCACCCCAAGCTAAGACTGGGACCGCTACGATCACAATCAAAAATGGGACTAGCCAACGCCACCAAGGCTCAGGGGCCCGGTGAACTCCACGTGGTGCAGAATCAATTACCTTGTCAAACTCATCTGGTTCATATTGCGTACTCACGTCACCAGACTAGAGGAAAACTTTGCTATTGGCGCTTTAAGCCCTAGGTGTGTCTAAGTTAGAAAGGCATTAAACTAACCTCATGGCTGATTTTCCTCCCTTAACTTTGGACCAAATGGCACCCGATTGGGCACAAGCAATGGCTCCGCAAGCTCCCTTGCTTGCCCGGATTAATCAAGAGCTTGCCCAGCTTCCTCAGCCTTTCCTGCCCACCCCAGAGAATGTTTTTAATGCCTTTTGCTACCCGATGAGTGAAGTGAAAGTCTTGATCTTGGGACAAGATCCCTATCCCACACCTGGAGATGCCATGGGGCTGTCTTTCTCAGTCTCTCCAACTTCTGCCCTGCCTCGTTCCTTGCGAAACATTTATCGTGAGCTCGAGGACGACCTGGGGATTCCGCCCGCGACTAATGGCGATCTAAGGCCTTGGTGTCAACAAGGCGTTATGCTCCTCAACCGAGTTCTAACCGTTACCCCGGGAGAGCCAGCCTCACACCAAAAGCTTGGCTGGGAAGAGTTCACTGCCGCTGCGATTAGCGCACTAGTTGCGCGACAAAAACCGCTAGTAGCCATCCTTTGGGGCAAAGCTGCCCAGAGTGCTACCCCGCTACTTGGCCAAACACCAATTATTGCCAGTGCACACCCTTCTCCCCTTTCTGCCTCTCGCGGTTTCTTTGGCTCAAAGCCTTTTAGCCGCGCTAATGCTGCCTTGGTAGCACAAGGACAAACCGAAATCGATTGGAGACTACCGGCATGACTCCCCGCAATCAAAAACCTCTTGATTTAAGTCAAATTGGCACTTATGTAGCCATTGGCGACTCCTTTTCCGAAGGGATGTGCGATCCCTACCCCAACGGGGAATATCGGGGCTGGACTGATCGCCTTGCCGGGAAACTGAGCTACTTGCGGGTAGAAGCTGGCCTTTGCAAACTCAAGTACGCCAACTTGGCGATTCGTGGTCGGCTAATCAAACCGATTTTGGCTGAACAATTTGGCGCCGCCCTCGAAATGAAACCCGACTTACTATCACTAGTTGGGGGCGGGAATGATCTACTTCGTCCTGGCTCTGACCCAGATACCGTTGCCGATGGACTGGAGAAGGCGGTGCGGATTGCTACCCAGCGCGGCATTAAGGTGCTACTTGCGACCTCTTCAAACTCGCGCGATGGCGGTCTAATTGCCAAAACTCGCGGCCCTAATGGCATTCTCAATAGCTACATTTGGTCGATTGCTTCCCGCTATGGCTGTGCCGTTTTGGACCTGTGGGGTATGCAGGCTTTGCGGACATGGCCAGCTTGGGCCCCAGATCGCATCCATTTGACTCCCGCTGGCCACGAGCTGGTTGCGCGGGCCGCCCTCGACGCCCTCGGTCTGCCGATTGTAACCGTGGGCGACCGAGAAAACTGGGGCGGGGTGGATTTGCCGACCGAGGGCGCTCCGTGGGAAATCGTGCCCGCTGGCTGGCAGGAAGTAAACAAGAGTTTGTCGGACAATGTGGAATGGGCTCGCAATGACTTCTGGCCTTGGATTGTACGACATGCCAAAGGTCGTTCCTCGGGCGATGGACGTACCCCGAAATGGCCGAGCCTAACCAGTGTTCCCGCGGAAGGTTTGAGCGAACCGCTACAAACTTCTTGGGCTGAAAGTAGCCATGATTTCAATGAGCTGGCCAAAGTTTGGGACCAAGCGGATCATCGTCAGCGTCGCGCTGAACAAGTCGCTCAAGCTATGAAGGATTCACTACCAGCAGGTGGTTCCATCTGGGAATTTGGGGCCGGCACTGGACTGCTCGGTTTCAACCTGCTCCCCCACGGCAATGAACTGGTGTTGACCGATGCCGCAGCTGGCATGTGTGAACAGGCTAAAGCAAAGGCCGAACAGCACCCTCAGGGTTCGAAGGTTCGCGTAGAGCAGCTTTCGTTGGGCACCGAGGCAGACGATGCCGGCGTAGCCAAGTTCGCCGGACAGGCTGATCGAGTAGTTAGCTTGTTGGCCATGCACCATCTTGATTCTATCCCCACTCTATTGCGTCAGGTTAATACTTTGTTGGCGCCTGGTGGTTACTTGGCTCTTTCCGACCTCGATGAGGAAGATGGCAGCTACCATGCCCCTAAGCAAGTGCCGCATAATGGCTTCAATCGGGACCAGTTGACCGAGGATTTACAAGCTGCTGGCTTTGGCGAGATCAAGTTCCAGACAGTGTATGAGCATGAAAAGCGCGGTCGCCTCTACACCATGTTTTTGGTGACAGCCAAGAAGCTCTGAAGCCCGCTAGGACCAAACCACTGCTAGTTTGGCCTTTTGCGGGTCATCTCCCAACAGACCAAGCAGGGCATCGGGCTCTCCGCGGCGATACACCTTGCCCTGCTTGAGTACTACCATCCAGTGGGCTAGTTCTAAAACGTCTTGGGAGTGGTGGGTTACCAGGACGGTCGTGGCTTTAAGGGCAGCCAAAACTTCCTTCAATAGCTGGCGAGCTTGCTTGGCTGCATCCTCATCCAAAGCTGACAGAGGTTCATCCAACAGCACGATTTCGGGGGCACCAGCTGCTAGCCTCGCGATGGCAACTCGTTGCTTTTCGCCCCCAGATAGTTGGCTGGGGTATCGCTTTGCCAAATGGGAAGTGCCCACGGCGGCCAACGCTTGAGCCGCGCGTTCCGCACGTGCTGCTCGGTTCAGGTTCGGGTGGCTAAAGCGAAGTGCGAACTCGATGTTGGTTTGGTTGGTAAAGTGTGGGAAAAGCACAGGTTTCTGCTCTAGAATACCCACTTTTTTCAAGCCGAGGTCGACTTGCCCATCATAGCCAAGGGTGCCAGATAGAACCGAGAGCAGGGTGGACTTACCTGAGCCATTTGGGCCGACTAGCGCGGTTGTTTGCCCCGCAGGGAAGGTGGTATCGATTGTTACCTTGCGTTCTGGCACTTGAGCTTGCACCCTGATTTGGGGGCCGGTCTTGCTATCGGCTAGTTTTTCCGCTAACTGCCGGACAGCTTCGGTTTGGGCAGCGAGCTTGACAGTATCGGATTCAGGGTTAGCAGGTCGTTTATCTCGATGCTCTTCGGTTTGCCATTTCGCGGACTTGCCGATGAACTGCGCGAAAACGGCCAAAGCAATCGCCAGAATGATTAGCACCAAGGAAAGAGCTAAGGCTTGCCCGGTATCGTCCTCGCGAAGTAAATAAATATCGAGCGGAATCGTGCGAGTGACCCCTTGTAAGGAGCCGGCGAAAGTTAGGGTCGCTCCGAACTCACCGAGGGCGCGAGCAAAAGCCAAGGCAGCCGCGGAAGCTAGGGCGGGGCGCACCAACGGCATCGTAATTTGCCAAAAAATGGTGTTGGAAGGCGCCCCTAGGATGCGTGCTTGCCGTTCGTATTTGTGCCCGCTAGCACGCAGAGCCGATTCGAAAGAGGCAAAGAAAAATGGCAGAGAAATGAAAGTTTGCGCAATCACTACCGCGACCGAGGTGAAAGCGATACGCCAACCAAACAGATCGAGATATTGGCCAAGGAGCCCGTAACGACCCCAAGTTTGCAGTAGGACGAGGCCGGCCACCACGGGCGGCAACACCATCGGCAGGCGCAATACCCCGCGAGTGAGACGGGCCAGCTTTGCCTGCCAGGGACCGTACTGGTCTTCTCTAGAGCACCACAGGGAGAGCGGAGCTCCAAAAATCACACAAAGTAGGGTGGCAACTGAACAGGTCCAGACTGAAAGCCAAAGCGCGTCGATCGAGGCGGGAGCCGTAATTAGCTCCCCGATTTCGAGCCAAGGTAGACGCCATAGCAGCGCCCAGATTGGGATTACTAGAAAGAGAACGGCGATGGCTGCGAATGGATACATCCAGTTCGGAATCGCCCGGTGAGTTTTCGGTTCGTGCCTAGTCACTCGTTTCTCCTTGCCAGTTTTGGCTTTCAGTCTGACCTATTGGTTAGCTCAGGGCTTCATGAAGCCGGCTTTTTCCAAGAGGGCTTGGCCAGCTTCGGACTGAACTGCCGCGAGGAAGTCAGCGGCCAACTTGGCCTGCTTCGAATCCTTCACGACTGCGATTGGGTACTTGTTGACGATCTTGTCCGCTGCCGGAACGTCAATAACCTCTACGTTCTTGGCGGAAGCAGCATCGGTCTTGTAGACCAAGCCGGCGTCAGCGTCACCGGATTCAACCTTGGCGCGGACGTCAGTAACCTTATTTTCTTCCGAGGCCGGGTGCAGGGTGACACCGGCAGCTTCTTCTAGCTTCTTGGTGGCCGAACCGCAAGGAACGCGTTCTTGGCAAACGACCAAGCGAGCCTTATCGAGGGAGGCATCCAAACCGGTGACCTTTGCTGGGTTGCCCTTCGGCACAATCAAAGTCAGGGTGTTAGCAGTGAAGTCTTCCGGAGTATCGACGAGTTCGGACTCGATGGCCTTCTTCATTACCTTCTGGTTAGCGGTGGCCAAAACGTCTGCAGGTGCCCCCGCCTTCAACTGGTCGAACAAAGTCGAAGAACCTTCGAAAGCGAACTTTACTTCTACGTTTGGATGGTCCTTGGCAAAAACTTCATCATTGATTTGCTGGAAGACCTGGTGCAAGGAGGCAGCCGCAAACACAGTTAGCGTAGCTTTCTCGCCCTCGGGACTGGTAGCAGTGGAGTTAGCTGAAGTACCACTGGAACCACAAGCTGATAGTGGAGCAGCTAGGGCCACGATGCTGGCCGCAGCCAGACCTTTACGCAAGTTCATTTACAAGTTCCTTCCTAGGTAATCCCGGCATGGTTAAAGCCGAGGCCGTAGTCGTGTTGTCATGCAACTGCAGTATACAGTTATGTTGTTGCGGATTTGCAATTAAAGTGGCCCTAATCCTACCATGTGAGACGACTTTCAAAATCTCGTCGATCAAACCCCAGTGTAGATTCAACTGGTAAAGATCGACTTCTTCTCCCTGATCCCAAACTGGACAGGTAAGCAAGACCATTTCGCGCGGTTTACTGGTGCTGCGCGCGGTAAAACCAAGTGATGAAAGGAAGACTCGCACTTTGGTTAAATGCAGTTCTAGCTGCATCCGAGGCGAGTCGGGATCAAATTGTGCGTGAGTAGGAAGAGTGTGCGCGGCAAAGAGCTCTTGGGCCCACTCGCGACCAAAATCTTCAGCCAATTCTTGAATTTCGATACCGCGGCGCACCAGCACCTTCCGGACAGCGGAAGAGCGGAAACGTGCCAAGTTATCGAGAGATTCGAAAGAGGCTGGGATTGAGGGTTCGTATAACCAGGTGGGACGTCCTCGTCCCCCCGTTTTTTCGGCAGTACGTTTTACTTGACCATTTTCGACTAAGACTTCTAGGTGGTCACGTAAAGAGTTGGGGTGAATATCAGTTAGCTCGGAAAGCTTACTAATGGTAATCGGACGCAGTTCTGATGAAAGTACATTAAGCACTTGATACTGCGTGGGTGTTAATGAAGCCAATTGCCGCATTGCCGAGGCTGCGGAATTGATTACCGTTTCAGTCATTCCTGTTCCTTAAACCAAAAGGCTTATTGCTGATATTCACCCCAACTTTGGGATCACGCCCCAGAAGGACGAGCTCCCCCAGTGTAATAGTCATCGCTAGAGTGGTCTACTTTCTTCCAACCGCGTGCAGGCTTAGCAGCACCAGTGGCTGCTTCGCGCGAACGGTACACCACGTATGGACGGGTGGGGTAACCGATCGGAGCGGAAAGCACGTGTACGAGGCGAGTGAAAGGCCAAACCGCGAAGAGCAGTAGGCCGGCAATGACGTGCAACTTGAAAGTCAATGGCACGTTTGCCATGAGCGCAGGATCTGGCTGGAAGTAAAAGATCGAGCGGAACCATGGGCCAATGGTTTCACGATAGTCGTAGCCGCCAGCTTCCCCAAATACCTGGTTAACCAAGGTAGCGGTGGTGCCCAAGCAGATGGCAATGAGCAACATGATGTACATGAAAACGTCGTTGCGGCTGGTGGATAGACGTACCGACTTGATAACGAAGCGACGGTAGAGCAAGCCGATTAGACCGAGGACGGTCATCAAAGCAGCCACCGAACCACCGATGGTAGCCACGAGGTGGTAGGAATGCTCGCTAATCCCGAGGGCGTTAGTCATTGCCTTGGGGAAAACCAAACCCATGACGTGTCCCAAACCGACAAAGATAATGCCGAGGTGGAACAGCGGGGAGGATAGGCGTAGTAGCTTCGATTCGTAAATCTGGCTGGAGCGCGAAGTCCAACCGTACTGGTCAGTCTTCCAGCGCCAGATCATGCCCCCAATCAACAGGGCGAAGGAAATGTAGGGTAGGGCTACCCATAAGAAAAAGTCCATTTTCATACTCCAGGGATTGAGGTCGGGAAGGGAAGCTCGCCGGTCCCGACGAGTTCGGCTGGCGGTCCTTGACGAATGAGCTTTTGGTAGAGCTCCATGGTTTCGTCGGGGATGGGGCCAAGCACAGCACACACGTTTTCCACGAGGGCGGTCCACGGTGAAGAGAGCTGTCCGAGGGCGGCTCGCAACACTTCAAGACCTTCACGGTATGCCGGCAAAAGTGCCTGTACTGCCGGATCGTCGGAGCGTGCGCTTAGTTCCAAAACAATGGGCAGATAGTCGGGTAGTTCAGAACCGGTTAGTTCGAAGCCCGCCGCTTTGAGCAACTCTTGGAAAGTGAGTAGAGCTGCCCCACGGGTACGGGTATCCCCTACCGCGTAGTAGGTCAAGTAGGGGGCGCAGCGTCGTTTTTGGTCGAAGGTTTCCACGTAGGCGGATTCGACCTCGGTGCGGGTTTGACCCTGCGCCCAGTCGCAGAAAGCGACGAAACGGTCGGCTAGTGCCAACGGCAATTCGTCAATGCTTTCGCGAACGGTGGCTAGCCGCTGCTCGAAATCCTCACCGGGATAGTCGAGCAGCAGGCTGGCCGCCATGTAAACAATGGTGCGCTGGCTATCCGTCACCTCTACGGGAGGTACCGGCTGAGCTGGTGCGCGACGTACAAAGTTAACCTGACTCATGGTTACTTCCTTGTACGCAAGGTGAGGAAGACCTTTTGGTTGCTACCTTCGCCGATGCCACAGCCGGCGCCACATTCGGCGGGGGCGCCGCGGCCTGGGCCGAGGTCGGCTAGGTTGGCAGCGTTCGGGAAGACGCCAGCATCCTTGAATTCGGCGTATGGTTCGTAGTTTCCTTCGCCGCGTAGTTCCTTGATGCCGCGTGGCTCTTCTGGGTGCGAGGTCGGAATCACGTAACGGTCGTCGTACTTGGCAATGGCCAAGAGACGGTACATGGCTTCTACCTCTTCGCCGCTCATGCCGACAGCTGCCGCGATTTCTTCATCGCCTTGGCCTTCGACTCGAACGGAACGCATGTAAGAGCGCATGGCCGCAAGGCGTCGAAGCGACTTCTCCACAGGAGCGGTGTCACCAGCGGTGAACAGGCCTGCCAGGTATTCCATTGGGATACGCATCTGGGAGATGGCCGTGAGCAAGACGCGGTGGTCTTCGCCATCGGATCCAGCCTGAGAAACGGCCTCGACCACTGGCGACAATGGCGGGATGTACCAAACCATTGGCATTGTGCGGTACTCGGGGTGCAATGGGAGCGCCACCTTGTACTTGTGGATTAGGTCGTAAACCGGGGACTGCTGTGCGGCCTCGATGAAGGAGTTTGGCACGCCATCGGCTAGTGCCTGGGAAACTACCTCAGGATCGTATGGGTCTAGCAGCAAGTCACACTGTGCTGGGTAGAGATCCCACTCGTTTTCCACGCTGGCAGCTTCTTGTACCTTGTCGGCATCGTAAAGTAGCACGCCGAGGTAGCGGAGGCGACCAACGCAGGTTTCGGAACAAATGGTGGGTTCGCCGGCCTCGATACGGGGGTAGCAGAAGGTACATTTTTCTGCCTTGCCCGAATCGTGGTTGAAGTAAACTTTCTTGTAAGGGCAACCGGAAACACACATGCGCCAACCGCGGCAAGCATCCTGATCGACGAGGACGATGCCATCTTCGGTGCGCTTGTACATGGCGCCCGAAGGGCAGGAGGAAACACAAGTTGGGTTCAAGCAGTGCTCACAAATACGTGGCAAGTAGAACATGAAGGTTTCTTCGATCTGAGTCTTTACCTTCAGGTTCATCTGCGAAAGAACCGGGTCCTCGTGCATGGTTTCTGCCGAACCACCGAGGTCGTCATCCCAGTTTGGACCCCAGGAGATGGTGTCCATGTGTTCGCCAGTGAGCTGCGACTTAGCGCGAGCAACTGGTAGCGACTTCGAGTCCTTCGGGGCCGAGAGTAGCTTTTCGTACTCGTAGGTCCAGGGCTCGTAGTAGTCGTCAATCTCTGGCAAGTTCGGGTTTGCGAAGATCTGAGTGAGCTTCTTGAGGCGACCGCCAGCCTTTGGCTTTAGCTTGCCGCTCGAGGTACGAACCCAGCCACCCTGCCATTTTTCTTGGTCTTCCCAACGTTGTGGGTAGCCCACACCTGGGCGGGTTTCAACGTTGTTGAACCACATGTACTCGGTGCCTTCACGGTTGGTCCAGGCTTGTTTACAAGTCACTGAACAGGTGTGGCACCCGATGCACTTGTCGAGGTTCATGACCATCGCGATTTGTGCCATGATTTTCATCAGAATTGCACCTCCTGGCTACGGCGACGGATGACCGTAACTTCGTCTCGTTGGTTACCGGTGGGGCCAATGTAGTTGAACGCGTAGTTGAACTGGCCGTAGCCACCGATTAGGTGGGAAGGCTTAAGGAAAATACGGGTTAGCGAGTTGTGGGTACCACCGCGCTTACCGGTAGATTCGTTGAGTGGCGTGTTCATGGTTCGCTCTTGGGCGTGGTGCATGAACACGGTGCCTTCTGGCATACGGTGCGAGACCACTGCACGAGCGGAAACTACACCGTTACGGTTAGCAACTTCGATCCATTCGTTGTCGCGGACGCCAATCTTTTCGGCGTCCTTGATGGACATCCAGACGGTTTGGCCACCGCGGCCAAGGGTCAGCATGTGCAAGTTATCGAAGTACTGGGAGTGGATTGCCCACTTGTTGTGTACGGTCAGGTAACGAACAGCAACTTCAGTTTGGCCTTGCCCATTGGTGCCGACGGTGCCTGGGGCTGCTTCCCCGTAAAGGTGGAAGAGGTCCAATGGCGGACGGAAGACTGGCAAGGTTTCGCCCATGCCCTTCATCCAGTCGTGGTCGAGGAAGAAGTGCTGGCGACCGGTCAAGGTGTGCCATGGCTTTTCGCGTTCGACGTTAATGACGAAGGCGGAGTAGCGGCGACCACCGTGTTCCGAACCGGACCATTCTGGGCTGGTGACGATCGACATCGGCTTTTCTTGGACATCGCGGAAGGTAATCCGGACGTCTTCGGAGGAAGCCGAAAGGTCGCGAGTTTGAGTACCAGTGCGTTCATCTAGACGGGTGAAACCTTGGGTCGCAAGGCGACCGTTGGTAGTACCCGACAAACGCAGCATCATTTCTGCGGCCTTCTTGTCGGTATCGATTGCTGGGCGTGGGCCGAGGGCGGTTGGAACCGTACCGTTGACCTTGCCGAGGTGTGCGATTTCCTGATCTGGGCTGAACAAGATGCCCTTGGTGCCCATGCCGACCTTTTCAGGTAGTGGGCCAATGGCGTTGTACTTTTCCAAGATCTTGGTGTAGTCGCGCTCAACCTGGACGATCTTTGGCATGTTGACGCCTGGTACCCAACCGCATTCAGAGCGATCGAGGACGTGGGCGCCTGGGCCGGAGATTTCGTCCGGGGTATCGTGCGAGAGCGGTACCGAGATAACGTCCTGACGGACACCCAAGTGATCCTTGGCGAAGTCCGAAACGAGGGCGGATAGGTCTTGGAACAGCTTGAAGTCGGTGCGAGCTTCCCACGGCGGGTTGATGGCCGCGTTGAAGGAGTGCACGTAGGGGTGCATATCGGTCGACGACAAGTCGTACTTTTCGTACCAAGTCGCTGCCGGCAAGACAATGTCAGAGAACAAGGTGGTGGAGGTGTTGCGGAAGTCCGCGGTCACCATTAGATCCAGCTTGCCCTGTGGTGCTTCTTCTCGCCAGGTCATCTTCTTGGGACGTGCGCCCTCGGGCAATTCTTCGGCCTGCACGTCGGAGTCTGCACCGATCATGTGACGGAGGAAGAATTCGGTGCCCTTTGCGGACGAACCGAGGAGGTTGGTACGCCAGTTGAAGAGGATCTTCGGCTGGTTCTGGATGGCATCAGGGTCTTCACAAGCGAACTTGAGTCGTCCTGCTGCGAGTTCTTCGGAGACGTACTGGCCGGCTGGCTTACCAGCGGCAGCAGCGTCCTCGCCGAGCTGCAAGGAGGAACGATCGAAGGCCGGGTAGGAAGGCATCCAGCCGCGCTGGGAAGCTTCGACCAAGGTGTCAGCTGCGGTGAGGTCGCCGAAGACTTCACCGGCGCGAGGGCCACCGAGGCGGTCGGCGCGAACGCCGTCGTAACGCCATTGATCGGTGGTGAAGTACCAGAAACCGGTCGCAATCATTTGACGTGGTGGGCGTACCCAGTCGAGGGCGAAGGAGTACTGCGCCCAACCGGTCATTGGACGGACCTTTTCCTGACCCACATAGTGAGCCCAACCGCCACCGTTAACACCCTGGGTGCCACACATGGTGGTCAGCGCCAGCATGGTGCGGTAGATGGTGTCAGCGTGGTAGTAGTGGTTCACGCCGGCACCCATGATGATCATGGAACGACCGTTGGTTTCTTCCGCGTTCTTAGCGAAATCGCGGGCGATACGGATGATGGCGTTGGCTGGAACACCGGTGAGTTCTTCGGCCCAAGCTGGGGTGCCGGGCTGGCTGGCATCCTCGTAGCTGGTGGGCCATTCGCCGGGGAGGCCTTCGCGGGCCACACCGTAGTTGGCTAGCAAGAGGTCGTAAACGGTGGTGACTAGTTTGTCCCCAACGCGCTGAACAGGCACGCCACGCAAGACGGTACCTGCGCCGACCGGACCAGTTTCAGTTGCCTGGCCAGGAAGGTCGAAACGAGGCAGAGCCACAGTGGCCGTTTCGTGTCCGCCGGTTTCGAACAAGCTCAAGACTGGGTCAATCCCGTCTAGCTTGAGGTTCCACTTACCCTTACCGGCTTCGCCGTAACGGTCAGCGAGGGTACCGCCTGGATCCTTGACCTGACCATCGGCATCCCATACGAGCAGACGCTGCTTAGCGTTTTCGCTGTTACGCAAGGAGGCGTAGGTGCCGTCCTCGGGTAGGTCTGCGGCGGTGAGGAAGTTGCCGGGGGCGAGGTGGTCACCTTCGGGTTCAAGAGTCAACAAGAATGGGGAATCCGAGTACTTCTGCAGGTACTTGAGGAAGTACGGGGTCTGCTTTTCAGTGTGGAATTCCTTGAGGATGACGTGGCCCATGGCCTGGGCGAGGGCGCCGTCGGTGCCTGGGTTGACGCGTAGCCATTCGTCCGCGAACTTGGTGTTGTCGGCATAGTCTGGCGAGACAACGACGACCTTCTGTCCGTGGTAACGAGCTTCGGTCATGAAGTGTGCGTCTGGGGTACGGGTCAACGGAACGTTGGAACCCCACATGATGAGGTAGTCGGAGTTGAACCAGTCGCCCGATTCTGGCACGTCGGTCTGGTCACCGAAGACCTGTGGCGAGGCCACTGGAAGGTCGGCGTACCAGTCGTAGAAGGAGAGGTTAACGCCACCGATTAGCTGGAGGTAACGGGAACCTGCACCGAAGCTGACCATGGACATTGCTGGGAGCACGGTGAAGCCAGCAATGCGGTCAGGGCCGTATTCCTTAATGGTGGAGACGTTGGCGGCTGCCACGATTTCCATGGCTTCGTCCCAGGTGGTGCGAACCATGCCGCCGCGGCCACGAGCCGACTTGTAGGCCTTGACGATCTGGGGATCATCTTGGATGGCCTTCCAAGCCTCTACTGGGTCGCCGAGTTCGGCTTTCTTCTGCCGGTAGGCGTGAAGCAAAACGGAACGAACGTAGGGGTAACGAATACGAGTTGGTGAGTATTCGTACCAGCTGAAGGCGGCACCACGAGGGCAACCGCGTGGTTCGTAGTCTGGTAGATCTGGGCCGGTGCTGGGGTAGTCGGTTTCTTGGGATTCCCAGGTGATTACGCCATCTTTGACGTAAACCTTCCAGGAGCAGGAACCGGTGCAGTTCACACCGTGGGTCGAGCGGACGACCTTGTCGTAGCTGTAGCGCTGACGGTAGAAGGTGTCTGCGGAGCGACCGCCGTCTAGGAAGATGGCGCGGGAGTCATTGGAGACTTCTCCCCCGCGGAGCCACGACCCTAGCGCCAGTAGCTTTGAAGATTTTGCTTCACTCATGTTTACCTCAACTTTGTGGTTTACGAATAAGTGGCTCAGCCTGGGAACGGAGCGTTCGGGCGAGCGTAGTAGATCCAGGTCAAAACGGTGCAGAGCAAGAAGAATGCTGCCGAACCGAAGAAGAATGCCTGAGCATCAAGACCGGAGAGGGCCACACCCACGAAGAATGGGCCGAAGGAAGCGATAGCAGAGGTCCAGCCGATGACGCCGCCAGCCTGGCGAGGAGGAAGAATCATTGGCATCTGCTTGAAGGTGCCGGCGTTACCCACACCGGAGAAGAAGAACATGCCGAGCATGGCGAAGAGGAATGGCCAGAAGTCGGACACGCTGGTTGGGTGTAGGTAAAGGGCGGCGATGAAGGTAGTGATGGTCATGCCGATACCGGAAACTAGGGTCCAGATTGCCCCGCCGAAGCGGTCACAGAGTGGGCCGAAAGCGGCGCGCATGGCGGAGCCGATTAGTGGGCCGAGGAAGGCGAAGGTCAAACCCTTTGGTAGGTCGGCTGCCGGAACAGTGCCAGCGAAGTCAGAAGCAGCACCGAAGGTGTTGTTGATTAGGAGGGCGAACTGGGCGGAGAAGCCGGAGAAAGCACCGAAGGTCATCACGTAAATCAGGGTCATGATCCAGGTGTTCTTGTTGCCGAAGATATCGATCTGCTGCTTGAAGTTTGCCTTGATCGGCACGTCCTTTAGGTACATGAAAGCAAGGACGGCAGCCAAGATGGTCCATGGGACGAAGAAGAGGGCGATGTTGGCAACGTAAACGTCACCGGCGTCGGTGCTGACTGGAGCAACCATGCCGAGGCCGAAAAGGCCGGCACCCATTACCCAAGGGCCGAGAAGCTGAACGAGGGAGACACCGAAGTTACCGATACCTGCCTGCAAGCCGAGGGCGGTTCCCTGCTGAGACTTGGGGAAGAAGTAACCGGTGGATGGCATGTAGCCGGCGAAGGAACCGCCGCCGATACCGGTCATGGCTGCTAGTGCGAGCAACCACCAGTATGGGGTGGCGGTGTTCTGTACGGCGAAGAACCAGCCAACCATTGGGATTAGGAAGAGGAGGGAGGACCAGCCGACAAGTTTACGGGTACCGATGATCGGTGGCATAAACATGTAGATGAGTCGCATGAGGCCGCCGGAGAGGCCTGGGATAGCAGCCAACCAGTAAAGCTGGGTCTTAGATAGGTCGAAACCAATCTGGTTCAGCTTAGGGGCGATAGCCGAAACTAGGAACCATACGCAGAAGGCGATGGTGAGCGAGAAGGTGGAAATCCACAGGGTGCGCCAAGCAATTTTCTTGTCCCAGTTTTCTTCCTTGCTGGGGTCCCATCCTTGTAGGACGCGACCGGAAGTGTCCAGCTGAGCCATTTTATTCCTCCAAAATTAAGTAGGCGTAGATCTGCCAAGTTAGGTTGATGTTTATGAGATTATTTAACACGGATTTTTTCGTGAAAATATTTGTTCTCTTTTTTACCCTGTTATTTCAACGAAAAATCGGGGCGTTTTTTATTTTCTGTTTTCTTTTTTTGAAAATACTGGTGTCACTTAATAATTTTCCCGCTAGGATGAGAGTTGTAGTTTTTCGGTTTTTTAAGGAGCCAAAATGAAGATTAAAGAAAAGCAATTTCATCGTTTGCCTGAACCGGTAAAGGGTGCGGTGATTACCGTTTCTGATCGTTGCCATCGGGGTACTCGGGAAGATAAATCGGGCCCGCTCGCAGTAGAGATGTTGGCTGAATATGATGTCATTTGCCCTGCCCCAACTGTGATTCCTGACGAGATCGATTTGATTCAACAGGCGATTAAGGATGCGATTGCCATGGGTGCACGGGTTGTCTTAACCACGGGTGGCACTGGCGTAACTCCGCGGGATTTGACGCCTGAAGCGACCGCTCCCCTGTTGGTCGCCCAGCTGCCAGGCCTGGCTGAACAGGTTCGCAATTACGGTTTGGCAAAGACTCCGCTGGCGGGCTTGTCTCGCGGTTTGGTTGGGGTGACTTCGCGGGAAGCCGATGGGGTTTTGGTGATTAACGCTCCAGGTTCTAGTGGTGGTGTTCGCGACACCGTGGACGTCCTCGGCCCACTAGTTCCACATGTTTTGGAACAACTTGGTGGCGGCGATCATTAAGCCTCGTCACATCAACTATTTTTCACGACTATTGCCGTGTAAAATGTTGCTGGTTTAATGAGCCCTAACGCCAGGTCGTTTGCGGCTGGTGATTTTGATTGAAACAGAAAGGGCAGTCCTTGCAGCTGACGGATAAATACGGGCGAGTCGCGACAGATCTTCGCGTCTCGTTAACCGACCGTTGCAACTTGCGCTGTACCTACTGTATGCCAGCTGAAGGCTTGGATTGGACCGCCAAAGAAGAGATCCTAACCGATGAGGAAATTCTTCGGCTCCTTAATATTGCGGTCAATACCTTGGGGATCACTAAGATTCGTTTTACTGGCGGTGAGCCGTTACTTCGTCGCTCTTTGGTGACATTGGTAGCTGAAGCGGCGAAGCTTTCGGGTCCAAATGGGCGGCCAGAGCTGAGCTTGACTACAAATGCTTTGGGTTTGGATAAGCAGGCCGAGCAGTTGGCACAGGCTGGTTTGGATCGGGTCAACATTTCTTTGGATTCGGTTGATCGGCAAACTTATGCGCGTTTGGCTCGTCGTGATCGTTTGCCTGATGTTTTGAAGGGCATTGCTGCCGCTAAAGCAGCTGGTTTAACTCCCATCAAGATCAATACTGTGGCGATGAAGGACCAGAATCTGACTCAGGCTGAGCAGCTTCTGACTTTCTGTCTCGAACATGGCTACCAGTTGCGTTTTATTGAACACATGCCTTTGGGGCCGCGCCACACTTGGGATCTGTCGAAGGTGGCGACTGCTGCCGAAATTATTGAGATTTTGGAAACGAAGTACCAGTTGCGTCCTCGGCCTAATCGGGGTTCTGCACCGGCAGAACTTTGGGATGTTTTCCCAAGGGAAGCAATCGACCTCGATGGTATGGAACCACTGGGGTCAGTGGGCATTATTGCTTCGGTAACGCGCCCGTTCTGCGGGGATTGTGATCGTACTCGTTTGACCGCTGATGGCAGTTTGCGTTCTTGTTTGTTCTCGCTCGAAGAGTTTTCTTTACGTGATTTGATGCGCGGTGGGGCGAGTGACGAGGAACTAGCGACGGCTTGGGCGCAAACTATGTGGCAAAAGCCGGCTGGGCATGGGATTCACGAAGTCGGTTTCGAACCGCCCAAGCGCACCATGTCTGCGATCGGCGGTTAGTCTTTCCGTTCCTTCGGTTTTTTCACGTTTTATTTTTAAGCTATTTGTTTTGGAGGTGCGATGACTGATTTGAGTCTAAAAGTTCGTTATTTTGCGGGGGCGGCTGCGGCTGCGGGTACCTCGGAACAGGTGCTTGAAGTTAGTGGTGAGTCGACTCTTGCCGAGGTCGTAACCCGTCTGGGCGAGGATAACCCGGATTTGGCGCGCGTCCTTTCGGTGGCGTCTTTCCTTTCTGAGGGCCAGCCGGTTTCGGATCGGCAGTTGCCTTTGGCGCAACTTCCGGCCCCGCAGTTGGATGTGCTTCCACCTTTTGCTGGCGGCTAATCGTGAGCTTTTCGCCCTCGGCTGGCCATAAACGAAAGCCACCTGCCCATGCTTACTTTGCATGTTTGACAGGTGGCTCTAGTGCTTTTTTGCCCTATGGACAGTTGGACCATTCGTGGCTGCCGTCGGGGAAATGTTGGCATTTCCAGATGGGCACGCGCGATTTAACTTCGTCGACAATGTCGGCGAGGGCCTGGAAGGCGGCTTGGCGGTGCGGGGCAGAAACGGCAGCGACTAGTGCGGCGTCCCCGATTTGGAGAGTGCCGACGCGGTGTGCCACCCACACGGCGCAGAGTTCGTCGCGGGCGGCGATTTCGGCAGCGATCTGTTTGATTTCGGCCTCGGCTGTGGGGTGCATGGAATATTCCAAGAAGGTTACTTCGTCCCCGTGGTCGTGGTTGCGCACCTGCCCGAAGAAAGTGGCGATTGCCCCGGCGCGCGGATCATTGACCGCGGCCGTGGCGGCGTCTAGGTCGAGGGGCTGATCGCTGATGGTTGCCTCACGTACTTTTGCTGCGATTTCGGCGTTGGTCACCGGCATCATCCCTTCTAGACTTGTTTGCTATTTTTAGTAACTGCACTATCTTAACCATCATTTTGAAAGAGAAGCGAATGTCCGCAAATATCACATCATCGTGTGCTAACCCGCTTGAGATTCGTCCTCGCGACCTTAGAAATGTCCTGTTGGAGGGTTTTGGCGAGGAAGGTCAACGCGCGCTATATCAGGCAAAGGTCTTGGTGGTTGGGGCTGGCGGTCTGGGTTCTCCGGTCTTGACTTACTTGGCTGCGGCTGGGGTGGGGCATTTGGGAATCTGTGAATTTGATGTGATTGAAGAATCAAATTTGCAGCGTCAGTTCTTGCACCCTTATGAGCGTTTGGGCCAGGGTAAGGCGGAGTCTGCGCGGGAGACTTTGCAGGCTTTTGCCCCAGACCTGTCGGTAGATCTTTTGGGTAAGTTTCCTTTGCTGGCCGAGGGCGAGACTCTGGATAATTCTTGGATAGAGCGTTTGTCCTCGTACCAGTTGATTGTGGATGCGGCCGACAATTTTGAAACCAAGTACTCGATTTCTCGGGCTTGCGAGCAACTGGGGGTGCCGCATGTGTGGGGTTCGATTGTGGGCTGGGATTTTTCGGTTAGTGTTTTTACTCCGGCCCAGGGTAAGGGTTTGCGTGCTTTGTTTCCTGCGATCCCCCCGGCGGGTTCCACTCCGACGGGTGCCGCCAATGGCGTCTTGGGGGCAGCTTGCGGTCAAGCTGGTGGTGTCATGGCTGGTGAGGTGGTGAAGTTTTTGACTGGCGCGGGCGAACTTTTGACTGGACAGGTGTTGCTGGTCGATACGCTGCGTAACTCTTGGCAGACGGTTCCTTTTGTGCCGCTAGTGGACTCCAAGTAGCCGGTGAGGGCATAGAATAACAAGTGTTGGCTCCGTGGAAAGGAAAATGATGAATCCGCTTAGTGTTGAGTCTTATTTGGAAAAGATTTTGGCGCCGATTTCTCCCAGTAAAGTGGTGACTGTGCCCCTGTTGGAGGCGGTTGGTATGGTGGCTGCCGAGGATATGGCAGCTAAGCTGTCGGTGCCACCTTTTACTAACTCGGCGATGGATGGTTTTGCTTTCAATAGCGCGGATCTTTCTGCTGAGCTGCCGTTTACTTTGCAGGTAGTTGGCGAGGTCGCTGCCGGTTCTGGTGAGGCCTTGCGCTGTGAGGCGGGGCAGGCAATCCGCATTATGACTGGTGCTCCCCTGCCGGCTGGTGCCAACACGGTTGTGCCCGTGGAACTCACTGACCAGGAGCCTGGCCCGGCTGATTTGCCTCAGGCTGTGCAGGTGCGTGAGAGCGTGAAGCCGGGTGCGAATGTGCGTCAGGCTGGTGAGAATGTGCAGCCTGGTGACATTGTGGTTAAGCGCGGTGATGTGCTCAGCCCGGCCGCGTTGTCGGCTTTGGCTTCGGTTGGTTTTGGACAGGTGCCGGTTTATTCTCGCCCTCGGGTGGCGGTGATTAGCACTGGTGACGAGTTGGTGCCCGCTGGGGTGGAACCGGGTGCGGGACAGATCCCGGATTCGAACTCGGTTTTGCTTTCGAGTTTGTTGTCGCAGCAGGGGTATGAGGTGCAGGTGACTCCGATTGCCTCTGATTCTCCAGAGCAACTGTTGGCTGCTTTGCAGGATTTAGCTAATGAGGTTGATTTGATTATTAGCACTGGTGGTGTTTCTGCCGGTGTTTATGATGTGGTGAAGGCGGCTACTTCACAGCTCGGGGTTGATTTTACTAAGGTGGCGATGCAGCCGGGGAAGCCGCAGGGTTTCGGCATGGTGAATGCTGCCGGTAAGCAGATTCCGTTCGTGGCTTTGCCTGGTAATCCGGTTTCGGTTTTTGTTTCTTTCCATTTGTTTGTGACCCCGGTTTTGGCTACTTTGCAGGGACGCAGTGGGGATGCTTTGACGTGGTTGGAGGCGAAGCAGATTTCGGCTCGGATTGTTCATGAGGTGAAGTCTCCTAAGGGCCGTCGTCAGTTCTTCCCGGTGCGTTTCTTACGGGACGAGGACGGGTTGTGTTGTGAGCGCACCCACGCGTTGGGTTCGGGCTCGCATTTGGTGGCGACTTTGGCTCAGGCGCAGGGTTTGGCGATTATTCCGGCGGAAACTTTGCAGTTGCCCGCCGATACCGAGTTGCCGGTGATTGATTTGCGTTTGCCTTGGTTCTAATATTTTTGTTTTGCTGAGTTTTGAGAGTTAGAGGAAAAGATGAAGTTTACTCATTTGGATGATGCTGGCCATGCCTACATGGTGGATGTGACCGAGAAGAAGCCGACGGTTCGTCAGGCTACTGCTCGCGGTCGAGTGCGTGTTTCGAAGCCGATTATGGCTGCTTTGCGTGAGGGCACGGTCCCTAAGGGTGACGTTTTGGCAGTGGCTCGTATTGCGGGGATTAGTGCGGCTAAGCGGGTGCCCGAGTTGTTGCCTTTGGCGCACACGATTGGGGTGCATGGGGCTTCGGTTGATTTGGAATTGGCCGAGGAACATGTTTTGATTACTGCCACGGTTCGCACTGCTGACCGTACTGGGGTGGAAATGGAAGCTTTGACGGCTGTGTCTGTGGCTGCTTTGACTGTGGTGGATATGGTCAAGGGCGTCGACAAGCTGGTTAGCATCGAAGAGTGTCAGATTGTCGCTAAGAGCGGTGGCCGCTCTGGTGATTGGGTGCGCCCTGAAAATGCCTGAGCTTTCTGCTTCTTCGGCCCTGTCTTCGTCACTGCCCCCGTTAGAGACTATGTCGTCTGGGAATGGTCGCCAGAACGCTAGCGCTAGAGCTAATGTTCCGCAGGAAAGTTTTTCCTTGCCTAATTTGGGTTTGGTGTTGTTAGCTGGTGGCACGGGTCGGCGATTGGGTGGTGCTTCGAAGCCTGATCTGACGCTTTCGGGTAACCGTTTGGTGGATCTGGTTTTGGCTCGTTGCGCGGAAACGTTTCCGGATAGTCCTGTAGTGGTGGTTGCTCCTGAGTCTTTGGATTTGCCTGCTGGCACTTTGCAGACTTTGGAGTCTCCACCTTTTGGTGGGCCTGCGGCGGGAGTGGATACTGGCTGGAAGTTTTTGCTTGAGCGTTTTCCGGCTTTGTCATTGGTTGGCGTTTTACCGGTTGATGCCCCGCGGGCACCTTTTGCTTTGGCTGCGTTGCTTGCCGCTGCTTCTCCCCTTTCGAGCGCTTCGGGGGCGATGGCCGCGACTGGCGAGCAGTTGCATCCGACTTTGACTTTGGCTCGGATTAAGGCTTTAACTGCCGAGTATGCGGGGTCAGATGTGCGTGATATGTCTTTGCGGAAGTATTGGCGCCCATTAGATTTGCCGACTTACCAAGTGCCGGAATTTTTTACTGAGGATATTGATACTCCACAGGATTTAGCTAGGCAACGTGAGGTCGACTAGGTCGCCGAGGGCGAAGGCAAGATACCCGGCGTAGTAGCTGTGCTTGCTTGGTCGGATAGGTAGCTAAGCTTTCCGCTTTTGCCTTTGAGTGTGATGGTTTGTTGGTGTCATGTGCCGCTTTTGCTTCCTGTTTTTGTTGCGTTAATTAGTTGGAGCCCCAACGAGTTTCCTCGTTGGGGCTCCAACTTTATGCCTGTTTGGCTAGGCGCTTAGCGCCCAGGACTCACTTGGCGTTGTTGATGCGCTCACGTAGCTTGGCGAGCTGTTCGAGAATACGAGCTGGGACCTTGTCGCCAAACTGCTTGAAGTATTCTTCGGTTTCAGCTGCTTCTGCATCCCATGCTTCAGGATCGATGGTGTAGAGCTTCTTCCAAGTTTCTTCGTCGAAGTCCTTGAGGCCTTCGATGTTGAAGTCTTCGAACTTGGGGTAAAGACCGGTTAGGCCTTCAACTGCTTCAACTTCACCGGCGGCGCGACGAACGATCCAGTCGAGAACACGGCTGTTTTCGCCGTAGCCTGGCCATAGCCAGTTGCCTTCGTCGTCCTTACGGAACCAGTTAACCTGGTATACCTTCGGGAACTTGTCGCCCAACTTGTCCTGCATTTCCAACCAGTGTGCCCAGTAGTCGGCCATGTGGTAGCCACAGAATGGCAACATAGCGAATGGGTCGTGACGCAAGGAGCCGGCCTTAACGTCGGTGGCGGCTGCGGTAACTTCGGAGGCAACCGAAGCGCCGATGTAGACGCCGTGTGCTGGTTCGTACTGTTCTGCAACCAATGGAACGTTGGTTGCACGACGGCCACCGAAGAGGATGGCGTCGATCGGAACACCCTGAGGAGCTTCCCAGTCGTCACAGATGATTGGGCACTGTGCTGCAGGGGTGGTGAAACGCGAGTTCGGGTGAGCAGCCTTTTCGCGGGAATCTGGGTTCCAGTCCTGGCCCTTCCAGTCGATCAAGTGCTCTGGTGCTGGCATGTCGCAGCCTTCCCACCAAACATCGCCATCATCGGTTAGTGCCACGTTGGTGAAGATGGTGTTGCGGTCCATGGTGTCCATGGCCATTGGGTTGGTGTCGTGCGAGGTGCCTGGGGCAACGCCGAAGAAGCCAGCTTCTGGGTTGATGGCGTAGAGACGGCCATCTGGGCCTGGACGCATCCATGCAATGTCGTCACCAACGGTTTCGACCTTGTAGCCTGGGATGGTTGGCTGGAGCATGGCGAGGTTGGTCTTACCACATGCCGATGGGAATGCGGCGGTGACGTGGTACTGCTTGCCGGTCTTTTCGTCGGTTAGACGCAAGATGAGCATGTGTTCAGCCATCCAGCCGTCACGCTTTGCCATGGTCGAGGCGATACGAAGAGCGAAGCACTTCTTACCGAGTAGGGCGTTGCCGCCGTAACCGGAACCGTAGGACCAGATTTCGTTGGTCTCTGGGAAGTGGGTGATGTACTTTTCTTCGTTGCATGGCCAAGTGGTATCTTCCTGGCCTGGTTCTAGAGGTGCACCAACGGAGTGAACGGCTGGTACCCATTCGCCACCTTCGTTGATGAGATCCATAGCCTTGGCACCCATGCGGGTCATGATGCGCATGTTGCAAACAACGTATGGGGAGTCAGTTAGTTCGATGCCTAGCTGGCTGATTGGGCCACCCAATGGACCCATGGAGAAAGGAACGACGTACATGGTGCGACCCTTCATGGCACCGTCGAACTTTTCGTTGAGGATCTTCTTCATTTCGGTTGGGTCGTACCAGTGGTTGGTCGGACCTGCATCTTCTTCCTTTTCGGAGCAGATGAAGGTACGGGATTCCACACGAGCCACGTCCGAAGGAAGGGAGCGAGCCAAGAACGAGTTTGGACGCTTTTCTTCGTTGAGGCGGGTGAACATGCCGGATTCCACCATTTCGGTGGTTAGGCGGTCCCATTCCTCTTGCGAGCCGTCAGCGAAGTAAACAGCTTCTGGCTTAGCTAGTTCAGCAACGCGGGTTACGAATTCTAGGACGTCTTCCGGAACGTTAGCCGGTGCGACCTCACGAATTTCCTGCGCGGTAACAGTCATTATTATTTGCCTCCTATGGGCGCTCGAGTTCCATGGCTTATGCCACAGGTCTACGGTCACTATTTTGCTACAAGTTGTGGCTGAAAACGTTGTCCTAAAGTCCCATTGCCCAAAAATTTCACTCTACGCGAGGTCTCTCAGCTATAAACCGACATTTCACTTTTCTGTAGCGTAGAATACTGGCTCTAGGCTTTTCCTCTTTAGGAACTGTGGGTTTCTAAGCACTCTCTGCAATGATGCAGATAACAACTTTTAGTCACTATCACGGTTTGACTATCTATTCGCTTTTTGGAATAGGAGCGGCAATGTTGCCACCTTTTGAGCTGGATTGGTTGCATGGTTCTCCCCTGCTTACTTTTGGGATCAGCACTCCGCTACTTCCTTTGCTGCTGGGTTCAGTTTTTGTGTTGGTTGCACTGGTGAATGTGGGAGCAAATTTGCGTGACGCTTCTGGAGTGGCACGTTGGTCGAAACCATTTTTGGTTCCGCTACTGATCGCTATGGCTATCACGTGGTCACTTTCAAGCGCACATACCACACCTGTCAGTTGGAGTGTTTATCTTCTGATTGGGGCATTGGTTTTCGGTTGGCTTGGTGATGTATTTTTGCTGGCCGAGGGCGACACGTTTTTCCTGTTGGGTCTAGTGTCATTTCTGGTAGGCCACGTGTTTTACGCTGCGATCAGCCTGTACTGGCTTTCTCTTTGGGGCTGGCCCAGCCTGGGCAAGATTCTATTCGCCCTCCTTGCCGGTGGACTCTACGCTTTCTTTGCTTTCCCCTTCATGTACAGCAAAGCCCGCGACGATAGTTTGATAAAGACTTTTCCCATTGCCGTCTTTTTCTATAGCGGAGTCATTTTGACTGCCACTATCCTGTTCTTGATTGCGCACCTGCAATCCCCCACTTTGGGAACCGAAGCGTGCCTTTGGGGCGCTGCCTTGTTTTTAGTTTCAGACACTACTTTGTCGAAACAAGTTTTTTATCGTCATTCAAAACTGAGACAAGGAATGTTGATGTGCACCTACCTGGCAGGCCAGTGTCTATTAACTGGCGGAATTTTGGCGGTTAGCGCAAGTATTTAGCGTTGACATTTTAACGATTTTCGCAAGTATCTAATTCTTGACAAAGTCAAAAACTTACAACGACTTTTTCTTGCAATTTCAATGATTTCAGGTGATTTTGCTTAAATTCAACGCGCAAAATTCTTTTTATCGTTCTAGTATCTCTACTTGGGGTGGACAAATATCCAAAAAATGAAAGGACGATCAATGCAGAATCTCCATTCGCGCACTCGTCGAGTCCTAGCTGCTGCTGCTTCGGTTACCGTTGCTGCTTCTCTAGGTCTTGCTGGCGCAACTTCCGCAATGGCTGCTGATAAGCCAGTTGCCAAAGATAAGGCCACTAAGACCGCAACCGCTGAGCCAAAGGCTGCTAAGACTCCTGAGGCAAAGCCAGCAGCCAAGGCTGAACCCAAGAAGGTTGACAAGGTTCTAGAACACGAGCCTTTCAACAAAGACACCAACTTTGAATACGTTGATAACTTCCCTGATCCTGATATCTACTTCGATAAGGACACCAAGACTTACTACGCCTTTTCTACCACTGCAAAAGGCGCATTGGCTCCCGTTGTCACCTCTAAAGATCTCAAGGTCTGGAGTGACGTTGATGGCTACAAGCCACCAAAGAACCCTAAGAATGGCCGTTACCCTCTAAAGTACCTACGCGCCATGAAGGATAACTGGGGAAATGCTATTGCCGAGCACTTTGTTGACGGTCTGTTAGATCTTCCAGTTTGGACCTCCGCTCCAAACAGCGATAAAGATGAATCTAATTTCAAGCGCCGTATTTGGGCCCCAACCGTAGAAAAGTTGGACAACGGCAACTACCTAATGGTTTTCGCTGTCGAACAGGCTCCAGAGAGTAAGACGCTCGGTTACGGACGCTGGTGCCTCTCCTACGCAGTTGCTACCAAGGAACTAGCTGCTCAGTCTGGTCGTAAGCTCACCCCTGCTGGCCCATACGCTGACACCACTTCGAAGCCGCTCTACTGCTCCGACGATCCTGCTGGCACCATTGACCCAGATCTCTTCCGCGATCCTAAGACCGGTCAGCTCTACTTGCTAGCTAAGAACGAAGGCAACAACAAGAACGGCTTCCCTGGCGGCGCTGCCAAGCTTCACGTCCACAAGGTCAAGCAAAATGGCAACACCATTAGCCTAGAAGGCAAGGACACTGTCCTCAGCTACGCCCAGATGGAACCATGGCGTGAAGGCTACGAGCCCGGTATGCGTCACACTTGGGAAGGTCTCTTGAACGAGAACCCATCCATGGTTTACTACAAGGGCAAGTACTACCTGTTCTACTCGGCTAACGAGTACAAAACTGCCGACTACGCCACTGGATACAGCATCTGCGAAACCCCAATGGGTCCTTGCAAGCGCGTTTCCACCCAGCCTCTTTTGAAGGCTGACAAGGCATGGAACCAGCTCGGCCCAGGTGGCGCCAGCGCCTTCGTTGATACCGAAGGCAAGCTCCGTTTGGCCTACCACGCTTACCCAGCAAAGATGCGTGACGACAAGGGTAACTTGAAGGACGTTACTAACCTTGATCAGACCCCACGCGTCCTACAGGTCGGCACCCTTGACACCTACGACAAGGCTGGCCGTTTGGTAATCACTGAACGTTCGAACCGTCTCCCAGCAGATGTTGCTGCTCCTAAGACCGGTAAGTTCATTGACATCAACAAGACCACCGATCACTACGCTGCTATGGTATGGATGGACAAGACTGGTATTGCTACCGGTTGGGCCGCTAAGGGTGGCCGCACCTACCGTCCAACCACTCCAGTAACCCGTGAAGCAATGGCTGCCTTCATCTACCGTGCAGCTGGCTCACCAATCTACACTCCTCCAGCAAACTCCGCTGATTGCTTCAAGGACATCTCCAAGAGCGCCTTCAGCAAGCAGATCTGCTGGATGAAGGAATCGGGCCTTTCGAAGGGTTGGCCAGACAAGACCTTCCGTCCAAACGACCCAATCTCGCGTGAAGCTATGGCTGCATTCATGTACCGCCTAGCCAAGAGCCCGAAGTTCACCCCTGTTACCAAGGATGGCTTCGTTGACCTCTCCAAGTCCTACTTCAAGAAGGAAATGCAGTGGATGCAGGCCGCTGGCATCGCCAACGGTTGGAAGGTCGATGGCAAGCGCGAATACCGCCCAGCCGTGAACGTCAACCGTGACGCTATGGCTGTCTTCTTGAAGAACATGGTCTCCAAGTACTCGATCAAGTTTGATGGCACTAAGCGCCTCTGATTGAGCCACTGACCGCTAACAAACGTTAGCAACCAGTTCTCTCGCCGAGGGCGACAAGGAACGATAAGTTTCCGGATCTAATCCGGCGCTTATCCCCCTTGTCGCCCTCGGTATTTTAATGCAAGAAGTACGACAAAAAAGATAAAAATAGCCGAATCTCAGGCTAAGTAAAAGGTTAAGAGCTACCAAGGATAAGAAATAACTTTGGGGGCGGAATCCTGGGTAAATGGATTCCGCCCCCAAATAGGTTTTCAAGCCCACAACGTACGGTTAAAACCCCACTAAAAAGGTGAAGCTAATGACCGTCGCAGACTAAATGTGTCAAGCGATCAGAGTCCGAGACGCTCGGCCACATAGTCGACGTCCTTATCGCCACGGCCCGAAAGGTTAGCCACCACGATCTTGTCGGAGTCTAGTTCCTTCGCTAGCTGGCAGGCGTAAGCAACTGCGTGCGACGATTCGAGTGCCGGGATAATACCCTCCGACTTGGACAGCTGGCTAAACGCAGCCAGAGCAGCCTGATCGTCACAAGTTACATAATTGACTCGGCCGCTGTCACGCAAAGCGGCGTGCTGCGGGCCAACGCCTGGATAATCCAGACCGGAAGCAATCGAGTGAACCGGCGAAGGTTCACCATTTTCTTCCTGGAGCACCAGAGTGTTCATGCCGTGAATGAAACCAGCCGATCCCTTAGCCATGGTGGCCGCGTGACGCTGCCCATCAAGTCCTTCACCAGCGGGCTCAACCCCGTAAAGAGCAACTTCACTCTCTGGCAAGAAGGCATCAAAGAGGCCCATCGCGTTCGAGCCACCGCCAACACAAGCCACTAGCGCATCTGGCAGACGCCCCTCGGCCTTAAGCATTTGCTCCTTAACTTCCTTCCCCACCACGGACTGGAAGTCACGAACCATCGAAGGATACGGATCTGGGCCCACCACCGAACCGATGCAAAACATGGTGTCTTCATAGTCGGCAGCATAAGTATCGAATGCCGAGTCAACAGCTTCCTTCAAAGAACGACCACCATGAGAAACCGGCACCACCTTAGCGCCCAGCAACTGCATGCGGATTACGTTCGGATGCTGCTTTTCCACGTCAATCTCACCCATGTGAACTTCACATTCGAGACCGAGAAGCGCGGCAGCGGTAGCTAGTGCCACCCCATGCTGACCCGCACCGGTTTCAGCAATCACCTTGCGCTTGCCCATACGCTTAGCCAAAAGTACTTCGCCGAGGCAGTGGTTAATCTTGTGGGAACCAGAATGGTTCAAATCCTCACGCTTGAGGTAAATCTTGGCGCCACCGACCTCGCGAGTAAGATTCTCAGCAAAATAAAGCAAAGACGGGCGGCCAACATAGTTGACCAGTAAGTCACGGTAAGCTGCCTGAAATTCTGGATCATTAGCTGCTTTCGCATAAGCTTCTCGCACCTGCGCGATAGGCTTAACCAAATGTGGGGGCAACTCTGCCCCACCGTAAGCGCCAAAGTAACCGTTTTCATCTGCACGGAAAACCTGAGAGGAATTTTCCTGTGTCATTTTTTCTCTCCTTGTTGTTTTGTTTTGCCCAAGGAGACAACAAAAAATCGCCCCCTTTGAGGCGATCACTTTTGCACGAGAAAGAGCCGCCTAACTAGGCGCGCCACCAGTTCTTTAAGTGCATCATGGCGGAAACAATAACACGTCTTTTGCTTTCTAGGCAAATGGAAAATATATGCCAAACCAAACTCACAAATGAGAGACTGCTTAACTATTACTCTCTGGGGTGGACAGTACTATATGGAACTAGTAGAACTTCCTCATGGCTATCTCAACTACTGCACTACTCCACACCCTAATTGGGTGTGCCATTTTCTTGGCGCTAACCCTAGCGATCCAAAAATGGTACGGAGTACAGCTCGGTTGGCAGCCACTCATCGCCGGACTTCGGGCAGTAATCCAGCTAGCTGCACTTTCACTAATTCTGCACGGCATTTTCGACAATATTTACCTTGCCTGGGTCTTCGTGGGTGTCATGATGCTAATTGCCTCACTAACATCAATGCGACGCTCGAAAGGCCTCATTTACGGGGCAATTGCTGCCCCCGCCGGCATTGTCGTGTCAGCTTCAATCACCATCATTGCGATTTTCGCCATCCACATGCTGGACTTTAGCGTCTCTCACCTAATCGCCGTTGGTGGCATCGTCACCGGCAACTGCATGAGCGCCGCCACCCTCACCGGTCGACGCTTCATGGCCTCCTCTAAAGCTATGCGCGGTGAAATCGAAGGCTGGCTCGCCCTCGGTGCACCACCACAGCGAGCATTCCTAGACGTCTCACGTGTGTCCATCCGCGAAATGCTGATCCCCAAAATCGACCAAACCAAAAACACCGGCCTTGTGACCCTACCAGGGGCCTTCGTTGGTGCCCTCATGGGTGGAGCCGTCCCCATCGAAGCAGCACAGTTCCAAATCGTGGTACTCATTTCGATCATGTTTGCCTCAACCTTAACCGCAACCATCCAAACCATGATCCTCTCGCGAGCCACCAAACTCTCAATCTGAGCTCGCGCCACAAAGCCCCAATCTGAACCCGACTCCCCTGCTAGGAAAACCCCAAGCTCCCCAAAGTTACTTGCATCGCCTAGGCTTGCCGCTGTGGTAGCCGGCTTTTAGAGTAGTACACATGAAAAATCCTGGTCTTGCTGCCCTCACCATGGCAGGAGCCTTGCGTGGGCTCACGGTTTTCGTAATTGGCCTTTTGCTTGCCTTTGCGGTGGCCTTCCTCGTGCGACAGTTCATGCGTTGGCGTGGACGCGGCTCAAGTTCGCGCCGTATTCTCAGCCGAGTACTTTTCTGGGTCCTCGCGCTATTGTCGTTAATGGCAGCTCTAACAGTGGTTTTCCCGTCGATTAACCCGGTCGACGTCCTCGGCGGTTTGGGAGTCATTTCGGTGGCCGCCGGTATCGCCTTCCAGACCGTCCTCGGCAATATGTTTGCCGGCATGGTGATCCTCTCCCGCGACCGCTTCCGCGTAGGCGACCAAGTGATTGTCGGCGAAAACGCGGGCACCATCACCCAGATTCATCTTTCTTCCACAATCATCCGCACCTTCGACGGGCAGTTGGTGATTATTCCGAACACCATCATGCATTCCACCCAAGTGGTAGTTCAGACCGGGTTCGAGCGGATCCGCACCTGCGTGCGCGTCGCCCTTTCAACCAGCGCCGATTTTGATCAGGCGCAAGCAGTGGCCGAAAAGACCATGCGAAACCTCGACCTCGTAATGAATGAGCCAGCCCCACGGGCCATGTTTTCAGAAGTGGGCACCGAGTCCGTCACCATGGAGCTGCTCTTCTGGTCAGGATCGACCAAGCTCGAGTCACGCGAAGCCACCGACACCATTATTCGTACCGTCGTTTCTGCCTTGCAGGCCGAGGGCGTGCCCCTAGCGACCAGTGGCCTAGAAAATGCCAAACTCATCGCCAGCCGCGCTTTCCCCAACGAAAGCGCCGGCAAACCAAATGCCAAAACCGAGGTCAGCAAATAGTCGATAAAGCTTTGGGGTGCTAAGTTCGTAAACTTAGCACCCCAAATTGTTTTCGCGAGATAGAAAGACTAGTTCTCTCAGGCCTGCTGGGCGTCCCGCTCTTGCTTGCGCTGCCAGGCGCTCCAAGAGGTGTAACCACCGTCGAGGTTAGTGGCTGCCAAATCATGTGCCTTCAAGATCTGCACGGCGGTGTGCCCACGCACGCCCACCGCACAGTGCACCACGATTTCCTTTCCATTAGCGAGCTCTCGCACCTCGTCGATACGATCACGCAAATCGTCCAGTGGCACGTTTACTGCCTGCGGGATGTTGCCACGCTCGAACTCGCCCACGGTTCGCACGTCTAGCACCAAATGACCATCAGCCTGCTTCTGCGCGAGGTCATGAATATCAACGCTGGATGTCACGCCGCTAGCCAAGTTATCAGCCACGAAGCCGAGCATGGTAATCGGATCCTTGGCAGAACCAAACTGAGGGGCGTAAGCCAAGTCAATACCAGCCAAGTCGGTTGCCAGTAAACCGCCCGCAATCGCCGTAGCAATCACGTCGATTCGCTTATCCGCTCCGGCCCCACCGACTGCCTGCGCGCCTAGAATTTCGAGGGTCTTGGGATCATAAACCAGCTTCAATGCCAGTTTTTCCGCACCCGGGTAATAGGTAGCGTGGTTGAACGGGTGAGTATGGATGGTGGCCACTTCCCGCCCATTTGCCTTTGCTTTGCGCTCATTCCAACCGGTAGCAGCAACCGTCAAACCGAGGACGCCCACCACCGCCGTGCCCAATACTCCGGCGGTCTTGCGAACTTGGCCATCACCGTTGCTCGGAGCCAAGCCAACAATAATGTCAGCCACCGCGCGACCATCACGGTTCGCACTATTGGCCAAAGGAATATGAACTGGAGCTCCATCAATCCGGTCACGCTTAACCACCGCGTCCCCAACCGCAAAGATATCGGGGTCACTAGTCCGTTGGCTCTCGTCGACCACGATGCCACCACGCTGATCGGTTTCGAGGCCGGCATCCTTCGCAATATTGGTATCTGGACGAACGCCCACTGCGATAATCACCATTTCGGCCGGAACTTGCTTCCCCGACTTAAGCACTACGGCGTCCTCGGTAATCTCAGTGGCCTGATCGTTAGTGACCACCTTAATCCCTTGGTCGATCAGGTGATTTTCCACCATTGCCGCCATCTCATCATCGAGTGGCGCCAAAATCTGAGGAGCCGCTTCCACCAAAGTGACCTCAATGCCACGCTTGTGCAAGTTCTCAGCTAGTTCGAGGCCGATAAAGCCTGCGCCGAGCAATGCGGCAGTCTTTGGTTTGGTCTGTACCTGCGCCATAATGGCATCCACATCGGCCACATTCCGCAAAGTCAAACCGCGTTCCGCCCCTGGCATGGGTGGCACAAAAGGCTTAGCCCCAGGAGCCAAAATTAGCTGATCGTACTCGAAGGTTTTCTCGCCCTCGGGAGTATTAGCGGTGACTTCTTTGCGTTCACGATCAATCTTCACCGCATCATGTTGCACCAAAACATCAAGGTTAAAGCGCGACTTGAGAGATTTTGGCGTCTGTAGCAATAGTGCGTCACGTTCCTCAATCACCCCACCGGCATAGTAGGGCAAACCACAGTTCGCGAAAGAAACATGTTCCCCACGTTCCAGAATGGTAATCTCTGCGTTTTCGTCAAGACGACGAAGGCGGGTGGCCGCTGACATTCCACCAGCAACACCACCGATAATCAGTACTTTACGAGCATTGTTAGCAGTCATCTTTAACCGTCCTTATGGTTGACCAGAAGCTTTGTTGAAGTCTTTCGGCGTTAGTTGTTGGCGTCTTGATCGCAAGTGCATCGTTGATCTTGCGGCACGCTAGCCATCACTTGATCTGCATGCATTCCACAACCAGTCCAAGTAGTTTTGCGGCATTTGGGGCAAATAATTGGGCTACACATAGTTACTCCTTAATCTTGGGATACCCCTCAATAATATACCCCCGGGGGTATCTACTCAACTTTTATTTGCCTATTCCATTTTTCCTAAGAGGGCAAACATTCTCAAGGAAAAGACAGCGTGACGTTTCTTGTGCATAAATATTCAGCTCTGCCACAACACCTTCCTCAACCACTAAACCCATCACGCTCACCCAGTTTTGCGCCAACCACTCTCGAAGCTACAGAAAAATCCCTACTGCCAACACAGTACTTAATGCCCACTTTGACGATCAAAACATGAACGTGAGGAAAAAATCAGCATTTTTGCACAGCTACACTTTTACGAAAATAGGAAAAGAATTGTATACTCATACAAAATGTTTATTTACGTAAACACCATCCCGAACACAAGGAAGTGTGATGATTAAACGCGTATTGTCTGGATTGTTGGGCTTCGCGCTAGCGGTGACGCTAGTGGGACTCCAACCATTTCAAGCGATTGCCATTGCGGCTCCGCTTGACTATGAAATCTACCCAACGCCGCATACCATTTCTTACCAAGATGGCGATTTCATTCTCCGCAATGAAGCCAATTTGGTAACTGATTCTAAGGTCGATTTGGCCACCAAGAATCGTGCGAAAGAAGCTTTGGGTAAGGCTGGGATCACTGCCACCGAGAGTGGCGCAGTAGCTCCTAACAAGCTCAACGTACTTGTCGGCATGACCGCTGACAGTGCGGCAGCAAAGTTCATTAAGGAAGCTGGAGTCAGCACTAGCGAAACGCTAGCCAAGGCCGACTCTTACGTCCTCGTCATTAAGAACGGCACCATTGCAGTGCAAGGTAAGGACGAAGACGGTACCTTCTATGGCACCACTACCCTGTACCACATCTTGGCACAGCTACCAAGCTTCCGAGTACGTAACTTGGTCATCCACGACTGGGCCGACGTGCTAAGCCGCGGCTTCATCGAAGGCTACTACGGTAACCCTTGGTCGAAGCAGGATCGCATCAACCTAATGAAGTTCGGTGGCTACTACAAGCTAAACTCCTACTTCTACGCTCCTAAGGACGACCCGAAGCACAACGCAAAGTGGCGTGAACTTTACACTCCTGAAGAACTAAACGATATTCGCGAAATGGCCGAGGCCGGTAACGCTTCGAAGACTCGCTTCGTTTACGCTTTGCACCCCTTCATGAACTCGCCAATGCGTTTCGATAGCAACTACGATGCCGATTTCAAGGTTTTGACTGCTAAGTACAAGCAGGTTATCGACTCTGGCGTTCGTGAAATCGCTTTGTTGGCCGACGATGCTCGCAACTTCGGTCACGCAAACTACAAGCGTTTGCTTGAAGATCTCACCAAGTTCTTGAAGAAGGAACAGGCTAACTACCCTGACCTCAAGATCACTCTTCCTTTCTGCGTTGTTGACTACATGGGTTGGGGCCACGCCGAATACTCGGAATTCCCTGCCAATGTTCAGATCATCATGACTGGTGGTCGTGTTTGGGGCGAAGTCACCAACAACTTCACCCAGCGCTTCACCTCCACCGCAGGCCGTGGCCCATACTTGTGGATCAACTGGCCTTGCACCGACAACTCGAACCGCCACCTCATCATGGGTGGTAACGCTTCCTTCTTGCACCCAGGTGTTCAGCCACAGAATATCCAGGGCATCGTGCTTAACCCGATGGAACACTCGGAGCCTTCCAAGGTAGCTATCTTCGCTAACGCGGAATACTCTTGGAACATTTGGCAGTCCAATGAAAAGGCCGAGCAGGTTTGGCAGGACGGTTTCCGTCACGCCGACCACATGACCGCTGTTGACACCGAAGCTTCCCGCGCTCTTCGCGAACTTTCGAAGCACATGATCAACCAGGCCATGGACTCCCGTGTGGTTGCTCTTAACGAATCGGTGGAACTTGCTCCTAAGCTCCGCGCTTTCTTGGACAAGTTGGCTGCCAATACCTTCACCGATGAAGATGCCGATCAGATTGCCGCTGAGTTCACCTTGTTGCGTCACTCTGCTGACACCTTCCTTGCCAACCCAGGCACCCCGGTGATGCGCGACCAGATGCGTCCTTTCTTGCAGTCTTTCCAGGACACCGGCGATGCCGCAGTTTCCTTCATGAATGCGCTAAAGGCCGCTAAGCGAGGCGACTCCGCTGCTCTAATGCAGGAATACAACAAGGGTCTTGCCCAGTTGAACGCTTCCCGTTCACACACCTTCCGTTCCAAGATGAACCAGCAGGTTGCCGCTGAAGTTGGCGTCCAGCACATCGTTCCATTCTTGAACAAGGTCCGTGACGACTTGGCTCGCCGAGTTAACGAAACTGCTGACCCAGACTTAGTCACCTCTCGTTACATCACCAACCGTACCGATAACCCTGAAGGTCAAGTTGCGAACGTTTTCGATAACAACACCTCAACTCAGTTGCTTTACAAGAACCCAGCCACAATCGCTAACGGTGAATACGTTGGTGTCTTGTACAACCGCCCAATCGAACTAAAGTCTTACAAGTTCGAACTTGGTCGTAACGGCAACTTGGGTGATACCTTCAAGAAGGCCAAGGTACAGATCACCGAGGACGGCACCAAATGGGTCGACCTCGATCGTGAAGTACTTTCCGACCCTTCCACTGTGAAGAAGGAAAATGTTAACCGTACTGTTCGCGGTATCCGCGTGATTTCCACCGAGGAAAAGACCAACACCTGGCTCGGTGTACGCGACATTGTCATCAACCCTGAAGATGCTCCTGCTCCAGTTGGCAAGATCACTGGTCAGTACTCCAGCAACGGCATTGCTCCTCGTCAGGGCACCCTTGACAAGCTTGGCGATGGCAATGACGAATCTGAAGCAATGTTTGCGAAGAATCCTTACGAACAACCTGATCGTGATTCGATCCCAGCAAACGCTAATGTCACTTTGACTTTGCCTCGCCCAACTGAGGTTGGCAACGTTCACATTGCACAAGGCGTTTCCCGTGCAAGCGACGTGCCGAACAAGGCTGTGCTTGAAGCTCAGGGCGAGGATGGTAACTGGACTGAAGTTGCTCCGCTAGAAAAGATCCAGCGTCAGGACATTGCCGTTAACCGCACTGTTAAGGCATTGCGTATCGTTAACAAGGAAAAGGTCAACATTTGGTGGCGTCTAGGCGAATTCACCGCTAAGGCACCGGTGCGCGACACCGCAGGCACCGAAAATGTCTACACTGACCTTGAAAACCACAATTTGACCGCACGCCTTTCCGAAGGCAAGGCCGAGATTGTTACCCCAGCTCAAGTTTCCCTTGCTGCTGGTAAGTACGTTGGTTTGAAGTTGGATGCGATTCGTAACGTCACCAAGATTGAGGTTAACCCCAATAGCTTGCCTGATGGTCTCGAACTGCAGTACTCGAAGAATACTTTGCAGTGGGAACCAGTTCCTGCCGGTTTCCAGAACGCTGACGCTCGTTACATCCGAATCGTCAACAAGGGATCGGATGCCAAGGAACTCAACCTACAGAAGTTCTTGGTTGGTTACGAAGAAATTGGTGCTTACAAGGTCGAATCCACCATCGATCGTCACCCACGCTGGGGCGGCGATGACATGCGTGTTCGCGACAACGTAGCTAATGTCTTCGACGGTAACCTTAAGACTGATGCCATTATCTCGGGCTACCCGAAGACTGGTAAGACCATTACCTTCGATTTGGGTCGCACCCGTACCTTCAAGTCTTTGCGTTACTACATCAATGAGAACGCCAAGAACTACATCCGTGACGGTGTCTTCGAAGTTTCGGCTGATGGTAACGAACCTTGGACCAAGGTGCTAACCGTCGGCGATGGCGAAGAAAACAACACTTGGGATGACACTAATGCGAAGGATGCCACTTACCTAACTCACGATTCCCAGAACCCTGGCAACATGTATGCCGAGAATGCTGAGATTCCGAACGTTAAGGGTCGTTTCCTCCGCTTCCGCGCAACCACCAACTACGATCACCGCTTCGTTGGTTTCAATGAACTACAGATCAACGGTGGCGAGTACGTCTCCCCAACCGTCAAGCGCGACATTATTAGCAACTCCGCTGAAGTTCCAAACCGCATCGTCGAGAACGCTCTCGATGGCAACCTGGGTACTTCTTGGAAGCCTGCTAATAACTCGGGCGAAATGACTTACCGTCTATCTGAACCACAGCCAGTTAAGGCCATCCGTTTCATTTCGGCTGGCACCCCATCGAATGCTGCTGTCAAGGCACAGTTGTGGGACATTGCTTCTGGTCAGGTTTCGGAAGTTGATTTCGGTACTTTGAACCAGGCAATCTCTGAGTTCAATGTTCCTGATGGCAAGTACTTGCTACAGACCAAGTTGACTTGGAATGGCACTCAGCCAGAGATCTCTCGCATCATCCCAGTTAACAAGAAGGTAACTGTTGACAAGGAGCCATTGCGTGCCGAGGTCGCCAAGGTTCCAGCTTTGGATCCTTACACGGCAGCAAGCCGTGAGAAGGCAGAGCAGGCTTTGCGCGTTGCCAAGGCAGAACTTAACAATGAGTATGCTTCCCAAGCTAGCGTTGATGCTGCTCTAGGCGCTCTCAAGGGTGCGATTGCAGGCCTTGAAAAGAAGGCTGATGTTGCTCCACTGCAGGCACTAGTTGATGAGGATATTCAGAATCCAGATTCAACCTATGAAGATGCTCCTTACACCGAGTACCAGAATGCTCGTGCTCGCGCGCTTAAGACCCTTGAGTTGGCTGATAACCTCAGCCAGGCTGATGCAGATGCTGCTTTGGCAGACTTGCAGCGCGCTAAGGATGGGTTGCGTTACTCCTTCAAACAGAAGGAACTTACTGAAGTTCAGTTGGCTGACTTGGAAAAGTTCGTTGCTGAAACTCCTGAAAACACCTACACCGCTGATAGTTTGCAGGCGCTTAAGGACGCTATGAAGCAAGCTAAGGCAAAGGTGGAAGGTGATAAGGAAGGTGCTCGCCAGGTTCCTAGCGTTTACCCACCAGTTCGCGCAAAGCTTGCCGAGCTAAAGGACGCTTTGAAGCCATATGAGCCAGAGCCGACTCCTGAACCGACTAAGGAACCAACTCCTGAGCCGACTAAGGAACCAACTCCTGAGCCAACCAAGGAGCCTACTCCTGAGCCAACCAAGGAGCCTACCGTCGAACCTACCGTTGAACCGACTGTAGAACCGACTCCTGAGCCGACTAAGGAGCCAACTCCTGAGCCGACCAAGGAACCTACCGTTGAACCGACTGTAGAACCGACTCCTGAAGCAACTAAGGAACCAACTCCTGAACCGACCAAGGAACCAACTCCAGAGCCGACCAAGGAACCAACTCCGGCTCCTAAGCCTCCGGTAAAGCCAACTCCGGAACAGCCGAAGCCTCCGGTTAAGCCAGAACCTACCAAGGAACCGGCACCGAAGCCTCAGCCACCGGTCAAGCCAACTCCAGAGCAGCCAAAGCCTCCGGTAAAGCCTGCACCGACTCCGGCTCCGAAGCCTCCGGTAAAGCCAGAACCGACTCCGGCTCCGAAGCCTCCGGTAAAGCCAGAGCCAACCCCGGTTTTGCCTGATCCGAAGCCTGAGCCGAAGCCGCTTCCTCCGGTTAAGCCTCAGCCTCCGGTAAAGCCTGAACCGACCCCGGCCCCGGTCAAGCCTGAGCCAAAGCCACAGCCAAAGCCAGAGCCGAAACCGACCCCGGTCAAGCCTGAGCCAAAGCCACAGCCAAAGCCAGAGCCGAAACCGACCCCGGTCAAGCCTGAACCTAAGCCACAGCCCAAGCCAGAGCCGAAACCGACCCCGGTCAAGCCTGAACCTAAGCCGCAGCCAAAGCCAGAGCCGAAGCCGACCCCGGTTAAGCCTGAACCTAAGCCGCAGCCAAAGCCAGAGCCGAAGCCGACCCCGGTTAAGCCTGAGCCAAAGCCTGTGCCTAAGCCAGAGCCGAAGCCGACCCCGGTGAAGCCTGTGCCGGTGAAGCCGGTTCCTAAGCCGGCGCCTAAGCCTGTGCCTGAGGTTTTGGATCCGTTCTTGGTTCGTGCCTCTGTTCCTGTTTTCTCGGTTGCGAAGGATGTGCCTTCTGGTGCGTTGTTTGCTGGTGAGATTAAGTGGATGTATGAGGCTGGTATTACTACTGGTTTTAATTCGGATCAGACTTTCCGTCCTGCGGTTGGGATTGATCGTGAGGCGATGGCGGCGTTCTTGTATCGTTTGGCTGGTCGTCCTGATGTGAAGGGTTATCGTCCGGTCTTTAAGGATGTGGATCAGAAGCGGACTTTGTTCTGGCGTGAGATTCAGTGGATGCATGAGGCTGGTATTACTACTGGTTGGGCTGATGGTACTTATCGTCCGTATCAGCCGGTTAATCGTGATGCGATGGCGGCGTTTATGTATCGTTTCTGTGCGAAGTTTGAAGATAAGTGTTCGAAGCATGTTAACCCTAATAAGTTGGTGGTTAATGAGCCGGTTCCGTTTAGGGATGTGAATGCTAAGACTTTGCATCATAAGGCGATTGCGTGGATGCGTCGTGCGAATATTTCGACTGGTTGGGCTGATGGTACTTATCGTCCGGTTCAGCCGATTGAGCGTCGTGCGATGGCCGCTTTCATCTTCCGTATGGTCCACAACGGTACGGTGAAGTAAAGCGTCTTAGCTAGCTTCAAATAGCATTGTTGCCCCCACCTGGAAACACCAGATGGGGGCAACAAACAATTCACCAACAATGCTCTTGCACTAAATCGTTACGCATACACAGCATCGCTACGTTGCGCCAGCTTCCGCGCTAATAGCTCTAATAGTGAAGGCGTCTTCCCAGCCCCTACCCCGTTGCCCCAGAAATATTAGTCAGGTACGCCCTCTGAGCCTTCCAAGTAAACCGTTGTGTTTAACTAAAGCGCTCAGAGATAAATCGATGGCCGAACTTTCAAACAGCAACTACCTAAAATTTTCAGTTAATCAATACTTCAGCTTGATTACCCATTTCCAGCAAAACTGCCATGCTGAACGCCAAAAGCTTTCATTCCTCTCGAGTTTGGCGCAGCTGTTTTAACCAACCCTCTTTTAACGCTTCAAACTGTCGTGGGTCGGTTAAGTGAATCGCCACGGGAAAATTAGGGTCATCGATGGCCTGACGATAAAAGCGACGTTTACGACGAACGGTCCGAAACCACCACAAGAGGATTGAATCGGTAGAAAACAACTGTCTTAAAGTTTCTACGTTTCCGTTACAGATTTCTTCCTGATCCCAAAGCCGCTGTAGGCTTCTTTTAAGCAGGCGTCCAAATGTTACCAACGGAGAATAATCTAAGATAATGACTAGATCCGTTCGCGGGATTACTTTATGACTCAGCACCTGGGAGTATCCAGCCATTACCCATTCAGATTGACTCAGCAACTGATCTGCTAAGTGTTCCTGTTGTGCGATCTCCCGTACGGTCCATTTTGCTTCACTAGCTGGTGCCCAACGAATGTCAACGTCAAAATCAATATACGGACAGTTAAGAATCTGCGCTAGCTCTGCAGCTCCGGTACTTTTTCCAGCCCCCGTTACCCCGATTAACAAAATACGTTTAGATGCCAGAATCTGTTCCACATTTTTGGGCCGCAAGATTATCTCTTCTCCTAGATGCCTCGATCAAAGAACTACCAACAAGCTAAAACCAAGTAGTAATAACGATTGACCCCAACAAGATCACGGCAAACACTAACGCCAAGGTAAGTAAGTTTGCCCTATTTGGTTTATAGCGGTTCACAATCCAAACCCACAGGTATGCAAAAAATAAAAGAAATGCACCAGAAATGACGTAAGCATACCAAGGTGCAGCCTGCAGATACATAGTTACGGCTTGAGTCACCCAAAGAATAAACCCCAACAAAGTCGCATGTCCATAAGTGAACTTTTCAGCCAAATCATTCCGCTCCGGCATGCTTTCTCCTTTGCCAGCGAACCAAATTCAACACTCTAATCTTACAACTTGTCAGAAAAAATAACGTTGATCAGGCTATCAAGCTGGGTCCACTAAAAGTTAATCCGCTCAGCTTTGACCGTAATCAATGCTGGGCGGCGTTAATGCTGATACTTTCTAGACAATTTGGATACAATATGAAGCCCTGACGAAACCGCTTTCGTGCGGGCTTTTTCCCTTGATATCGAGGGAAAGCGCCACTCGCATATAGCGAGGCGAGCCTGCCGGTACAGCTGCTTTAAACCAACCGTATATCACCTGTCATGCCGATACGAAATAAACAACCCATTTGAACAGGTTGGCCACTGCCTGCGTTTCGGGGTTTGCCGATCCGTGCTACATCTCTTTCACTCTTTGAAGCGCTTGTAGTAAATAAAATTTTAGATATCGTTGCATGTGGAGAGAGTGAGGCTTGTCCCAATGTCGCTTTTTTCTGCCTCATTGAATTCTATCGCTTGAGATTGTAGACCCATCAGCGCTAGCAGCAATAAAATGTGTTTGTCCTTCTGTCCAGATATCGAAAATCCGATCTACCGCGGAGATTCCCCACCACGTGAACTTAAAATCGGGTAGGCAAGTGTCTGATTTTTAGTAAGTCGTGCATGTGGACCATTTTTAACTTCAATTCCACAAATGCCACCTCGTTCTTTAAAGGTCTGTAAATACTTGTCTGACAATTTCTATTTAATATAAAATTCTTTATAGCTTATTGCCTGAAACAGATTTATCTCTTTAGGCTGCCAAGGAAACCAGACCAAAATATCACTATTATTTTTATCAAGGCCCACTACCTGAGAGATGATTTCTCTCGAGTCATATTGATGCAACCCTACGATATCTTCTATGAGATATCCAAGAGACTTCTCCGATATTACAGAAATGCTTTCATTTGTTTCAGAGTTAAATAACTCAATCTTCCACTTTTCGGGTGGTGGCAATCGAAAAATAGCCTTCATCTTCCCAATAATTGAAGTTGGCGGATCTGCCTCATTTTCGGTATTTACCCGTTTAACTCTTAGGTAGTCCCAAGATGAGAACTCGCTTACAATTTCAGGGTTGCGGATCGTATACATAGCTTCCATACCCCTCAACTTGATTACGCTCCATGTTAAAGAATTTTGACGGTACAGGTGTCCCGTGTCAAGCTTTGTGGCAGGGCCAGATCATCGTCGCTAACCTCAGCAGAACCACTCCTGCCCTCGACTACCAAGGCCACAAGGCTAACGAGGTCATCTTCACCGGACGTTCAGGTAGTGATCAGATGGAAGGGCAGCGCTACGGCCTCATCCCCGAGGAAGTCGTGACAAGCTCAAAGGAAAACTGGCAAAATCAGGTTGAACTGTTCTAAGACGGGAACCAGAAAAAGCTAACCACTGACGCAAAGCCATACCCCTAAACGGTTAGCCGTACTGTAAAGCGTTTAGGCATACTCCTAAACGCTTAGCCCCTCGGCCACCCCAAAACTGGATGAAATCACCAGCACCAGAGCACCCTCGGCCCGCCAACCGCCACCTCAGCCCTCACCAGCCCCCGGGCACGAAAAAGCCGGGCACCCGCTTTCCCGCAATATCAAGGGAAAACAGGCCACCCGGCCAACGCCAGCCCAAAAACGGCGTGTATCCGTTTGGACTGGATAATGGATACTTCTCTATCCAAACGGATACACCAAAACGGATAAGGTTCGGCACGGGGTAAAACTGGACGTTTTTCAGTCAAACTGGACGTTTTTGGGCCAGATTGGATGTTTTAGCCTGCAACTGGATGCGGGCGGTTTTGGTTGGCGCCGTCAAGTGCTGTCAAGAGGCAGGGGCATGAAAATAGGCTTAGCCGACCAATGGTGGTCTGCCAAGCCTGCTGATGATGTTGCCGTTGAGTCGGGCTAGTCGATCTGTGGTGTCACCGTTTGTCCGTCCCGGAAGGTGAAGCAGATTTGCCCATCTGGTTGGGCGGTGGCGTGGTCGATGAGTGTGTGGAACAGGAGAGGTGTGAAGGTCACCTGCTCTTGTGTAAGGTCAGTGAGGCTTCGGCGGTAGAAGTCGTACCGGGTTTTACGTTCCCGGATCTCGTTGACTTGTTCTTGGAGTTGGGAGTGTTTGGCTTGCGCCTGGTCATAGGCGCAGGTGGCGGCCGCATACTTCTGGTCGTACTCCCCTGCCGTGAGGGTGGCGTTCGCTCCTTTTTCTACCAGGTCGGCTAGTGCCTGGCTTGCCGCGTTGAGAACGGCCCAGGCGATTTCGACTTCGGCTTCCAGCCCGCTGGTATCGAACAGGTCAGCGCTTACCTGCTCCACCAGTGTCAGGGGGTCTTTGCCGTTGGCGTGGAGCATGGTGGCTAGGGCGGTTTCGAAGGCTTTCTCGATCTGGTCTGTGGTGTAATGCCTGGTTGTGCAGTGGGTGTGCTGCTCATATTTCGCTGAGCAGCGCCAGATGCGTTTTTCGTTCTTCGTCCCCGCATGCCAGGTCTTAGGGGTGAAGAACGCCCCACACTGACCACAGACAATACTGTGGGATAAGACGTGTTTGCGTGAACGCCGCCCCTTGCTTTGTGCCAGTTGGGTTTGGACGAAGTCCCATACGAGCGGGTCGATAATCGCCTCATGTGAACCAGTCACATAGTACTGGGGAACTTCACCGTTATTCTTCACCAGTTCCTTGGTTAAGAAATCCTTGGTATAGGTCTTTTGTAGTAGCGCGTCACCCTTGTAGCGTTCGTTAGTCAAGATGGAGCGCACAGCGGTGCGTGACCACTGGGTTTTACCTCGGGCAGTCAGCCTGCCCCGCTCGGTAAGTATCCGGGCGATCTCACGTAGGGATTTTCCTTCCAGGAACAGTGAGTAGATTTCACGCACCGTTTTGGCTTGTTCCTCGTTGATAACCGGCTGACCATCCTCACCACGGTCATATCCCAAGAAGGACCCAAACGGCATCGTCACCTTCCCATCGGCAAAGCGTTTCCTATGCCCCCAAGTCACGTTCTCGCTAATGGAGCGGGCTTCTTCCTGAGCTAGGGAGGACATGATGGTGATGAGCAGTTCACCCTTGGAATCCAGAGTCCAAATATTCTCACGCTGAAAGTAGACCTCAACGCCTTTGTCTTTGAGCTTGCGCACGGTGGTCAGGGAGTCGACGGTGTTACGGGCGAAGCGTGAGACGCTCTTGGTGACAATCAGGTCAATCTTGCCCGCCAGGGCGTCAGCAACCATGGTTTGAAAGCCTGCACGTTTCGCTGTGGAGGTGCCGGTGATGCCTTCATCGGTGTAGACCTTGACCAGTTCCCAGCCCGGATGGTCGGTGATATAGGTGGTGTAGTAATCCACCTGCGCCTGATAACTCGAGACCTGGTCTTCATTATCGGTTGACACACGCGCATACCCCGCCACCCGCTTCAAAGCGGTAGCACTCAAGGGTTTGCCAGTGTGCAGGGCGCGCGTGGCAGGAATCTTGGTAACAGTCGGACTCACTTAAACACCCCTCCATCAGGTGTCGTGTTTTCTTCTTTGTGGTTTTCGGCTAGTTGTTTGGCTTGGGCGAGGCTCACCTGTACGGTCGTGCCGCTTTGTAGGTGGAAGTGCAGCGTTGCAGTCTGGGTATCAACCGTGATGTGTTGGATCTGTTCCCACACCACCCCCTCACTAAAGGTTTCAATCTGGAGGGCGTGAATGGTAGCGGCATGCAGGTGGGCCTCACGGATGGTGGGAGCCTTACAAGGGTTACCTTTCCCCAGGCAGGCGGACCAGCATTTCCACACTTTGTACGAGCCGCCCTGGGTGTACTTGGTTTTACGGTGAAACGCTTTGCCGCACTCGCCACAAATCACCCTCCCGGTAAAGCAACCGGTGTTGAGGGATGGGACTGCGCCTTTACCCAGGGTGCGCCGACGCTGAATCTCAGCCTGCACTGCCTTGAAAGTATCCCGGTCGATGATGGGCGGGTGCGTGTCTTTAGCGTAATACTTGGGGAGTTCGCCTTTGTTAGTGCGCTGGGGGCCACGGATGCCGTCGAGGTAGTGTTTTTGCATGAGCGTATCGCCCATGTAGCGTTCGTTTTCGAGCATCCGGCGGATGACCATCGCATCAATCTTTTTCCCTCGTTTGCCCCGTATGCCCTCACGGTAGAGCTGGTCGGCTAGTTTGTCTGGGGAGATACCTTCAAGGTAGGAGGTAAAGACCCGCCGCACGATGGGTGCCTCGCGCGGATTGATATGGAACTGGGTGCCATCCCAGTCATACCCGTACAAGTAGTGGCTATTAGGCTTACCCTGCTCATAGTTACGACGGATCGACCACTTGACCGCCTCACTATTAGCCTCAGACTCACCCTGGGCGAAAGACGCCAGGAGGGTTAGGAGTAGTTCCCCGTCGGTAGTGGCCGTGGAAATGTTTTCGCGTTCGAACCGAACTTCCACCCCCAAAGCGCTCAGTTCACGGCAGGTCGCCAGCACGTCCACCGTATTACGCCCCAGACGCGAGATCGACTTGGTCAAAACCAGATCAACCTCACCAGCTCTACAAGCGGCCATCAGGTCCTGGAAGCCGTCACGGTTTTGGTTAGTACCACTTTTACCGTTATCGACAAAGACCCCAACGTAGTGCCAGGTCGGGGTGGATTCAATCAGGTGCATGTAATACGAGACCTGGGCGGCCAGCGAATGCGGGGAACGCTCGTTCAGTGCGCTGATACGCGCATAAGCCGCCACCCGCACCCGGCGCGGAGTTTGAAGGGGTGGGCGGATGCGTTCAATACGGGCCATCATTACGCTCCTTTCACGTGTTGTTCTGGTGTATCCATGTGGCTTAATAACTCACTTGAAACCCCAAATAAGTCCAGTGCAGTGCCGGCATGAAAAGAGGCAATAAAAGCCCCCGGGATCGCCTCGTCTACACGCTCCTTCACGGCCAGCAGATCCGCAGGCGTCAGTGCCCCCAGGGCGTGAAGCGCAACGAGGTGATGCCACACTGTTTGGTAGTGCGCCTCTGCCAAAGCCTCTGGCATGGCGGCGCTCATGAGGCCACCTCAACGAAACGGTGACGGATATAGCAGGCGTGCGAACAGTACTTACGCGCCCTCCTGCCATAAACCCGGCAGCGACTGCCGCACCCCAGGCAGGTGAACTTACGCCACGCACCGCCACGAGTCTGTGCTTGGTGGGTGCGCCACCACGCCTGGCGGTGAGATGGGCAGCAAAACAACGCCCCCGCACGCATCCCTTCAAGAGGAGCCGCGCAATAACGGCAATAGGCCCCTAACAACACCAGGTTCTTATCCACCTCAAGGTCGGGATAAGCCCGCCGGCAATAGCCACGTACCAGCTCCGCGTCCAAGCCCAGGCATTGTGCAACGCGCACATACGAACCACCCGCACCAGCCAAAACGTCGATATGAGCCTTATCAGCCGACGTGAGTTTGCGTTTCACACCTTCCCTCATCAGTGCTGCCCTCCAGTGCCAAAATTCAATGAATGTTCACCACTTGGCGACGGCACACAGCAGGTGTTAACCACCCACCCACAAGGCACACAAAAAGCGCCCCCACCCAGCCACATAAAAGTGACGAGATGGGGGACTAAAAGATAGTATGAGGGCCGATTTTAGAAAGCAAAGTGAATCTCAAATAAACTTAGCGAAGATACATACGTCTATGCTTGATACCCTCTAGTTTTGCTCTCAGGGGCAATTGACCTCTACGTTTTCTTGAAATCCAGAGGGGTCACCCATTTTTGCTCTATTGAGATAATCTGCGAAAACTCTACGAGTCGCATCATCTGCACGCTGTGGACTCATGTATCCCATCTGGGGAACTTTTTCAAGCTGTTTTAATGCGTTGTTGGCTCTCCCCTTATCTGTTGTATAGGTTTTCAACCATTCTTTTTCCCACGCGCATTCAAAGTACAAAGATGCACGACTGTCGCCGTATCCACTTTGATAAGCTCCTCCCTTTTCTTCACCTTCCATTTTATTGGGCGCGATATAACCTTGAGGCCATTCGAGATTTTTAACCGAGTCTTGATACTCTTTTTGGATCTGATCATAACTAAGAATCTTACGTTCTGATGAAGTCGACTGATCGGATAATTCAGAACTGCATCCACTCGTTCCCAGAATGACGGCAGTGGAAGTAGCTAGGGCAAGAAATATCTTTATGTATTTCATTTTGCAACCTTTCGAAGTGATTAGATAGTTTTATCTTAATGCCAATGCTGGTTCTAGTCGCGCCGCCTTTATCGCAGGAAGTATGCTTCCGAGAATTGCCGTTATTGTCGCTGCCAAAACCGCATAGACCGCTGCCGCATAGGGATACAAGGGAGGGTCGATAGGTGAGCCAACTGGCAGCACAAAAGGGATCAATTGGATGAGTAATATTGAGAATATCACTGCAATTAGCGACACGACCACGGCAAGCAAAATCGATGATCCTAATACCAGCCACGCGACTGAACTTCGACTTGCCCCTAATGCACGTCGAATTAGCAATTCATGTGATCGCTGTTCTAAAGTTGATAAGCCAATATTAATAAGACCAATCATTGAGACTATTAGCAAAAGCAATGCTGTGCTGAAAAATGACATCTGAATAACATACAAAACACTGGCATATGATTGCCCCGAATCCACCCTAGAAATCTCATCTGCCTTGCCACCTATAGAGTCCGATAGTTTGTCATTCAAGAATGAGACTTTTTCTTCTTTAGAAGTGCTATTTGAAGTATCATGCCAAAGAACACTCCCGCTATCCGTTTCTAACAAATGGGGTATTAAAGAACTTATGCCAGCTATATTAAGATATATTCGAGCATCTGGGACACCATCGTTTACAACGCCTACTACGGGAATTGGCGTAGGATTCAGCGAGTTTTTATTCGCAACAAACGCAAATTGTCGATACGGGAAAACCTCATTTGCAGACTGATTAACAACAGCCTCCAAGCGGGGAAAGACATTCTCATTTTCTAACCATCGTCCTTTTAACAATGGCAGCCTGTAAATGTAATTATATTTACTTGAAATATAAATAGGGTCCACGTTACGAGGCGAAGACATGATTTCCCTAATTTCTTGTTGATTTGGAGCTGCTTTCGTCCCAACACCAAAAGTCAACGCTTGTTTCGGGTTTAAAACTAAAGCCAAATTAGCTTCAGGAACGTCAATACTATTTAGGAATCGTGCTAACAATTGTGGATTCGCTAAACCTCTAGCAGTAATCGAAACCCGGTATGTAGGGTCCCTACCATAGAGTTGCTCAGTGGTTCCCAATAAATAGGAACGTCCAATCGTACCAACCAGCACTGAACAAATTATCGCGACAATACCAATGAACATCGACAACCCTGTCAATGTTGTACGCATCGGAGCTACTTTAAGATCTTTCCATAACATCCGCAGCATGCATTATCCTTCCCTGAGACATAACAAAGGTATGGTCACATGTCGTAGCTAGTTCGGAATCATGCGTTACCAGCAGAAGCGTGGTCTGCATTTGTGAAACTAATTTATGTAATATAGCCATTACTTGCGTACTTGTAGATGTATCTAGCGCACCTGTAGGCTCATCACAAATTAACAGTTTTGGACTAGTAACTAACGCTCTCGCAATTGCCACCCGTTGTTGCTCACCTCCAGATAACTTGCCTGGAAATTCATGCGCACGGGCATTAAGGCCAACTTGCATTAAAGCATGATTTATCAATCGTTTTCGAATCCTAGGTGTAGGGCGATCGGGAAGATACATCAATGCCAGCTCAACATTCTCAAAAACGTTTAAATGCCTAATCAAAGAATAATTCTGAAAAACAAACCCTATGCTTTCAGCCCTCAGTTCTGATAAATTACGGTCTTTTAGTGTCGCAACATCAGTGCCTTGATAAATAAACCTTCCAGTATAGGCAGCGTTAAGGAGACCAACGATAGACGCCAAAGATGTTTTACCCGAACCAGACTTACCTACTAAAGCATAGCTTTTACCAACCTCAAGCTCGAGCGACACACTGTCAACGGTTCGTAGTATTTGACCGTTGCCTAGCTCAACTTCTGCCGATACGTTTGTTAACGACACTAACGACATATTTCTACTCTCGCGGATCTAGATTTGGGGCAATTGCGCTTATTTTTTCTCCTTCTTTCAACCCTGAGGTAATCTCAATAAAAGCTCCGTCATTAACCCCCAAACCTACTTCCACAGCTTCAGCTTTCCCCGTACTAATTAAAGTAACTTTCCCTTTAAAGGCGCGGCCTGCAACGGCGCTTATAGGCACAGCTAGAACGTTATTACGTTTAACACCATGAAGAACTAATGTAGCTTGCTGGCCAGTACGAACGGGTACAGACTTATCAATTAAACACAAAAAGCCACCAGGGTTACTTATGGAGTTGCCATTTTCGGATATAGCACCACTCTCCGATCCGTTCCCCTCAGAATTTTGAGCTAACACCAAAGCTCCGCATTCTGATGGCCCTAGTCCATTTTGAATTTGAAACGACCCCTGGACACCAGAGGCTTCTCCTAGGCCAGATGCAGATTCATCTTGAAACGCCAACGAGAACCCCTCATATCTAAGTTCAACTACCGGGAATCGACTTGGTAAATCTGTAGAAGCATCTGAAATCTTGACAACTTTTGCATCTACGGGTGAGACTAACTGAACATCACTATTCAAAGCTAATACATCACCTTTTTTGACTATAGAACCCACCGGCACCTTGGGAACAAAAGATCCTTGTTTACTCGTTTCAACAATAAAATTTGAAACCGACTCTACAGACGAATGGGTGGAATACGTTGCAACAAGATCTTTTTTCTCTACAGTTAGCACAGCACTCTTGCTAACATCTCGACTGGAGTTTTCTGCAAGTTCCCCACTTGTGGTGTCGGCACCGCAACCACTGATTACGAGTGCCGACACCAGCAAGCAGAAAGCAAGCTTACTTAGCTTTGCAACTTTCACTGCACTGAACCCAATCAGTAAGTGAGATCTCCGCCCCAGTTGATGTCACACCACCAGCTGCAGGCCTTCATTCTTCCCTGGAAAGCGAAACGAGTATTCTTCTTAACCCTATCCCAGGATTTCGCACCAACCGCATTCCACTGCAAGGTATCGGTGAATTGCGGTCCACCAGATACCTTCATATTACGCAACCCAAGCCGAAGATGCCCTGACGGCATGTCGTTAATGCTGAGACTGATAGGACCATCATAGGTGTGCGTACGAGTGTAATCGTATTTCACAAGGGAACCCGACTTGTTCAGCTGTCCACCGACATACGAGTTGTCAGCGTACGCAAGCCCGGTTCCACCAATCGCAAGCAGCAAGGCGGTAGTACCTGCCACAATTGGCATTCGTAACTTTTTCATGTTTCCCTCCATCATTGGCTGAAAATAGTGTGTAGAAAGATAACTTCCCACGTGCTTAGTGTAGCACAAATCACCCGCATGTGTCTACAGTTACACATTTCTTTCTAAATTACTATTTTATTTATAAATACAACACAAAAAAGCGCCCCCACCCAACCCCAGAGGGGTTAGATGAGGGCGCATGAATAGGGTTGAAGCCCGGCTGTTTTAGTAGCCGAGCTTCCGATTCACTAGGGCTTGAACAGCCTTGTAGTTGGCTCCGAGGCGTCGTTTGCGTTCGTCTCCGTTGCCGTAGTCGCCTCGGATGACCGCATCGGCTAAAGCATTCAGGTTAGGCCCAGTGGAGGCGGGCGCTGTGCCGTAGCCTAGGCGCTGGTTCACAATCGCCTGCACCGCCGAATACTTGGAGCCCAGGCGGCGCTTGCGTTCCTCGCCATTGCCGTAGTCGCCGCGTAGTACCGCGTCTGCTAGGGCGTTGAGGTCACCAGAAGGAGCAGTTGCGGTGGTGGCGGGTTTGGCGTTGCCGCTACCTCCACTGAGCCAGGGTGCGAGTACACGTGTGGGTGGGTAGTAGCGTCCTGGGCAGTCCGTGGACGTGCAGTCCTTGTGGCCCAGGATGGTCAGTGGCCCATGCTTGGCTTGCAGGTCTCGAATCAGCTCAGCCACGGTGGCTTTGTCGGCGTCGGAGCAGCGGGGGTTGCATTCGATACCGATGGACTCAAGGTTCTTCACCCAGTTACCCGCATGATAGGCAGTGTCCCCGTCCGCAACCAGTTGTGCGACGCGTCCGGCCTCAGCCACGTAGTGGGCACTGGTGTTGTTGCCGCCGCGTTCGAACCAGCGGATAGTGCCCTCAAAGGTGGGGTGTTTGGCGGGGTCATCCCAGTGATGCACCACAATGTATTTGATGCGGTGGCCTTGGCGGCCTGTCGTGAATGCGGTGGCGTCGTGGGAATGGTCAATCGTGTAAGACATGAGAATCTCCTTAGGTAGTGGATTGGTTTTTAGGGTTGGACGATCACGTGCAACCAGACGAGCACGGTCAGTAGCGGGGTGATGACCTGGTCCCATACCCACCAGCCCACCCCCACCACAGCAGCGAACGAACCGGTGGTTGCCAAAGCAGTGAGGATGGGCGTGAGGTGAGAGTGGGGTTTAGTCACCTCCACCACCTGCCTCGTCATCTGGTGTGGATTTGGTGGTGTGGGTCAGGGGTTTGCGCACCTCACTGATAGGCACCTCAGGCTTAGGAATGCGCGGGCGCGGCACCACCGACAGGTCCTGATCTGCCCGGGCATGGCGTCCATGAGCGCTATTGCTTTCAGGATCGTGGTCGGTGAGAGTGGCCAGAGCCTGCTGGAACTTGGGTGGTACTGGCAGGCCGAGGACTGTGGCGTTTTCAATCAGGGAGATGCCTTCGTTGGCGATGTAGAAGAAGATCACCGCACCGCGAAGCACCCCCACCCCACCAAGCACATGGGTATCCATCAACTGGGCTAGGGCAACGAAGGCGAGGATGAGCATCTTGCCAAACAGCCCCTTAAACCCAACCGCGCTAGAAAGGCGGCGGGTGGCGATGGCTGCCATCACGCCGGAGATGTAGTCGGCAGTGATGAACGCGAGCAGGGTGTAGAGCAGAGCATCGGGAGTGCCAAACACCCAACCAGCCCCCGCCCCGATGGCAGTGGCGATGGTGCGTAGATAGTGGTCTAGTGGCATGAGAAATCAGTTCCTTCCAAGAAATGGGTAAGCGAAAGCCCCGAGGCTTATTTGCCGTCGGGGCTTGGTGGGATTGTCAGGGTGTGGGTTTCGGGCTCCACCAGAGGCGGTGGAGGCTCTGCCTGCTGTGGCGTTAGTGGCTGAGCGACCACAGGCTCTGGCGGGGTGGGATCAATATCCATCAAGCACCCTCCTTGACAGTGGCTTGCTCGAGCGCGTCGCAGAGCAGGTCATAGGCGGTGGCATCAGGTCCTTTGAAGGTTCCCGGGTAATCTGCCAGTGCTTTGGCCAAGACCCGGTATTGCTCCTCATACAAGGACGGGACAGCAACCGTCTCGTTCATCAGCGCCCCATGTTCGCCTGCGAACTCGCTGGACTGACTGGGGTCTTTGAGGGTGAAGCCGCCGGCCTCATCCAGGACAATCTCGCCAGTTTCGTCGAGGGTGGCGTATTGGCGGGCTAGCTCCACCTCACTAGCACCCAAAGCTTCAAGGTGGGTAAGCAAGGCAGTGTGGAGTTTAGTTCTAGCCCGTGATGCCGCTCCAGCAAGCTCTAGCCCATCAAGCAGGCCGGTAACGGCAGGGAGGGTGTGGTTGGGGATTTTCAGTGTTGGCATGGATGCTCCTTTAGGTTGGTTAGCTGAGGTTGGTGGATATAGTGGATAGGCCGGTGTTTGGGTAGGAGGTCCAAGAAACATTGGATCCCCCGATACGGTGAATCTCTTGGACCCAACCTTTGTTGAAGTAGCCGATCAAACTGTTGACGCGGCTGATGACTTCGGTGAGGCGTTTGGTTATTTGGGTGACCGAGTAGATGTAGTTGTCGCTGACCAAAAACAAGGCTCCGCTGGAGAAGGCAACTTGGGAGCGAGTGTTCTCGCTACACCAAGCCGGCAAGAGAGTGCGGTTAATCGAGGAGTCAACCAACTTGATGCCACGCTTGGTTGTTGTCATCACCTTGTTGCCACCCAGGTGCAAATCCACACCCAAATGCAAACCCCTAGAGCCCATCACTGAGCCTTTCGGGTCAAGGGTGAGGAGCACGAAGTGGTCATTAGAGCCAGCCCCATACGTCCAAGCCGCATAGGAGGCATCCTTAGAGAGCATGGTGTTCAGGCCCTTAACATGCTCGGGCTGGTTTTTGAACCCGGCCTCGCCCATCTGCCCAATGTACTTCGACCCGTAGTAAAACTGCAAACCCAAACTGGAGACTTTGCCCGTCAGGGTATTGCCGTCATACCAGCGGATCTCCGTAGGGCTAATACGGATTGAAGATGACCATCCGGCTAGGCCAACTTGGATGGCATTCGTTGCGAGCTTGTCAGCCGTAATACTCCTGGCCCCAATCCGGCCCGCAGACAGCGTGCCGGTGGTGATCTTGCCAGCATCCAAGGAAGCGATCTTCGCGCTCGTGATCGCGGCATCCTTGATCATGGCGTTGGTGATGAACCCATTACGGATGGTGAGCTTCTCCGATGTGATACTGCCGGTTCTAATCCGAGCAGCGTCGAGGTAGCCTGTGCGGATTTTGCCCGCATCCAGGAAGGCGATTTTCGCGCTGTCGATCGAAGCGTCTTTGATCATCGCCCCCGTGATTACTGCCTGGTCAATGGTGGTTTGACCGGTGATGTGAACCTTGGCCCCGTCGATGAGGATGCCCTCACGCGAGATGTTGATTTGGTTGATGACCTTCTCTTTTTCCACCCTTAGGTTCACAGCATCAGAAAGTTGGGTGATAGAAGATCTGGCCCCTTGGATGAGGCTGCCGACTACTACCTGGTAGTCCTCTAAGTGCTGGGCGTTCTCGGCTGCTTTATCAACTGCTTCTTGAGCTTTAACAGTAGCGAGTTTTGTTTCTCTTGCTACTTGCCGCACACGAGCTTTAGCTTCACTACCAGACTTAGCTGCCTCATCAGCCACCCCCTTTACCTGGGAAACCACTACTTCAGCCTCATCAAGACGCCACTTAGCTCCCTCCCACGTCAAATCCGTCGAGATGGGATACCAGTCGTAACGATTGTTTACCTGTTTGTAGATCCAAATCTCCTGCTTCTCACCATTCGTCTTAAACCACACGTCACCCGGGCGCGGATCCTTAGGGATATCGGTGCCGTAGTGGTTACGGTTTTTACCATTCGCCGCCACCAACGCACTATCGGCTTTCCCACCAGCAGCACTAGCCGCATCAAAGGCCTGGTCCGCCCGCGCCATAGCATTACCCGCCACGGTGCCAATAGCCCCGGCCTGGGCAGAGGCATCAAGGGCCGCACCCATCGCGCCAGAAGCAAGGTTGACCGCGCGGGCGGATTGGCTTGTGATTCGCGGGGTGAAGGAACCCAGCGTCACCTGCGCATATCCGTTGGTGAGGGGGTTGTATTGGTAGGCCACCACCCGCGCCGACACATCCACACCAGCATCCAGGTCCTTGACCGTGACCACGTCACCGATTGCCACACTCTCCAAAGCACGCAAATGCTGATATTCTCGTGTAGAAGCGAGGTCAACTAGGTTCACTGTCCAGGTTCGGGTTGGCTCATCAACGCGGTGGAGGGTGAACTGTTCCTTGGCTGCCCGTCGTAGTGCTGTTTCGGCCTGTTTTGGTGGTAGTGCGTCCTCAGCGGTGGCTCCGTTTGGGGTGGCGGTGGATTTGATGTGATCAAACTTCACCACCGCAATACGGGGGTGAGGGTATTGGCCAAGTTTTCTCGAGTCGACCCATTTCTCCGGAAGCATCAGGCCATCAAACCCCACCGGCACGATGCGGGTGACCACGGTTGAGTAGTCCACTGACGCGGTCATGGACAGCAGGTTCTTACCTGCCCGGATTTGCACCCCGTTATCCGCCCCGCGCCTGGCAACTAAAGAGAGGTGGGTGTTGTTGCGGATCAGCTCCCCACCCCAGCGGTTCACGATCCCGTTATCAAGGTCGGGGTCCATCAGGACTGATGCCACAGACACCCTAACGAGGCGGGCTGAGGCACGAGTACTCAGGTTGCTGGTTGCGGTAAAGGGGTGCTTGAACTGCGCCCCAGCAAGGACGCGGTTCAAAGCACCGTTGGCGTCTTCGTTTATGAGGTTGGTATCCATCAAAAGGTTTGCAGCCAAGTCATAGAACACATGCTGCGCCGTCACATGCACCTGGTGATGCTCGCTGGTCTGGAGGTGGTGGATGCGGAAAAACTGGCCCCCAAGTACTGGTGCTGGGCAGCGCACCAAGTTCCCCACCTGCAAGGATGAGGATCCTTTGGCTGTGAGTGGGTAGTCGAACTCCAGGCAGAAAGCGCCACCGAGTTCTTCAGTCACAATCGGGTTGATGATCTGGGCGTCCAATACTGCTAGGCCGTTGTCTGTCGTGACATCTGTCTTGGGGATCGCGTTTGCGGGGTGTGTGGTGATCATTGGTTCCTCCAGCCAGGCTCGATGACGAGCCGCTCAATACCGGCATCGATAACAACCTTGTTCAATCCAGGAGACAGGTACGGGAAACCACCTCGCATGTACTGGTTTTGCGCCACCAGTCCCTTCCGACACTCCATGAGAGAACTGTCGACAGTCAGGGAGTCAGCGTGGATGGTCAAATCAACGCGCGTCGTTCCCATCACGAAAAACACCGAACCAGACCCATAAACCGTCACAACGGGCCTGGAGTAAACATTCCCTGGATTGATGATCGTCCCAGTCTTGGTCAATGTCACCGGAGCGACCCCCGCCAAGTAAGCAAATGGGTCACAGGTGAGGGTGGCTTGGAACTGACCCATCAAAGGCGAAAGTCGGGTTAACTCACTCAGGGTGGCATTTTTGATCTGGTAGAAGACGGTGGGGTCGTGGCGGAAAGCAATCCGCTTCGCGTTCGACAACGCGGTGATGGCTTTGCGCCACGCCCCCATCACATCACCAGAGCGGATGATCAGGTCGAGGGTGATAACCCGATCATTCCACCCTTGCTCGCGGGTCAACGTGCCTTCGCGCCCTGGCACCACAATCTGCTCCACCACCCGCACCGCCGGACTCATCTTCACCGGAGCCGCCAGGTGGAGGCCTAGGTCGCGTCTGGCATGGATGGTTCCATCCAACGTGAACATGCCCCTCTCCTTTCTAAATAGTGAGTGATGGGTTTCGGCGAGCTAGACCGGCTAGGCCTTGGTCGATGCGGGGCGCGAGGCGACCAACCAGAGTGCCGTCATCCAGTACCACCCGAATATCCATGCCCCGTAGTAGTGCGGGCACGACCTCCTCCACTACAGACCGCACTCCATCAGCCGACAGGCCGGCAGGCGTTGAGGATGACAGGCTCGAAGTACTCACGCCTTCAGCCATCTGATCTAAAGCAGCGAACTGGGCCTGGGTCTTGACATCCACTGGGACGTCCAGACCCTCGGTGAGGTCGGCGAACGCGGCGTCGATATCAGCAGCCATCTCGTTGGCGGCTTTGGTGGCGCGCCCTGCGTTGTCGTCGATACCGGCGGCGAGGCCTCGTGCGAGCATTTCACCGGCCCACGCCATCTTCCTAGACGGGGAATGAATCCCGAAGAATGACGTAATCCCGTCCCAAATACTTGAGGCCCATGAGGACACCTGGTTCCATAGCCATCCGGCGAGGCCTTGGATGCCGTTCCACAAGCCCCGCACCAAATTCCCACCCACACTCACCATCTGACTTACGCCCTGCCCAAACGCCGAGACAATCCCCGAAACAATCTGTGGGATCGCAGAGACGATTGTGCTGATGATGGTAGGCAGATTACGAATAAGCGCAGTCAGTAGGGTGACGCCCATCATCATCAGCTGTGGAATATGAGCGCTAATCGCGTTCAACACCGAGCTGATGATTCTGGGGATGGCGGAAACAATAGTGGCGATGATCGTCGGAAGAGCCTCCACCAGTGCGACGAACAGTTCGATGCCAGCATCAATGAGCAGCGGCAACGCCCCGAGGACCGCGTTGATGATGGCGTCAATAATCTCCGGCAATACTGCCACGATCGTTTCGATAATCGTTGGTAGGGCTTCGACCAGACTGGTGAGTAGGGTGATTCCTGCTTCGATGATCTGCGGGATCGCACCCACCAAAAACTCCAGCAGTGACTCAATGAGTGCTGGTAGTGCTTCGATGAGCACGGGGATGGCTTCGATGATGCCTTGGGCTAAACCGGTCACCAACTGCAGAGCAGCATCAAGCAGCAACGGCAGGTTGTCGATGAGTGCTTGGACGATTCCGACGATTGCGGCAATAGCCGCCGGAATCAACTCCGGCAGCGCCTGGCCGATACCGGATGCCAACGTGGCGACCATGGTGGCAGCCGCCGTCGTCAGCTCCGGCAACAACTCCAAGATTCCTTGGACGAGGGCGATGAGTAGTCCGGTTGCGGCCTCGGTAATCGCAGGCAAAGCCTGAATCAAACCATCAGCCAGGCTGGTGACAATCCGCAACGCAGCATCCAAAAACGCAGGCAACTGCTCGCTGATGAAGGCGAGGGCTTCTTGGATGACCTGCCCAAGGGCGGTAATCAGCCCATCCACACCATCCTTCTCAAACGCCTCAGACAGTGCGCTTACCCAGCCGTTGACCATCGGCATCACCGAGCCTGAGAGCATTTCGGTCAGCCCACCAGCCAACTGGCCCTTCAAATTGGCGACGCCATCTTGGAGTGTGGAGAGTTGTCCGTTGAAGGTTTTGGACTGATTCTCCATAGCCCCATAAAACCGGCCACCCTCAGCCGTAGCACTCTCGAAGGCCTGGGCGACCATCTCAGCGCTGATAGCGCCCTTACTCATCTCATCCTTGAGCTCACCGATGCTTTTGCCGGTCTTGCGGGAGATTTCTTCGAGGGGGTTGAAGCCGGCGTTGATCATCTGCATCAAATCCTGGCCCGTCAGTTTCCCTGCGGATGAGACCTGAGCAAACGCCAAAGACAAAGAACTAAATTTTTCTTTGTCGCCTTGGGCCACATCCCCAAGCATCCCCATGTACTTCTGCGCATCATTGGCGCTGATACCAAAGGACATGAGGGTGCGGGTCGCATCAGCCAAATCCTGCATACCGTATGGCGTGGAGGCAGCTTTGGCTTTGAGGTCGGCGACGAGTTTGTGGGCCTTGGCCTCATCCCCAAGCATCGTGGTGAACGAGGCCGTGTAGGACTCCATGGTCGCGTTGTACTGGACGCCATCTTTCATCGCGTCCACGAACCCACGCCCCACGGCTTTGATAGCACTGCCGATGGCTTTGACCCCGGCGACGATGGCCTCACTGGCGAGGTTGGCTTTGAGTACGTCGCCGAAGGAGAGGGCTTTCTTGCCGGTGCCGTCGAGTTCGCTCCCTAGGCCATCAACAGAGTGCTCAAGCTTGTCAGTGTCTTTGGCTGCGTCCCTAGCGTCGTCCCCAGCATTATCAGCGTTATCCCCGAAGGAGCTGAGGGCTTTGTTGTTGTCCTCCAACTCGCCTTCAAGGTCAGCCAACGCCGCCTTCGCATTATTCAACTGGGTCTGCCAGGCCAGGGTGCGCCGGTCAGTCTCCCCGAAGTTCGTCGCAGCGTTTTTCAAGGCTGCTTCGAGGGTGTTGATCTTGTCCTTCTGAGCGCTGATTTGCTCAGCCAGAACTTTGCCTTTAGCGGCGTACTTGGCTTGGGCATCATCAGAGCGTTTGAACTGGGCATCCACCAGCTTCATCTCAGAGCCGAGTACGCGGAAGGACGCGTTGATCTCAGTGATCGCCTTCTTGAACTCCCGCTCACCCTGGAGCGCGATCTTCAGTCCAAAATCTTCAGCCATGAGGGGTTCCTTATGTGGTAAAGCGTGGATAATGGAGATGGAATTTCAAAATGGCTAGTCAGCTGACGTTCCCGCATAATGACAAGAGCCATTTCAGTTTGAACAAGGAGAGTTCCTGATGGGTTTTTGGTCTCGACTACTCAGCTTGGAAAATCCTGATACGGTCGATAAATCAATGAAAAATATCCCCATAAGGGGTGAAATCGGATACTACGGTCTTGAGGATTGGTGGTTACATGAACTTAATGAGTCAGAACGAAAGCTCATCATCAATACCTACAAACCAATGGGTACATCTAATTCAAAATCCACACTCTTAATGAATGAAGTAAAGTCATCGCAAACTACTGCATTTTGGTTGTCAGTTTTAGCTGGATGGTTTAAGCCGAACGACCCCGAGCAGTCTAGATTGATCCTGAAGATTGCTGATAAAGCTTGGCAAGTTAAGGATGACCTATCACCAGCGACCGGAGACGACGCGATTTTTTCAAAGCATCTAGCCCTTGGGGCCTTGGCAGAAATTTATTATCGTTTTCGTGAAAATCCACTACTTCTTGAACGTTGCATAGCTGCCGCTCGGATGCAAGTAGAAATGCAGTCAGAGGCAATGAAAGCCCACATTAGGCAAGAAAAGCGTCTTGCCGCACCTGGAAAGAAAAACCAACCAATTATTTATCCCAGTCACAAAGGGTTCAAAAGGCTGGCAATTATTCTTGAAAAAGAAAAACGCTATGAAGACGCCCTTGAACTGCTGGAGGAAGCTGCAACTAGTAAATGGGATGGCGATTGGGATAAACGAATCGAGCGAATCAAAAAGAAAGCTCGCTCCCAAAAATGTTGAAAATCATCTAAATCCCGTATGGGATAACGTCGTCAATAAACGTTTCCCGCACAGGGGTCGCGGTGCCGGTGTGTTGGCGGTGGCATTCGATCAGGTCAAGTAGTAGGCCGAGGGGCATGTGCCAGGTTTCCGCCTGCCCCAAACCCAGGACAGTTACGCCCCAGTGGAGCAGGCGGATGAACGTGGCCTCATCACTGTCTGCTACTCGGCCTGCTGGTCTTTTCCCACCGGTTCCTGGGAGACAACCTCACGCCTGGTGCCGTTCACCAAAGCGGCCGTGATGGCCTCACGGTAGCCAGCCAAATCAGCCGGACACGTCAGCAACTCAACCAGGTCTTCGGTGAGCAACTCCTGCTTGTCCTCAGGATGGGCAAAGTTGTGGATTTGGATGCCCTGGTTAGCCAGCAGGGTGACGATCCAGATGATCTCACCCAAGGCTTGGTCCATATCCTCACCCGTGAGGAGTTTTTCACCGAGCTGGTCTAGTCCGCCGTAGCGGGCCGCGATCTTACGTGTCGCCCCCGTCGAGAGGACGAGGGTGTACTCACGGCCTGCGATGGTCACAGAAGCGGTGCGGCCATCGAGTGCGGGGTTTTCCATGGTCAAGGTTTCGCTACTCATGATTCAGTCTTCTCCTTCCTGCCTCAGGCGCCCTTGGGGGTGATGGTGGGTTCGTAAACCTTCTTGTACCAATCCGTAATCGTCTGGGCCTTGACTCCATCGGCTCCTTCGGTGACTTCGGCCTTCCACGGGTGCAGGCCGTTCTTCTCCGCCTTGTTACGCCGCATGATCGTCCCCTCAATCGAAGGGGTCGCAAAACTAATGCTGTCGCCCTTGGTGTTCAGGGATGTGGCGGGCGGTGCGAACTTGACCCGATAGAGCCAAAAGTACGTGTACTTACCGTTGGAGCGGCGGGCGCGGAAAGAGATAGCGACCGGCTTGGCCCCATCCTCACTTGTGGCGACCAGGACCTTATTGTCATCGAGGGTGCAGCCGGTCAATTCCGCTGCGACCTCGGGCTTGAGATCATCAATGCCCAGGGTGAGGGTGCCGGATTTGAACTCCTTGACCACCTCTGATGCACCGTCGTCGGCGTAGAGGATGGCCTCTGCTAGTTCGACAGACAACTCTGCGGAGATTGCTTTGGCTAGGGGCTTGGGAGTGGCGTAGGTTTCCTCACCACTCTCGTTTTCGGTGATGGTTGCGTAGTAAAGCTTGTCAAGACCAATCGTGGCCATGGCGATGTCCTCCTTCAAAGACAAATGCGGGTGGATATGAAAAGACCCCCAGACTTAGTGGGGGTCTACTGCGAGGGCGACTTCGATGACGTAATGGTGGTAACCGGCCTCTGGGTCATGCCCGATGTAGCGGCGCTCGGTAATCGTCAGGCCGGCGTTGCGGAGCATTGGTGGGATGTTGGTGGCGTGCAGTTTGTAACTGCCGGTAGTGAAAATGTTGACCCGCACGTACTGGATCTCCACACCAGGCGCGTTGTCTGCGTGCAGGTCATACACATCGGCCAAGGGTGTTAAGACGATGTAGTTGCCTACCTGTTGGGGTGGGAAAGAACCGGTGAACACTGGCATGCCAAGCCCGTTAAACAACCGCATCAGCAACTCAAGGCACTCCATTTACCTCACCCGCCTTTCATCCGGTTGTGCAGGACTTGTTTCATCGCTTCTAAGCAGGCACGGCGAGATGAGGCTCTGGCTGGGCGCAGGAATGGGCGTGGCGTTTGCCCGGCCTTGCCGTATTCGAGGACATTGGCGATCAGGGCGTTCGGCCTATCATCCCTGCGGTTCTCGGTGAAGCCGACTTTCACATTGTGATCACCCCGCCTATCCACCCTCGCCGGAGACAAACCGAGCGCACCAAGGAGTTGGCCGGTAGAGCGAGACTTGCCCTTCGTGCCAGAACCGATTGCGGCACTCAGGTTGCCTCTTACTTTAGCTTCGACTACGCGGCCGCCGGCAGTGACAGCCTCTTCGGCGATGTCGGGCATTGCTGTGGTGATGTGTGCGAATTGTTCCAACGTTTTGGTGGGCATTTTGATGCTGCTTTTAGCCACGGTGCACCTCCTTGCGTAGGAACAGGATGAGGTAGCGGCCTCGGTTTTTCACGTTCTCAATCCCCATGATCGTGAACGTGTTTCGTTCGATGAACACCTGCCCTCCGACCACTGGGGTGAACCCCTTGGGGGTGCGGATGGTTGCCATGGCATCGACTTGGTGAAAACCAGCAAGGTTCGCCCACCTAGTCGTAGCAGAACGCTCCTCAAACGCCCCACGCCACTCATGACCACTGCGCGAAGCCGGGCGGGCAAACCCCTCCCTATCGGCAATCATCTGCGAATCCAAGAAAAGCATGCGCGTACTTAAACGACCAACACCCATCACCACTCACCTCCCTCTTTTTTAGACTTTCCAATCGCGATCCAGAATCAGTAGCCGGTTGACGGTCTCCCACACCCGGGCGGCGGCATGCGTGTTATCAGCGAAAAACCCGCCGGTCGAGCCGTCCCTGGATTCGTAGAAGTGGGTGGCCAGCATGATCACCGCACGGTATGTCGACTCCGACAACGGGTGATGCTCGTAGTGGCCTGGGGGCAGGTGCTGGTAGGAGGTGGCGTAATCCAATCCCGCCTGAATCAGTTCACCCAGCAACTCATCATCCTGGGAATGCTCAAGCACCAGATTGGCCTTGAGCGCCGACAGGAACTCGCCTTGGTTAAACATGCGTGACATGGCTTTACGCCACCTCCCCTCCAACAACTGGCAGTGGGTTACTGCTTCTGAACAAGGACCTTGACGGCTTCAGGCAGAATCAACTTGCCATCCACGCGTTGGGTTGCCATGAAACCCACCTGCCCCGTCGTCGCAAACAACTCGTTCAAACGCTTGAAAGAGCGGCCCGCACGGTCGGCAATCCAGTAGTAGGACAGGTCACCGAAGGCCACAGTCTTCGCGCCCGCCTTGAGTTCGGGAACGAAGGAGCTGGTGTGGATGGGGCGGCCAAGGATCATGTCCGGCGCGCTTGCTGTGAGGGCGGGCTGCCACAGGTACTGGCCCTGATTGTCCTTCAGCTTCCGGATGGCTTTGACTGTGGAGTCGTTGGTCAGCCACACGGCGTTCTTCCGATACGGGGCACGCAGCGCATAGAACAAGTCAATGAGTTCGTCTGCGGTGATCGCGGTCTGGCCGGCAGCCTTGAGGCCTTCTTCTGCTCCGCCGGTCTTGTGGAAGATACCGGTGGGCTTATTAGACCCATCCCCAACAAGGAACGCTTCTTCCTCAGCAGCACCGATACGACGGCCGAACTCGTTTGCCAGGTAAGCCTCGATGTTGAACGCAGAGTCAGCCAGGAGTTCTTCACTGACCTTGATGAAGGTGGAGAGTTTATAAGCCCCCAAGGTGACCTGTTTGAACGCTTCGTCAGATTCTTGGACTGCTGCGCCTTCGTCGAGCCAGTCGGCCTTACCGTGGGTGGCAACCACCGGGATCTTACGATCACCACTGGTGGTGGTAATCCGCTTAGCCAACCCACGGATGATGTTTTCTTCCTGAAGGGCTTCTACGAGGGTGCGTTCGAACTCGTCCGGCACCAAGTAGCCGCCTTCAGTGTCCGCGCCTTCTTTGAGGGCGTTGCGCACTTCGAAGGGGTTGGTGGCCATGCGCATGGCGTTCCAAAAGTTCTCGCGGTATTCATCCGTAGCCCGGAACGGCACATGCTTATGTCCCTCAGGAGCCACGGACCCAGGGGTCATCGCCAAAGGCGCGGCCACCGGCTTAGACAACTGGGTGTCAAGTTCAGCGGCGCGTTCTGCTCGGGCGATCTCGCGGCCGAGGGCTTCGATTTCGGCTTCCATACGACCATAGGTTTCATCGTCCTCAGCGGTCAGGATGCCGTTGTTCGTGGCCTGGCGCTCGGTGAGGAAGGCCTTGGCTTTCTCCCAGGTGCTTGCGCGCCGGGTTCGCAGGTCGTTAATCATTGTTGTAGTCATGGTGTGTGTCCTTTCAAAACACGAAGGTGGGTATGAGAAAAGCCCCGGCCAAGGCGGCTAGGGCTTCAAGGAATCGAGGGCGGTCAGGAGATTTGAGACCTGCCTGCCAGAGGGCGGCGGATCAGGAGTAACAGGCCCTGCTACCAGTGGGAGTGGTTCTTGACCACCAGTACGGTCTGCGTTGATGGCATCCAACAGCGAGTTCGTGACGGCACGGCGAGAGAACACCATCGCCGCCAAGGGCTTGTCGGGCTGGGCGGTTGGGAAAGGGCTGCCAGGGCTGATCAGTCCGTCTGCGAAACCCAGCTCGATGGCCTTGTTCGCGTCCATCCAAGTCTCCGCATTCATCAACTCACTAAGCTCCACGCGGCTCAAGTGGCTGCGCAGTTCGTAGGCGTTGAGGATGGATTCTTTGACTTCAGCCAGCATGTTGATAGCGCGGAGCATTTCCTCGCTGTCGCCGATGGCGGCGGTCATGGGGTTGTGAATCATCATCATCGCCACCGGACTCATCAACACCTCGCTACCCGCCATGGCAATCACACTGGCGGCGCTGGCTGCGAGGCCGTCAATTTTGACGGTGACGTGCCCTGGGTAGTCCATGAGCATCGAATAAATCTCGGCAGCCGCAATCACATCCCCACCAGGGCTGTTAATCCACACAACAATGTCGCCATTCCCGCTCATGAGTTCATCGCGGAAAGCGGCCGGTGTGGCCTCGTCTCCGAACCAAGACTCAGGCGCGATCGGCCCGCGCAGCTCCAGTACGCGTTTGCCATCTGGTGCGGTGGTGTAGTCCCAAAATCGCCTGGCATTATTCAGGGTTTTCGGTGTGGGGTCGGCTCTCATTGTCGCCGTCATCTGTATCCTCCTTAGGGGCGATCTCTGTTTCTTCCATCGGTTCTCTGGACTGTTGGGTTTGGCGGTGGGTGTAGTAGCTACCCGCTTGGTTGAGTGGGAGCATGTTGCCGTTGACCAGGTAGAGGTCCCCACCTTGGTCTTCGGGGATGAGGTCGAGGTTTTCGAGTTGGCGGATGTCGTTGGCGCTCATCCACCCGTTCTGCCGAGCAACCGCATACCCCTGCATCCGGCTCGCGTAATCCCCACGCAACAGGCCCTCAAGATTGAAGGCGATGGAGTACTTCTCCCGGTCAGCCCCGGTGAGGAGTGTTTTAGTGAGGGCTTGTTCCCACCTGATCACCCACGGGTCGAGCGTGTATTTCACGAACTCAAGGGACTGCTGCTCAATGTTGCTGAAACTCGATTTTTCGAGGTCTCCGACCATGTGGGGTGGGATGCGGAAGATACGGGCGATTTCGTTGATCTGGAACTTGCGGGTCTCTAAGAACTGCGCCTGCTCGGGGCTAATCCCAATCGGCGTGTACTTCATCCCCTCCTCGAGCACCGCGATCTTGCCCGCATTCTCGCTCCCGCCGAAGGTGGACTGCCACGACTCGCGCACCCTTGCTGGGTCACGAATCGTGCCCGGATGCTCAAGCACCCCACCAGGCGCGGCCCCGTTGGCAAAGAACCTCGCCCCGTATTCCTCGCAGGCCAGTCCCATGCCAATCGCGTTCCTAGCCATCTGAATAGGCGAATACCCAACCAGCCCATCAAATCCGAGCCCGGGAATGTGGAGGACATCGGCTGGGGATAAAACAACCACCGGCGGTTTACCGGCGGTCTGAGGACGATACGTGTACCTGAGCAGCCCGGTGTCGGGGTCACGGTCAACCACCATCTGGGATGGCAGCAACGGGTAAAGACCGATGACCTCACCCCGGCCGTTGCGGATGACCTGGGCGTAAGCATTACCCCACAGCAGCAGATGGGTCATGAGGGTCTCGCGAAACACAAACGACGTCATCTCAGCATTCGGCTCATCATGCAACACCCGATACAAAGGATGGCCGACTGCTCTCTCAGAGCCACCAGTGCTGCCTTCACGTTCTTGATAGAGGTGCAGTGGCAAGGACGCGACGGCTTCGGCCAGGATTCGCACGCATGCGTAGACGGCGGTCATCTGCATCGCAGACCGCTCCGTTACCGACTTACCGCTACTAGTTGGAGATGCGAAGAACTCAGTATTGGTCAACGACCAGCTATTGGTCGGCTCCGGTAGTTTGAAGCCGAGCCAAGATAGGAAGCCCATGCGTTTATTCCTTTCAGGGAGGACAATGGAAAAAGGAAGCAGCGTGTTTTAGTGCGGTGGTGAGTCTGGTGTGGTGGCTAGTAGGAGCCGTACTTGTGTTGTTCCTTTGGCATGAGGTCGAGGAATACCGAGTTTTGCTGCCATGGATACACCGCAACCGTGAACACCTGCCCGCACTGATGCCGAATCTGAGGCCCCAAACGGTAGCGTTCACACTGATCGCCCTTGAAGAGTTGACGCTATTGAGCGTGATCGCACTGCTTTTGCCGCCGGTGTGGTTCACGGCCGCCACGATTGCTACGGATTTTGCCTCGCCGTTCATTGCATCCAGATTCTGGTGACCTACCATCGTGGCTGTTTCCTGCCTCTGTGGTCTGCCCCCATCCAGTTACCGATCGTGGCACTACTGATATGGGGCATGTCCCATCACCACAGCAGCGGTCTGCTTACCGCCACCCTCATCATGATCGACGCCATGGTACTGAACCTGGTGCTCATGCATGCTCTGACCGCCTACAACAGCAGTAGGCTCCGCTGGTCGTAGACTGACTCGCTAGTGGGGCCTGTTTCGCATCTGATAGCCCGGTCTAGGTCCATGATGGTGGCGACGACACCGTCAATCTTCTCGGTGGATTTTTCTTTGTCGGATTTGATGTTCCCAGTTGGGCTTCAGTGCATACATAAATATTTCAACAGATATTATTGCTATAAGGGTAGTTATTTCATTAGCAGTGTTCAGTGGAAGTATTAGAAGATCTACTCCTATTAGACGCTGGTCAAGATGGGTTTAATGCCGCGGAAAGTATACACATATGTGAATACGCAAACAGTCCACAAACTGACCGAAAAAATACCTCCATACATAAAGGTTGATTCGAAATAATGTAGCGCGCCACTTGGCATCCAATACAACATACCGCTCGACTGTCCCAGCCAATAAAGTACCACCCACACCGGCAAACTTAGCCGCCCGTATTTGTGCCCAATTAGGGCTATGGTAAGCATCGTCAAGCTTAGGATAATAATCCCTTGTAGGCCGCTAAACATCTGAAACCCGACGCCATGTGAGAAGAATTCTTTATCAAATACCAGCTGACTAGGACGGAATTTAAATCTGGGAGCACTCCAGATACTCCACATCACCCCGAGCGGAGATACCAACAAAATCAGAACAGAAATAAACAAAATTTCGGTGAAAGCTCGCAGTCGCATTGGGCGAGGGCTATTCAACTCCACCCAGGGCATTCGCGGCAAAAAACAAAGCAAAGCTACCCATGTGAACACCAATACTGCGATGGTAGACGGCTTCACGGCAACAACAAAACCTGATGAGGGCAGATAAAATATAATCCCTACTTGGTGCGCCACGTAAACAGCTAATACCCATGCGCATACACTAACAATCACCGGATAGAGAAAGCCAGGTCTTGGTTTCATCTACTCAATCCCTTACCTGAAATTTTCCTTACTTAACTTGCAGGTGGCGATGGAGTCTCGATGCTTAAGTAACCATTGCTGATATTCGGCTGTGGACAATTTAGTCAGGAAGGCCAGTTGTGGGCTTTCATCAGCCGAAATTGTGTGTTCGTTTTCCTGCCCAGTTTCCTCGTTGACACCATAAACGAGATCCATTGGCAGCTTCGCACGCAACAGCAGGGAATTTCGCAAATCGTCATAAAACTGAGCTTGATTTGAGCAAGCGCTGGCATGCCCGCTACTTGCGAAAATGTTGTAGGCAATATTGCTAAAAGTCACCTGCTCCCATTCTTGGCGAGTTTTGAAGTTACCAGGATTTTGCAGAGTAAGCGGGCCAATAATCGCACCTTCAGCAAAACCGATTGGGGTTTTAGGGTCAACCCAAGCGTTGGGTAACTGTGCAAATAATTGCTGGAAATGCTCCTTCAAACTAGGTATTAGTGTTGCTTGGGCAATAGGCAAGCACAAACGATACTCGCCTATTACCTCACACTTTTGACGATCGTCCTCGTACTTGGTTACTACCGGAGACATCAAAATGCTGGACGCAAACACAAGCGCAGGCGCCAGAAGATATACTAAACCGACAATGGCAAAGCTCCTCCGCCCCGTAAGCGCATAGGAATTGAAACGCATCAGCGCATACACCCCGCAAACACTTAGCAGAACGAAGTAAACCAAACGAATCAGCTCAGTGGACATCACAAAATCAGTGGGGTAACTCACTAGGCTAGTACCCCACATAAACGCTAGCGAGAGGCTCGACTTACCGGTTCCTGCCAATAAATATACGTTCATAATAACCGGCACAAAAACCACTAACGCAGACAAAAGTGGGGTAAGCACGAGCTTCCATTTAGGCGGCAACAGGTTAGCTAAAACCATCGCCAATGTTGCCGCAGCAAACAACGAGATTATCAAAACAAGAAAAGCTATCAAGTCTATGAGCCTAAACCTCACTGCTGCGCTGCGTACTAACATATAGCCCCAGCCGAGTATAGGTCCAACTACTGCTGCGCCCCATATCGTAAATGCAAAAGGAAGGATTCGACGGGTAGGCGAGAGCACTGTGAGCGGCCCAATCACCACTGACTTTTTACCTTGCGGGTCAAAAAATATGGCAGCTGCCAACCCGATAATCACCACAGGTACGATTAGCTGCTCTTGCAGCTGAGGAATTACCACTCGTAAATCTGGGTTCGGCCAGGTGGGAATGAGTGCCACCGATTGCACCAGACACACCAGAGCTAAAAAGGCAGTCAGACCCAATAGCCACCAGGTTTTTATAGGGAAAATCAGTCCACGCATCAGCCTTAGCCTTTCCCCTACTGCCTATTCGGAATACGCGCCAAAGCCGCCTGATACCCACATTCGAGGATGTTCAACCCTGGTGAAGGATTGCGCTCGCCCAAAGCATTAAGGTCATCCACTGTACCGTCAAAAGCAATCAGTCCTGAGTTCATCACCAACACACGGCTGGCCACTGCCGCTAAATCCTCTACTAAATGCGTAGAAATCAAAATCACAGATTCACGCGACAATTCAAGCAGAAGGTTACGGATACCGGCCCGTTGTAGCGGATCTAAACCCACCGTCGGCTCGTCCAACAGAGCAACGCGAGGGCGATGCACCAGCGCACAGGCAATACCTAGGCGCTGGCGCATCCCACCCGAAAGTGAACGAGCTAACACGTTAGCTTTTCCACCCAAATGGGTAATCTCAAGAATCTCACTAATGGCTTTACCAGCTTCATTCCTATCGATACCATGCGCCCACGCTGCATAAATGAGGTTGCGCTCGACTGTAACAAAATCCATCACATCGAAATGCTGTGGTAAATAGCCTAGCAGCCGTTTTTCTGAGCGATCCATTCGAGTTAGAGACTTACCGTTGATAAGGATTTCGCCTTTCTGCAAAGGTAACATTCCCACCACAGATTTCATCAACGTTGATTTGCCCGCACCGTTAGGTCCCAAAAGCCCGTAAACCCCAGGCTCGGCGCGTAGCGAAACCCCTTTTAGTGCATGAAAATTGCGATAGGAAAAATGCAGATTGCGAATTTCAATCATGCGAAATCACGGCCTACAGTTGAATGTCAGGCGAATACTTCACTGCTCCAGTTGAAGACTCAACATAAGTGTACACATATGCGCCTTTACCAGCAGTTGAAGTTTTCGCAGAAACATCGAGTTGAATCGTATTTACTGGGCCCTTCTGATTAACTGCCAAGCGAGTGTCTGGCCCCCAGTTGTTAGTCCACATGCTAACCCGGACCCAGTCCACCGTATTGATACACCCATGCCGTCCACCAATACCTTTTACGTAACTACCTGAAATGGTAGGACGGTAACTGTAAAGTTCACAAGGCACATGCGCCCTGCTGCGCTCGGCAGCATTAGCTATTGAAATACCACCCACAGTACCGATAGTCAACGCAGTAATCAATGCAAGTCCCGAGAACTTCCTAATTGCTGAATACTTCATTGTTAGCTCCTTTGCTATTCAAATTAATTGGAAGTATTTGCATTTTCATTGTACTTTACATCATCTAATAAATCAATCATGATTAAATACTTTTCATGTTTTCTATATAATCAGCAATCCTCGCTTATCGTAGACGCTCTCGCTGGCTGGCCCGGCCCCGCATCTGATCGCGCGGTCTAGGCCCATGATGGTGGCCACCACGCCGTCAATCTTCTCGGTGGATTTTTCTTTGTCGGGTTTGATGTTCCCGGCGGGGTCGGTGCGGACGAAGATGTTGTCCATCATCCACCTAAGCACCGGGTGACCATCATGGGTCAACTTGCCCTCGAGCACCAGCTTCATCAGCTCCTTAGTCGGCGGAGACATGTCTTTGAAGCCTTGCCCGAAGGGCACGACGGTTAGGCCCATGTGGTCGAGGTTTTGGGTCATTTGGACTGCGCCCCACCGGTCGAACGCCACCTCACGCAAATCAAACTCCTCACTGATTTGCTCGATGGCTTGTTCAATCGCCGCGTAGTGGACCACGTTCCCTTCAGTGAGGTTCAAGAAGCCTTGACGTGCCCAAAGGTCGTATGGAACCCGGTCACGTAAGACTCGGCGGTCGATGTTGTCTTCTGGGATCCAAAAATGCGGCACCACAAAGTACGGCTCATCAACGTCTTCTGGTGGGAAGACTTGAACGAACGCCGTGATATCCGTGGTGGATGAGAGGTCGAGACCGCCGTAGCAGACCCGGCCCCGCAGTTGCTCTGGCCGGAAGTCACGCTTGCATGCGTCCCACGCTGCCATGGGCATCCACCGCACGGACTGTTTCACCCACTGGTTCAACCTGAGTTGGCGGAAGGAGTTTTCTTCGGCCGGGTTCTGCTTTGCCGACTCACACGCTGCCCGCACTTTGTCGATACCGACCGTGATGCCTAGGGATGGGTTGGCTTTCGCCCACACAGCCTCATTCGTCCAGTCATCGTCGGTGTCTGCGCCGTAGATGACTGGGTAGAACGTCGGGTCAATCTTGCGGCCCTCGAGGATGTCCTGAGCCTTCTGGTGCGTCTCGTAGCAAATCGAGTTGGTGTCTGACCCGGCTGTGGTGATCAGGAAGTAGAGGGGTTGGGTGCGCGCATCCCCGGAGCCTTTGGTCATGACGTCGAATAGGCGGCGGTCGGGCTGGGTGTGCAGCTCGTCAAAGACGACGCCGTGAATGTTGAACCCGTGCTTCGAGTAGGCCTCGGCAGAGAGAACTTGGTAGAAGCTGTTGGTGGGCTGGAAGACGATGCGCTTCTGGCTGGCCAGAATCTTCACCCGGCGTGAGAGGGCCGGTGAGTTGCGGACCATGTCTGCTGCGACCTCGAACACGATGGAGGCTTGCTGTCGGTCTGCAGCGCACCCGTAGACCTCCGCGCGCTCCTCACCATCCCCACACGTGAGCAACAAGGCCACGGCTGCGGCGAGCTCTGATTTGCCCATCTTTTTGGGTATCTCAACGTAGGCGGTGTTGAACTGCCGGTATCCATCGGGTTTGAGGGTGCCGAACAGGTCACGAATGATCTGCTCTTGCCAGTCGATCAGTTCGAAGGGTTTGCCTGCCCAGCGGCCCTTGGTGTGGGTCAGGGCCTGGATGAACGCGACCGCATAATCAGCAGCCTTGCGGTCGTAGTGGGAGCCTTCGGCCATGAAACGAGTCGGCTCATAGTTCTCAAGGCGACGCATCATGGTTTGCTCCCTTCAAGGTTGGTGGCTTGCGGTAGTTCTCTGTGCGGGAACCGGCTGGACTAATGGCGGCTGGTAAGTGATTGCAGGGCATAGAAAAGGCCCCACCAACTTAGTGGAGCATCAGCGTGGCGAAAAGGCGGCCAGCCCGCCCGCCTGGGTGGGTCTGGCTGGTGTGGCCGGTTAGGCGTTGTTGATGGCCCAGGTCAGGGCTTCTGGGTAAGCCTCGGGGCGCATGTAGTTGTTGTCGAAGCCTTCCTCGTTCCAGGTGGCCAGCTCGTAGATGCCGCCCGGTTGTTTGGTGTAGATGGCGGGGACTTTGCGCCACCCGGTTGCGTTGGCCCAGGTGGTGTAGATCAGCGCGTACTTGCCTGCCCCGACGGGGATCCAGACGTTGTCGATGCCGTGGGTTCCCACCCGGGACGCCTCATCCTCATCATTGATGGTTTGTGGGGCGGGGTCGATGACCATCTGGTCGGCCTCGGTGTAGACCTCGCCCTCACTGGCTACCACTTGGGTGATGCCTTCGCTGTGTGCGGCATCCAGGCCGGCTTGGAAGGCGGCTTCCATCAGGTGGCGCAGGGACTCGATGGTCATTTGTGCCCAGTCGAACCCGTCCGAGCCCCTCGATAGGAGTGTGTCGATGCCGGCGTATTCGTTGGCCTTGGCGATGGCCTCGAGGCGGATGCGAAGCTCCCCAGTGCTGATCTCCTTCGCGGTGGTGTTCTTGGTGCTCATCGTGGTTACCCTTTCACTCTCTCAGAGGCTGTTCCCCTGCGTTCTTCGTTGTGTAACCATTTACGCTTAGAAACACACTCTTATCCAGTCGTTTCCCCTTGTAATTGCAGGGAAAACTAGCGGTGTACATCCCTCTTGAGTAGCCCGGTTTTGGGTGTAAAAAGACCGCAGCCACCAAGCATTGGGTGGTGCGGCTGAGGTGTGCTGTGCGGGGCGAGGGTGTTAGTTGTTCATGGCCCAGGCGATCGCCGAGCCGTTGTCCGCGAAGTACTCATCCGAGGCGGCTTCGAGGCTCAGCGCGCATTCGCTTACCGGCCGGGCGTCCTTGCCCCACCCGGGGATCGGGGCTTCGACCAGGCGGTAGGTTTCGGCCTGCCAGCCGTTGCGGGTGCCGTCGAAGTAGCGGTAGGTGGCGACCAGGACGCGATCGCCGTGTTGGAGGATGATGCGCTGGGCGGTGGTCTCGGCCAGGGTCTCCATCGTGGTCTTCGTGGTGTTCATTGTGCTTGCCTTTCGGTGTAGGTGTCTTGTTCTTGTGTAACTATTAGTCACTTACACCGGCAGGTTTATCCAGTCGTTTCCCGCTTATTTGCAGGGGTTTTCTTGAGGTGTACATCTCTATCAAAACGCTGGCCAGCACCCCGGTTTGTGGGCACTGGCCAGCGCTGATTTAGAGGAGGGTGTAGGAGTCCTCCCCAGGCACCAGCCCCAGAGTGGAACCGTCATCCCACGCAACATGCAGCGTCCCTAGGTCATCAACATGGTTGATGGTGCCCTCGGTACCTGGGGCGAGGGTGGTGTAAGGGTCACTCGTGTCATCGAGGCGAACCCTGCGCCCCACCAGTGACGCCTTCGCCGCAGGCTGGGCATCCTCGGCTGGTGGGGTGCGCCAGGCAGCCGACCCAGCAAGGTCACCCATCAGCGTCTTGCGTAGCGCCTTGTGCTCAGGTCCAATGAAGCCTAGGCGGAGTAGGAAGCAGCGCATCGCATACCTTGGATTGCTTTCCTCCTTGGGCTTAGCAGTCACCCGTTTGGCATCCCTGGCCATGGTGAGCATCGCCCCAACAAGCTGCGTGAGGGCGTGAGCCTCAGACGGGGTGCAAGGGCGCTGAATCCACGGCATCCGCACTTCATCGTCAGTGACCTCGATAGGCAGGGCCTCAAGGTTCAGGGCGGCCTGGATGAGCGGTCCCTTTGCATTCACTAGCGCCTTGAAGCGCTCCAGGGCGGCGTCGGTGAGCGTGTTGCATGGGATGGTGACCGTGAGCCCGTCAGCCACCAACTCTTCTGGCTCCGCCTCGCCGGGTTTGGCTTGGGGTGTGGTGGTGCGGGGTTGTTTGGTTTCGAGCCAGTGGCGTAGGTCGAAGAGGTTGTCTGGGTAGAAGTCATCCTCCCCAAGCAATCCCAGTAGGTCGCGCACATCCTTCTTAGAAGGCTGCTTGCCCTCCCACGTGATGGTGCCGTTCCTGCTCACGGTTGCGGGGCCGACCTGGTAGCCATAGCTGGGTGCTCCCAGGTAACGGGGTTTTTCGTCGTAAAGGGCTTGGAGGTTAGCAACGATGATTCCACGTTTGCCAGCTGGCAGGTCGTAGTCGAAGGTGATGCTCATGATGCTTGTTCTCCCTTGGTTTAGTGGGTTTTTCTGTCAACAACATGAACCCTTGAAACCACGGGTTTATCCAGTCGTGGGGCCGAAAAGGCCTAGCGGTGTAAAGCACACCCAACCCTGCCCTGGACAAGCACTGTCATCACTTATCCGGGGCCAAAAAGCCAGCCAGTTCCCACCCAGAGAACTACCCCTTACCCCCATCTGCCTCGTCTTCGACGTCAGGTTGAGCCTCCTCGAACGAGAGCTCGACGCCGTCGCGCATGACTTTGATGCCACTGGTGGCCCCGGCTAGCTCGCGGTAGCGGTTGATGATCACATCGGCGTACTTCGGGTCGAGTTCAACCAGTCGTGCGACCCTGCCTGTTTGCTCTGCAGCAATAAGTGTGGAGCCAGACCCGCCGAAAGCATCAAGCACCACCTGATTGCTCAGAGTGGAGTTAAGAATTGGGTATGCGATGAGCTCGACCGGCTTCATCGTGGGATGATCCGTGTTCTTGCGGGGCTTATCAAAGCGCCAGATGGTCGATTCTTTACGTCCGGTGTACCACTGGTGACGTCCCTTCTTCTTCCACCCAAAAAGCACCGGCTCATGCTGCCACTGATACGGGCTCCTACCCAGCACAATGGACTGCTTAACCCAAATACAACAGCCTGAGAGGTAAAACCCAGCGTCGTCAAAGGCCTTACGGAACGCATAACCCCCGGTATCGGAGTGGAACACGTAAATGCTGGCATCATCAGCCATCACCGTCTCAATAGCAGTGAAGGCTTTGGTGAGGAAAGCGACAAAGGAGTCGTTGTCCATATGATCGTTGGCGATTTTGCCCGCAGACCCCTCATAGTTGACGTTATAGGGCGGGTCAGTGACCACCAAATTCGCCCGCTCATCACCCATCAAAGCAGCGAAAGTAGCGGGGTCAGTCGAGTCTCCGACAATGAGGCGGTGCCTGCCGAGCTGCCAGATGTCCCCGGTGCGGGACATGGCGGGTTTAGCCAGCTCTGCCTCAACATCAAAATCATCCTCTTCGATTCCGCCTGCGAGTTGGTCGCGGAAGAGGGCGTCGACTTCAGCGGGGTCGAAACCAGTCAGGGTCACATCGAAGTCCTCAGCCTGCAAATCAGCAATCAACAAGGCCAGTTTGGATTCATCCCACTCACCCTTAACCTTGTTCAGGGCAACGTTGAGCGCCTTCTCCTTAGATTCCTCCAGGTCGACCACGACGCATTCGATTTCGGTGTGTCCGAGTGCGGTGAGGACTTTGAGGCGCTGGTGACCACCCACCACACGCCCGGTCGCCTCGTTGAAAATGACAGGTTCGACGTAACCAAACTCCTCAACCGACCTCTTCAACTTTTCGAACTCGGGGTCGCCGGGCTGGAGGTCTTTGCGGGGGTTGTAATCCGCAGCCTGAAGGTCAGAGACAGCAATCTTCTTGATATTCACTGCCCAGCCTCCTCAGGATTGGTTTCGCTGTGTCGTTCCTTGGCGTGGTTGATGACATCTTCCTTGAGTCGCCACCGGTCGTACTTCGCTTCCCACCCGGGGTATGCGCCATTGACTCCGCCGAAGTGTCCGTATGCGGAGTAGCGGGCGAAGCCGTGGCGGCGTAGGTGGAAGCGGTCAATGATCGCCCCCGGCCGCAAACTGTAGAAATCTTGGAGGGCCAGTCGAATGTCGTCATCAGACACTTCTGGGATGTGGGTGCCGTGGGTGTCGATGTCGAAGGCAACCGGATCGGCCTTGCCAATCGCGTAGGAGATGCTGACCGTGCACCGCTTCGCCAAATGTCCCGCCACCACTTGTTTGGCTAGGAAACGAGCCATGTAAGCACCCGTGCGGTCGACCTTGGTCGCATCCTTACCAGAAAACGCGCCACCACCATGAGGTGCATGACCACCATAGGTGTCAACCATGAGCTTGCGACCCGTAAGGCCGGTATCCGCACTAGGGCCGCCCTTCACAAAGCGCCCAGAGGGGTTGACCAGCACAGTGGTGTATTTGAGGGTGTCAATGCCGATCGTCTCTAAGGCAGGGGCAACAATTTTAGAAATCACCTCCCGGCGAAGTTCCTCTAGGTCCTTGGCTGCATCATGCTGGATGGATACGACGACGGTCGGTGCGGTGATTGGGGTGCCATCCTCATCGACGGTGAGGGTGACTTGGGCTTTGCCATCCGGACCGATACCAGCAATGGTGCCTTGTTCGCGAGCTTGGTCCAGGCGGGCGCAAATCTCGTGGGCTGCAACCAGCGAGGCGGGAAGGAAATCCTTGGTGGCATCAGTGGCATACCCATAGACCGTGCCCTGGTCACCGGCACCAAGGTCAGAGAAGGCTCCAGCCTGCTCAACGCCACCATCTCGGGTCTCCAACGCCGTGTCCACCCCACCGGCGATGTCACTGGACTGCTTCGTGACGTTGACACTGACGAGGTATTTCCATGGCTGATAACCAAGCCTGGCTAAGGTAGAACGCACAATGGAACGGATCCGCACCCGCCCGTTGCAAGTGATTTGCCCGGCAACGGTGATGAGGTGGTTGGATGCCATAACCTCTACCGCGCAGCGTGAAGCGGGGTCCTCCCATAGACACTCATCGAGAATCTCATCAGCAATCCGATCACAGAGCTTATCCGGGTGACCGGCACAAACAGACTCACTAGTCTCTAAACGGATAGCATGCGGGGTCTTTGAAGCTAGAGCAGTAGAAGTCATGGTTAGTCCTTTGAGTTTGGTGGGCGGAAAACAAGAAGACCCCCACCAAAACGGTGGAGGCCAAAAAGAAAGAAGACAGACCCTAGTTAGCGGCTTTGCAGGAGCCTCTCCATCGGGTCCGAAGGTAGCGGGGTGTAGTCGGTGGTGCAGTTGGCTTTGACGATGTCGAAAATCTCGTACCACAACACATTCGCCTGCTTCTGAAACGACTGCGACATGGCCACAAACGGCGAAGCAATCGCAGCACCAGTGGTTGGGTGCTTGCCGAGTAGACCGAAATCACTGATGGCTTTTTCGCATTGGATGAAGCGGGCGAAAGACTGCGCATACGCCTCAAGGAGGCGTTTGGAAACGAACTGGGTGCAGCCCTTGTCGGCCAGCCACTCCCACGTTTCCCGATAAATCTCATCAGCCCCAAGCGGGCTGCCATCCCTCTGCTGCGCAGCCAGGTATGCGGAGGGCTCTGGCATGTCAACGCCAGACAGGAGTGCGCCCTCGTCGATGTCGCTCCCGGTGAAATCGAATGGCTCAGGCGGACCATCAACCGCAAGCACCCTTCCGATGCGGCCATCGGCCAGGCGGTCTGCCAGCGGTTCTGGTTTGGAGCCTGCGCGGACGCGGCGTCCGCCCCTGTTCGTACCATCACGAGCCATATCGAGAATCCTTTGTTTGTTAAAGTTTGCACATGGACAATGACGACTACCTAAATGACCCCAAGTTCGGAATCCAGACCAAGTCAACGATTGATAGAGATAGCGCTCTCGCTATCGGCGGACTGGCAAGGATTCTTGCCGAAATGGTTGAGATGACCGACGGCTCTTCGAGGCTTACAGATCACCAGGTACGTCGACTTCTTGCTTCTACGCATGTCTCTGAACACCCTGAGCACCGCTCCCTCATGATGAACCCGTCTATGAGCCCAGAAGAATGCCGTGAGAAGCTCCACGAAGCGCTTATGTCTATCGATTCTGTGATCACAGACAGCATCCGCAACGATGAAGGGAACCTCTGGTCGCGGTAATACCCTGTTTGATTCTCCGTGTTTGTGCGCGAGGGGCCACGCCCGCTGAAACCCCAAGAGGCTGTAGAGATCGAGACCGCCCCTCCCCAGACTGGGGGGCTAGGATCGCTTCTCGGCTAGTCCTAGACAGCGGTGAGGAATCCAACCTTCTTCACCTTGGCTATTTCGGCACCAAGCCCAGCCGGACTGGGCGTCATCAACAACGAGTTCGACTTGCTCACCTTTGCTCGCAGCCAGCTCTGTAGTGTCGTATTCGACAAGCACCACGCCGTCAGACCCATCGATCTCGAGATACCGCGCTGGAACCCAGCCTTGTCCTTCGCCTGTCGTGACGAATACAAACTCAGGCCAGTCTGTGTCGCGCTGACCGACATGAACTTTCTGGCCAACTTGAACCTGAATCGGAAGACGCTCAGGGATGTGATGGTCACAGGTGAGATATACGAACACAGATCTAGTATCTCAAGCCTGAAAAGGATACGCACAAGGTTGATACTCAACTAAGGCCGTTTCTTCGTCGCCACCGATCACCATCCAGGGCGGTCTGCCTGGAGTGACAGGGCTTGCACAGGCTCATGAGGTTGTTCTCATCGTGAGTGCCGCCGTGAGACAGGGGGCGGATGTGGTGGACCTCAGCCACCGGCGTCAACCTGCCCTCAGCCTCACACTGTTCACACAGCGGATACTTGGCAACGTACTGCGCGCGGATCTTGCGCCACGTAGAGCCGTAGCGTTTGTTGATCTCAGGGTCACGCTCGTAGCGACGGTAGTTGGTGTCGGCTTCCTTGGTGTGGGTCTCGCAGTAGCGAGCGTCGGTGAGGGCTGGGCATCCCGGCCACCGGCACGGAGTCTTAGGACGCCTGGGCACTGGTGCTCACCATCCTCCTCAACGAGGGAGCCCCAGCAACCAAACTGGCTACTGGGGCTCCGGATATATTTTCAAGTACTTACAGTATAGCGGGTCTGCAAGCACAAACGCGTCCGCGATTCTACTCACCCAGCATCGGCATTTACCTCCCGTAGAGCAGGGTCGCGAAGTGGTTCAGTGCCCGGTTCTTCTTGTTGTAAGCCGAGCTGCGTTCGATGTGGAAGCGGTCGCAGATTGCGATGATGGCATCGGTTTGCATCGTGTCTTCACCCAGGTAGCAGACTTCAAGCATCCACCTCTCGTCATCAGACAGGGCTGCCCAGGCGGGGAGGAACCAGGCCATGTAGTCGCGGGCTTGGAGGTAGCGGCGCTGGCGATTATCAATCCGCTCCAAATGCTTCACGATTCGGTCTTCGTGAGCATGAGGATTAAACGGGCCGATTGGACGTTCATCCATCGCCGGACTGGAAATACTGGGGATGTCTTCGGCGATGGCTTTGAGGTCATCATCGGTGGTGTCGATGATGGTTTGCATGGTCGAAAAGTCACGCAGTGCGTTGATGGCTGCTGCGCGGCGGTCGACGTATTTCCAGGTGATGTCAGTACCGAGAACAGCAGTCATCGGTCCTCTCCTTCCATAGTGATGGTTGCTTTGACCGCGTCAATCAACGCAGCCTGTGTCGTGTCCTTGACCGCCAGGGCGGCAAGGATTTTCTGGTCAATCGAGTCCTTGGCAGCAAGGTGGTGGATGACCACCGGCTCTTGCTGGCCTTGGCGGTGCAATCTCGCGTTGGTTTGCTGGTAGAGCTCCAAGCTCCAGGTGAGCGTGAACCACACCAAGGTGGAGCCACCAGCCTGGAGGTTCAGGCCATGACCGGCAGAGGCGGGGTGAATCAGCGCCAACGAAACTTCGCCGTTATTCCATGCGTCCATGTCCGCCGCTGTTTTGAGCAGCCTCGCTTCAGGGAAACGCTTGGTGATTCGTTCAAGGTCATGAGCGAACCAGTAAGCCACCAGCACCGGCTTCCCATTCGCACCTTCGACGAGGTCTTCGAGGGCGTCCAACTTGGCCTCATGCACGAGATGCCAGTTGCCGTCCTCGTCGTACAAGGCTCCGGAGGCCATCTGGGTGAGCTTGCCCGACAAGGCTGCCGCGTTTGCCGCCGTCACTTCAGTGCCTTCGAGCTCTAGGACCAGGTCGCCCAGCATCCGCTCGTAGGCCCGCCGGCCCTTATCACCCATGGTCACCTCGATGGTGTTGTAGGTGACTTCTGGCAGGGTGAGATGATCGCAGGTTCGCATCGAAATCGTGACGTCACTGATGCGCCGGTAGATCTCGTCCTCCGCACCCGGCTTGGGCTTGTAGGAGAAGACCTGCATGCCGTTTCGTTTATCGGGGTCGAAGAACTCACGCCGGTAATGCGTGATGTAACGACCAAAACGCTCACCCATGTCCAACAGGCGAAACTGCGCCCAGAGGTCTTCGAGCCCGTTGGCGGCTGGTGTCCCCGTCAAGCCAACGATGCGTTTGACGTGCGGGCGGGCTTTGAGTAGGGAGCGGAAGCGCTTGGCCTGATGATTCTTGAACGAACTCAGCTCGTCGATGACCACCATGTCCCACTGCCACTCGACACCGGAGCGCTCAACAAGCCAAGTGACGTTTTCACGGTTAATCACCGTCACATCAGCCCCAGCGTTCAGGGCCTCGAGGCGTTTGGCTTCTGGTCCGACGGCTACTGCCATTGTCAAGCCTCGGAGGTGGTCCCATTTCTGTTGTTCTGCTGGCCAGGTATCGCTTGCCACCCGAAGAGGAGCCACCACCAGCACGCGCTGGACTTCGAAGCGGTCGTACATGAGGTTCCAGATTGCCGTTAGAGCGATTGAGCTCTTGCCTAGTCCCATTTCGAGTAGGAGGGCTGCGATGGGGTGGGTTTCGACGAACTCGATGGCGGTGGCCTGGTAGTTATGCGGCTTGTAGAGCATCGCACACCTCCTGGATCCCATCGGGGTGGTCGAGGACGATGCAGGTGAAGCCCTGACGCTCAAGCTCACGCATTCGGGCAACCTGTAAGGGGCGAGGGTGTTTTCCGGTGGTTTTGACTTCGACAAACACGCATTTGCCGCCCATCATGCAGATGCGGTCTGGGACGCCCGTCAGTCCGGGGGATGTGAATTTCCAGCAGATGCCGCCGATGCGGCGAATAGCCCGGCATAGGCGGGTTTCGAGTTGTTGTTCTTTCATTGAGACTTTTCCTTGGAATCATGGGCCTTCCAAGGGGGTGTGTCAGGTGTGGCTTGTCGGTTCTTACCTTCTCTATAGGCTTTTCATTTTTGACTTCCTATATAAAAGGGTTAGTAGGTCTTGACACACCTGACACACTTCCCGTCAGGTGGGGGCTAGAAACGTTGATTTAACAGGCGAAACTAGCCCCCAGCAGGAGTGGGGAATGGCCCCTTTGGTGACGGCCCGGTTTACGGGTTAGTGGCGCTCGGGGTTGAACGCGGGCGAGAGTGGGTGCAGCCGGTAGCAGTGGTTCAACGCCTTGATGTTCTTTGGCTGGTAGCCGGAGATGATCATGGCGTCCTTGAACTGGGCGTTAGTCACGTAATGACCGGTGTCTCGCTCGAAGAGGTGCTTGAGCCCGTAACTGGTCTTGGAACACCAGTCCCGCCCGTGGGTCAGGTCGGCGCTAATCCACTCCATGAGGGCTTGCTGACGCTCCTTACCGAGGGTGAGGAAGGTTCCTTGGTTGGAGTCTTCCCACCTGCCAATCAACGGCCTCGGCGCTTTCAATGGGCGGCGTTTGGAGCGTCGTTTCCGGGTGGGGCTGGTGAGGTATTCGCGCCAGCATTCCTCGAAGGTCTCGATGCACGCATCGATTGCTCCGCACTCGTGGAGGTGAGCTAGGAGGGCTTTGTGGGTGTAGGGGCCGGTGTAGAAATCGGCCTCCATGTCGGCGGCCAGGTGGCTGGCCGGTCCGGTCCCATCAAGGTGGGTTTGGATCATCCAGTCGTAGAAGTTCACCACGCCGCCCCCATCTCGCCCGTTGGTACTTCATCGAAGTTGGGGGTTAGGCGTAGCCCGGTGATCATTCGGGCGCTGCGGGTGCGTTTCTTTTCAAACCCTGCTTTGTCGAGGGCTTCGTAAAAATCGGCAGCGTTGCGCACATACTCGTTGCGGCTGTTGGCCCAGTCCCGGTAAGCGTCATAAACCGCTTGGGAGCGCTCGGTGAACGTAGGGTCTGTTTCGCAGCATTCTTCGAGGAAGTGAGCGAACCAGTCGTTTTGCCGCCGATAATCCTCACTGGCTTTAACCACGCAAGCTGGTGGGACCAGTTTGTAGTTCTCAGCGTGGATGAGCCTTGCGCCTTCCATGATCCAGGCTAGGACCGCGCCGCCAGCGTTCTCGAAGAGGTAGTCGGCGTAGTTCTTGATGTCATCGTTCCCCGTGATGGTTGCGTTAAACGGGATCACGATCAGCCGCCGCCAAATACCAGTGTCGCGGCCACGCACCTTGGGTAGGTGGTTGGTGTAGAGCACCAGGGTGTGGGAGGGGGTGAAGGAGAAGGGGTCTTTGTACTTCTTCTCTGCCGCGATCTTGTCCGTTGACGCCAGCTGCTTGGCTGACGAGCTCGACAGCCTTACGCCCTCATCGTTCTCACCCGCAATCAACAACCGGCGGCCTCTGGTTTGGGCCATGTCGTTCTTCGCGTTGTTTTTCTTCCCCGCAATCAACACCTCAGCCGAAATAGTCTCAGCGTAGGAGCCAAGCACACGGGCGATGGTGTTCCAGAACGTGGACTTGCCGTTGCTCCCGTCCCCGTAGGCGATGATCAGCCCTTCGACCATGACCTTGCCGATGGCAGCAAGCCCGCACACGCGCTGGACGTAGTCGATGAGTTCGGTGTCGCCTTGGAAGATGGTGCTCAGGCAGTCAACCCAAATGTCCATCCCCTCGTCACTGGGGGTGACTTTGGTTTGTTTGGTGAGCAGGTCAAACGGGTCATGAGGACGCAGGCTGGACAGGCCCTCGCGCAGGTCGTAGGTGCCGCCGGGGGTGTTGAACATGTAGGGGTCTTTGTCCAGATCCTCCGGGTCGATCAGTACCAGGGAGCGGGCTTGGCGCATGGCTGCTTGGATGCCACGGTCGCCTCTAGCGCGGTAGGCGAATTTCACCCACGCCTCATCGGCCGCGAGCTGCTCGAACAGTTGGTGCTGGGCGGGGGTGAATGTGGAGAGGGCTTTGGCTTTGCTCATCACCCCAAGCATCTGCAACACACCCTCTTGCGAAGCTTTTTGGCGCGTCGTGCTGAGGGCTTTTTCTGCCTGTGCGAGCTGGCGGGTAGTGAAGTCCTGGAACACGCGCTGGGCCTTGGGCTCGGATTCGTCCCATACGCCTTTGCCATACGCTGCCCACCCAGTCGAGGGAGAGAAGCACACCTTGTCCGCGCACTCCCCGGCGATGAGGGTGGCTTGTCCGACGTCGGTGAAATCCTCCGGCTTAAGGCTGGTCAACTCCGCATAGGCCTCCGGAGACACATAGTTCGGGTCCTCAGCTACCTTTTCCGCGAACCGGGTGGCTGATGCCCAGATCTGTTCCACCTCAAAACCTGGTAGGGGCGGGTCGCACAGCGCGGCTTTCTGGTTGAACAGTTCCCTGGCGCGCTCGGTGTTGCCGTAGCGGATGAGTACCCGTCCAGCGAAACGAGACAGGGTCGCGTTCCTACTGCCTTCACCGATGAGGGATGAGGCTTGGTCGAACTCGGCAAACAGGTCGCGGGCCAGCCATTCATCGACCAGGATCTCGCCCTCGATAGCGGTGGTCTTTGCCTCGGGGTTGCCGTAGATAAACCGCCCAGCATCCAAAGCGTTCTGGTCGAACACTGGCACCTGCGCTGCGAGCTGTCGCTTGAGCGCCGCGTAGGCTTCCGCATCCCTCACCGGGTTGATGGGTAGGTAGACGTGGAACCTCGGCCGGGCACTACTGCCGCCTTTAGCTTTCATGTGGTTGCGGGACGTTGCCGCCATGAAAGAGACATCGGGCATGAGCTCGGCCAGGCGGCTTGGGGTCACCCATTCGGTCTCGATCTCGGAGTGATCGTTGTCCACGTCCATCACTAGGCAGTCCGAGGTTAGGAAGCGGGAGTTGCCGCGCTGTCCACCCTCATACTCAGCGACCACATGATCAAAGGCCACAACACGCTTGAGGTCATCAAGGCTGGCCACGGTGTGCTCATGTGGGTAGTGGGTGTTTTGGGCCTGACCAACAAGGTTGGAGGCGTACATGGTCATGGGGTTCATTTGGCCTCACCACCCTTGAAGGCAGCGTTTGCTTGGCGTAGTGCGCGGCGGGCCTTGCGCTCATAAGTCAAAGCGGTGAAACGTTCCTGGTCACATTCCCTCGATGGGGTGATACCCAGGTACTCGGTGCCGTCTTCGGTCAAATGGGTGACGGTGAAGGGCACGTTGGGGATGCCCATGGCGAGGGAGGCTTTGAACTCCGTCACCATTCCTTCGGTCAGGTTTCCAAAGGCCCAGTATTCGTCGCACAACTCCAGCAGGCTGAGCGCCGCCTCAATGCCGGCCTCTCGCTCGGTCTTCTCATCCAAAAATTGTGGGAAGAGCAGGTGCGGGACGATGGGCACGTAACCACAATCGTGAACGAAACGCGCGTAGGCCTTAGCCAAATAGGTGTTGCGTTTAGTGTCACCGGAGTAGGCCGAGGAGACGTAGATGAGCCTGCGGCCGGTTGCGGTGTTGATGAGGTGTTCGAGATCGGGCTCGAACCAGGAATAGGTTTTGTCAGCCATCAGGGGCTACCTCCAGATCGGATGGTAATTCACGAGGGAGAAAGCCGGGATTGGCTCCTCCTACCCCTATGGCGATGAGGGTCAGTTGGTGTTAACCCCTACTAGGATTTGCGTTAACCGCCTCACTCCTTCATGTAGTAGTCGCACCGGTATCCATCCGCATCCAACGGCAACCCCTTAGCCCAGGAGGGTGCTTGGCACATTGCATTGGCGGTTTCATCGACGGTGGCGGTTCCGGTTGGGACTTCGATGATGAGTTCGTCGTGGACATGCATGACCACCGGCCACCCTTTGGCTTCCACGGTGTGGATCGCGTGGGCTAATAAATCCCGTGCGGTGGCTTGGACAATGTTTTCCACTAATTTGGGTCCGTATGTTTCAATCCAGTCCCAGCGTTTAGCGGTGTTTTGGCCTTGGTAGGTGATGACGTCGCGGCCGAACCTGCCGGTGGTGATGGTGGCTCCGGGGTATGACAAGCGACGCCCTGAAGGTAAACAGCAGAAGAGGATTCCAGCCTGCCGGGTGAACGTGACGCCATGAGTCGTGGCGGGAAGTCCGCTAGTCAGCGTCTGCTGGGCTGCTTGGTCTATGGCCCACCAGAACTCCACGATCGCTGGGTTGGCTTCCCGCCACGCCGACACCAACCCAGGCAGCTCATCTTCGGACAAACCCATGCGCAAGGCTCCCATGTTTTCTAAAGCGCCGACGGAGCCGCCGTATCCGCAGGCGAGTTCTGCTATCTTCCCCTTCTGCCGTAAATGCGCATTCACCCCATGCTTCTCAACCGGAACACCAAACATCTGGGATGCGGACTGGCAGTAAATATCCCCACCCCTCTTGAACAAATCCAGCCGCCACTCCTCACCAGCCAGCCAGGCGATGACGCGGGCTTCGATGGCCGAGTAATCGGCAACAATAAACTCACACCCCTCCCGTGGGATAAACGCAGTGCGGATCAACTGGGAGAGGACGTCTGGTACGGAGTCATACAGCATTTCCAACGCCGTCAGGTTGCGGTCCTTGATGAGAGCTCTAGCGGCGTCGAGGTCGGGTAGGTAGTTGCGGGGCAGGTTCTGCACCTGGATCAACCTGCCTGCCCAGCGTCCAGTACGGGCTGCCCCGTGAAACTGCATCAACCCCCGCGCCCGGTGATCGTTCGTGTTGGCGCTGGTGGTCATCGCCTCATACTTACGCACCGAAGACTTCGAGAGCTCGAGCCGCAAGGCGAGTACTTCTTTGACTACCGGGTCGGTGGTGGCTTCGAGGGTGTCTTGGACTTCTTGCTTGCCCATCGACCCCATGGTGATGCCGCGCTTACTGGCCCAGTCTTTGAGCTGCAACGGCGAATTCGGATTATCCAACCCCGTCAGTTCACTGGAGCGGGCGAGGTTCTTATCCCGCACCTGCTTGTCTAGCTCGATTGCCGCACTGGCTAGGTCGAGGTCAAGGTGGATGCCACGGTCATTGATGTTCTGGTCGTCCCAGTACTCGCGCCACACCTGCTCAGGCAACGGAAACGGCGAGAGCTTGGCATGCAGTTCCAGCTCGGCCTCCACATCCCTGGCGTTATAGGTCTTGAACTGGTCCCATTTGTCTGGCTCATGACCAGGCAGATTCCGGTTCAGGCCATTGTTCAGCAGCGAGGGCTTAGCGGGAACAGAGAAGAATTTGATCAAATCCTTGCCGGTGGATAGTTTCCCGGCGTTCAACTTCAACGCTTTGGACACACCATCCAGTGACAACGGTAGTCCTAGGGCTGCGGCCCACACCATGTGACACCGCCACCCATGAGGCAGCAACTGCCTGCCCAAATAGGTGGAGAGGCAGGTGCGCTCGAAGGCAGCGTTGAACGCCCACTTCGTAATGCCAGGGTCATCCAGAGCCGCCAGAACGTCAGCGGGTATCGACTCACCACTAGCAATGTCGATGGTTTGTACTGGGCCGGCGTCCCAGGAGTAGGACAAGAGGAGGAGTTCGAAGGTTGGGTCTGCCGCGTAGCGGTACATGCCAGCCTTACCGAGGTTGACTTCGCTGAAGGTTTCAATATCGAGGGTGAGGGATGTGTGGTGTGTGGTCATTGGTTGGCTCCAAGGGGCTGTGCACAGGTGAGGGGCACCAGGAGCTTGGCTGTCTCTTCTGGTGCCCCTCACGCTTGGGTTGGATTACCGGTTAGGACAGGAAGTCATCCCCACCAGATGGGGTGGCGAATGGGTCGGTGAACGGCGTGAACTCGCTCTCTGCACTCACGCGGCCGCCCAGCGGTTCGCCATCGCGAATCTTTTGGATGTTCCGAAGTCCGCAGGCCACGCCCTTATTCCCGTTAGTGTTGAAGGCGTAGAAGCCCAGGGTGACTCGGGCGTAAACCCCGGAGTACATCTCCGAGCGCTCAATGATGGGCTGCACATTCGCGTCCACGATGCCCGGCTGGGTGGTGGAGTTGGCGTTCACAAACATGGCACCTTGGTAGGCTTCGTCGTCACGTTCAATATCCCCGTCACGCAAAGGGAGTTTGAGGGCTCCCTTGGGTGGGATCTTGCCGCCGAACTTACCCACACCCTCCTTGATTGCGGCATCGATAGCTGCCTGGATTTTGTTTAGGGTGTCGGTGTCGGTTTTGGGGATGATGATCGAGGCCGAATATTTCGGCTTACTGCCCTGGATGCTCTTGGGCTCCCAGCAGTTCAAGTACGAAAGACGCACGATGCCGGTCATCACGATCTTGGGGTCGTTGGTTGTCATTTTTGTTCTCCTTATTTCGAGTTGTCAGTGTTTACAGGGGTGAACTCCTCAGCCGCCGTGGCGATGGTGAGTTCGGGTCGTGGGTCATCAGCTGGCACCAGGGATGGTTTTCCGGCTGGTTTGGTGATGAGGTTGGCGAGGATGTTGTTGAAGGTTTTCTTGCCCATGAGTTTTTCCATGGCGGTTACCGGCAACAGGCTCTGCTTGTAGATCTCGGTGTATCCGGCATCTTGGGCGGCTTTTGCTACGGCGTCTTCGTCGGTGTATTTGCGTACCGAGCGGCCGGCAACCACTTTGAAGCCCGGGTAGTGTTTGCCGTGATCCAGAGCCTGGCTCAGGGCGTGGGCTTGAACGTCAGACGCCCATTTCGTGAGCTCGGGAATCCTTGTGAGCACGTCAGCGACTTCCGCATCGGTGAGGGTGGCTGCTTGCCTGAACTCATACCTCGCCAAATCCAACTGATGGTTGGCGCGAGCGCGGCAGGTGGGTGCGAGTTTGCAAAACCTGCACCAACTACCGGGGCAAAACTGTCCACCACCAGCCGCTGCCAACTCAGCCGCATGGACTAAATCTTTTTTGGCCCACCGGTACAACTCTGGGACGCTGATGGTCCAGGTGGAGACGTTTTGGCGGCGGGGTTGGAAGATGGTCATCGCCACGCTCTTGATGTCCCACAGATGCGCGAACATGTGCAGGGCACCTAGGGCGTAGAGCTTCATCTGCGGGTTATCCCTAGCGTCAACTTGGACGCCTTGGCCGTATTTGAAGTCGATAACATGCAGCGTGGGCTCGCTAACGATGACGCAGTCGCCGGTGCCGAACCCGCCTGGCACCCAGGTCGAGTAGTCCAGGCGCTGCTCAATCATCACCTTGCTATCTGGACAGGACTGGCGAGCCTGGGCGAGTTGTTCGAGCACGAAACTGACGTAATCGTCCGTATGCTCTTCCATCTGCCCATCAACCAAGTCTGAGCCAGGGCGCAGGTTCGGGTTTTGGTGGAGGGCGCGCCTGAGCTTGTGCTCAGCCAAAGCGTGGGCGACCGTCCCTTCAGCAGCAGCGGCGCTTTCCTGATCTGGTAGGTCTGCTTCCAAAAGTGCCGATGGGGTGCAGTGAAGCCACCTGTGCGACGAAGACGCCGAAAGCAGCGCGTGCTTACTTGGGGCCATCGCTCTTCAACCCCCTCGCCGCCTCGAGTAGCGCCCCGAGGTCATGCTCAGCCACCTCAGACAAACGTGACGCACCAAAAGACTCAATGAGCCCCTTGATCTGCGCGGTGAGCCCTGCGCGGGAAAGCTCGGCCAGCACCGCGCGCACTTCCTCAATCGGCACATACCCAGGTGGATCCTCAACCACCGGGGCGGTTTGCTGCTCAGGTGCCGGCTTCGGTGCGGCACCGTTTGCGGCTGCTACCTCGGGGCGGGTGCCGCTCATGCCGGCATGGTCTTCGACGCCCTCCCACGCCAAATCACTCATGAGCTGCGCCAACTCGTGGGCGGCCTGGGAAATCTGGTTGAGGGCGTTAATTGCCGTGTTGAACTGACTGGTGCGGTTCATCGCGCCTCACCACCCTGGGCGGTGAGGTCGCGCAGCAGACGATCAACATCCACACGGCGCTCATGCGCACTGCCTGCGGCGTCGTCTTCTGTCACGGAGACCGATTTGATGTTCTTAGCAGGCACACTCACCTGCGCTACCGGCATATCCGCACCCTCGTCATTATGGCCAAGCCAGGTGGCAAGACGGCGAAACCAGGGGATGCGCGGCGCGGCGTGGCGGGGCGTGTGGATCGTGATATCGATCCGATCATTGTTCGTGCTCATCTGGAGCTTCCTTTCTTGGAAGCCAATCGATGAAAGGACGGGATTGTCACTTGGTGGCTTCCTACCCCATGGCGATAAGAGCAAGGTGGTGTTAACCCCTTCCGCCAAATAAGCGCATTCACCATTGGATTTGCCCCTCAAGCAGGGCCGCCAAAGCAGCCTTTGCCTTAGAAAGACGCTTGGACACCGCAGCGCGACTGACCCCATCGCGCCTGGCCACATCCGCAGCAGACATTCCCGCGAAATAGATATCGCGGATGAGGGATTGTTGCGCTGGGGTCAACTGGCTGATAGCCCCGTGGAGTTTGGCTGCACGCGCCTTGGCCATGAGCTCATCGGTAATGTGTTCATCGGGCATAGATTCTTGGCCAGGAGTTTCAACCCACCCATCTGCCGTGCTCGCATGCTCAACCAGAGGCACGATGGCACCTTCAAGTTCAATCTGGGGGCTGTACTTCTTGTGATACCAACGCCGCTCATCGTTACGCTCGGTGTTGTTGAGCCAATAAATGGTCGCCTGGATGCTAGGACGCTGAACCTTTTCGGGGTCTTGGCCTGCCTTGCGCGCTTGATCTTTGAGTTCACCGTGGTAGGCGTCGATTAGACCATCCATGCGTGTGATGTCTTCATCGGTGAGGGTCAGGGGGATGTAGGTGTAACCGGTCAGGGTTTTATCGCCGAAGCGAAGATTGATAGTGGTAGCCATGTGGGGCTCTCCTTTGCGAATCGAGTTGGGGTTCGATCCGCAAAAGCGCCCATTTGGATGTCATCCGAGATACGAAAAAGACGGGCACGAAGAACACGACCCATCCGCCCCTGATGTAGGGGTGGTGGTTTTCGTGTTCATCCATGCCCGTCTTGCGGTTCTGCGGATGAGCCCCAAAAACTTGTTTTGTTTTTGGTGGTGAGTATTTAGTTGTGTCGTTGACCCACCCGTTTCGTGGTGGGCGGTTGTCGGGTAGGGGCCTGGCGCAGCTCTGGTCTGTCTCAAACCTCAGCCCATACGCGATCTACCGGCCGAGTGTCACCAGGGGTGGTGGCAGGCTGCGCACATCACTGACTTCTTTGGTGATGACCTGGTGGGTGTGCAGCATGCCTTGAGTGTCAAACCAGATTTGCATGATCTGACCCTGGTGGCTGATCTCGATTCGTTTAGAGACCATGTCCGCGCGGCAGATGAGTTTGCCTGCCGCGTTTTTGACCGGCACAAACACGCTCCCACCGGTGTTGATGCCAGTAGCGTTCTTTGAACCCATGAGCCTTTTCCTCCTTTCTTCTCCTAGCAAGGTGATTAGTGCTGCCATAAGCAGCGGACACCTGTAGTTCGCTGGGTTGGCAGTATTCGTGAACTAGTGGGGTGTAAAAATAAGCGGTCACCCACGCTTGAGTGGGGTGCCACCAGGTAGGTCTGCCATCATTGGCAAACCAGTAAAGATGCTTGTGCTGTTTTATGCGACTGGCGCCAGGTCCCGAACTAGGTGAACGCCAAGGCCTTTGAGGCGCATGCCCATGGCTTGGTGGGAGACTTCAAAGATGTCGCACAGTGTAGCGATCCCATCAAAGTCCACGCACCCCCGACCTCGGTCGTATGCCATCACCTCACGCAGCGCGGCTTTAATAGCAGGGGTTGGCATGAGCAGGTAGGCGGCCATGTTGTCGGCCTGCCACTCGACCCACCAGTCCTCACCACGCGCGTCTCCATCACGCATCTCGACCGTATGTTTGGACTGACTATTGACCAGCATGCTAGGAAAATCTCCCAATATGGCTAGGGGCTTATGCAAGATCAGGTGGGAGCATTCGTGGGCTAGGGTGAAACGCTTCCGCCCATTACACGAGCCTTCCTCGGCGGTCTCGTCAAGGAAAATCATGTCCGCCAACCCCTGGCGCACTAACGGGGTGGTGCGGGTTTCATCCCACACCTGCACCTGCGTGTCCTCCAGGCAGGTTAAACCCAGAATGTCACCATCAGGTGAAAGCGGCTCATACTGCAGCGAGGCACCAAGATGAAACTCAGCAAAATGCTCCACATCCAACGCCCCAGGGGCTCTGAGTAGATCTGGATCGTAGTCACGGAGCACCGCTTGGGCTCGAGCATCGAGGGCGGGCTTGGAACAACGAGACACCATCTACACCCCACCACCTTCACCACCTTGGTCAGGATATTGCTCGTCTAGCATTTCAATGACCCGCTCCCACACATCATTGGGCACCCCACGCTTACGGGCTTTACGAAGTGCCACCCGAGCGAGGTCGGTTTTGCGCACATAGCCCACAATGTCAGGGGCTAACTGATTCTCACGCGCGCAGGCGGCAAGATCGATCATGCGCAAACGCCCAGCCTCATCCAACTGCAGGATCTCGGCTAGGGTGTCGAAATGCTTCTCGGGTGGGTAGCGGCGCCCGTTTTCAATATCTGACATGTACGGGGTGCCAACACCCATCGTGTCAGCCAGCTTCTTAGCCGTGAGCCCCAACTCCTTACGGCGGGTCTCAATGAACCGGCCAAAAGCCCGGTAGTCCTCATCCATGCAACATGCGCCTCCTTCAACAACCTCACACTGTTCGCTTCTTGTGCGAACAATGATAACCCAAGAGAGTTAAGTTGTCGAACGCATGTTCGGCACTCCTGTTTTCTAAAACTAATACATTTAAAACTTTACGCAACCCTGAAAATAATATTTCCCGCGCACACTTACATACAGGACATATGCAGAAAAGTATCCCCCAAAATCGCAATAGCAATTCAACCGAAAATAATCTCTTTAAAGCTAGCTTTACAAGCGAGGAATGAAACGATGTAACACTTTTCGCACATTCAAATGCCCAATTGGAGAACCACCTCAAAGTATCTCAGAATCTGACATTATATGCTCTTTAAGCACCTCTTTTTCGTTTCGCTCCCAAGATTTTTTAGGGCAATCAAAACCATTATTTTCGTTTAAATATGTACAATTTCCATGACAAATAGACAAATACTCACAATATCGACAGATTTTCATTGGAGTAGGATTGGCCTCAATTCTTTTCGCACGAAAATACCTAAATTCAGAAGAAAATGGATTAGAGAATAAGCCTGCTTTATAAGGAAAGCGGCCGATTCCATTTAGGCATGAATAAGTATATCCATCTGGCCCTACGATATAGTAATCATCTCCATACATAGGGCATGCGACATAACCAACTCTCCTGAAAGCCGGAGAATGATAACCGTATTTTTCAGCTTGCAGTACACAATCGCGCCACACTGTCCCTTTTTTCGCCAAGACTCCTTCAAAATCGGTTGAGCCAGCTTGAAAAACATAACTAAACACAAGATCGCCACGAAAGTTTTGACTTTGAAGCGCTTCTAATAAACCTGGAACTCCGTCAGTAGTGTACTCAGACAAGTTACAGTTAACAGTTACTCGGAATCTAGGATCTGCAGCTTCAATCATATGGATGTTTTTCATTATATCTGCAAACGAGGATTCGCCGGGATTTTCTAAATAGGGTCGCGATGCATCATGACTTTCCTTATCCCCGTCTAAAGTTATCTGCAAGTCCCAAATGCCCCGTCGCACTAATGACTCTATCGCTTCACGATCGAGCAGGGTTCCATTAGTAACTATCTGACACGAATAATTTTCAGGCTTTTGAATTGAGTCGAAAATCGTTTCATAGATATCTCTATACATCAACGGTTCCCCGCCGATGAAGCACAAGTCGAGCATTTTAACATGATTAGATAAAAGCATATTAATGCTCTTGATGATGGCTGCAGCATTCGACATTGTTAGCTGTTGCTTACGAGCAATTCCATTTTCATAACAGTAGGGACAGCCTAAATTACAGTCATAGCCCAAGTATATAACTACGGATAGTTTCTCTTCGTTATATCTGACCAGATCTCTCCTCGCCAAGTACTCTTCCCACGCATCTTCTGACGTTGGGACAAGGAGGCCTGCATCTACCAGATCTTGAATGGTTTCACTATCAACACTAAACTCAACGTTATCAATATAATTACGACTTGGAAATATCGCATATGCTGAATTTAGAGGATTAAATAGACCTATCTCATCGTCACCAAGCTCTAAAGTAATACAGTGTGGATTTAAACTCCATTGTGAATCACTAATATCTGTTAGTTGAGTTAATTTTCTTTGCATTAGCAATGCACCACCTTTCGACTTCTTCGTCTGAGGGTACTTTTTTGTCAATCACATAAGCCATGTTTATAAACTTTTCCTCCAAGACTCCAGCGGTCGAAACACCATTCTCCTGAAGAAAGCGCAAAACGCTAAAAGTAACTTTATCGGGCTTTAGAATCACCCTATTGACAGCTCCACAATCATCTCTTGGAACTAGTCCAAAAATAAGAGTTTCATATTGGGGAAAACATTTTACTATTAGACCTTCGTGTTTCAATTTTCGTTCTTTGTCATCTTTGAGATAAATCGTACATGAGGGCCATCGCAAGCGTAGTTCCGCTTCAAACGCTTTCACATTTTCAATATCAAACAGTAAGAACTTGGGTCGGGCAAAATTGCACAAATCGCGTTTTAGAAGGTATCTCACAAGCGCTTTCTGATCATAGTTTTCCTCAACAAAGAACTCGCCTAACGTATCGCTAGTTATTAATGAGGGGGGAATAAAATCGCCGACTTCTTTTTCGAGAGCCAGAATACTAGCGGTAAGAGTATTAAATATAATGTGGCGTTCATTATCGTATAACTTTATACAATACTCGGGAATTATATATTTAGAAATATGTAACATACTAATCTAAACCTTGTCGTTTGGGTCTTGGGCATAGAATAAGGGCTATAGGACAGTAAGTGTGTCCCTGAGGCGGGTTTTCCCCTGTGTTTGCAGGGGAAAACCCGTTTTTTAGTTGGTTTGACTGAACTTCCCAGTCGGACAAAAAGTGTGTCTCTAACAAGGGTTTTACCGCGCTATCATGCGTAAAAGTGGCATTTCAAGTTCCCTGAGGTAGGGGTTCATATAGGACAAAAAGTGTGTCTCAAAGTCTCACTTTCGCCTGCGATTACGCCTAAAAATCGGGGCTAGAGTTAGCCAAAATTGGGGTATGAGTAGACCAAAATGCCCCACGTGTAAAACCCAGATGAAGAAGAACGGCACCACCACTTCAGGCACTACTCGCTGGAGGTGCTCAATGTGTAACGCCAGCACGAGCCTTAAGATCGATAATCGCGCTAAAACCATGAAACGCTTCCTTGAGTGGCTATTACACCCCTACCCGTTAAGCCGCTTACCTGGCGCAGGTAGAACCTTTCGACGTCAAACCGCCTGGTGCTGGGATTACTGGCCGGCAGCACCCCTATGCCCCGTATACACTGAGGTAGTTCATGTTGATGGTATTTATCTTGGGCGCAAAGCAGTCGTATTAATCGCCGCCGCTGCTGGGCAAAAAGTGCTTGCCTGGCATGTTGCCCGTAGGGAATGTGCAAGCTCATGGCAAGCCCTGCTACGTAAACTACAACGCCCATCAATCGTTGTTTGCGACGGCGGGAGCGGCTTTGCCAAGGCCTGTAAAGAACTATGGCCCACCACCAAAATCCAACGGTGCACCTTCCACGTGTTCACCAACATCAGAGCTCAAACCACACTCCACCCACGAACTGCGGCCGGAAGAGAAATCCTAAATCTAGGGCGTAAACTCCTTACAGTCCGCACCGAAAACGACAGAGACGAATGGATCGATCAATACCTATCCTGGTGCGCTCGTTACAAAGAATTCCTCGCCGAAACCACCCGCCTAGAAAACGGGCAAATCGTGCCAACACACGCCCGACTACTCAAAGTGCGCAACCTGCTTAACAACCTTTTGGCCAAAGGACATATCTTCACCTACCTAACCCCTGAGGCCTATCCAGACGGGAAAATACCAAAGGTAGAAGATCTCTTACCAGCAACCAACAACCTCATCGAAGGATCCATAAACTCGCCCCTGCGTGAACTCTTACACGCACACCGGGGAATGAGCTTACTGCACCGTCTAACCACCATCTGCTGGTGGTGCTATCGCCATTCATACAATCCACAAGATATCCCAACAATACTGAGCACAATATGGACCCACGACGAAATCCTTAAAGCCAACCAAAAAGCTGCCAACCCAACCCCAGACCCAGACTACAACTCCCTAATCGGCGGACCAATATTTGGAACATACCCGCTATACAAAGAACTCCACCACACCTACCACTACGAGAGGTAAAAATCAGACTACAGACACACTTTTTGTCCTATAGCCCTAGAATAAATTCACATGCCCAAGACCCTTTTAGTTAACGTTGTGTCCTGCAACAACAGCTTTCCATGCGCTTACGGTCGACTCCATTCGGCATGGATAGCCCCGGCTTTACAGTTACTGTTTTAATCATGACTACTCACCTCCTTTCGTCTTGATTCCAGTCTTGGCTTTCAAAGAGTTTTCTAAAGCGGCCATCTTGATTTTTAAGGTCTTTGAAGGTCCCGCTTTGGGCTAGTGTTCCGTTTTCTAGCAGGTAGATGTGATCTGCGTATTGCAAAGTCCAGGCGCGGTGACTGACCAGCAGAACAGCACGTTCCGGCGTCTCAGCTTTGAGCATTTTGAATAGTTTGCTTTCGCTTTCAGCATCCACTGACGAGGTCGGTTCGTCCAGTACTAACAACTTTGCGTCACTAAGCAAAGTGCGTGCAAGCGCCAATCGTTGCCATTGCCCCCCGGAAAGATCAGTTCCATCCCACTGTTCACCCAACTGGGCATCTAGCCCGTCCGATAAGGCTTTCACATGACTAGCTAGGTCAACTTTTTCGAGGGCTTGCCACAGTTCCTGGTCACTGGGTACACGGGTAGTGTAATAAGGCAAGGTTAGAAATTCACGAACCGTAAGCTCAAATTTTTCAATATCCTGTGGCATAATCGCCACTTCGTGTTTACCTAGACGGCTATAGATCTGCCCAGTTTGGGGTTTCAACTGCCCGGTAAGCACTTTAATCGCGGTAGATTTTCCGGCCCCATTAGCCCCAACAAGGGCGACAATCTTCCCCTGCTCAACCTCTAGGCAAAGGTTATTAAGGACATTTTCATCTGTTTGTGAGTAGGCGAAGTCTACATCCTCGCATTCCATGAGGATATTGGACGTGCGGGGTGCCAACAACTGCAAACGGGCAGCTTCGTCCTCGTTGTCAGTGGAGTCAAGTTTTGCACGCAATTTAAGATATCGCATGACGATGGGGGCCGAGGCCATGAGCTCGCCATAAGCACTTCCGGCACTCTTTGTAGCCAGCATTGCAGAGACTACCCCAAGGATCGCCGCGGCTAGAAGGCTAGTGGGGACTTGGGAACGCCAAATTAGAGAACTTAACGCACCAGCTATTAACAGTAGAGCAATAAAACCAGACACGAAAGCAGAAGTAAAACGGATCGACATGATTTTCATCCAGTATCCCCGCACAATCCCGTGTTTAACTTTAGCCCAGTGGGCAAACTGCTCTGCTCCATTAAGAACAGATAATTCTGTTCCAGAGCGCGCATAACGTAACTGATTTTCTAAATATTCTGCGCGGCGTGAAGTGGCTGCCTGTTTCGGCCAATAGAAGTTTTCCGCCTTTGCAACTAACGAGTAGCCAAATAGCTGAGGCAATAATGATACTGTCACTAAAGAGGCTGCGAGCAGATCGAAGTTAGCCAAAGAAGAAAAGAGTAGAACTGCAGTGGTAAACGCTCCGATAATATTCAAAGCACTGCTAGCTTGCCAAGATAGGTTAAACGGGATGGAATCATGCGCAGCTTGCACTTCGTCAATCGTGACACTATCGCGCCTCTGCGCCGGCGTCAACGAAGCATATATATCAATCACTTCATAGGTGTAGGCATAACGCAACATGAATTGTAAACGTAGATTTAACGCATCTACCATGGCCGATAGCGGCATAATCCCGCCGGTAACCACCACCAACAGCAAGACTTCCCAAATTGACATGTTCCCGCTTGGACGCCCAGCAATCAAATAGCCCACAATGAACACCTGCAAAGCCGGTAGAGCTGCCTCCACTAAACGAGCCACGCACAAGGCAATCGTCACTGGAAAAGAAAACTTCAACGCATCTTTAATGGCATACCAAGACGACGACAAAGCAGACCAAATGAACGAGCGAGACAACATATCTTTAGTGACGGAACTCATACTGTAAGAATAGACACCCAAGCATAGGGTGTCAACTCAAATAAACATGTGATGAGCCTAGTCTTACGCGTACGAAAATATTGTTACTCAAACCAATATCGTGAACTATTTTCCTCAGCGACCCACGTCTGGAACAATACGCACCCCGTACCTGATACTGCAAAACGCGAAGCCATACTGCTAAACGATTAGCAGTACTGTAAAACGTTTAGGCATACCGCTAAACGCTTACCCCCATGGCAACCCAAAACTGGATGAACTTCGCCTCGCCAGAGCACCCTCGCCCCGCCATCCGCCACCGCAGCCCTCACCAGCCAGCAGACACGAAAAAGCCGGGCACCCGCTTTCCCGCAATATCAAGGGAAAACAGGCCACCCGGCCAACGCCAGCCCAAAAACGGCGTGTATCCGTTTGGACTGGATAATGGAGCCCCCTACCGGGTTCGAACCGATGACCTGCTGTTTACAAGACAGCTGCTCTACCAGCTGAGCTAAGGAGGCAATGACCGATATTGTGCATCATATCGGCAACATTTGCAAATCAAACTGCTTAAACCGGATAAAGAAGTGGGGCACCCACCGATTTTCCTCGGATGGGCGCCCCACCATTAAGCGTACTTACTTGGCCTGATTACTTGATCTTTGCGGCCTCGAAGATAGCGTTCTTAAGATCTGCCACAGTACCGCCATCCTTGGTGGAAACAACCGAGTTGTTGACAGCATACATTGGAGTACCCAAGCCTTCTGGCTGGTTCTCAAACTTGTGGTTGGTCCATTCCTTCGAGCTGGCATCCAAGTAACGACGACCAGTCGCAGCGTCGACCTTGTCGATGATATTCTGCGAAACACCTAGGCTTGAAAGCATGGACTTGATCTTTTCCAAAGACTTAGCTGGGTCAGTAACCACCGAAGCATCTTGCTTTTCAGCTGCTGCCAGCATGAACTCAAGAGCATCATGGTGGAAGGACAAGAACTTGTCTGGAGCCTCGCTAGCCAGAATGATTGCGGCGGCGGTGGCCGGTTCGATCCATGGCATGTGAGCAGTATCTACGAGGTGCAAACGCAAGTTGATCTTGCCAGCCTGGGCAGCTTCAGCCAGTGGCTTGCCAACTGGATCTTCTGCGTGTGCACAGTGAGAACAAGTGTATGAAATGTATTCATCAACGGTTGGGAGTTTATCGTCAACCTTGGTGCCAACTCCAGCCTTCGTCACCACGATTGGCTGACCATTTGAATAATCGCCGAGGGCGCGATCTGATTCATCACCCTGACTTACCGCCCAAATAATAATCCCAGCAGCTACCAACAAGGCAACAATCACTGCTGACCAAATAGCAATCCGGGTATTACGTTCTTTACGTTGAGCTTCAGCACGCATTTTTGCGGCGCGGGCAGCAATATCGTTATTCGCTGTACCCTTGGTGTTTTTAGCCATTATTCCTCCGTTTAATCAACGACCTGCGTAAGACTATACCCGAGTAGCCGCCCCGACTAAAGCTTTTAATAGTTCGCCTTAGAAGAAAGCCCGCAAATAAATCGGGATAGGTTTTTACCATCGACCCGTCCTCGGCCAGCTAAAAAGGCAAGATTTAGAGGAAAACTCCCCCGGTGTGGATCTGGTAACCCGCCCAAAGCGCCACCAAGGCAGCCACCCAAATCAGCATGAATAACAATGCTCGCAGCCACCATATGGGCAACACCCACCGAGCCAACTGGGCAGTTCCCGACCCCCGCACAAAGGACGACGGCACCACCCAATAAACCAAGATTCCCACAAGGGAGCAGGCGGCAATTCCCAAACGGGTACGAGGCGGCAAAGACATGAACTGTTCTCCCCAAAGATACTGTCCCAGCTCACCCAGTTCACTGAGTTTAACCTCGAGGCCCTTTGTCATCCAGGGGCGGGTCTTTTCCAAGAAAAGCCAAGCTGCTCCCCCAGCACTAACTGCCGCCACCGAGGAGAAAAGCTGATAAAACACTGCACGAGGAAGATTCAACAACCAGCTACTGACCCATCGGAAGAAACCAAAAGATTCATAATACTGATACGCCACCACGGCTTTACGACGTGCCAAGCCGAGGGCGGCCACCAGCACACCAACGGTCAAGAAAATTAGCAAAACACCGAGGCCGTACCGGTAAACGCCAGCGGCCCACAACACGGTCGCACCGATAATCCCCAGCCCAACGTGCGGGAGTTTCCTGATTGAAGGCGGTATTTGTGTTGCCTCGTCGAAACTATCTACCCCGTTCATTCCTGGCCATGCTTGTTCACCGTTTATACCTTGTTGTTCGCCTTCACGACCATTTGACCATCCACTAGAACTGCCCCCGAAAGGTGTCGGCCTGGTCTGCTCGTCGTATTGGGCTCGATCTCCCATCCCTTGTGTCGCCCCTCGAGCGCCGATCCTAGGTAGGGTTTGGGTCCGATCCTCGTAATAGTCTGGTTCCGTCGCGGAGGCGACCGCTTGCGGCATCTGCTCAGTTTGCGGCCAGCCATTTTGGCGAGGAGGAGCTGCCTGCGAAGGCACTTGTGGCATTAAAGCTGTTTGCTGCCATTGTGGCTCCGTGTTCGACGAACTCCGCAAATCCAACGTTTCTGTCTGTTGTCCTGTCTCGTCCAGCGATCCGGCCAGCAGTTCGGTCCTTTGCGCCACTTCTTCCTGTGCATGCGCCTCGGCGAGGTATTCCGTCATCCCCGCAGTATCAATCATTTGGGTGCTTTCGCTTCCCCAGAAGGCCACATTACCGTCGCCTCCAACTTGGAGGTCGTCCAGACCGGCGATAACGTCCTCGGCAGGCGGAAACTGTGACAGCGGAATGGTTAGGAGGCGCTGGAAGAAGGCGGAAAGCTTCGGGGGAAGGTTCGCGGTATTGACTTGCCCGTTTAAGACTCGGGTGAGGACTGTCCCTTGCGGCCCGGTGCCAAATGGTGGTTGTCCAGTCAAAGCAAACAGGATGGTTCCAGCCCAAGCCCACCAGTCTGCTTTCATGCCGGGAGCTTGTCCTTGGAGCACCTCGGTGGGGACATAGCCGGCGGTTCCTGATACCAAGCCGGCGGCGGTCATGCGGGTAGCGTCAGCCATTTGCGCCACCCCAAAGTCAATCAGTACCGGACCATTGCTCGCCATAATAATGTTGGCGGGCTTGAGATCACGGTGGACTACCCCCGCCTCGTGCACTGCCGAAAGTACGTTTGCTAGTCGTTGGCCGAGGCCGGTCGCCACCTTCAGACTCATCGGTCCGCGCTGCGCCACAGCTTGCGCCAAGGTGGGGCCAAGTACCAAATCGGTAACAATAAATGGCTCGTCACCTTCAATTTCAAAGTCGTGCACGCGGGCCACCTGGGTGGAGCGCACCGAATTAATGAGTTCTACTTCCCGGCGTAAACGCCTACGGGTTTCTTCATCAACCACCGCAGGATGCAAGAGTTTTAGCGCAAATTCTTCACCTTGAGAGTCGGTTGCCACATAGACTACGGAGGAAGCACCTTGCCCGATTTGCTTCCCCAGCTGGTAGCCGCCTACTTCTCTCAATGTACTCATAGCATTAAGCCTAATCGAAATACCCTTTTTGAACCGTGCAGACACAGCCATTTCGTGGCATAATCGGTGGCAGTTGGGTTCCAATGAAGGAAAGCGGCCCAACCGTGTCAATGTGGACACCATGATGGCGACCACTAAACACCTTTCACAACGGATCGTCCGGCACGTACCTGCCGGTGAAGGAATATTAATAATGGCAACAGTAACTTTTGACAAAGCCACTCGTGTTTACCCAGGCGCAGACAAGCCTGCTGTAGACCAGCTTGAGCTCAAGATTGAAGACGGCGAATTCTTGGTTCTCGTCGGCCCTTCCGGTTGTGGTAAGTCCACTTCTTTGCGTATGCTCGCCGGTTTGGAAGACGTTAACTCGGGTCGAATTTACATTGGCGACAAGGACGTTACCGACGTTCAGCCCAAGAACCGTGACATCGCAATGGTTTTCCAGAACTACGCTTTGTACCCACACATGTCCGTGCGCGACAATATGGGTTTCGCTCTAAAGATCGCTGGCGTTCCGAAAGACGAAATCAAGAAGCGCGTGGAAGAAGCTGCTGAGCGTTTGGACCTAGTCCAGTACCTCGACCGTAAGCCTAAGGCTCTTTCGGGTGGTCAGCGTCAGCGTGTGGCCATGGGTCGTGCAATCGTTCGTAAGCCTCAGGTGTTCTTGATGGACGAACCTTTGTCGAACTTGGACGCTAAGCTCCGTGTTCAGACCCGTACCCAGATCGCTGCTCTACAGCGCGCCTTGGGTGTTACCACCGTTTACGTTACCCACGACCAGACTGAAGCTCTGACCATGGGTGACCGCATTGCAGTTCTAAAGGACGGCTTGCTCCAGCAGGTTGGCACCCCTGAAGAAATGTACGACCGCCCAGCTAACGAATTCGTTGCCGGCTTCATTGGCTCCCCAGCCATGAACATTGGCAAGTTCAAGGTGGAAGGCGATACCGCTATTCTTGGTGGCGCTCGCATCCCGATTTCGGCAGCCACCAAGGCTGCTATGGTTCCTGCCGACAACGGCATGCTAACCATTGGCTTCCGCCCTGAATCCCTCGAAGTTGTTTCGGCTGACACCGAAGGCGCTATCCCAGTTGTTGTCGACTTTGTCGAAGAATTGGGCTCTGACTCCTTCGTCTACGGCAAGCTAGCTGGTGAAGGCAACGACTTGATCGTCCGCGTCCCACCACGCACTGCCCCAGCTCCAGGCTCGACCTTGAATGTTCGCATTAAGGAAGGCCAGTCGCACTTGTTCAGCGCTTCCTCAGGCTTGCGTTTGCCAGCCTGATCAGCTGACCTAGTCTGATATATAAAGGTTTCCCAGCCTTAGCCTCGTGCTTTGGTTGGGAAACCTTTTTATATTTTCCGCCAAACTATGGGTGTGTTTGGCAGACAATCATCATTTTTCGTTACCGGCAGTATCGTTCATTTAACATTTTGGCTAGTTTCCCTACAGTTGTCGACGGAATCGTCTCAAGCATGAAAGAATAGAGTCATGCCCAGATCCGCAATGCAGATTACCGCCGCTAATGTTGACCCAGCTCTTTTGGATCTTCCTTGGGAGTTGCCGTTGGCCGAGTGGCCTGATTCCGTTTTAGCCGCTTTGCCTCGTGGTATTTCTCGTCACGTGGTGCGTTTCGTAAACTTGTCGGGGCGTGTCATTGCGGTTAAGGAAATCGGCGAAACCGTAGCTCACCACGAATACGAGCTGCTTCGCGATCTGACTCGCCTGGGTGCGCCCTCGGTCATTCCAACCGCAGTAATCACGGGACGTCGTGACGCTAACGGGGAAGAGCTCAACAGCGCCCTCGTGACAGAGCATTTGCAGTTTTCTTTGCCTTACCGTGCTCTTTTCGCCCAGTATATGCGTGGCGAAACCGCACACCGACTGATTGACTCTTTGGCGGTACTTTTGGTGCGTTTGCACTTACTGGGCTTCTACTGGGGCGATGTTTCACTTTCTAATACTTTGTTCCGGCGCGATGCCGGCGAGTTCGCCGCCTACCTGGTGGACGCGGAAACTGGTGAACTCCATCCAAAGTTGACCGACGGTCAGCGCAACTACGACCTCGATTTGGCCCGCACGAACATCATCGGCGAACTGATGGATCTGCAGGCCGGTTCTTTCATGCCCGAGGACGTGGACGTGATTGAAATCGGCAACCGCATTGCTGAACGTTATGACGCTCTTTGGGCAGAACTAACGGCCGAAGAATCCTTCAGTATGGATGATCGTTGGCGAGTAACCGCCCGGATTAGTCGTCTCAATGAGTTGGGCTTTGACGTGGGCGAATTGTCGATGGCTACGGACATGGGCGGTGCTACTATTCGAATCCAGCCGAAGGTAGTGGATGCAGGACATTACCACCGCCAGATTATGCGTTTGACTGGTTTGGACGTGCAAGAGGCCCAGGCACAGCGGATGTTGAACGATCTGGAAACTTACCGCTGGTGGAAGGGCCGCCAAGATGATCCGATCGAACTGGTTGCCCATGCTTGGTTGGCTGAGATTTTCGAGCCGGTTATCAATGCGATTCCACCTGCTTTGCGTCGCAAGTTGGAACCGGCGCAGATTTTCCACGAAGTGTTGGAGCATCGTTGGTTCTTGGCTGAGCAGGCGGGGCACGATATTCCGCTCGAAGAGGCAACTAGGTCCTATGTAGACAGTGTGCTTTCGCATCGTCCAGATGAAGCTGCCTTCCTTGAACCGCTTGGGGACGAGGACGAGTTCAATGGATATGGTGTTTTTGACGAACCGGACGAGTTTAATCCGAATGCTGACGATGACGATGTGGTGTTTGAGCCAAGTATGATCCGTGGTGGCGCCACCCCGACAAGTGCTGGGGATTCTCCCGCCTTCTAAGTATTAAGGAGTTATGGTGGATTTGATTTGGGCTGATTCGGCTGATCCGGCAGATTTTTTCTGGGCTCATCGTGGCCTTTCGGGCTCCTATCCAGAGAATACGATTCCTTCTTTATCTGCCGCTTATGAAAGCGGTGCAAAGTGGATCGAAACTGATGTTGATATTTGCGATGACGGCACTTTGTTGATTTGTCACGATTCCACTTTGGATCGCACCACGAATGTTTCTGGGCGAGCGGTTGATTTGGTGGCCGAGGACTTGGCTCATGTGGATGCAGGTGGCTGGTTTTCCCCCAAGTTTGTGGGCACTCCCCTGCCTTCGCTGGACGAGGTCGTTGCTTTGGTTAACGAAACCGGTGGCAATCTGAATCTTGAACTCAAGCCAACTGAAGCGGGCGCGCGGGCAGCGCATAGCCTAGTTTCTGGGGTATTGGATGAGTTGGAAGCAATCGAGGATCCTTCTCGAGTTTTGATCTCATCTTTTAGTCCATTGTTGTTGGCAACTTTGCATCAAGCAGCTCCCCAGTATCCAATTGCTTGTTTATTCGAGCAGGCCACTTTGGGCCCTGATTGGTTAACAGTTTGCGAATTGGTTGGTGCTAGTGCCATCCACCCTGAGCTAGCTGGTTTGACTCGCGAAATGGTTCAAGAGTTTAAGGCAGCGGGTTTGCAGGTCCATGTTTGGACAGTTAACGATTTGGCTACCGCGAATAAGCTGCGTAACTGGGGCGTTGATGCGGTTTTCACCGACTTTGCTGATCGTTTTATTGCCGCTTGGGCTAACTAGTTTTAAGCGTTGAAACTTCCCTGTTTTTCTCGTCTCTATTGAGACGTATGAAACAGTTCAAGGTTGAGCGTCTAATACCACATTGCTCGTGTGTACTTTGTTGCGTCTTTCGGTTTAACCTGTATCGAACGCAATTTTCTTTATGGTGAATGATGATGGATAGTCAAACGAAATCTTCAAGTCGTCCACGTATTTTCGCGGCGACTTTTGTCTCTGAGCTGGCCGTTGGCGCCCATGTTGGTGGTGTCGGCGCGTTGATTGCTATTTTGGCACGAGATTTCAACGTTCCGATTAATGATTTCGCTATTTTGAGTTCCTTCTTGGGCTTGGGCATGATGCTCTTTAGCCTGATTTCTCGTTGGCTGCTTGATTTTACTGCCGGAACAATTTTGCGTCTTGCTTCCTATCTAGTCATTCTTGGCGCCCTCGGTTCGGCATTTTTACCTTGGCGTTGGATGATTATTTTGGCCGGTTTAATGACCGGTTTGGGAGCTTCTCTTGTCATTTTGATTGTGCCAGCAGTGTTGGCTGGTCCTCGCCGTGCTCGCGATATTGCCTTGGCGAATGGGGCATCTTCGGCAGCTTCTGTCGCAACCCCGCTGCTTTATGGCGTCCTCGATTCGATTCCAGGGTTCCAGGGTCGTTGGGCTGTACTCATTATGATGCTGCCAGCGATTTATGTTTTGGCCACGATTAAAAATATTGACTTTGTTAATACTCCCTCGGCTTATGCAGAACGTTGGCGTGGTCGCCGTGGCCGTCGTCGTCGTAAGGACTTTGCAGATGCTTTCGGCCAGGTTGGTACGGTTCAGGCCTTCGGTGGCGCTGAAAACGTTGCTGATGACGAATTAGCGCGTGCTACGATGGCTGCTGCCGCTTCCAGCGTGCACGTTCCTGACTTGTCCGTGAGTGAGTATGTGCCTGCGAGTTTAGCTCCACACGTCGATCCGTGGAAGCAACGTGCTCGTGTTGGTACCGGTATTTTCCGAGTCTTTTTGAGTTTGCTTCCTGAGTTTGCTCTTTACACTTGGGGCATCGCTCGTCTGGTTCAGATTGGGGTTCCAACTGCTACTGCCGCTTCTTTGGGTGCGGTTTTCCCCTTGGGTGTTGCTGCCGGCCGTTTGTCGGCCTCATTCTTGATCCGCTGGCGCTATATTTTCTTGGCCTCGATTCTCTCTACTGTTGCTGGCACTACGATTGTGGCGGTTGGTATTAACACTCCCCAACTGGTTGCGGGCTTGTTGCTTGCTGGTATGGGTACGGCGTTGCTTTACCCGATCACGGTTGACGATATGGTTGCGCTTCCCGGCTTGTCAGCGAACCGTGCGGCAGCACTGTCATCTTTGGGCGGTGGCGCTGCGGTGTTCCTGATTCCGATCGTGCTCCCACAGGTTCAGAGTGTTTTGTCAACGGGTGAATCTTTGCTCTTGTTGGTGCCGCTGGTAATCTTGCTTTACTTGCTTCCAGATGGCCGTAAGTACGAACCGCTACCTGAAATCGACTAGTTTTATTTCGGACTTAGCCTTTGCCGAGGACGGGCTATTCTCGTTGCGGCCGTTGTCGACTTTTCTTGAAGTCTAGGATGACTACAGGCAAATAGGTGGTTTCACTCGTGTGAAGCTTTTGATTGTTACTGAATTGTTTGTTGCCCCCATCTGGTGTTTCCAGGTGGGGGCAACAATGCTATTTGAAGCTAGCTAAGACGCTTTACTTCACCGTACCGTTGTGGACCATACGGAAGATGAAAGCGGCCATCGCACGACGCTCAATCGGCTGAACCGGACGATAAGTACCATCAGCCCAACCAGTCGAAATATTCGCACGACGCATCCACGCAATCGCCTTATGATGCAAAGTCTTAGCATTCACATCCTTAAACGGAACCGGCTCATTAACCACCAACTTATTAGGGTTAACATGCTTCGAACACTTATCTTCAAACTTCGCACAGAAACGATACATAAACGCCGCCATCGCATCACGATTAACCGGCTGATACGGACGATAAGTACCATCAGCCCAACCAGTCGAAATACCAGCATCATGCATCCACTGAATCTCACGCCAGAACAAAGTCCGCTTCTGATCCACATCCTTAAAGACCGGACGATAACCCTTCACATCAGGACGACCAGCCAAACGATACAAGAACGCCGCCATCGCCTCACGATCAATCCCAACCGCAGGACGGAAAGTCTGATCCGAATTAAAACCAGTAGTAATACCAGCCTCATACATCCACTTAATCTCACCAGCAAACAACGCACCAGAAGGCACATCCTTCGCAACCGAGAAAACAGGAACAGACGCACGAACCAAGAACGGATCCAAAACCTCAGGCTCAGGCTTAGGCGCCGGCTTCACCGGAACAGGAACCGGCTTCACCGGCACAGGCTTAGGCACAGGCTTTGGCTCAGGCTTAACCGGGGTCGGGTCAGGCTTAGGTGCTGGAACCGGAGCTGGCTCCTTAGTCGGTTCAGGCTTTACCGGAGGCTTCGGCTTTACCGGAGGAAGCGGCTTCGGCTCAGGCTTAGGATCAGGCAAAACCGGGGTCGGCTCTGGCTTTACCGGAGGCTTCGGAGCTGGAGTCGGTTCTGGCTTTACCGGAGGCTTCGGAGCCGGGGTTGGCTCTGGCTTTACCGGAGGCTTTGGCTGCTCTGGAGTTGGCTTGACCGGTGGCTGAGGCTTCGGTGCCGGTTCCTTGGTAGGTTCTGGCTTAACCGGAGGCTTCGGCTGCTCCGGAGTTGGCTTAACCGGCGCTGGGGTCGGTTCAGGCTTTACCGGAGGCTGCGGCTTTACCGGAGGTAGCGGCTTAGGCTCTGGCTTAGGATCAGGCAAAACCGGGGTCGGTTCTGGCTTTACCGGAGGCTTTGGCTGCTCTGGAGTTGGCTTGACCGGTGGCTGAGGCTTCGGTGCCGGTTCCTTGGTAGGTTCTGGCTTAACCGGAGGCTTCGGCTGTTCCGGAGTTGGTTCCTTAGTAGGCTCAGGAGTTGGCTCCTTTGTCACTTCAGGAGTCGGCTCAACAGTCGGCTCCTTCGTCGGCTCAACAGTCGGCTCCTTCGTCGGTTCAGGAGTTGGTTCCTTGGTCGGCTCAGGAGTCGGTTCAACAGTAGGTTCTACGGTTGGTTCCTTGGTCGGCTCAGGAGTTGGTTCCTTAGTCGGTTCAGGAGTTGGCTCTGGTTTCTTTTCAGCCTTCACAGTTACCACGAAACGACCAGCAGGAGTTACCACCACAAGTTTTTGTGATTGACCTGCTGCTGGAGCTTCAATAGTGACATCTTGCTTTTCAGCGCTGAGATCGGTGTAAGCGAGTACCTGATGATCGTCGTAGGTCCATACGGAGATTTGACCGCTATCAGGACCATTTTCCAATTTGAACGTAACGTTCGCGCCTGGTTCGACGGTTACCGTGGTGGAACCGTCCTCGGCTACTTCTTGGTCAACTTCAGGTGCAGTTACCTTTAAGGCTGGGCCAGTTTGTTCGCCACAAAGACCGCCAACCATAATTTCGCCTGCGCCGGCGAAATCATCACCGTTATGGCTATTGAGGCCAACTAGCTTCACGAAGTTACCAGGCTTGGCATCGAAGGAAACAACTTGAGGTTGTTCTCCGGCCTTAAAGGAACCCTTGGCAACCGCTTCGCCCCAGTTCTGCCCGTCAGCAGAAACGTAAACTTCGTAATCCTTGATCCGGGTATTAGTGTTTCCCTTACGTGGGAAGTATTGCAAAGCATCAACCTTGCAGGTCTTATTTAGGTTCAAGGAGATGAAGTGAGGGAAGTGATCCGCAGGATCAGCCCAACGGGTGTGCCAGAAGGTATTCACATCCCCATCGATCGCAGCGGTGGCAAAGCCATTTGGTGCGGTCTCGTTTTCAGCTTGGGAGCTGTAGGCAGCAACAGTCAGGCCATCAATTGGATTTTGCAGCTTTGGCGTTTCTGGACCCCAAATAGTGACCTTCGTGGTGGCAACCTTGTCACCTTGAGTAACCTTCAAGTCGTAGACGCCTGCAGGAACGTCAGGCAACACGTAGATAAACATGTCGCGAGTGCCGTCGGTGTCTGGACGAATCTGACCGAGGTTGTATTTACCGAGGGTAACTTCGGCAAACTTATTTGGTTCAAAGTTTTCAACATGTAGTTTCAACCGTCCAGCTGGTACTGCATACTCAGTTTGGCTTACTACCTTTGGCTGACCAGTTGGCTGCCATGGCTGGAAGATTGGAGCAGTGGGGGTTCCACTTTCTACCACGTTAACTTTGGCCTTGACCGTCTTATCGCCGATAGTCAAAGTGACATCCTTTTCGCCAGCAGTGGCGAAAGTATGCGTTGCCGAAATAGCGTACAGCGAAGAAGCATTGTATGCGCTTCTTGCTAGCTTCGGGGTCAGAGTGGCATTTTCTACTGGACTGCCGTCTCCCCAGTTGATTTCAACTGTTTTGCCTTCTCCGACCTTCGACTTCGAGGTACCGTCCTCGTCATTCACGGTGTCAGTAACAACCTTCTTACCATTATCGGCGAGTTTTGTACCCGGAGCAGAAAGGTAACCGAGCTGGATATTGGAGCCAGTGGTCAGTGCGGTGCTCTTAACACCGGCAACATCGTAGTTCCATTCGGTGGCAGGGCCGTCGTAGAAATTGGTGTTATTCGAATTGAGATCGATGGCCACCTCAGCGACGCGCTTCTTAAAGCTTGTGAGGTTACGAAGATCCTGTGGAGTCCAGCCGATTTCAGCATGCGAAAGAGCACGCATGAAAGTCAGGAACTCGACCTGATCAAGGCCACGAACCGTTTCAGACCAGAGCACGGCCTCGGTACCCACGATTGGGTCATCGGTGCCCATTCCTAGGAAGGTCTTCGGGTTCCAGTTGTAATAACGCGGGAAGTCACAGTTACCTTGGCAGGCCCAGTTTAAGGCCAGTGGGGTTTTACTGGTGTACTTCTGATCTAGGTAAGATTCTGCTGGCTTCGAAAGCAATACTTTGGCATTACGATTTCGAATTGCTCGTTTAGTCGGTTCAGCACTACCAGTCCAGTAGTGCATGATGTCGCCTTCACGCAAAGTAGTTGCGTTCGAAATTTCGTTCCAGCCTAGAGCGGTCTTGTTATTGTTATGAACAATATCGAGGACCTTACCAAGGAAAGCATTGTACTTTGCTTGACCATAACGGTGTTCGAACTGGTGCGGTTCATCGCCACCGATATGAATTCGGTTGCTCTTGGTCATCCCTGCAAGCTGTCCGAAAACGTGCTTTAAGAATGCGTCTGTCGCCGGTGACTCAGGATCAAGATATGACCAGCCAACTGCGCCGGTACCATTTGCTGGCGAGGTGGGCTGTTGCTCGGTGCCAGCGTGATGAGAGCCAGGAGTATTCAACTGTGGAATTGCGTGTACCGCGGCGTTTGTATGTCCTGGAACGTCGATTTCAGGGATGATCTCGATGTGGCGTTTTGCTGCGTATTCTTGAAGATCCTTGTAATCCTGTTGGGTGAGGTAACCAGTACGGCCCTGTTCTCTTGAGGACTGCTTTTCGTGTGCCCACATGGCGGTCTTGCCAGATACCTCAGTGAGCTTGGTGTAGTCGATATCGTCACCGTCAGCTCGTCCCTCGTTTGTAATTTCGATGCGCCATCCTTGGTCATCGGCGAGGTGGAGGTGCAAAACAGACATCTTAAACATTGCTAAGTTATCAATTAGCTTTTCGATGTCTTCCTTTGGCACAAATGAGCGGGCAATATCAAGGCCAACGCCACGGTAAGAATACCGCGGGGCGTCCTTAATCTGAACTGCCGGAGCTACCCAGTCTTTGATTACTTCCTGCTTCATGTTGATGAAGCCTGGGAAGAGCTGGCGAAGAGTGGCAGTACCATTAAATACGCCATGGTTGGAAACACCAGTAATGGTCACGCCATCTGGGGTGGTCACCAAAGAATATGCTTCTGGCTTCCCAGCATAGCCCTCAACTGTTCCCTTTCTGAGGGTGATGTTTCCATTACCCTCGGCAGTTTCAACCACGGGTAGAGGGAATCCAGTCGCGGTGCGAAGCGACTGGGCTAATAGGTTAGCTTCGTTGGCAAGATCAGACGGAGCAACAATCTTAGTTTGGTCGGTTAAGGTGAAGCTCTGTCCTGCAGTTTCTTCCAAGTGTGCTGGAAGGGGGACGAGGCCGTAGTTGCTGTCGCGATTAGCTGGAGTTGGCGCAGGCGCAGGCTCTGGACCAGTCCAAGCTTCCATCTCCCATAAGGAGGCGCCCCACTTACGACCGCCGATTGGGGTGCGCTCGCGTACCTGCAACTTCATTGCAGTATATTTCTTTTCGGCTTGTTCACCGGATAGTTTGAACACGAATTTGCTGGATTCATGCTTTACGGGGCATTCTTGGGCATCGGACGACGCTACCTTGACAAAATCTTCAGATCCCTCAGCTTTGAGGAGTAAATCCCACTTCTTTGGGCAGGCTGTTTCCCAGTGAAGATTCACATGATCAAGTTTGGAAGCTTCTCGGAATGTTACGGTAGCCCAAGCGTTGTCATCATAGTTAGAGGACCAGCGAGATTCTTCAGCACCGCTAGCTTCCGGGTTAATAACACCATCGATTAGCTTTTCTGGTCCCCATTTTTCTTGAACTTCGCGACCAGACGTAGTGACTCTGCCACCATTAGAAGCAGCTGCAACGTTCACTGCCACATTCGTTGTGGGAGTTTCAGCAACTACTGGAGATGCAGGCTGTGGCGCTGCTTGCGCCAAAGGTGCAGTCAAAGAGGCACCTGCCGTTAACAATGCCACAGCACTCAAGACTGAGACACCATTCTTGAATGTCCGTTTTAACGGAGAATGTTGGAATTGTGTTTCCATTCGAACCTCACTGTTCTCTTGAAATGTAAAAAGCTAAGCCATTAAAAATAACCAGCAATCCCTATTATTTTACAGGAAAAATAGGCAAATAGACTAACTATAAAAGATAGAAAATGGGGTGTAGGGATTTACAAATCCCTACACCCCATTTTAGGTGCGAGCTAAATCAGCAGTTCTTCTTACCGTTGTGAATCAATCGGTAGATGAATGCAGCCATAGCATCACGGTTGATTGGTTCCAATGGACGGAAGGAGCCGTCAGCCCAGCCCTTAGAAATGCCGGCTTGACGTGCCCAATCCATGGCCTTCCAGTGTTCGTCACCCTTGCTCACATCTTTAAAGATCTGATGCTGATCAGTTGCCTTAAAGTTATTAGGAGCAACATCTGGGGAAACGACATTTGGATAACGTGCAGCGAAACGCTGCAAGAATGCGGCCATCGCGTCACGGTTGACGTATTCCTTTGGACGATATTCTACGCCACCCCAACCGGTGGAAATACCGGCCGACTTCATCCACGAGATTGCACCGTAGAACGGGTTCGCGCGATTCACATCATTGAACATCTTCGATGGAACACGGTATGCTGGCTCCCCCGCTAGGCGGTACAAGAATGCCGCCATTGCTTCACGGGTAATTGGAGTCACCGGACGGTAGGTATTATCTGCCCAGCCCTTGGTGATTCCTTGCGAACGCAACCAGTAGATTTCACCAGCGAATAGCAAATCACGCGGAACATCCTTGAACAACTTGGTGTCAACTACCTTTGCGTGAGCAACGTACATGCACTGTTGAACTGGCTTTGGCTGCGGCTTTGGCTCAGGCTTGACCGGGGTCGGCTTAGGCTCTGGCTTCGGCTGCGGCTTTGGCTCAGGCTTAACCGGGGTCGGCTTAGGCTCTGGCTTCGGCTGCGGCTTAGGTTCAGGCTTAACCGGGGTCGGCTTAGGCTCTGGCTTCGGCTGCGGCTTTGGCTCAGGCTTAACCGGGGTCGGCTTAGGCTCTGGCTTCGGCTGCGGCTTAGGTTCAGGCTTAACCGGGGTCGGCTTAGGCTCTGGCTTCGGCTGCGGCTTTGGAGCAGGCTTAACCGGGGCCGGGGTCGGCTCAGGCTTTACCGGAGGCTTCGGCTTAACCGGAGGAAGCGGCTTCGGCTCAGGCTTCGGATCAGGCAAAACCGGGGTCGGTTCTGGCTTTACCGGAGGCTTAGGAGCCGGAGTCGGTTCAGGCTTAACCGGAGGCTTAGGAGCCGGGGTTGGCTCTGGCTTTACCGGAGGCTTCGGCTGTTCCGGAGTCGGCTTTACCGGAGGCTTCGGCTTTTCCGGAGTCGGAGCAGGCTTTACCGGAGGCTTAGGCTGTTCCGGAGTCGGCTTTACCGGAGGCTTCGGCTTTTCCGGAGTCGGAGCAGGCTTTACCGGAGGCTTAGGCTGCTCTGGAGTTGGCTTCACCGGTGGCTTCGGCTGTTCCGGAGTTGGCTTCACCGGAGGCTTCGGCTGTTCCGGAGTTGGCTTTACCGGAGGCTTAGGCTTTTCCGGAGTTGGTGCAGGCTTGACCGGAGGAACTGGGGTTGGGACCGGGGTCGGCTCAACAGTTGGTTCCTTGGTCGGCTCTGGTGCCGGAGTAGGAACTGGGGTTGGAACCGGAGTCGGCTCAACAGTTGGTTCCTTGGTCGGCTCTGGTGCCGGAGTAGGAGCCGGGGTTGGGGCCGGAGTCGGCTCAACGGTAGGTTCCTTGGTCGGCTCTGGTGCCGGAGTAGGAGCCGGGGTTGGGGCCGGAGTCGGCTCAACAGTTGGTTCCTCGGTTGGCTCTGGAGTTGGTTCAGGCTGTGGGTAAGCAAGGTTAATCGCCTTGATGTTTACAGACCCGAAATCGCCAAAGACGAAACGGTTTTCACCAAAGTGTGCCGGGCAGGTGAACTCAGTAGTGGTTTCACCAGCCTTTAGCGCTACCGTCTTGGTTGAACCATCTGGGCAGGTAACTTCAGTGGAGCCATCTTCGGTGGCAGCATATTCGAGTTCGAAAGTACGCTCACCGCTCTTTTCCAAAGTGAGGTCAGCTTGGCGCCACTTACCAACCGAAGTTGCTTCCTGGCGTGGCTTTTCTGGGCCATCGTAAACAGGCAATACCAAAGCATCAACGTTTGCGGCTGGGCCGTTTGCGTAGAGCTTGATGTCGTTCTTGCCCTTGTGCATCGGGCAAGTGAACTTGTAGCTACCGACAGTTTCATAGCTGCCTGTTTCTGGTGGATCGTATTCATGCTTAGTACCGCCACATTCAATGATGAGCTTTCGAGAAGCGTCGCCCTTGATGTAACGAAGTTCTAGTTCACGATTACCATCAACTTCGGAGTAGACCGGAACAGTTACCTTGCCACGGCCGCCACCAATGTAGCCAGCGACCCCACCGTTGGAAGCTTCGCTCTTATTTTCGGTGCGAGCGTTACCTTCGTAGACACCATTCTCGCCCTCGTAAAGCAATGCGCTAGGAGCATTTTCAGTTGCGGGAACTTCAGATGGAGTTAGCGAAGCGGTAAGCGGCTCTGGCTTAGGAATTGGCTTAGGCTCAATCACCTTAACCTTGGAGGTACCGTTGTACTTGCCCTGAGTGAAGGTTACTGTACAGTCACCCAGAGCGGTTTCTGCTGGTACAGCAACCTTAGTCGCAGTAAGTGCGCCATTTTCATCAGTGGTGACAGTCTTTTCTGGTAGGCCACAAGAGAAGCTCAAAGTGCCTTCATGCTGTGGCAATGCGTTGGCAACTGCCACGGTAAAGGACTTACCCTGTTCAACTTCATCTGCTGGATCCAATGCCAACTGTGGAGCTGGCTTGAGCACAGTGAAGGTGGCGTTAGCAGTGTACTTACCCTGGGTGTAGGTAGCGGTACATTCTCCAGCTGTAGCGCCTTCAGGCACGGTAACGCTCTTAGGATCGAAGTTTCCTTCAGCATTGGTCGTTACCTGCTGGGTTTCAACTCCACAAGAGAAGGATAGATCGCCAGAAGTTTCCGGCAAGCCACCAGTTAGTTTCAAGGAAACAGCTTCTCCAGCTACCACCTTGTTGCTGTTTTCTACAGTCAACTGTGGGTTTGGAGTAGGAATCACAGTAACTGGCAAGTAGCCGCGGAGTTCATCAAATCCGGTCCCTTGGAAGGCTCGCGCCATTAGCTTGGCACCTGCCGAGATACCGGTCAACGGTAGTGTCACAGTGGCAACGCCAGAGTCGTTGGCATCGCCCGAAACAGTAACGCCGTTAGAGAGTCGAACACTCACTGGCTCGCCAGCACGAACACCATTAACAGTGAAAGTGACGTTATCGTTAGCAACTGCATGACCAGCAGTCATCGAGATTTCGTTAGCGGTATCGCCCTCGGTTGGCAAGAATACCGAGCGGAACTCGAGATCGCGGGCAGAACCAAGATCGGTGAACTTAACCTTGTTCAAACCAGGGTTCATGTTGCAAGCGAAGCGAACCTGAGCCTTGTTTGGATCAAGTACCAATTCCTTGGTTTCATCATTACAAGTAACATGTGCGGTCACTGGCTCGTTGACAGTGTAAGCGAGGTCGAAGAAACGCTCGCCTGGCTTTTCCTGAACGACATTAGCGCTCTTGGCATCGTCAGCAGTTACCAATGGGTAAATCTGACCGGAGCCCTTGGCCCGCCAGAACGGAATACGAACATCGTCAACATTCGCGGCCTTCTTCGGGGAGAAGAACTTGATGACGTTAGCACCCTGCTTGAGGTCACACTGGAACTTATGTGCCTTTGTGGTGTTGTAGTCAACGGTCTGTTCGAGAGATGTCTCCTGCTGTTTACCGTTACATTCCATGGTGATCTTGCGATCGCCTTCACCATTGATGTAATCAAGCAAAATGTCGCGGGTGGCGCTAACTTCGGAGTAAACGGTAAGAGCAACCTTGCCGCGGCCACCACCGATGTAACCGGCAACCTTGTCGCCAGAAGCACCAGGACGATCCTCGGTCTTACCCTTGCCTTCGTATTTACCCTTTTCACCTTCGTACTTCATGGTGCCATCAGCTTCGACTGGAACCTGGGCCTCAATGCTGCCTGGTTCTGGCAAAGTTTCTGGACGCTGATCGTTACGGCGAATGGTAACTGCACGATAGGTGCGGAGTTCCTTGGTGCCGCTCCCCTGCTTTGCTACTAGAAGCTGAGTACCACCAACATAGGTAAGTGGAGTAGCAACATCTACAGTGCCGTTACCGGACTCGTTAGTCTGTCCCGATCCGGTAATGCTGTCCGAACCACCAACAGTGATTGGCTGGCTGGCCATAAAGCCGGCAACCGATGCTGGAATCTTATCACCACCGTAAACCAACTCAGGAACATCCAAAGTTGGCTTAGGTAGAGTGGCACCTTCAGCAGGAACGTATGTTGCTTCCAAGGAGTTCACGCTGGTGCTACCCAAGTTGGAAACGACAAGCTTGTTCTTACCTGGAGTGACATTACAGGTAAAGCGAGCAACGTTAGCGTTGGCCGGCAAATTCAATTGCTTTTCTTCGCCGTCTGGGCAGCGAACTGAAGCATTCTGGCTGTTTTCTCCCATGTAGACCAAGTCGTAGCTGCGTTCGCCACCCTTTTCGGCGATAACAGTTGCCACTTGGGTGTCATCAGCTGGTTCGGTGGAGTAGATTTCACCAGAGCCAGTGTCAGAGAAGTAAGGAACGATCACGGCATCGACGTTCACGCTGGTGACATCCGAGTAGAACTTGATCGGGTTTATGCCGCGCTTCATATTGCAGCGGAATGGAACCTGAGCAGTATTGCCGTTACCGGTAGTTGCCGGGTTGAGAGTCTGCTTTTCACCGCCACATTCAATCGTGATACGGCGGTGATCTTCACCCTTAATGTATTGGAGCTTTAGTTCGCGCTCACCGTTAACTTCAGAGAAGACTGGGACGGTGACTGAACCGTTTGAGTTACCGAGGTAACCAGCAACTTGCCCCTTCGATGCTGGGCCCTTGTTTTCGACGCGAGCGGCACCTTCCATGATGCCCTTTTCGCCTTCATAAACGAGGCCGGCTGGAGTGGCATCTGGCTTCACATTTTCAGATTGCGAAGGAAGACCTTCAGTCTGAGCAGCATCGGTTGCCAAAATAATGGCGCCGTCAATGGTGGCACCGATGGCCGAGGACGCATCGTTCTTCTGATCGAGGACACGAGCCTTAACCACGTGCTTGCCATTGGTTAGACCACGCTTTTCGAAGACCTTTGCTCGTTCAGCCTTATTGGCTGCGTAGTGATCGATGACGAACTTTTCACCATCGTCGATCTGGTATTCAACCTTGCCTTGGTCTGGGCCCTGGAGAGCATAAACCTCAACACCGGTTCCCTCGAAACGCATCTGCCAAGTATCTTCCGCCGTGGTGCTCTGGTGGAAAGAGCCACCATAAGCGTTGGCATCCTTGACATCAGTCCAAGAACCCTTGAGGTTAAAGTTAGCTTGATGATCGCCAGTCCAGCGATCATCAGTAGGCATCGCATCGCGCTTCCAAACACGAACGTATTCGTATTCCGACGGACGAGCATTACGGAAATTTTCGTAAAGACGAGAATCGTTCACGTGAGAGTCATAGGGAGCACGTAAACCAAGCGACAACAAAATCTTCATTTCGTTGAAGTTATAGACAGACTGGTTTCGCTCCCACCAGAGTTGGCCATCTACGTACCAACGTTGTACCGATGGACCCCATTCAAAACCGTATACGTGGAAGTCTTCACTGGGATTATAATCTGGCCTTCCCCAGTAACCTTCGGAAGTGTGGCGTGACTGGGTAGGTGTACGCCAAATGTGGTGTGCCAAATCAACGGTCTTGGGAGTACTTGCGTTCTGGCCAAGTTCGACGATGTCTAGTTCGGTGGCGTAATCGCCTTCACGGCCATCGAGCCAGAAAGCTAAACAAGTACCTGGAATTGGAGTACCAGATTTTGCCTTAACCTCGAAGTAACCGTACTTGACGCGCTCCTTCGACCAGATACCGCCCGAGCGATACTGGGTGGTGCGACGATTCTCGAAACCACCGTTGCTAATTAGTTCTGGACCATTGCCGTCCTTTTTAAAGGAAATGTCATCTAGGAAAGCATGATCGTTCCAAGTGATACCGGATGATTGCAAACCTACCTTACAGGTAGGGCTACTTACTGGAACTTCAAGCGTGTACTCAGTCCATTGACCGTTGTTGCGAGGGATATCCAATTCCTTATTAGCACCACCGCAATTCTGAGCGATGAGCTTTACTTCCCCTTGGGTGCCCTTCGTCTTAATCCAAGCCTTAAGCTTGTAGTTTCCATTAGAAAGTCCAGAAACAGTTTGCGTAGTGGTTACCGCAAAGTCGTCATAAAACCCTTGACCTAGAGCTGATTGACCACTATGGTGTTCATCAGTCGTTACGTAGTCCGCATGCTGGCCTTTCGAGTTACCGTCTAAAATTCCAGTATCGAAGTTATTAGGCACAGTCGAAAAACTGTCGCTGGGGTGGAATGGATCCTGTAGTAGGTTCAGATTGCCGTTACTTACGGTGGCGTTGGCATCGTCCCAGCGCCATTCGGAGCGCCAAGACCAGTTGTTTGGGAGACGTTCATAGTTGTCTCCAAGGTCGTTATTAAATTCATCAGAATACTGTGGCTGGAACTGCCATCCCTCAGTATTCGACTGGTCGGAAACCGGCAGGAAAGGCTGTTCGGTCGCTGCTGCTGGTGGTGCTGTCGATGGTTCCTCTGCAGCTAGCGCCAAGCCAGCTGCTGGGACCATCGTCAATCCCAAAGTAGAAGCAGCAACCGTCGCGATTAGACGCCGGTGACTGAGATACTTCATCGTACTTCCTTCTTTTGTCATTGATCAATGCGGACAGGGTTGGGGACTAATCCGGGAACTAGTCCCCAACCAGAGGTTTATATTTTAGCCGAGGCCGTTATGCTTCATACGGAACAAGAATGCGGCCATAGCATCGCGGTTGACGTTATCGAGTGGACGATAGGTCTTATCGGCATAACCGGTAGAAATGTTAGCCGTCCTCATCCATGCCATTTGGTGATGGAAGAGATCCTTCGAACCAACATCTCGGAATGGACGTTCAACCTTAACTTTCAGCCGGTTAGGATCGACGTGTGGCGAGCACTGGTTTGGATACTTGCTGCAGAAACGGAATAAGAAAGCTGCCATCGCGTCACGATGAACTGGTTCTTCTGGTCGGAACGTATTATCGGCCCAGCCAGTGGAAATACCAGCTTCACGCATCCATTCGATTTCCCTTGAGAAGAAGTTCGTACCTGGAACGTCCTTAAATGGTGGTCGCTTATTAGCAACCGTTGGGCGTCCCGCCAAACGGTATAGGAAGGCGGCCATTGTCTGACGATCAACTGGTACCAATGGGCGGAAAGTGCCATCTGGCCAACCAGTCGAGATTCGAGTACGAATCAACCACTTGATTTCACCGGAGAACAAAGTCGTGGCCTCAACGTCCTTTGCAACACGGGCATCAGGAGAAGCTGCCGTAACTAAATATGGATTTAGTTCCGTGGGCTTCGGAGCCGGCTTTACCGGAGGAAGCGGCTTGGGAGCTGGCTTCGGATCTGGTACTACCGGGGTCGGCACAGGCTTTGGCTCAGGCTTGACCGGGGTCGGCTTTGGCTCAGGCTTCGGCACTGGCTTAGGCTCAGGCTTAACCGGAGTCGGCTTAGGCTCTGGCTTAACTGGTGGCTTTGGCGCTTCCGGAGTCGGCTTAACCGGAGGCTTCGGCGCCGGAGGCTGTGGCTTCGGTGCCGGTTCCTCAGTAGGCTCAGGCTTGACCGGAGGCTGTGGCTTCACCGGTGGCAGTGGCTTCGGCTCTGGCTTCGGGTCAGGCAAAACCGGGGTCGGTTCAGGCTTAACCGGAGGCTTAGGAGCCGGAGTCGGTTCAGGCTTCACCGGAGGCTTTGGTGCTTCCGGAGTAGGCTTCACCGGAGGCTGTGGCTTCGGTGCCGGTTCCTTGGTCGGCTCAGGCTTCACTGGAGGCTCAGGCTTCGGAGCAGGCTCCTTGGTTGGCTCAGGCTTCACTGGTGGAACTGGAGCTGGAGTAGGCTCAGCAGTAGGTTCCTTGGTGGGCTCTGGTGATGGAACTGGTGCTGGAGTTGGCTCAACCGTAGGTTCTGCAGTTGGCTCAGCAGTGGGTTCCTTGGTCGGCTCAGGAGCCGGAGTAGGAGCCGGAGTGGGTTCAACGGTTGGCTCCACACTTGGTTCCGGAGTCGGTTCCGGTTGCTTTTCAACCTGAACGGTTAGATTAAAGCGACCCTTAGGCGTTACCACCACCAGCTTGAGGCTTTCGCCTTCCGCTGGGGCGTTCAGCTGAACACTCTGGTTCTGGGCAGAAAGCTGAGAGTGAGCCAAAACTTCAGGTTCGTCAGCGGTCCAGACCGAAATCTGACCTGACTGCGGGCCATTCAAGAGTTCAAAGTTTAGCGGTTCACCGGCCTCGGCCTTAACCACGGTGCTACCGTCTTCAGCAACCTTAGTAGTGCCATTACCAGTTGTGACCTGGAGGCCAAGCACCTGAGTATCGGCGCAAGTACCACCGACGCGGATTTCACCCGCACCACCAAACGGCTCACCATTGTGGCTGTTCTTGCCTACGAGCTTCACAAAGTTACCGGCAACTGGAGCAAAGTTAACCACAGTAGCGGTCTTTCCAGCAACGAAGGAACCTGAAGCAACTGGGGAACCCCAGTTCTGGCCATCGGTGGAAACGAAGATGTCGTAATCCTTGATACGAGTATTAGTGTTGTCTTGGCGTGGGGTGTATTCCAAACCGTCGATCTGGCACTGCTTGTGCAAATCAAGAGAAATGAAATGCGGGAATTGAGCTGCTGGGTTTGCCCAACGAGTGTGCCAATAGGTCTTCGGGTTGCCGTCAACTGCGGCTTTAGCCAATCCGTTTGGCTTCGGGCTCTCGTTATCAGCTTCCGAGCTGAATCGATCCACAGTGAGACCACTAATTGGGTTCTTTAGAACCTGCTTTTCTGGTCCCCAAACGTTAACCTCAGCGCCTACCGAACGATCACCTTGAGTGAAGGTCAACGGTAGCTTACCAATCGGGGTATCTTCTGGAATGTAAAGGGCGAGGTCCACAACCCCATCCTTATTAGGACGAACCTGTCCCAAGTTCTTTCCATCCAAAACCACCTCGACTAGCTCGAGTGGCTTGAAACCATTGACCTTAATAGGCAAGCGGCCCTTCGGGTTAACAGTCTTGGTACCAAGTTCAAGGGTTGGATCCCCAGCTGGCTGCCAAGGAGTGTAGAGCGGTTCACTTGGGGTGGCACCGGCCTGCGAAGTGACCTCAGCGAAAGTTTCCTTACCATTCAAGGTTAGCTTCACGCGATGCTTACCAGGGGTGGCAAAAGTATGCTCTGCGGTCAGTACGTAAAGGTCGGGAGCACCATAAAGATTACGAGGACGAGGCGAAGTTACCTTAGCGGCCTCGAGTGGGCTGCCGTCACCCCAGTCGATGACGACTTTTTGTCCTGAGCCCAATGGTGAGTTCGAAACGCCGTCGGCATCGTTGGTGGTATCCGTAACCAGAGTCTTACCGTTAGCGGCAAGTTTGGTACCCGGAGCGGAAACGTAGCCAAGCTGAATGGTGCTGGCCGAGGTCGGAACGGTGGAAGCGACACCAACTAGGTCGAAATCCCACTTCACTGCAGGGTCATCGTAGTAGTTGATGCCAGCGGCAGCCATGTCAGTTCCGTTTACACCCGCGCGCTTGAGGAAATTGTCATTCTGACGCTTTGCCTGCGCAGTCCAACCAACTTCAGCTTGGGAAAGCAAGCGAGGATAGGTCATGTACTGGACCTGATCCAAACCACGGACAGTTTCGGTCCACAAGGCAGCCTCAGTGCCTAGCAGTTTGGAATCATCCATCCCGAGCTCGGTGGCTGGGTTCCAGTCATAGTGGGTCAAGGTATTACAGGGGTTACAAGCCCAGTTCAAACCCATCGGGGTCTTCGGGTTGTACTTCTGAGCCACATAGGCGTGCTTAACCTTGGACATGATTACCTTCACGTCCTTATTACGCACTGCCTGCTGGACTGGCTTAATATTACCCAACCAGTACTGGAGGATATCTCCGGACTTGAGCACACCAGGGCTGTCTGCGACCTCGTTCCAGCCGATTGGGGTCTTGCCCGAATCGCGAACGATCTGCATTACCTTGGTGACGATTTCTTCGTACTTGCCGTGACCATAACGCTGGAGGAAGGAGTGCGGTTCGTCGCCACCGATATGCACCTTATCGGAGTGAGTCATTGCGGCCATCTGCTTAAAGACGTGACGCAAGAAGTTGTAGGTGGCAGGCGAATCTGGATCCATGTAAGACCAGCCAACGGCACCGCCAGCGGCTGCTGGTGAGGTCGGTTCAGCCTCGGTTGCTGGGTGCGAGGAACCAGGAGTGTTCAACTGTGGGATCGCGTGCAAGGCAGCATTGATGTGGCCGGGCACGTCGATTTCTGGAACGATCTCAATGAATCGCGAGGACGCGTAGTCCTGCAATTTCTTCCACTCATCCTGAGTCAAATAGCCAGTGCGACCAACTTCGCGCGATGCCTGCTTTTCGTGAGGCAACATGGCGGACAGGCCGCTATCAGCGGTTAAACGAGTGTAGTCGATATCGTCACCGGGAGCACGTCCCTCATTGGTGATCTCAATGCGCCAGCCCTGGTCGTCAACCAAGTGCAAGTGCAAAGCGGTCATCTTGTAAGCTGCCATTTCATCAATGACCTGTTTAATGTCTTCGAATCCCACGAATGAACGGGCGATGTCGAGCATGTAACCACGGTAGGAGAAGCGTGGCGCGTCCTTAATGGCTACCGCAGGAATTTTCCAGTCAGCCAATACCGGGCGAGACATGTAAACAAAGCCAGGGAATAGCTGGCGCAAGGTCTGGGTGCCGTTAAAGACAGCCTGTTCGCTGGCGCCAACGATTTCCACTCCGCCTTCATTGGCGGTCAAAGAGTAGGCTTCATTCTTTCCGGCATATCCAGCAACTTCACCGGTTGCGAGGGAAATGTCGCCGGCTTTCTTGCCACTCGTTACTACGGGGAGTTCGTAACCGGTGGAGGAACGCAAGGTGGTGGCCAGCATATTTGCCACTCGAGTCAGGTTAGCAGGTGCCACAATCCGGGCCGTAGGTGCCAATACGTAGGGGGCGCCTTCCTGAGCAGTCACACTATCGGGCAGTGGCACCAAACCAGTTTGGGTGGCAACTTCAGCCGGCGCAGCCGGAGTCGGAGCCGCTACCTGAGGGGCATTCCAAGCTTCGATTTCCCAAGCGGAAGAACCCCAGTAGCCACCGGCCACTATGGTCTGCTTGCGAACTTGCAGTTTAATAGCTTTGAACTGTTCGTTCTTGCGGTTTTCAGGTAGGTCTACGGTAGTCTTGAGGGCCTTGCCGGGATCGGCACACTGCTGATTATCTTCCGAGAAGACTTTTTGGAAGCTTTGCCCGTCAGTGGAAACCAGCAAGTCCCACTTTGCAGCACAAGCGCGACCCCAGAAAACGTTTACGTGGTCAAGGACAGTCTTATCCTTGAAAGTGACAGTTGCCCAAGCACTATCTGAAACATTTGAGGACCAGCGGGATTGTTCAGCTTTAGCAGCGTCTTCATTGACGACACCATCGATGAGTTTATCCTTGCCCCAACGTCCGTCCGAGACTTCAGTCCCAGAAACTTCTACGGTTGCACCATTGCTAGCAAGTGCAAAGTTCTTTGCTGCCGCTTCGCCATCTGCGGCAAACGCGGATGCGGTTCCCAATGCTGGAAGACCAGCAAGGGCTAGCGCAGAGACGCCCATTATGGCTGTATATCGGCCAAAAACACCTGTACGGGAATGCTCCCGAGGGGAATCAGTCATCTATCTCCACCACCATTGTGAAAGTAGGAAGTGCACTGCATCGTGCACACTAGTACCCCGAGATTATCTCATATTCAAAGTAAAAATGCAGTTGCAAGAATAAAAGTGAGGCGAGAGGATCACTCCTCTCGCCTCACTTTTAAAAGCTAGTTAGCTAAGTGGCAATCAGGCCATCTTCTTGCCAACAGAGCCGAGACGCTGGCAAGCTTCGACTACGCGAGCAGCCATGCCTGCTTCAGCAGCCTTGCCCCATGCACGTGGGTCGTACTGCTTCTTGTTGCCGACTTCACCGTCAACCTTGAGGACGCCGTCGTAGTTCTTGAGCATCCAGTCAACGACAGGACGGGTGAAGGCGTACTGGGTGTCGGTGTCAACGTTCATCTTGATGACGCCGTTGCGAACAGCGGTAGCGATTTCTTCTTCGGTCGAGCCGGAGCCACCGTGCATAACGAGGTCGAATGGACGTTCCTTGCCAACCTTGGCGCCAACTTCATCCTGAATCTGGCCGAGGATTTCTGGGCGGAGCTTAACAGCACCTGGCTTGTAAACGCCGTGTACGTTACCGAAGGTTAGAGCGGTAATGTAGCGGCCCTTTTCGCCGAGGCCGAGAGCTTCAACGGTAGCCAAAGCATCTTCGGTGGTGGTGTAAAGCTTTTCGTTGATTTCAGCCTTAACGCCATCTTCTTCACCGCCGACAACACCGATTTCAACTTCGAGGATGGTGTTTGCCTTAACGGAGAGTTCTAGCATTTCCTTGGCGATTTCCAAGTTTTCTGCCAATGGAACAGCGGAGCCATCCCACATGTGGGACTGGAAGAATGGGAGGCGACCAGCCTTAACTTCTTCAGCTTCTAGTTCGAGAAGTGGGCGTACCCAGCTGTCGATGTTCTGCTTGGCGCAGTGGTCGGTGTGCAAAGCGATGGTGACATCGTAGTTCTTTGCAATTTCGCGAGCGTAAGCAGCCATTGCCAAGGAACCAGCAACGCGGTCCTTAACAGTGGAGCCGGACCAGTATTCAGCGCCACCAACGGAAACCTGGATGATACCGTCAGATTCTGCCTCAGCGAAACCCTGGATCGCAGCGGTTAGGGTCTGCGAAGAAGTAACGTTGATAGCTGGGTAAGCGAAACCGCCCTCACGAGCGCGGTCGAGCATTTCGTTGTAAACCTCTGGGGTTGCGATAGCCACTTTGGGGCCCTCCTTGTGTAGATCAATTACCCCTCTATTGTTCCACAACACAAAGATGTTGCACGATGCATGTCGGCCTGAAATTGCGATTCGCGCCAATAGCGAAAAAATGGAGCACTTTAGCTGGGCAGATAGTCCCAGTCACTCCCGTTATCTTTAGCGGTAGAACCTAAGCGTAGTGATGAGGCTTATGCCGATGACTGGAGAAGTGAACTAGCCAGCGGCAGTCATAGGTTCGCCCAGTTGCCCTGACCTTTCAGACCGACGGCTCAGGCGCGACGGGCGTCCTCGGCCAAGTTCCAAGTCCACATAGCGATGGCTGCCGCGTGACCCACATTCATAGAACGCGTGGAACCATACTGATTAATGAAACAAACCTGACCGCAAAGGGCACGCATTTCCTCGGATAGGCCCTGCGATTCGGTTCCGAAGACCAGTACCGTTCCGCGAGGTAAATCGGCCTCGGTAATGGGCTTTGCCCCAGGAATAATATCAATTCCTAGCGGAGTGACTTCCGCCTGCTCGCACCACTGGGCAAAATCGGCCACACTCGGGTGGTGGAAAACGTGGAGGTAGCGGTCAGTAACCATGGCTCCGCGTTTGTTCCAGCGTTTACGTCCCACAATATGAACAGTGGCGGCGCCCATCGCATTGGCGGTGCGCACAATCGAGCCAATGTTGAAATCGTGTTCCAGATTTTCAATGGCCACATGGAAAGGACGACGTTTGGTATCGAGGTCGGCCACAATCGCCGAAGTCTTCCAATACCGGTAGCAGTCGATCACGTTGCGGCGGTCGCCCTCGGCCAGCAAAAGCGGGTCGTACTGGTCTCCACTGGGCCAGTTCGCTTCCCCACCAGGCCAGGGTCCCACACCCACTTCGGGGTTTTCTTCGCCCGCGTTTGTGATTGGAGCTTTAATCCGCTCCCCGGTTTTGCGACTGAAATCGGCTGCGGGATCAAACTCGGTTTCCTGCTGTGGGGTCATCGACTGCTCGGCCATGCTTGGTTCCTGTGGGTTTTCGTTTTGGGTAGCACTAAAGCCCAACTCTCCCCCGTTGGGGTGGGTTGGGCTTAGCGTTGGGTTTGACTCAGATGTCAAGGTCGTTCAGACCGAGGGCGTAGAGGTACTCGTAGCCCTTCTCGCTGATGCGCTCGGCAGCACCGGTGTTGCGGTCGACGATTACGGCCACAGCCAAGACTTTGGCGCCAGCTTCTTCGAGTGCCTTGGCGGCCTGTAATGGCGAACCACCAGTGGTAGAAGTGTCTTCCAGTACGACTACGCGCTTACCCTTCACGTCAGGGCCTTCAATCTGGCGCTGCATGCCGTGATCCTTGGCTTCCTTGCGCACCACGAATGCGTCAATGTCGAGGCCGCGGGAAGCAGCGGCGTGCATGATGGCAGTTGCGACTGGGTCGGCACCCATAGTTAGGCCACCAACGGCGTCAATATCGTCAGGGGTAAAGCCTGCTTCTTCGAGCAGATCGAGCATGACGTGGCCGACGAGTGGCGCAGCTTCGTGATGCAAGGTTACGCGACGCATGTCGACGTAGAAATCAGATTTCAACCCAGAAGCTAGAGTGACTTCCTGGTGAACAACAGCTAATTCGTTTACCAGCTGTGCAAGACGCACGCGGTTTGGATCATTCGCAAAACTCATGGCTTAAGTCTAACCCAAAGGGGCTCAAACTACCGGATGCTCAGGGTCGCCGATTCGTGACGCAATTTGGCGCACCACGGACCTGGGAGCTAGGCGCATAACCTGATCGAGGACGGCGTAACGCCAAGTTGGGACGACTTCCACCTGTCCGCGACGGACTGCGGCTAGGGATTGGGAGACGACCTCGGCCACGTCAATCCACATGAACTTGGGCCAAATGGTGTGGTCGAGCCCGCCCCGCTGTTGGAATTCGGTCATCACCCAGCCGGGCATGAGGGCCGTGACGGTCACGTTCTTGGGGGCCATTTCGAGGGCGAGCCCTTCCGTGAAGGATCGTACCCAAGCTTTATGCGCCGCGTAGGTACCATACGGGGTGCGCGAAGCAATCGAAGACACATTCAGGATGGCACCGCGACCGCGCTCGCCCATGGCATTGGCGGCCGCATGGGCCAGTCGCATGACGGAACGAACCATCAGATCGAGGGCGTATTCCTCTTTCTCATAAGAGCCGGCTGCGAATGGTTGGCCTAAAGCCATGCCCGCATTGTTAACCAGTAGACCGACGGGAGCCTGCTTGGCCGTAAGGCGTTCACAGACTTTTTCCACGTCCTCGGGCTTGGTCAAATCTGCGGGTAGCACTTCTACCTTGACCCGCGCGGCCTGAGTGATTTTCTGTGCAGTTTCGTTTAGCTTTTGCTCGTTGCGCGCCACGATCACTAGGTTGTGACCGGCAGCCGCAAGCTGCCAACAGAATTCTTCCCCAATGCCACTGGTGGCGCCGGTAACTAGTGCGGTTCCCATTTTTACCTCTGTTCTCGTCGTTGAGCTTGTTCGCGCGGGTCGGCGACCGGCACCGCGTTAATCAAACGGCGAGTGTATTCCGTCTGGGGATTACCTAGCACGTCAGCGGTTGGACCGGACTCCACAATCTTACCGGAGTTGAGTACCACCGTGCGGCTGGCCAGTTGTTCCACCACCGCTAAATCGTGGGTGATTAGCAGGGCGGCGAAGCCCATCTCTTTTTGTAGTTGCGCCAAAGTAACGAGCACCTGGGCTTGCACCGAAACGTCGAGGGCCGAGGTCGGTTCGTCCGCAATCACCAGTTGCGGGCGCAGCACGATCGCGCGGGCAATGGCGACACGCTGACGCTGTCCGCCAGAAAGTTCGTGCGGGTAACGGTTCGCGAGTTCCGGTTCAAGCCGGGCTGCCACCAAGGCAGACAGGGCCCGGGCTTCACGTTCGGCTCGGTTCATGGTGGTGTGCAAACGCAAGGGTTCTGCCACCGACTGCAAGACGGTACGTCGTGGGTTCAGCGAAGACGCAGGGTTCTGGAAGACCACGCCCAACTGCGAAAGCAGGGCTTGGCGCTTGCGACGCGAAACACTGCAAATGTTTTCCCCAGTAAGCTCGACTGTGCCGGCGGTTGGTTTTACTTGGCCGTAAATGGTGGAGCTGATGGTGGATTTGCCCGAACCGGACTGCCCCACGAGGGCGAGGATTTCGCCGGCGTAAAGGTCGAAGGAAACATTATCGACAGCGCGTTTGCGTTTCTTCCCGGCCCCGAATTCGACTACTAGGTCGCGGATCTTTACTGCCACCTTGGGTGCCGCGTTTGGGTCTGCCGCTGGGACGTCCTCGGCACGTTTTAGGGGCAAAGGCTCAAGTAGATCTTTGACGGCTTGGGCAGCTTTTTGTTCGCTCACGTCGCTGCGACCAATTTGTGGCACCACGAGTTCGCGCCCGAGAGTGGGCACCGAGGCTAGTAGTTGCTTGGTGTAGTCCTGGGTTGGGTGGTAGAAGATCTGTTCGACCTCGCCATGTTCCACGATCTGGCCGTGGCGCAGAACTACGACCTCGTCCGCGATATCGGCAACCACACCCATATCGTGGGTGATTAGGAGGACGCCAAGGTTACGCTTTTTGGTTAGGTCACGCAGCAGGTCGAGGATCTGGGCTTGCACCACCATGTCGAGGGCGGTGGTGGGCTCGTCCGCGATGACCACACAGGGGCGGCAGGCGATGGCCATGGCAATGCAGGCTCGCTGCAACTGGCCGCCAGAGAGCTGGTGCGGGTAAGAGTTGTAGACGCGTTCGGGCTCGTTGATTGAGACTTCGCCTAGCAGTTCGAGGGAACGGGCCTTGGCTTTGGAGCGCGAGACGTCCTCGTGCAAGAGGATGATTTCGTCAATCTGCGCGCCCACTTTCATTAGCGGGTTGAGGGCGGTGGTGGGTTCTTGGAACACCATGGCAATGCGAGCGCCGCGCACCTCGTTGAGGATTTTGCGTCCGGCACCAACCAATTGCAGGTTGGGGTTGTCGCCTCGCCCTGATAAGACCGCGCTGCCTTTGACGTTGGCCGAGGGCGGTAAGAGTCCCATGATGGCACGGGCGGAGACGGATTTGCCCGAGCCACTTTCGCCGACGAGGGCGGTGACTTTGCCGTGTGAGAGGTTGAGTTCAACCCCGTCGACTACCTTGGGTCCACCATTGAAGCGCACCTGCAAAGCTAGGGCTTGCAGAATGACGTGGCGGGGCAGTTTGTCTGGGACGGCAGCGGCAGCGAGGATTTCCGGGTCTCCTTGCGGGTTGCCAGCGTTGGCTGCGTTAGTTTCACTTGCTGTCATTTTTCAAACCTATGATCAAGTAGTTGGGGTATGAGGGGAAGCCGGGAACGAAGAAGTTGGTGACGTTGCGGCCTCGCAGGTAGCTGAAGCGCTGGTAGTTCAAGGGCACCACGGGGGCTTTTTCCATGATGGCTTTGTCGGCTTCGTGCCAGAGTTTGGCGGCCTCGGCCTGGTTGAAGGTGGCGGAGGCTTTTTCGATAATCTGGTCGATTTGTGGATCCTTGAAACGGGAGCGGTTCACTCCCCCGTTGCCAACTTCCGAGGAGGCGAAGAGCGGCTGTAGGTTTGCCCCGGCGGAGGGGAAGTCTGGGTTCCAAGAGGCCAGTGCCAGGTCGTAGCTATTGCCGTCACCTTGGGTGGTTCGTTCGGAATAGACCGAGGATTCTACTGGTTCAATACGCACCTTGAAACCGAGCTTTTCGAGTGAGCGGGCGATCGCTTCGCAGCGGAGCACGTCCTCGGACTTGTTCTTGGTGAGCAGTACCAGCGGTCCAGTGGGTTTGTCTTTTGCTTTGTCCAGTTCGGCTTTGGCGGCTTCGAGGTCACCGGTGGGTGGTGCCGGGTAGAGGTCGTACTGTTCGAAGCCAGAGATGCCTGGGGTGATCAGGGTGGAGGAGATTTTTCCGGCGAGGGCTCCCCCGGCGGCCTTGACTACTGCGGACTTGTCCATGGCGTAGTTGAAGGCGCGTCGCACGTGCAGGTCAGTGATGCGTTGCGTGTTGATCGCTAGGTATAGGAGCGGGCCAGCGTCAGCGATTTGCAGGCGCTGTCCCACGGCTGGGGACTGGGCGGCGGTAATCAACTGGGCGGCAGGCACCTTGGACGAGCTGAAAGTGTCCGCGTACTGGTTTTGGGCCGAGATGAGTTTCTGGGCGGAAACTACCGGGTCATTTCCCAGTTTGAAGGTGATGGAGTCGGGTCCGGCTAGGCGCACGTCATCTTGGTCCCAGTACTTGTTGCGTACCATTTGGACTTCCACGCCGGTGCGGTAGTTTTTAATCTCGTATGGGCCCGAGGCGATCGGGGCGCGCGAGTAACCTTCCGGGTTGTCTTTTGCCGGAGGTACCGGGGAGAAGGCCGGCAGGGAGACGATCCAGGGCCAGTCGCCGTAGGGGCGGACTAGGTGGAAGATGATGGTGTAGTCGTCTGGGGTTTCGATCGAGTCGAGGTGCTGCCCACTGTAGGGGCCCTCGTACTTGTCGGTGCCGGCGAGCAATGATTTGTGATAGCCGAGGCCGCCAGAGAGGGTTGGGGCGAAGGAACGTTCCACGCCGTACTTGATTTCCTTGGCGGTGATGGGGCTACCGTCGGAGAACTTTAGACCTTTTTTGAGGTGGTAGGTCCAGGTTTTACCGTCCTCGGAAACTTTACCGGTGTCGGTGGCCAGGTCGGGCACTACCTGAGGGTCTTTGCCGGGCAGGATTTCCCAGGTGGTTAGGCGTCGGTGGACGAGGCCGGCCGAGGTGATGGCCAAAGATTGCGATTTGGCGGGGTCGAAACCGGGGTCTTTGGCGGAGTCGAGGATGGTGAGGTGTCCACCTTTGGTGACGGGCTCGATCTGGGGTAGCTCGTGTGGTTCGAGGGCGGTGGGCCCGTCGACTCCGAGCTGGGCTTGGGCTCCGCAGGCTCCGAGGAAGAGCGGCAGGGCGAAGACTACCGCGCCGAGTCGACGGAGTTTCGTGCTTTTTGAGTTAGTGTTTGTGGTCATTGGTTTCACGCTGCAACTCGCGGGTCGATTAGGGCTTGGATGGCGTCAACGATGAGGTTAGCGAGGACGACGAAGGTGGCTGATAGCAGGATGAGTCCGGTAATCAGATGCAGGTCGGTGTTCGCTACTCCGTCGATGAGGAGTTGGCCGAGGCCGGGCAGAGAGAAGACTTGTTCGGTGATCACTGCGCCACCGAGGAGGCCACCTAGGTCGAGGCCGAAGAGGGTAACTACGGGCAGGAGCACGCCGGGGAGGGCGTGACGCCAAACGACGCGTCGTTCACTGGCGCCTTTGGCGCGGGCGGTGGTGATGTAGTCTTCGGAAAGTTGTTCGATCATGTTGCCGCGGACGAGTCGCGCATAGACTGCCATGTAGAGCAGGGCGAGGACGGTGGCGGGCATGATTAGGTGTGATAGCCAGGCGCCGAAGCCTTGACGTAGTGGAACGTAGTCAGAGACGGGGAACCAGCCGAGGCCGAATCCGAATACGAGGATGGCGAGTAGACCCCACAGGTAGGCGGGGGTGGATACGCCGAGGACGGAGCCGGTCATGATGATCCGATCCCAGGGGCGGTTGCGGGTCAGGGCGGCTAGTACGCCGGAGCCGATGCCAACTACCAGCCAGAGGATGCCAGCTAGGATGGCTAGCGACATGGTGACTGGGATGCGGGAGGCGATTAGCGGGGTGACGGCCTCGCCCATTTTGAAGGAGTAGCCGAGGCAGGGGGCGGCACATTCGATCGCGGCTGCGCCGGATCCGAAGGTGCGGCCAACGAAGATGCCGGAAATGTAAAGTCCGAATTGTTCGTACCAGGGCAAGGATGAGCCCATCACGGATTGGGCTAGTTCGAGGCGCTCTGGGGTGCAGGGTTTACCGCAGACGGTGAGCGCTGGGTTCGAGGGCCAGAGGTTGAACAAGGCGAAGGTCAAGAAGGCCACCACTAAAAGGACTAGTAGCGAGGTGGCTAGTCTGGCGAGCCAGAACTTTAGTCGTTTCATGCGGCTTCTCCTTCTGCGGGGAGGGTGGTTACGCTTTGCCGAGTTTTCGGGTCGAGGGCGTCTCGCAGGGAGTCGCCAGCGAGGTTAAAGGATAGGGTGAGGAGCACGAGGGCGAGCGCCGGGAAAGTAATATAGCCGGGGTCGATTTGGATCCAGTCGGCTGCGGCGCGGATGGTGCGGCCCCAGGATGGGGTGGGTGGGCGAACACCAACTCCGAGGAAGGATAGGGCTGCTTCGGCCCCGATTTTGCCGGGCACGCTCATGGTGGTGAGCACGATGATGGTGGCCATCAGGTTCGGCAGGATTTCTTTTCTAACGGTTTGGAATCCGCCGGCTCCCATGGCACGGGAGGCCACCACGAAGGGGCGGTTTTTTAGGCTCATGGTTTCGGCGCGGATGACTCGGGCCATGGAGGCCCAGCCGAAAAGACCAATGATTACCGCGATGAGGGCAGCTCTGGGGACCGAGGCCGGGATGATAGCGCCGATGGCGATCATGAAGATCAGTGAGGGAAAGCCGAGCATGACGTCGATGATGCGGGCAATGACTTTGTCGTAGGTGCCACCAATGTAGCCGGCACTGACCCCGAGCAGGATGGCAATGACGGTCGCGATTAAGGTAGCACCGAGGCCGATTAGTACCGAGGTGCGGGCACCAGCAATGGTGATGGCAAAGAGGTCACGACCGGTGAGGGGCTCTACGCCGAAGGGGTGGGCCCAGCTGATACCGCCGAACCAACCAGCGGGTTGCGCCAAATCATCTAGGGCGTCGAGGTTGTAGGCGCCAGGATCTTTGCCCAACAGTTTGAGTAATGGGTCTGAGAAGATTGCGATTAGCAGGGTGAAGACGATCCAACCGGCAGCTAACATCGCTACCTTATCTTGACGCCACTCATTCCAGACAGCCGCTGCACGGCTGCGTGATGTCGGGGGCATGTATCCCTCCATTGAGGTTGTTTCTGGCAGATGTAGTGTTTAAGTGTTAACGATTTATGGCGCGAATATATTCCGGCACAGCGTTCTAATCGATTGTAACAAAGTACCGCCCCTGCCCGAAAGGCAGGAGCGGTACTAGTGAAAAGGTTAATGTTTAGCCCTTGACGGAACCAGCAGCCAAACCGGCTTGCCAGAAACGCTGGAGGAACAAGAAGATGATGACCAATGGCAAGATACCGAAGAGGGCACCTTGGATCACGGCACCGTATACCGGATCGAAGTAGGACATCATGCCGTACAAACCGAGGGTAACTGGCTTCTTCGCATCGGAGCTAATCATCATCAATGGCAGGAGGAAGTTGTTCCAGGTGGCCACGAAGATGAAGAGGAAGATGGTTACCATGGCTGGGGCCAAGAGGCGGAGAACCATGGTGAAGAAGGTACGGAATTCGCCTGCACCGTCGATTCGAGCGGCTTCTAGGAGTTCGTCTGGTACTGAGGTTTCAGCGTACATGCGTCCTAGGAAGACACCGAAGGGGCTCACACAGGATGGAATGATGATGGCCCATGCGGTATCGGTTAGACCGGTCTTGTACATCACCATGTACAAAGGCACGGTGAGCAGGGCGATTGGCATCAAGAGGGCGGCAAGGATCATTAGCTGAATACCGTTCTTGCCACGGAACTTGAACTTGGCTAGACCGTAACCGGCAGACACCGAAATGAAGGTACCAATTACACCGGCTGCACCCGAGTAAAGGATGGAGTTGAATACCCAACGCCAGTAGTAGCCTTTGGACCAGCTCATAAGGGAGTCGTAGTTTTCCTTAATCGCAATCTTGTCACCAAACCAGAAGGGGTTGGTGCTGTACATTTCCGCATTGGTCTTGGTTGCTGTGAACAGAATCCAGACCAAAGGGAAGAGGAAGTAGATTGCTACTAGGATCAGCACAATTTTGGTGATGGCACGTGCTGGCAAGCTGGGCTGCAAAGAGCGAGGGTGCTTGCCTACCGATGGGGTGTATTCAAAGCCATTTGCTAGTTTTGCGGTTTTTTGTGCCATGTCAGTCCACCTTCTTCTGTGCCCAAGCGTAGATAACTGCAAGTACCGAAGCTACCAGTGCCATCATGATGGAAATAGCGTTAGCTGGGCCAGCACCCGATGGGGAGACGGTTCCAACCATGGTGTTGTAAGCCATCTGCATCGGCATGTAGGAGCCACCCATCCAGCTGGCCTTAACGGCCATAGCGGCAGGTTCGTTGAAGAGCTGAACGGTACCGATGATGGAGAGTAGTACTGCAAGTAGCGCAGCGGCACGAACCATTGGGACCTTAATCTTCCAAACGATCATCCATTCGCTGGCCCCGTCGAGGCGAGCTGCTTCATAGAGGTCGGTAGGAATAGCTTGGAGTGCTGCTAGGAAAATGAGCATGTTGTAGCCGGTGAAGGTCCAGGTTGTCATATTGGCCATGCCGGCGAGAATCCAGGTGTGTCCAAAGAAATCAATGTTGAGGACGCGACCTACTGGACCAATCTGGTTGTTGTAAAGGTAGACCCACACGAGGGCGGCCACAATGCCGGGAACAGCGTATGGCATGAAGTAGCCCAAGCGGAAGAAGCCTACACGGTTGACTAGCAAGGAATCTAGCAGTAGGGCTAGTGCTAGTGCCCCAATAATCATGACTGGGATCTGGATAGCTCCAAAGAGGAGGACGCGGCCAATACCGGTCCAGAAGGTGGAGCCGAGTGCAACTTCTTTGAAGTTTTGCAAGCCTACGAAGGTTTCTACTTTTTCACCGCCGCCGAAGAGGCCGCCCTTAGAAACTTCGCGGAAGAAGGCGGCGCGAACCGAGACTACGATTGGGATAAGAAAGCTAAAGGCAAAGAATAGTAGGAATGGAGACAAGAAAGCCCAACCGAACATGGCGTTGCGGCGTTCACGTGCTTTAATGCTCTTTTTGTTTTCGGGAAGCACTTCTTTCGTTGTGCCTGCAGGTATAACCGGCGTAGTCATCGTCGACGTTCCCCCTTAATTTTTTGAAACGATTTTTGGTTCTTTCGTGTGTTTGGCCCGGCGCCCTTTCGGTGCGCCGGGCCAAATAGCACTTAGTTTTGCTTAACTAACCCAAGGTTAGTTAGTGCCTCATTCAGCAACAGGCAAGCCTGCGTCCTTCATGGACTTAACTGCGGTGTCCTGAGCGGTCTTGAAGACGTCAGCGACCTTAGCACCACCAGCGGAAACCTTACCGCCTTCTTCACCCATGGCCTTGCCAACTGCTGGCCAGGTGGGTAGGTATGGGAAGTTCGGGTTCATCTTCTGGGCTAGGTTACCGAGTTCAGCCATTACGTCCTGGCCGCCCCATAGAGCCTTAACTGCGTCTGGGGTCTTCGGGGTGCCCTTGTTGGTGGCGATGACTAGACCCTGCGAAGCTAGGTCGTCAACGTTGGTGTTGTACCAGTTAGCGAACTTAAGAGCAGCTTCCTTGTTGGAGCAGCCCTTGAGGACGCCGATGCCGGAACCACCGTCAGAACCGGTCATTTCTTCACCGGAAACGGTAGGAATGCGGGTTACCTGCCAGTTAGCCTTTTCGACGCCTAGGTCACCGAGCATGAAGCCTGGTTCCCAACCAGCGGCGATGGTGCCGATGATCTTCTTGTCCTTCATGGCGACCTTCCAGTCGTCACCCCAGCGGTCGATCTTTAGCATGAGGTCCTGATCCAACATGGCCTGGACCTTTTCGGCAACCTGAGCGGTCTTTTCACCGTTTGCGTCGATCTTCCACTTGTCACCTTCAGCGGAGAACCAAGTGGCGCCGTTGGAGGCGGCTAGACCGGACATACGGTACTGGGTTTCGTCACCCTGCCAAGTAGCAATGAACTTGCCCTTTTCCTTGGCCTTCTTGGCGGCTTCCATAAATTCGTCCCAAGTCTTTGGTGGCTGAATGCCGAGGGCGTCGAATTCATCCTTGTCGTAGGTGTAGACAAGTGGGCCAATGTCCTGAGGAAGACCAACAACTACGTCGCCTAGGGTCATCATGCCCATAGCGCCTGGGTAGAAGTTGTCCTTGTACTGAGCTGCTTCAGCCGAAACATCTTCGAGGTCGCCAGCAACGTATTCGGAGGCAACTTCACCGTAACCAATCTGAGCCAAGCAGTAGCCCTTAGCTGGTTCGCCAGCCTTAACGAGCTGGTTAATCTTAGCGTAGGATTCCTGAGCCTTGCCGTCGAACTTTTCAACCTGAACTTCTACGTCAGGGTTCTCAGCGTTGAACTTGGCGGCTG